>CAZPEN010000015.1:0-93363 GCA_964585615.1 uncultured Chthoniobacter sp. | reverse complement strand
ACTGAGAAGGATCCGGATGACAGGGCGTCCTCGAATTGACATGCGAGGAGCCTACCCCCTCTCCTTGTTTATGTCAATGACTTGTCTGACAGGATACTAGAGCGGAACGAAGAGCGCCACCATCCCGATGGATGGATCCTGAAAAATCTCTTCAACCGAGTCAACCACCCTGCCACCCAGGTCCGTCGCAAAATTTTCGGCACGTTTCCGGTCGAGATCGAAGAGTGCTCCACCCTGCACAAGCCTGCTGGATTTCAGTCCGGATGCCTGCCAGCGAAGAAAATCGCCGCAGCCGATGATGCCGAGTTTGACGGGTGTTTTCATAAAGCGAATTCCTTTCCTGCAGCAGCGACACCCTGTCCGTAGGCAGCGATCATTTTGTCATAGGCGGCATTGGCCGCATCGTCGATCTGCTGGCGGGACGGATCTTCATGGAACCACCGCAGCGTTTGCCGCAGCCCCTCACTCCATGTGGTCGTCGCACAAAATTCGGGAACGAATTTTTTGATTTTGCTGTTGTCGAAAATCGTACTCGGGGATTTGTCTCCGTGGAGACTGCCTTTCTCCCAGGGCTGGCAAAGGGCGATGAAGTCGGAGGGAAGGTGAACAATTTTCGGTTCGACGCCGACCGCTTCCGCCGCGATCGTGTAAATCCGGTCCCAGGAAAGCACTTCGTCCGATGTGATATGAAACGCTTCTCCGATGACATCTTCACGACCGAGAAGTCCGACCAGACCTTTGGCAAAATCAGAATTGTGGGTGATTGTCCAAAGGGACGTGCCGTCCCCGGGAACGATCACCTTTTCGCCCCGGCGCATCCTGTCGATGACCGTGTAGGACTTGTTCCAACTGTTGATGACAAGAGGAACCAGGGTGTCACCATAGGTAAGCGACGGACGAACAATCACCCCGGGAAATCCCCCGTCACGCACGGCCCGGCGCAGGGCGTCTTCCCCGGCGATCTTGTTCTGTGAGTAATCCCAAAACGGATTGCCAAGGGGAGTGTCCTCGCGAATCAGGTGAGACGCCGGCGGCTTTTGGTAAACACTGGCCGAACTGATGTAAATATACTGGCGTGTTTTGCCGCGGAAAAGAGCGATGTCCCGCTCCACATCCTTCTTGGAAAATGCGATCCAATTGACCACGGCATCGAAGGAATGTCCTTCCAACACACGCGCCACCGCCTTTGCATCATTGATATCGGCCGTCAACGATTGAACCCCGTCGGGAAGTCTTCCCGCACGGCCCCGGTTCAGAAGAAACACTTCCATCCCGCGCTCACCGGCCAATTTCGTGCTGGCCGTGCTGATGATCCCGGTACCTCCGATAAACAGAATTTTCATTTCGCGATTTTACATCTTCATCATGCAAACACATCTCCATTATTGACTTTTTTATATCATAATTTGATATTTCGGATTAATGCTTCGTCTGCGATGGAAAATGAGAACGCGAGAGGGCGAAGCCTGTCGCTTCATTCGGATTTCCTGTGAAAGAGGGCGCCTTCTCCCTCTTCACTCCCATGATTATCCCGAAGTCTTTTGGATTGATCAGGGGAGCTGCATGCACCACATAAATGGCACGGGGGAAACGCTCCAGACCGGAGATCTTGTCTGTGTCCGCCCGGGAGATGTCCATCAACTTTCGGCTATTGCGCGGAACCGTTTCATCATGAGCAATGTTGAGCGCGAGCCATCGGTCGTTAAATCCCTGTGCGAACGCCATCCCGGACGGGCGGGGAATCTCCTGGCATGCCCGGGCCCGATGCCCGCAAGCCGCCATCTCTCCGAAGTGGCGTTGTCCCATCTGGCCTTGCTTGCCGAAAATCTGGCATCCGCGCGAAATGACTCCTTCCACCTCGAGGGCTTTCTTCTGGATCTGCTCAGGCTTCTGGAGCCCACCCGCCCGGACGGATTGCCGACAAATGCCCCGGACTGGCTGGCGGATGCCTGGATCAAAGCGCACGAAACCGAGGTATTTTCAAGGGGCGTATCCGGATTTGTCGCATGTGCAGGACGTTCACCAGAGCACGTGGCAAGAGTCTGTCGCACGGTGTGCGGGCAGACGCCGACAGCTCTCATCGAAAAGATTCGCATGAAATACGCTGAGCGCGAACTGCGCCTCACTTCGCGTCCGGTCACGGAAATCGCCATGGCCTGCGGCTATGAAACAACCGCCCAGTTCCACCGGGCCTTCCGCCGTGCGCTCAAATCGACCCCGCTGAAATACCGCCGCTGGCTGCGGCAGATCTGAGCCGGGTTAAAAAACTTACGGCGCGACCAGACGGAGGAATTCTTTGCTGTTGCTTGGCGTCAAAAGGAACTTGAGGCGAACATCCTCGACCGTTCCGTCCCCCAATGGATTTGCGTTCACAATTTCTTCAACAAGTTGATTTCCATCCACGGTGCGATTTGTCCACTGCGTCAAATCCGTGCTGGTTTGAACGATGGGACCGTTGACCACGGATCTCCGACGATAGTCCAGCGTCAGGCAGTTGTTGCCCTGACCGTCTCCGGCAACCGCCAGTTGGCTGTAGGGAAGATCCGCCGACACCGGATTGCGACCGAGCAGAAATTCCATCCGGTTGGAAATCCGGTCACCATCTGGGTCCACCTCCGGGGAACTGTCCTGTCCGTTCCAGGACAACTCCGAAGCCCAAGTCTCAAAACGGAGAGGAACGACGGTTCCGGAAACGATGAGATCCGACTGTGTGGTCCCGAGTTTTCCAATGCCGGTGTAACTGGAAAAACCGGCGGTGGGATGCCAATAATACAACCGGCATGCGACCGGGCGGGTACGGTTTTGCAGCGCGGAAACACCGGACAGCGTCACGCCAAACGGCTTTCCCGTGCTCGGCCCATAATAGTTTCCCACATAGCCAAACTCGGTCGACGAACCCACAGGGAGAGTTTGGGAAGTGGCAAACCCGTCTTCGCTCCAGCGCAGTTGAAAGGCGACCGGTCGACTGGGATCGTAGTTCCAGACACCAAAGGACAGGCGATCCAGGCTGAACTCACGGTTGGTGGAAGGCGCGACTGTCCACTCCAAATAGGCCGTGGAATTCAGCGCACCAATGGGGAGTCCAACCATTGCAATCGCATCATCTTGAAAAAGATTGACCATGCTCACCGAGGAATATGCCCCTGCAACCACCGAACCCGGCAAAATTCCCACCGCATTTGCCGTGCTGTTCAGGTCCTGGGGAACATTTGTTGCGGGAGATCCAAACTCCCACTCCAGAATGTTGCTGGCCGGGTTGACGGTGATGTTGACAGTCTCGGGAGTGCCTGTCAGCAGTCCATCGCTCATGGCATAGCGCAAAGAATCACTTCCCGTATAGCCGGCGGTCGGCATGTAAAGGACCTGGTTCCCGTTCCAGCGCAACTGTCCATGGCTGGGATTGGTCAGGATAACCGTCGTCACCGCATCTCCGTCGGGATCCGATCCCGCAAGAGGAATTTCGGAGAATTGATTGGCAGTAACCGTCACACTGAGGCTCTGAGTGGAGGGAGCGTGGTTGGCGGAACCATCGGCTTTCAATCGGGCAAAGGCTCCCTGCGAGGTGTTGAAATAGCTGGGCCGGTGTGGGTTTCCATTTTCATGGCGCACACCTGATATACTCCCCGGCATCATAAAATCGGAAAAGTCCAGATGCTAAAACGCTAAGTATTAGCAATATGACACGGCTAATGCTGCAAGGAATGTCGCAATGATCAAACTTAACCTCTCCGTTATCCAGCGAGACGAGATCGCCGAAGCCATTGATGATCCGGCGACCACCGAACGCGCCAAAATCAGGCTCCTGGCCATTCGCCTTCACGATCTTGATATGCCTCACGGTCATATCGCTGCCGCACTCAACATCTCCGACGACACCATGACCAAATACCTCAAGGCTTTCCGCAAAGGGGGAGTCGCCGAGTTAATAGAAAACCGCCAATACCGGCCCACCAGCAGCGTCGCGCCTGGCTTCCTGGGATTATGAGCTTTTGGACGCGTGGATCAACGGGTCGTTCAGCCGCGGAGACGCACGAGAAGGTCCCCTCCGTCCACGGCATCACCGACTCCGACGAGGAGTTCCTCGACGACGCCGTTTGCCGGAGCATAGAGGGTGGTTTGCATTTTCATGGCTTCGAGCGTGAGAAGCTTGTCGCCCTTTGCGACGCGGGCTCCGTTGCCGGGTCCGACGGAAGTGATCATACCGGGGATGGGGGCTCCGACTTCCAGGGGATTGGAAGCACTGGCTTTCGGGCGGGCCTTGGTGTGGGTCTGGACGGTTTTGTCCACAGCCGTGGCTTCGCGGGGCATTCCGTTCAGCTCGAAGGAAATGATCCGGCGTCCGTCCTTGTCCGCCGCGCCGATGTTGATGAGTTTGATGAAAAGGGTTTTCCCTTCCTCGATGTCCACTGTGATTTCCTCGCCGGGCCTGAGGCCGTAGAAGAAGGCCGGTGTCGGCAGGACGCTCACATCGCCAAAGTCACGGGCAAACTTCGAGAATTCGGCGAAAACCTCGGGGTACATGAGGTGGCTGAAAAGTTCGTCATCCGTGGGATCATGCTTGAGCTTTGCGGCAAGTTCCGTGCGGACGGCGGCGAGGTCGACTTTCGGCGCACGGGAAGATTTGGTTTGCACTTTTCCGAGCACGGCTTCGACAACCTGGCGCGGCCAGCCCCCCATCGGTTTGCCGAGGCCGCCGGCAAGCATGTCCTTCACGGATTCCGGGAACGGTGTGCCGGGTTCGAGATTCACCACATCCGCCGGGCGGATCCCGCGGGTGAAGAGGAAGAGCGCCATGTCCCCGACAACCTTGCTGGAGGGCGTGACCTTGACGATGTCTCCGAACAGGGCATTGACCTCGGCGTAACACCGGGCGATCTCCGGCCAGCGGTGGGCCAGCCCCATGCTGGCGGCCTGTTCCTTAAGATTGGTGAACTGCCCGCCGGGCATCTCGTGGAGGTAGACTTCGGCGCTGCCGGTGCGCGGCGCGGTGTCGAAGGGGGAGTAAAACGTCCGCACCTGTTCCCAGTAGTCGGCAAATTCGTCGAGCGAGCCGATGTCGAGCCCGCTGGCGCGCGGAGTATTCTGAAGCGCGGCGACGAGGCTGTTGAGATTCGGCTGCGAGGTCGAGCCGGACATCGAGGAAATCGCGGCATCCACGACATCCGCACCGGATTCCGCGGCGAGCAGCACGGAGGCCGCATTCACCCCGCTGGTGTCGTGGGTGTGGAAATGAACCGGCATTCCGACCTCGGCACGCAGCGCCTTGATGAGGGCCCGGGCGGCAAACGGACGGCAGAGCCCGGCCATGTCCTTCACGGCCAGGATATGGGCTCCCATCTTTTCAAGTTCCTTCGCCAGGGTGATGTAATACTTCAGCGAATATTTCGTGCGCTTCGGATCGAGGATGTCACCCGTGTAGCAAAGCGTCCCTTCGCAGACAGCGGGAGTTCCCCGCACCGCCTCCATCGCCGCCCGCATGTTTGGCAGGTCGTTGAGGGAGTCGAATATCCGGAAGATGTCCATCCCTGCCCCGGCGGCATGTTTCACAAAACCCTTCACCACATTCGGCGGATAGTTCGAATACCCCACCGCGTTCGACCCGCGCAGCAGCATCTGGAAGCAGATGTTGGGAACCCGCTTGCGAAGCTCGCGAAGGCGTTCCCAGGGATCTTCCTTCAGGAACCGCATCGCCGAGTCGAATGTCGCGCCGCCCCACATTTCCAGGCTGAAAAGCTCCGGCGTGCGGTGCGCCACGGCCCCGGCCACGGCCAGCATGTCGTAGGTTCGCACCCGTGTGGCAAGCAGCGACTGGTGGGCATCGCGGAACGTCGTGTCGGTGAAGAGCAGCCGCTTTTGGGAACGCGTCCATTCCGCAAATTTTTCCGCTCCGAGCCGGAGCAGGAGCTGGCGGGTGCCGTCGGGCGGGAGCGTGCGGTGATCGTATTCCGGCCGCGGTGCGGCGGTCAACGGGGCCGCGATCCTGTGGCCCTTTGCCTGCGGATTGCCGTTGACGATGACATCCGCAAGGAACGCCAGAAGCCTCGTCGCGCGGTCTTTGCGGGGCTTGAAGTCGAAGAGCGCGGGGGTGGTGTCGATGAGGGTCGTCGTGGCCGCACCGCTGGAAAACGTCCCGTGGTGGATGACATTTTCCAGAAACGGAATGTTGGTTTTCACCCCCCGGATGCGGAACTCGCGGAGTGCCCGCTGCATCCGCTGGAGAGCCATCGGGAAGGTCTGCCCGGAGGCGGTGATCTTCACGAGCAGGGAATCGTAGAACGGCGTGATGACGCTTCCCGTGGTTCCCATGCCGGAATCGAGGCGGATGCCGAAACCGGCGGCGCTGCGGTAGGTGATGAGCTTGCCGTAATTCGGCGTGAACTTGTTGGCGGGGTCCTCCGTGGTGACCCGGCACTGGACGGCAAAACCGTTGCGCGGGATGTCCGCCTGCGCGGGCAACGCCAGTTCCGGTCCGTGCAGGGACGCCCCCGCGGCGACGAGGATTTGCGAGCGCACGAGGTCAATGCCCGTGATCTGCTCGGTCACCGTGTGTTCGACCTGGATGCGGGGGTTCATCTCGATGAAGAACCATTCCTCGCGGTCAAGATCGTAGAGGAACTCGATCGTTCCGGCATTGTTGTAACCGATGCCCTCCGCGATACGGACCGCGGCGTCGCACAGTTCACGACGGATCGAGTCCCGGAGCCCGATTGAAGGCGCGACCTCGACCACTTTCTGGTGGCGCCGCTGGACCGAGCAATCGCGCTCGTGCAAATGCAGGACCCGCCCGTGGTTGTCACCGAGGATTTGCACTTCGAGATGTTTTGCCCGGGGGATGTATTTTTCGAGGAACACCGCCGGATTTCCAAAGGCGCGGCCCGCCTCGCCTTGCGCCTCGTCCAGCAGGGAAGCGAGATCGGCTTCCTTGAGAACCACGCGCATCCCGCGCCCGCCTCCGCCGAAAGCCGCCTTGATGATGAGAGGGAAACCGATGCTCCTGGCGATCTTGATCGCTGCCGCCCGGTCCACAACCGGGTCTTCCGTCCCCGGCAGCGTGGGCACCTTCAACTTCTGGGCCAGCGCCCGGGCGGCGGTCTTGTCGCCCATTCTTTCCAAAAGCTCCGCCCGGGGGCCGACAAAAGTGATGCCCGCCTCCTCGCACGCCCGCGCAAACCCGGCATTCTCGGAAAGGAATCCGTAGCCCGGATGGATCATGTCCACCCCGCGTTCCTTCGCGAGACCGACGATCCCCGCGATGTCCAGATAGGCCCCGACCGGGCCCTTGCCCTCGCCCACCGCGTAAGCCTCGTCCGCCTTGAAACGGTGCATCGAGAGCCGGTCCTCCTGAGCATAGATGGCAACGGTGTGCATTCCGAGTTCCGTCGCCGCCCGGAAGACACGGATCGCAATCTCGCTGCGGTTTGCCACGAGAAGTTTTTTTCCAACGACGGGGGATTCTGCCGCGGCCGCGCCGCGTTTTGGGGATTTCATGGGACGTTTGTGTCGGGGTTCCATACCCCAAGACCGCATTTGTGGCAACCGCCGTGAAAAGGAAAAACAGCCTTTCCGAATTCCCCGGCGGCACATCGTGCTGGACAGGCGGCGGCGAAACGGGATAAACGAACGTTCTATGCGACGTTCCATTTTCCTTTTTGCCTGTCTCATGGCCTGCATGGCATCCCCGGCCCCTGCGCTTGACGATGTCCAGATCCTCCCAACACGAACGGATCTGGAAGCCTCCATGGAAAAGAGCAAAGCCAACATGACCAAGGAATCCAAGGAGATCGCCTACAGCGTGAAGGTGACCAGCCGGGCGTTCAGGGAACTCACGGACATCACGGTCAAATACAACATTTTTTACGAAGTGTCGGAGTTGGGCAGCACGGCGGAGCCGGAGATCAAGGTGGGGACGGGTTCCCACGTCTTCCCGAGCCTGCTCACCAACAAGCCGGTGGAGTTCCAGACCGAAGCGATCAAGCTGGAAAAGGGGGCCCTGGATGCGGGATGGCATTTCAAAAGCGGCGCCTCCGCCCGCAGCAAGGACCGGGTCGCCGGTCTTTGGTTCAGGGTTTTTGATTCCACAGGGAAGCAGATCGGCGAATACATCAACCCGAGCACCATCGCCAAAAAGCAGAAGTGGAGGGATTGACGGGCGCGAACCCCTCCCCGGGCCGGCGCAATATCGGCACTTTCAAACGGCCGAACTTGGGTTAATCTCCCGGTTCTGTTTATGAAAGAACGAGAGAAAGATCCCCGCATCACCGCGCTTGCGGAGGAAGTGGCGGGTGGACGGGCGGCGGAGTTGGTGGCCGATCTGGTGGAAACCTCGCTCAAACTGGGGCGCGATCATGCCGGGATTGCCGAACTCAAGCTCATGAGCCGGGCTCTGCGCGAGATGCGTTACGCCGCGCGGGTTTTTTCCAAATACCAGGGCATCCGGAAAGTCGCCGTCTTCGGAAGCGCACGCACGAAACCGGAGGAGGAAGAATACCGGCTTGCCAAGTCGTTCGCGCAAAAAATCGTGGCCCGGGACTACATGGTGATCACCGGCGGCGGCGACGGCATCATGGGAGCGGCCCAGGAAGGGGCGGGGGCCGAGAAGAGTTTCGGGCTCAACATCCGCCTTCCTTTCGAGCAACGCGCCAACGAAACAATCCACGGAGATCCGAAGCTCATCAACTTCAACTACTTTTTCACCCGGAAGCTGAATTTTGCGAAGGAAACCCATGCTTTTGTGCTGCTGCCCGGCGGTTTCGGAACCCATGACGAAGGATGCGAGATCCTCACCCTCATGCAGACCGGCAAGATGCCGATCGTGCCGGTGATCATGCTCGACCGCCAGAACGGCCATTACTGGGAAACCTGGCGGAGGTTCATTCTGAACGACCTGCTCGCCCACGGCCTCGTTTCTCCGACGGATTTCCATCTCTTCCACATCACCCACGACGCCGATGATGCGGTGAACGTCATCACCCAGTTCTACAAAAATTTCCAATCCTACCGCTGGGTGAGGGAAAAAATGGTCGTGCGGATCCTGAAAAAACTGACTCCTGCGGCTCTGGAAGACCTGAACACCCGGTTCGACACGCTCCTGGCCGTGGACCGAATCGTCCAGACGCCTCCGTTGCCCGAGGAAAAGGACGACCACCACTCGGCCCACTTCCCCCGGATCGTGCTCACTCCCCACAAACGCGATTTTGGCTCGATTCGGTTGCTGATTGATGCCATCAATACCGCAGAAACACTGCCATGAACCGACGGAATTTCCTCACCGCCCTTGCCGCCATCCCGGCCACCGCCCTTGCGGAAGGCTCGAAACCCGACTCGTCCCAAGTCTACGGGAAGATCCAATTCGTCACGAGCTTCCCCGATTTCAAGGTGCAGGTTGTGGAGAGTTTTCCCGACCTCAAGGTGCAGGTCGTGGATTCCTTCCCCGACAAGCCCGGGAAGTGGCAGATTGTGGATTCCCTGCCGGATTACAAAGTCCAGGTGGTCTCCTCGTTCCCGGATCTCAAGATCCAGTTTGTGGACAGCTTCCCGGGCCCGGCCTGAGGCGGAAAATTCCTTTTTGTCTCCTCCCGGGGTTGCGTCCCGGCGCGGGGCATGTAGAAGTTTCCGGCGATGAATCAGAAGCCGCAGATGAACGCAGATTGTCACAGATTATCAACTTGCCGGACCCCTGTTGCGCAATATTCATCCCCGCACCTCACAGGGGAAGGGCTCGGAATCTCCATTCCTGTTGTTTGTCCTTCTGTCTGTGGGGATCTGTGGCCAACCCTTCTGCTGGCTTAGGATGAATTGGTTCACGTTCAGCCCGCAGGATTTCGCGTTTGCGTTTTTGAGCGTCCTGTTGGAGGGAATCCCGTTCATCCTGCTGGGAACGCTTCTTTCCGGGTTGATCGACCAGTTTCTGCCCGCGAAAATGATGACGCGGTTTCTCCCGCGAAATGCGTTTCTCGGGATTTGCGTGAGTGCGGGGATGGGACTGATTTTTCCGATGTGCGAGTGCGGGATCGTGCCGGTGATCCGGCGCTTGATTGCGAAAGGGCTTCCGGTGTCGAATGCCATGGCCTACATGCTGGCCGCCCCGGTGGTGAATCCGATCGTGGTATTGAGCACCTGGGCAGCCTTCCGGGGCCAGGGAGCGGTGGAGTTCACCGTGCTGCGCCTAGGGCTCTCCTACCTGGTCGCCGTCATCGGAGGGCTCGCGGTGCTGAACCTCCCGATCGGGGCCGTCCTCAAGCGGAGCGTGCTGGCCTCGGTGGCACTCTCCGGGGAAACCGGGGGATGCGGCGGACAGGGACCGCTTGGCCGCCGCCTGATTGCTGCCATGAACGTGGGGGTGAAGGACTTTCTGGATGTGAGCGTCTATTTTGTGGCCGGGGTCGCGGTGGCCTCGGTGTTCAGCACGGCGGTGAACCAGGAGTTGATCCTGCCGCTCGCGCTCAACAACGGGATGGCCGTCGCTTCCCTGATGGGTCTCGCCGGGATTCTCTCGCTTTGCAGCACGTCGGACGCATTCATCGCGGCGACGTTTGTCGCTTTTCCCGGGATTGCGAAGCTGGCCTTCATGGTTTTCGGACCGGTGATGGATCTGAAGCTTCTGTTCATCTACAGCGCGGTTTTCAAAAAACGGTTCGTCCTCGGCCTGGCCGTGGGACTTTTCCTTTTGATCGGACTGCTTTGCATGCGATTGTCCGTTCTCAATCTGTGAACACGACGCTCACCAGATTTCTCACATCCGCCACCCTCATGGTCTGGGGGATCCTCTTCTCGTATTTTTTCTTTTCCGGGAGAGTGTCTTCCTACCTGCATCCGGCGTTCCATTTCGGGACGCTTCTCTCGGGAATCGTCCTGGTGACTCTCTCCGCCGGCATTCTCTTCCTTCCGGAGACCGATGGAAGCTGTGGAGAAAAGCGTTCTCCCGGAGGAGTGATCCTGTCCTTTTTCATTCTCACGGTGCCCCTGATCGTCGCTGCGGGGATCTCGCCGGGGGAATTTGGTGCCACAGCGGTCATGAACCGCGGGCTGGTGGAAAACATCGACGAACTCCCGGCTTTTTTTCCACCGGAAGAACCGCCGCTTCCCCGGGCCGACGGCTCGGTGGGCGAAGGCACCATGATGGATCCCGCCGCTTATCTGGCGAAAAACGACAAAGGCCAGATCAAGGTCGAAACGGTCGATTTGCTCTACGCCGCCGCCGAGCCGACCATGCGGGAGGATTTTGAGAACAAGGAAGTCGAGATCATCGGGCAGTTCATGCCGGCACGGATCGGGAATCCGAACGGGGACCGCTTCAACCTCGTCCGTCTCTTCGTGATGTGCTGCGCCGCTGACGCCCGCCCGGTGGCGGTGGCCGTCCAATCGAAAGACACTTTTCCGGAAATGACATGGCTGAAAGTGACCGGCAAAGTGGCCTTCCCCGTGGAAGCCGGAAAGCGCAGCGCCCTGATCATCGCGGACTCCGTGAAAGAGACCGACCCCCCGCCCGAATCCTTCATCTATTGAATTTTCCCATGAAAAACCTCCTCTGCCTCCTGCTGGCCATTGCCCTTTCCGGATCCGTCCGGGCCGAATTCCGCGGCGCCTGGATCTCGTCCGTTTACAACATCAACTTTCCATCCGATTCCGGACTGCCCGCGGAAACACAGAAAGCCAAAGCCGTGCGTCTTCTGGATGCCGCCAAGGCCGCGGGGCTCAACGCCGTGCTCCTGCAGGTCCGTCCCGAGAGTGACGCCTTGTATTCCTCGGAGATCGAGCCGTGGAGCCGGTACCTCACCGGCACCCAGGGCCGTTCGCCGGGCTACGATCCGCTCGCCTTCTTCATCGCCGAGGCCAAGAAACGTGGCATCGCCGTCCATGCCTGGCTCAACCCCTACCGCGCCGCCGCCAATGCCTCCCAGCCTCGCTCGGAAAACCACATCAGCAAAAAATTCCCCCAATTCGCCTACCGGGTTGGGAATGTGCTCTGGATGGACCCCGGAGCTCCGCCGGTCCAGCGCCAGATCGTGAACGTGGTCCGCGACCTTGTGAAACGCTACGACATCGCGGGGATCCACCTCGACGACTACTTTTACCCGTATCCCAAAAACGACGGGGGAGTGTATCCGTTCCCGGACGACAAAACCTACGCCGCCTACCGCGCCTCCGGAGGTTCCCTGGAGCGGGCGGACTGGCGCCGGAACAACGTCAACACCCTCATCCGCGCCATCGGCGAAGCCGTCCGTTCGACCCGTCCCGGAGTGCTGTTCGGGGTCAGCCCCTTCGGGATCTACACGAAAGGCTCCCCGCCCGATGTGAAGGCCGGGGTGGACCAGTATCACGACCTCTACTCCGATCCCGTCAAATGGATGCGCGAGGGCTGGGTGGATTACCTCGCCCCGCAGCTCTACTGGGCGGAGGGCGGACCGCAGAGTTTTTCTTCCCTCCTGCGCTGGTGGAGGAGCCCGCAGGTCAACCCCCGCGGAGTTCCCGTCTGGCCCGGCCTCGCCGTGGACCGCATGACATCCCACGGGTGGCCGTCCTCCGAGATCGCGAAGCAGCTCGATCTCGAAAAATCCATCGCCCCACGCAACCGGGGAGGCTTTCTGCTCTGGAATATCGGCCCGGTCGCCGGAAACACCAAGGACGTCGTCTCCGTCATCCGGTCGAAATGAGCGAGGAAAACCGGCCTGCGTGAAATTTCCGAGGAAGGTTCCTGATTGCCTTTCGCCGGGAACTTTATTGAGATGGCCGGATTACACCCATGGGGCAAAAATCTGAAAAGCCAACCCTTGAATCCGCCATGCAACGGATCACGGAGATCGTCGCGGAGATGGAAGAGGGCAGCCTGCCCCTGGAAGCGCTCATTGTCCGCTACGAGGAAGGCGTGGAACTGGTGAAGTTCTGCCAGGAGAAGCTCGATGCGGCGGAGAAGAAAATCCAGATCATCTCGCGTGATGCGCGCGGAACAGTGGAGGTAACCGACTTTGAGGAACAGGACAACTGACATCATGCCCGTGCCGCAGACCTCCACGATCCTGCCGGGCATCCTGTCCCCTGCCGACGTCAAGGCCCTTCCACCGGAAGCCCTGCCCGTGCTGGCTGCGGAGATTCGCGGGGAGTTGATCCGCGTGCTTTCAAACACCGGGGGCCATCTCGGCCCGAACCTCGGCGTGGTGGAACTGACCATCGCCCTCCACCGGGTTTTCCAGACCCCGGCGGACAAATTCCTTTTCGATGTCAGCCACCAGGGTTACGTCCACAAGCTGCTTACCGGCCGCAGGGAAAAATTCCCCTCGATCCGCCAATACGGGGGGCTGAACGGATTCCTTCTCCGCACGGAGAGCGAGCACGATTGCTACGGGGCCGGACACGCCGGAACCGCCCTCTCGGCGGCGTTGGGCATGGCGGCGGCGCGGGACATGCTGGGAGGCGAAGAACATGTCGTCTGTGTGGCCGGGGACGCCGCGTTCACCTGCGGGGTCAGTTTCGAGGCCCTGAACAACGTGGCTTCCACGACCAAGCGCCTCATCATCGTCCTCAACGACAACGAATGGTCGATTGCAAAAAATGTGGGAGCCGTCGCGGAGTATCTCAACCGCCTGGTCACCAATCCCGCCTACGCCCATCTTCACGAAAAGGCCGGGAAGTTCGTCGAGTGGATCGCCGGAAAGAGTGCCCGGAAGCTGGCGCACAAGGCGGAGGTCGGGCTCAAGAACCTGCTTGCTCCCAGCGTCATCTTCGAGGACCTCGGCATCCGGTATTACGGCCCGGTGGACGGCCATGACATCGGCCTGCTCACCGAGACATTCGAGTTTCTGAAGACCCAGAACGAACCGGTCATCCTCCACATCCTCACGCAAAAGGGCAAGGGCTACGGGCCCGCGCTGGAGCGACCGGACAAATTCCACGGTCTCGGGAAATTCCACCTCGACACCGGGGAAACCGTCGCCTCCCCGACCCCCACGTATTCCGAACTTCTCGGCACCACGCTGGCGAACTTTGCGGATCACAACAACAAGATCGCCACGATCACGGCCGCCATGCCGACCGGCACCGGACTTGTCAACTTTGCCAAGCGCCATCCCGACCGGTTTTTCGATGTCGGCATCGCCGAGGAACACGCCGCGCTTTTTGCCTGCGGCCTCGCCGCACAGGGGATGAAGCCGTTCCTGGCCATTTACAGCACCTTCATGCAGCGGGCCTACGACATGATCATCCACGACATGGCGTTGCAGAACCTCGACGTCGCGCTCTGCATGGACCGCGCGGGACTCTCCGGCGACGACGGACCGACCCACCACGGGCTTTTTGACATCGGTTTCCTCCGTCCCGTGCCCGGGCTGGTCCACATGCAGCCGAAGGACGAGGAGGAATTTGCCGACATGCTCTGGACGATGGTGAATTACCATGAGGGACCGATCGCGATCCGTTACCCGCGCGGAGCCGGCACCGGCGCCGTCCCGAAAAAAACGCCCCAAATTCTGGAAATCGGAAAATCCGAGGTCCTTCTCCATGGTTCGCAGGTGGCGATCATTGCCCTGGGCAACATGTGCGAGCCTGCCCTCGAAGCGGCGGCAATACTCGGGGAAAAAGGCATTTCCACGGCAGTCGTCAACGCCCGCTGGATCAAACCGCTCGACACCTCCACGATCGAGTTTTTTGCCCGTGGCTGCGAAGTGCTTTGCACGATGGAGGACCACGTGCTTTCCAACGGCTTCGGCTGCGCGGTCATGGAACACCTCGCCGAACAGAAAATCCCGACGCCCGTCGTCCGGATCGGCTGGCCGGATCAATTCGTCGAGCATGGCACCGTGCCCATCCTGCGCACCAAGCATGGCCTCACCCCCGCCGCGGCGGTGGAAAAAATTCTGTCTGCCCTCCCCACCCGCCGCCAGGCCGGCATCCAGCCGGCTGCCTGAGCCGGCCGCCTACCTCTTCATGACAATCATCTCGGCATCGATGCCGATGATCGTCTGGACCCACCGCCGGGTGTAACCGGGTTGGTAAACCGGCATGTAGGTGGGATAGCTGACGTAGGTCTGGTTGTTCCCGCAGTTCTTTTTGCCCCCGCCGTTGTTGACCGCAATGACCGGGCCGGGCATCGGAATCCACTCCATGCGGGGGGGAACCTGTGTGAAGTTGACCTGGTCCTTCGAATCCGCCTTTTTGAGAATCACGGCATCCGCCCCATTGGCCCGGGCATTGTAGATCATGCTGTCCCGCATGAATTTCCAACCCAGGTCGGACCGGAAGGCGAACCGGCCGATGACCTTGTAGGGTTGGTCGGGAGCTTTGCCGAGGATCGGGACGGGGATATCCTTGGATTTCGGGGGATACACGTCGGTGGTAACCGGAAAATAGAACTGGGATGTGGAGGATACCGACACACACCCGGAGAGGCCCGCCACGAAAACAAGCAGCAGGAGATTTGAATAAATCCGGTTCATGGGCGTTATTATGCACGAACCCACTATGAAACTCAAATTTGCACTCGCAGGAATGCTTCTGGCTCTCACTGCCGCGGCCCACGCCGGTCCGTCGATCAGTATTTCCTTCGGGTCCGGCGGTTGCCAGCAACGCCCCGTCTATTGTCCTCCGCAGCCGGTCTGCCGCCAGCCGGTCTATTATCCCGCCTACAATTGTGCGCCGGTGGTCTATTACAATACCGCCCCCGTTTACTACACCGGAACAACCACCCGCTTCAGCACGGTCAGCGGCTTTGTGAACGGCGGCCAGGGGGTCATCCAGGTTTCAGAACCCGTTTATCCCGTCCAGCCGGTGATGGTCTACCCGCGGAACAGTTTCCGCTGGCGTTGATTTCCCCCTCCAGCCTGTGGCGTCGGAGTCCGTCTCCCCGCCACGGGCTTCTTTTTATTCCCCGCGAAAAACCGGGGGCCGTTTTTCGTGAAAAGCCCGGATCCCCTCGGCGTAGTCCTGGCTGTCGTAAACTTCCCGCCGGATGGACTGGATGAGTTCGAACGTCTCGGCCGGCAGCGGCAGCCCGCTGGAAAGCAGCCGGAATTGGCGTTTGAAGGAACGGATCGCCAGCGGCGAGTTCCGACAAACCCGGGCGGCAACCGTGGCGGTGAACGTCTCGACTTCCTCCGCCGGGACGAGGTGGTTGAGAATCCCCAAATTGAAACTGTCCCGCGCGTTGATCGGCTCCGCCGTGAAGAACATTTCCTTCGCCTTGTTCAAACCCAGAATATTGATGAAGTGGATGAGACCGGAGGGATTGTAGGGAATCCCGATCTTGGCCGGTGTCATGGCAAAAGCCGCTGTCTCGTCCCCGATCAGGATGTCACAGGAAAAGGCCAGGTCGCACGCCCCGCCCCAGACGCTTCCCTGCACAAGCGCGATCACCGCACCCGGAAATTCCTGCATCCGCCGCAACAAACTCTCCAACGGCCCTGCATAGGGCAGCGGATCCCGCCCCGGCTTCGGCAGCTCGCTGACATCGTGGCCGGCCGACCACACTTTCGAGCCCTTCTCCGCCCGCACGATCACGACGATGGCGGACTGTCTTTCAAATTCCTCCAGCGCCGCCAGCATTTCGGAGACCATTTCCCGGCTGAGGCAATTCCGCTTCGCCGGATTCTGAAAAGTGATGGTGCCGATTCCGGCCGTAAATTCTGTTTTGATGAGGGACATGGAGCGCATTCCATCACGCCGCGCGGGAAATGAAAAGCCGGGGGATTTTTTTCGTTCCGCCGCCATGACATCCGTCATGTTTCCGGGGATCATCTCATTCCGCCGCGCAAAACGATTTTTTCCCATCGCCGGTTTTGGGTCAACCGCGCTCCCGGACTTCAAGGACTGGTCACAGAGCTTCAGCCAGCGCGGGTTCATTTTTTCGAACAGACTCCCTGACTCCATGAAAGCCCATGAAGTGCTCCCGCTCCATTCTCCCGGGACTTTGTGACCACGGCAGAGGGATCTCACTCCAAAGCAGCCCGCTGGAAAATGCTTCGCGGCAGGCCTTCTCCATCCCACGGATGGCAAAAACCTTTCCGGGATCCGCAGAGGATGGCTCCAAATATTCGGGAGCGACCGTATGGATTTTGGAACAGGCGAATGCCGCGTTGGAGCAGATGGTCTGGAGTCCCGCCTGCTCCAGCCCGCAAAGATAGGATTCACGCCCGGCAACCCGCTCCAACACCGCCTGCAGCATGTGGCGGCGGTTTGCCTGGTTCTTCTTTTGGCCGGCTGGAATTCCGGTGTTCAAGCTGGGACAATCCGCAGGGGAACACGCCATTTTTTCAACAAGCGAACCACTTCCGGCGGAGGCTCGGCATCGGTCACGATGGCGGAAAGTTTCTTTGGATGAATCGTCACCGCCGCCGAGCGGAGACCGAATTTTCTGCTGTCCAGGAGCAGAACCGTCCGGCGGGCGACAGCCGCCCAGGCGCGCTTCGCCTCGATTTCCATCGGATTCGGATCCGAGGGGCCGACTTCATCGTCAAACCCGGTCGCACTGAGAAAGCACACGTCTGCGGAAAGTTTTCCGATCTCACGCAAGGCCTCCGGTCCGGTCAGATTGCCGGAGACCGGGCTCAACCAGCCCCCCGTGACACGAACCGGCATTTCCGGTCTGGCCGCGCGAACTTTCAGTGCGACAGGCAGACTGTTCGTCAGAAGAGAAATCCTGGCCGCCGGCAAAAAATCCACCACGGCCGCCACGGTGGTTCCTCCCTCCAGGACGATCGTATCCCCATCGCGAATGAACTCCGCGGCAGCCGTGGCAGCGATCCGTTGCTTGACCGCGGTACCCGCCCCGGTCTTTTCCTCAAACGGATTTTCTGCCGCCGCCGGCGTGAGCGCAAGCGCCCCGCCCCGCACCCGCCGCAGCAGTCCGAGTTCCTCCAGGGCCCGCAGATCCCGCCACACCGTCATCGCCGTCACTCCAAAGCGCTTTTTCAAAGCACCGGCGGAGACATTTCCCCGGTCATTCAGAAGGGCCAGGATTTGCTGATGGCGCACCGTGAGCATGACCCATGTTAAGTTGGGGGAAAAATGTTATAAAGTGTTATTTATTTTGGAATCTCCCCGTTTTCATTTGATGATGGATTCCATGGACTTGCATCTTGGCATTGACGGTGGGGGCACCCGCACCCGGGCGGTGCTTGTGCCGGACTCTGGAAAGGTGCTTGGGGTGGGAGAAGCGGCTTCGTCGAATTTCAACAACGTGGGGGAGCAGGAAGCCGGAGCCAACCTGCTTGCCGCAACCGAGGCCGCTTTTCGTGCGGCGGGAATGGCTTTTCGTCCCGTCGTCAGTGCTTTTCTCGGACTGGCAGGGGTGAAGTCATCCGAAGACATCGCCCGGATGACCTCGGTGGCGGAGTCTTGCAAACTGGCTCCTGCGGGGTCCATCACGGTGAAAAACGATCTTCACAATGCTCTTGCAGGCGGACTGGACGGAGAACCGGGGATCGCTCTCATTGCCGGAACGGGGAGCAATTGCCTCGGGAAAGATGCTTCAGGAAACGATTTCATGTGCGGCGGATGGGGATGGATGATGGATGACAACGGTTCGGGGTGGGGCCTTTCCGTGGATGCCTTGAAGGTGGCGGTGCGAATGGCGGATGGAAGGGAAACTCCCTCCCGGCTTCTGCCAACAGTTCTGTCGTTTTACGGAGTGTCCGAAGCCAATGCCTTGCTGGCACGGCTTTACAACAATGACTGGTCTCCCGCCGGGATCGCAGGCTTTGCTCCGGTCGTCATCCGTCTCGCCTCGGAGGGGGATGAAGCGGCCAAGGCGATCCTGCACCGGGGGGCACGGGCGCTCTCGGAGTTGATTGCCACCACGGCGGCACGCCTGGATTTTCCCGATGGTCCCTGTGTGGTCCTCCTCGGAGGCTGTGTGCGCTCCGGTCCTCCGTATCAGACGCTCGTAGAGGAAGCCGTGCAAACGGCCTGCCCGCGGGTGCGCTTGCAGGCTCCTGTTCGTGATGCCACTTACGGTGCCGCCCTGAATGCTCTTTTCTTCGCAAAGAAGACCGCGCATCCGGATTTTTCCAACAAATAACATGCTCACTTCCCTCAAACCCGAAGACCTTTTCGTCGAATTCAGCACTTCCTCCGCACAGTTGGGCAACCGTCCCACGGTGCGACGGAAACTTTCCGATCTGCGCGGGTGTTTCGCCGACACCGCCGCCTACGAGGAAGCCCTCTCCGCGGGGGATCCCCTGCTTTACGAAGTGACCGCTGTCGAACCCGCTTCCGGAGACGGGCAACTCCACTACGGGCTCGGCATTCTTTATCCGGGAAAAATTGGAAACGAATATTTCCTGACCAAGGGACATCTCCATTCCCACCGGCCGGCGGCGGAAATTTACATCGGTCTCAAAGGGACCGGCGTCATGCTTCTCGAAGACGAATCCTCGGGCGAATCGAGGATGGTCCCGCTCCGGGCCAACTCCGTCGTTTACGTGCCGGGCCACACCGCCCACCGCACGGCGAACACCGGCAGCGAACCGCTCGTTTATCTGGGAATCTATCCCTCGAATGCCGGGCATGACTACGGGGCCATCGCCGAAAAGAATTTCCGCATGGTGGTCGTCGAGCAGGACGGACGCCCGGCCATGATGAAACGCTCCGCTTTTTGATCCGCCATGAACCACCCCGAACACCCGGGCTTCCAACATCCGAATTACGACAAGACGCCATCGGTCGGCGTCCCGCCGGAACACGCTTCTTCCTGTTGGACCGGGTGGGACACCATCGCCGAAGTGCTCCGGAAAAAGGGGGCGATCATTGCCGTGGAATGCTATCCTGGCGTCCACGATGATGCCGTGCGAGCCGAACTGGCCGGGAGATGTCCCGCGGCAAAGACGTTTGACAGCAAAGCAGCCTTCAAATCGCCGGAAGAGGTGGAAACCCTGGTCGCCCCATTTCTCGGAGGCGACGATCCGGTCTTCGGCCACCTGAACACCACGCTCGGTCTCGCGGATTTTTTGGATCCGGAAAAAACACGGGGGCTGAGCGCCCGGATTGCCCGGGAAAGCGGCCCCGTGCTGGTCGTCGGCCCCGGTGCCTCGCTGGTCGTGCCCCGGGCCGATCTCCTTGTTTATGCAGACATGCCGCGCTGGGAGGGTCAGCTCCGTCAGCGGCGCGGAGAAGTCGACAACCTCGGCACCCGCAACCGGGGATTCAAAGCCTCCCTGCAATACAAGCGCAGCTTTTTTGTCGATTGGCGGGTGGCCGACCGGCTCAAGCAGGCGACCATGGAAAAATGGGATTTTCTGCTTGATACGACGGTTCCTGGTGATCCCCGGCTCATCACCGGAGCCGCCCACCTGGCGGGCCTCGCGGCGGCGGTGCGGCGTCCGTTCCGTCTGGTTCCGTTCTTCGATCCCGGTCCGTGGGGAGGGCAATGGATGCGACAGGTCTGCGGCCTTCCGGATGGACCGCCGAATTACGCGTGGTGCTTCGATTGCGTGCCGGAAGAAAATTCGATGCTCCTGGAGTTTTCCGGCGGGAAGCGCGTGGAGATCCCCTCGATCAACCTCGTGTTCCACCAACCCCGCACCCTTCTCGGGGAACCGGTTTACGGGCGCTTCGGACCGGAGTTTCCGATCCGTTTCGACTTCCTCGACACGATGGGCGGCGGCAACCTCTCGTTTCAGGTCCACCCGCTTGTCGCCTTTGCCCGCGAACAATTCGGCCTGCCCTACACACAGGACGAAAGCTATTACATTCTCGATGCTGCACCCGGCGCGGAAGTCTGGCTCGGCTGCAAGGATGGAACGGATCGAGAAGAAATGCTGGAAGACCTGCGCGCGGCCCAACGGAGAGAGAAAGCCTTCGATGCCGGGAGGTTTGCCGGACGCTTTCCTGCAAAAAAACACGATCACTTTCTCATTCCCGCCGGCACGCTGCACTGCTCGGGGGCGAACTCCATGGTGCTCGAAATCAGTGCGACGCCGTATATTTTCACCTTCAAACTCTGGGATTGGGACCGCCTCGGGCTCGACGGCAAACCGCGGCCGGTGAACATCGAACGCGGAAGCCAGGTCATCCAATGGGACCGTGACGAAAGCTACGCCGCCCGACATCTCGTCAATCGCTTCATCCCCGTGTCTTCCGGCCCGGGCTGGCGTGAGGAAGCCACCGGACTCCACCCGGCGGAATTCATCGAAACCCGGCGGCATTGGTTCACCGGAAAAGTCCCGCACGACACCGGCGGGAGCGAAACCGGCGGCTTCCACGTGCTCAATCTCGTGGAAGGCCGGGAAGCTGTGGTGGAGAGCCCGGACAGGGCTTTCGATCCCTTTGTCGTCCACTATGCCGAGACATTCGTTGTCCCCGCGGCTGTCGGCACCTACACGATCCGCCCGACGGAAAAACATCCGGTCTCCGAACTGGCCACCATGAAAGCCTTCGTGCGCACCCGCCCATGACCTTCGATCCCGGCTTTGACATCCACCCCACCACGGACCCCCTCGGCTTCCGATACGGACGCGGTGTTTTCGGTCCGGCCTGCGAACTCCGCTCGTTGGATGCCATCCGCCCGAGTCTGCGGAATCCCCGCTGCGAGGGGCCCGACCCGGTGTATGCGATTGCCATGGATGTCGGCACGGAGGACCGGCGGGAGGATCTGCTTGCGCGGAACCTGCTCTTTGGAGTCGTCACCTACGCACCGGGACGGCTCGGCGAGGAACCGGTCCGCTCGCAGGGACACGTCCATGCGGTCAGCAAAAGCTGCGGGGTCTCGACCGCGGAGCTTTATGAAATCTGGTCCGGTCGCGCCGTCATCCTCATGCAGGAGTCGGCTGGCGACGCTCCCGGACGGTGCTTCGCCGTGACGGCGGAAGCAGGCGAAGTCGTCGTCGTCCCCCCCGGCTGGGCGCACGCAACCATCAGTGCAAACCCCTCGCAACCGCTGACATTCGGGGCCTGGTGCGTGCGGGATTTCGCTTTTGACTACCGGGGAGTCCGTGCCCACCGCGGTCTCGCGTGGTTTCCCCTGACAAAGGGAGATTGTCTGCGCTGGGAAGCCAACCCGCATTACCCGGTTCGCACGCGCCTGGTGGAAAAAGGTCCCGGAGATTATACGCCGCTCGGATTGAAAAACGGCCTCCCCGTTTGGAAGCAATACCTTCAGGATCCGGAAAGCGTCCAGTGGATTGCCCAGCCTGCCCGCGCCGCAGCGCATTGGAAAAAATTCGTGCCTTGAGCAGAGTGGGGAGGCTCGAACGTTTGTGTTTCGATCCCTGCTGTCGCGGGGGCCGCCGCTTCCGCGCTCAGGCAGAATGGAGCTTCCCCCGGGCGGAGAGCCGCATGACCGCCCAGGCGGCGTGTTCGGCGACCACGGGGTCGGAATCCCGACCGCTTTTTTCGAGAGCCGCCAGATCGTCGGAAGTTCCCGTGTTGCCAAGTGCGGTGCAGACATTTCTCAGGAAGCCCTGCCGTCCGGCCCGGCGGATGGGAGATCCCTCGAAGAGTTTGCGGAACGCGTCTTCATCGAGCACAAGGTAGTCCCGGAGCGGCCACTGCGAGGCCGGGCGGACGGCGAACGACGCTTCGCGCGAGGCGGCGGCAAAGCGGTTCCACGGGCAGGCATCCAGGCAGGCATCGCATCCGAAGATCCGGTCTCCGAGAAGCGGGCGGATCCACTCCGGCAGCGGGCCTTCGTGTTCGATGGTCCAGTAGGAAAGGCACTTCCGGGCATCAAGTTGATGGGGGGCGATGATGGCGGCGGTCGGGCAGGCTTCGATGCAGCGGGTGCATTTTCCGCAGTGGCTGCCCATCGGGGCATCGGGGACGATTTCCAAGGTGGTGATGACTGCGGCCAACAGGAACCAGGTGCCGAGGCGCGGGTGCAGGGCGAGGGTGCTTTTCCCGTGCCAGGAGAGACCGGCAAGGGCTGCAAAATCGCGTTCGAGGAGCGGGCCGGAGTCGACGAAACATTTCTGCAATCCCCCTTCGGCGGAGAGCGCCCGGTCGAACTGGCGCAGACGTTTCGGGATGAGGTTGTGATAGTCCCTGCCGCGGGCATAGCGGGCGATCCGGCCCCGGGCGGCCCCGTCTTCCGGTGGGGAGGAGTCGGGGACATAATAGTTCATGGCGAGCACAATCACCGAACGGGCGCCGGGGAGGACCCGTTCCGGTCGACAGCGTTTTTCGGGGTCGCGGGCCAACCAGTCCATCGAGGCATGGAATCCCCGTTCCAGCCATTGGTGGAAAGCGTCCGCATGGGGAGCTCTCACGGCAGGAGCCACACCCACCGCATCGAATCCCGCTTCCGCGGCCACTTTCTCGAGCAGGGCTTTCGTCATTTCCCTCCAAGGCGTATCCGAAGCATCCCCCCGTTGCAATTCGTGCTTGCCAGCGGCGGCGGCTTGGGGAGACTGGCCGCCCATGGAGTTCGACTACTTGATCGTGGGGGCGGGTTTTTCCGGGCTGACGATGGCCGAACGCCTGACGACGCAGGCGGGCGCGACCTGCCTGGTGGTGGACCGGCGGAATCATCTCGGGGGAAATTCCCACGACCGGCATGATGCCCACGGGGTGCTCATTCACACGTATGGCCCGCATTACTTTCGGACGAATTCCCCGAAGATCCGCGAATACCTTTCGCAGTTCACCGGATGGCATCCGGTGGATTACAAAATCCTGTCCTGGACGCACGGTGCCTACTGGCCGTTCCCGATCAATCTGAACACATTCGAGCAGTTCATCGGGCGGTCTTCGACATCGGAAGAAATGGCGGCGACACTGGAAAAATGGCGGATTCCCATTGAAAAGCCGGCGAACTCCGAGGAAGTCATCATTTCCCAGGTCGGGCGGGAGCTTTACGAACGGTTTTTCGAGGGGTACACGCTCAAGCAATGGCGGCGGCATCCGCGTGAGCTTGATGCCTCGGTGTGCGGACGCATCCCGATCCGCACGAACCGCGACGACCGGTATCTCACCGAGGAGTTTCAGGCACTCCCGGCGGAGGGTTACACGAGGCTCTTCGAGCGGATGGTGGCGGCCTGCGGCGACCGGCTGAAGGTGCTGCTGGAAACGGATTACCGCGAGATTCTGCCGCAGGTGAAATTCCGGCACATGGTTTATTCGGGAGCGATTGATGAGTATTTTGATTTCAGCGAGGGCCGGCTTCCCTACCGTTCCCTGCGGTTCGAGGCCGAGTCGTTCACGCCGGAGCAGTTGGTGCCACGGGAGTCCGTTGCAAAAAAGAAGGGATTCTGGCAGCCGGCCATGCAGGTGAATTACCCGAACGACCACGACTACACGCGGATCGTCGAGCTCAAACACGCGACCGGGCAGGCCTGCGACAACACCACGATCGTCCGCGAATACCCGGAGGATTTCGGCCCCGGGAAGGAAGCCTACTACCCGATCCCCGCCCCCGATGCCTCCGCGATCTATGCGCGTTACAAGGAGCGGGCGGATGCGGAGAAGAACACATCGTTCATCGGGCGGCTTGCCACCTACCGGTATTACAACATGGACCAGGTCGTGGGCATGGCGCTGACGGAGTTTGAAAAAATCCGGCCTGTGGCGCACTGACCCGGGCGATTTGCTGGAGTTCCGGCTTGTTCCGTGCTAATTTGCGGGCATGAGCTCTCCCTTGTCCGTGGCCGAACTGCGCGAGATCGACCGCTCGCATCACCTGCATCCCTTCACCAACCACCGGGACATGCACGGTCCCGGAACCCATTTGATCAAGGCGGGGGACGGCTGTTATCTCATTGATCAGGACGACCGGCGGTTGCTGGACGGGCTGGCGGGCCTGTGGTGTGTGAACGTTGGCTACAATTGCACGGCGATCGTGGAGGCGGTTCACCGGCAGATGGAGCGGTTGCCGTATTACCCCTCGTTTTTCAACAGCACGACGGAGGCGCCGATTCTCGTTTCCGAGTTTCTCGCAAAAAAAGCCCCGGCGCGGCTCAATCGCGTGGTGTTTTCAAACTCGGGATCGGAGGCAAACGAAACCGCGCTGAAAACCATCCGCGCCTATCACAAGCTCCGCGGGCAATCGAAGAAGAACAAGATCCTGTCGCGGACATTCGCCTACCATGGGGTGACGCTGGCGACTTCGAGCATGACCGGGCTTCCGAATTGCTACGAGCCGTTTGATCTGCCGCTGCCGGGGTTCATCCATGTGCCCGGGCCCCATGCCTACGGTGTGAAGTCGTCCATGGATCCGGTGGCCTACGGGAATTGGTGCCTGGAGGAAACGGAACGGATCATTGCCCGCGAGGGGGCGGAGACGATTGCGGCGATGTTTGTCGAGCCGATCCAGGGTGCAGGCGGGGTGATTCCACCGCCGCCGGGGTACCTGGCGGAGCTTCGCGGGCTTCTCCGCCGGAACGATATTCTTTTCGTGGCGGACGAGGTCATCACCGCCTTCGGCCGCCTGGGCGACTGGTTTGCCAGCGGGCTTTGGGATCTCGACCCGGATTTGATGACCCTCGCCAAGGGCCTGACCAGCGGGTATCTCCCGCTCGGGGCCACGATGGTGAGCGACGAGATCACGGAAACGCTTTTCGGCGGCGGGTATTTCGCGCACGGCTACACCTACTCCGGGCATCCGACCTGCGCGGCGGCGGCGCTGGCCAATCTCGAAACGATCGAATCCCTCGGGCTCATTCCCCGTGTCCGGGACGATGTGGGGCCGTATTTCCAGGAAAAACTCCATGCCTTTGCGGGACATCCGGCGGTGTCCGAGATTCGGGGAACGGCGCTCATCGGTGCCATCGAGCTTGTTCCTGAGCCGGGAACCGACACCCCGGCGAACACGCTCGGGCTCAAGGCCTCGAATCTGATCCGCGAGGAGGGGGCGATTGTCCGCGGGATCCGGGATCTCATCGCCGTGGCTCCCCCGCTCATCATCACCCGGGAAGAGATCGATCATCTGTTCGATTGTGTGCGACGCGGGCTGGACAGACTCTGGAAATGAGGGCAACCTTCCCGGTCCATGCTGGCAGAAGACACATCTCCGGAGACAGCAGGGCCGCCGCGTCCCGGCGGACAGCGGACGTTTTATCGTATTGACGAGGAAGCGGGCCGCCTGCTGCCCTGTGCGCAGGGGGAGGGCCAGGTCATCGTTTACAACTCGCCGACCATTGATGACGAGGCCGACCTGCTGGAGCTTCACAACATCGATTACCACACCCTCCAGTCCTCGCTCGATCCGGATGAGCTTTCGCGGTTGGAGTTCGAGCACGACCACGCGGCGATCATCTTCAAACGTCCCAAGAGCTTCTGCGCGGACGATAATTTCCTGCTCAAGCTGACCTCGACCGGCGTCTTTCTTTACGAGGATTACCTTGTGGTGGTGATGCCCGATGACGCGCCGCTTTTCGAGGGCCGCGTGCCGTTCAAGATCCATTCGATCCAGGACGTCATTCTCCGCCTGCTCTACCAGAGCATCTCGCACTTTGAAGGGCACCTCAAGGCGATCAACATGCTCTCCGATTCGCTCGAACGCCGGATCATCACCTCGATGGAGACGAAGTATCTCCTCAACATGTTCGCCCTGGAAAAGAGCCTGGTTTACATCCTGAACTCGATCAACTCGAATGCCGCGCTCTTCGACAAGATGAAGGCCGCCGGGGAGAAGCTCGGCTTCGACCACGACCAGACAAGCATCCTGGAAGACATCATGATCGAGAACCAGCAGTGCCTGCGCCGTTCGGAGATCTATGCCCAGGTTGTCGCGGGCATGATGGACGCCCGGGCATCGATCGTGAGCCACAATCTCAACATCCTCATCAAGCAGTTCACCATCTGGACAATCGCCATCATGCTGGCCAATCTCGTGGTGGGGATTTTTTCGATGAACGTGCGGTTGCCGATGCCGATGGAGCGGGAAATGTGGCCGTTTTATGTGATCAACATCCTTGCCGTGGGCTCGGCCATCGGGGTCTTCTGGCTTTCGCGCGTGCGGAAATGGTGAGGACAGTTGTTTTTGCCATTCTTTCCGCGGTTGTCCTGTTCGGCCCGGTTGCACTGGGCGGGGAACCGTTGCGGGTGGGGGTGGCCGGCGAAGAGCCGTTTGTTGTGAAGGGGCCGCCTTTCTCGGGGGTGGCGGTCGACATCTGGGAAAAGATCGCCGCGGCGAATGCCTGGACATTCCAATACACGGCGTTTCCCGGTGTGGAGGACGGTCTCCAGGCGGTGGCGGATGGAAAATTGGATGTTCTGGTCGGGGATGTGGGAATCACGAAAGACCGGCTCTCCCGCGTGGAGTTTTCCCAGCCGTTTTATCGCTCGGGTTTCCAGATCATGGTTTCCGAGGCACGACCGCATTCCGTGGCCCGTCTGGGCGAGGATCTTCTCGACATCGTGCGGCTCCAGATTTTCTGGTATGTGGTCGCCGCGGTGCTTGTTTTCACGGTGCTGGTGTTTTGGTTTGAGAGAAAACACAACCCGGACTTTCCCAAGGCGAAACCGGAGGGTGTGGCGGAGGCGTTTTACTACGTGATCTCCCTGGCCCTCACCGGCAAGTCCGCCTACAAGGGATTTCCCGGCGTGCTGGGCCGGCTGGTCATGGTCGCCTGGATCCTCCTCGGCATCATCACCGTCGCTTATGTGACTTCCAGCATCACCAGCACGATGACCCTGGAAAAGATGGGGGGACGGATTGCCGGGCCGCAGGATCTCCCGGGAAAAACCGTGGCCGTGGTGGAAGGTTCCGCAGCCGGGCAGTATTTGCGCGACAAGGGGATCACCATTTTTCCGGCGGCGAACCTTGCGGCTGCGGTGGATGCCATGCTGCAACACAAGGCGGCGGCCGTGGTGGATGATGCGCCCGTCCTCCAGAGTTACGACTTCAACCATCCGAAGCTTCCCATCACGGAGGTGGGGCCGGTCTTTGCGCAGCAGAACGAGGGGTTTGCCCTTGCCATCGGGAGCTCCCTGCGGATGCCGCTCAACAAGGCCCTGCTGGATCTCGAGGAGGCCGGGACCCTGGGCCAGATCTGCCACTCCTATTTCGGGCCGGTGTACCAGCCGTGATGGCGGCTACCCTCCCCAGCGGGCGCCTTCGCTGAGAGCCGGAGTCCAGCCGCGGAGGTGGCCGTTGGAGTAGTCGGTCTTGCCGATGGCTCCGATCATTTTCTTTCCGGTGGCGGCGCGCCAGACTTTGCTCATGCTCTCGCCGGTATGGCAGCTCCAGCTTTTGATGAAGGCATCGCGGGTGAAGAGGCCCCGGTGGATTTTGAAAAGCTCGCTTTCGTGGAGCCAGCTCTTCGAGCCGCTGTCGATTTCATTGCTGTAATCGAACATGAAGCACGCGCGGTTCGAGTGGCCGAAGAATTCAAAGTTCGCGATTTTGACCTGGTTGCGCGGGCGTCCGGCGTTGAGGTAGTTGATGACGTCGTCCCCGTTTTCGATCCAGACAAGGTTGACGTTGTATTTGTCCCGGACGGAGAGGATGTTTCCGATGAGGTCGCTTTTGTCCTGCCGTTCGGCGCGGCGAACGTAACCGGGTTTGTAGACGAGCCAGGTGATGAGGGCGTCCGGTCCCTGCTGTTTGCGGATCTCCTCGATCCGGACGCGGGCGGCGCGGATGAAGTTCCCCCACCAGCGGTCATGGGGGGAGGCCTTGTATTTTTCCCACTCGATGAGAGACGGGCCGCCACTGAGAAGAATGTATTCTTTTTGGACGGCGGCGGAGGCGGTCAGGGTGCCTGCCAGAAGGATGAGGAGCAAAGCGCGGAGCATGGGCAACAGGATTCGCGCTGGACGGAGAAGTTCAAGCAGATTCCGCGGAAGGGATCCCGGAAAAATGAGCGGGCGGTCAGTAGGAACCTTCGACCCGCGCGGCAACATCGCGATAACCGTAGTCCACCTCGTAGATCTGCTTCATGCAGGAGATGGATTTTTCCTTGTCGCCCATTTTCTCGTAAACGAGTCCCAGATTGTAGACGACATCCTTCTTCACGGCATCCATCGCGGTGAGTTCGGAGGCAGCGTCGGAAAGGGTCTTGGCGGCCAAGTCGAACATCGCGCGGGCGTTGAAGCACTGCCCGAGGAGGCACATGGAGCGGATGCGCACGTTGGGGTTCATCCGGGCCTTCTGGAGTTCCGGGATGGCCTCCTGATAGCGTTCCAAACCCGCGAGAATTTCGCCGAGTTCGAAGCGGAATTGCAGGTCGGTCGGGTTGCGGTCCACCCGCTTTCTTGCCTCGTCGAGGAGGAATTCGGCACGCTGGGTTTTGATGGATTCCAGCTCGGCCTGGTATTGAGCGGCTTCTTCTGTGTCGGGATTGGCGGCGATGAAGTCTTCGCGGGCCCGGATGGCGATGTCGAACTGCTTGAGGTGGAGATCCGCTGCTTTCCGGACGAGCGATTGGTCGGAGTTGCCGCTGAGACTGGCGGCGTAGTTGAACCAATTGGTCGCGTTTTCGAGGTCTTCCTTCTGCTCGTAGAGTTCCGCGATCTTTCTGGCGGTGTCCACAACACCCGGTTCCCGTTCGGCCTTCGCATGGAGTTCGGCGAGGAGCTGGTCGATCATTTCCCCGCTGCGGACCACGCGGGATTGCTGCTCCAGGGACACGGCCTGATCCTTGTCCTTGATGAGATCGCGATAGGTGGTCTCCTCGCGTTCCCAGCCGCCTTTTTGCATGGAAGCCGCTGCGGCGGCATCTTTTCCGCCTTTCAGTGCGGCCAGATCGTTCGGCGTGATCTCCGAGATCTTGTTGTAAATTTCCACCGCTTTCTGGGGATTTCCCTGCTGCATGTGGTGTTTGGCGAGTTCATGCAGGGTCTTGGTATCGCGGGGGTTGCCCTCGATGATCGTTTCCAGCGCAAAGGTCGCGACTTCGGGAAGGTTGGCCGCCATGGCGGCTTCGCGGAGGAGCTGGTTGACCTGGGGATTGTACGGCTCGTTCTCGAGGATCTTCTCCGCCGCATCCATCGCCGCAGCGGGATCTTTCTTGATGAGTCCCTGCACCTTCATCGTGCTGAACGACGCGCTGGAGAGTCCGCCGAGACCGCCTTTTTTTCCGGCTGTCTTGGCAACGGCCGCCTTGCGGGCGAGTTGGCGTCCGGCAAGGAATTCGGGATTTGCCTTGAGGAGCGGTTGGAGGAGTTGGACAGCGTAGCCGAAGTTGCGGAGCTGCATCGCGCTCATCGCCTTCAACCACGTTGCACGAAATTGTTCAGGGAGATCCTTCTCGGTCTTGACTGCCATAAGGAATGTTGACTTTACCGGTTGCTTTCCGGTTCAGCAAGCCTTGCCGCCGGAAGATTTTCTCCGGTGACAGAGTGGTAGAGTTTTCCAAAATCTGTTTGGACGTTTCCCAGGTAGTTTTCGGGGCCGTGTTCGAAAAGCACCACAAAAAGAAAGGTCAGGGCGGCCAGCAAGGCCACCCGCAGGATGAAGGCGAAAAGGGATGAGATCATGTCAAAAAGTCGGGTTTGATGGAAAATCCCCGCTGGAGCGTGCTTCCCGGGGGAATCACCTGGATGCCTGCTTTCTTTTCAAAGGCCACGGGAGGGTTGCTGTCCGGGAGGCCCCAGCAGGGCTCGATGCAGAGAAAAAAGTCTGAATCGCTCCAAAGCGTGACGTAAGGAACTTCGGAGAAATCCAGAGCCACCGAGGTGCCTTGCAGGGGATCTTCGATGCGAAATTCCCGGTGAGCGATGTGGGTTGTCTCCAGGATGAACGACCCCGGCAGATCTTTCTTCGGATAAGGAAATTCTCCCCCCGGAAAATCGAAGGCCTCCGTGGTGCCATCCAGAAAATTTCCCGGAGCCCTGTGGCGGACGTAGTGGCCGGCGGGCAGGAGAATGCGGGTCTCTGCAACGCTTTTCACGGCAAATCCCGGATGCAGGCCGAAACTCACATGGGCCTCCAAGGTCGGCTCTTCGTTGGTGAAGGAGAACTCCACGCGCACGCCGCCCTCCACCAGACGGTAACCCAGAGTGAGCGAGACTTTCAACGGGTAGGCATCCGACGGGATTTGGGAAGAGCCCACCCGGTAGGCCAGGCCGTCCGGAAGCTGCTCCGGCTCCGCAAAGTCAAAGTGACGCAGGAAGCCGTGATTTCCCCCGCGAATCATTGTTCCCCGGTAAAGGGATTGTTCCTTCCAGAGGCGGTGGAGAAAATATCCCATGACGGTTGCGTGATTCGCCCACCCGGATGCCGGCGCGGAGACTTCGCCGTCCCGGTATAAAAATCCCCGTCCGTTCCGCGAGATCCCCACCATTTCCGCCCCTTTGCGGTTGATCCGCACGCGCAGATCCCCGGACTCCATTTCGTCCAGAATCTGTCCATCCTGTTGAATCTTGCGGTATTTCATTGGGCAAGAGCGATTCCATCACAGGCTTTGCGGATTTTCAAACCCCGCGTGAAAATCTTCGCCCATCGCATCGCCGACATTCGCAGGTCACCTGGCAAGGTTTCCCCGTCGTCGGCCAACAAAAGGGTGGCGGCCAGGAGAGGCGGTCCCTAGCCTGTGGGCGGGGATCTGATGCGGTCCTCCTTCCGCCATGCCTGAATATCCCGTTATCGAACCCGGTGCCGTTATTGAAGTGATGGACCGGGTGAGAACCCGTCGTCCCCTCATTCACTGCCTGACCAATCAGGTGGCAAAGAATTTCACCGCCAATGTGCTGCTGGCCATCGGCGCTTCTCCGGCCATGGTCGAACACTCGGAGGAGGCGGAAGAATTCGCCCGGGTGGCGGATGCCCTGCTCGTGAATCTTGGAACTTTGGATGCGGAGCAAATGGAGTCCATGCGGCGGGCCATCGGCGCGGCAACTGCCGTGGGGAAACCCTGGGTGCTGGATCCCGTGGCAGTCGGTTTCCTGGGGGTAAGGACCCGCTTTGCCGCGGAGATTCTGGCCGCCCATCCGACAGTGATTCGCGGGAACGCCTCGGAGGTGATTGCTCTCGCGGGCGAAAACGGAGGAGGGCGTGGTGTTGACAGCGAACGGGACTCCCGGGACGCCCTTGTGGCTGCACGGATGTTGGCGGGCAGGACCGGTGGGACGGTGCTCGTGACCGGTGCCACCGATCAGATCGTCTCCCGTGCCTGTGAAGCGGCCACAGCCAATGGACACCCCCTCATGACCCGCGTCACCGGCGTGGGATGTGCCATGGGTGCGATCAATGCCGCTTGCACGGCCGTGGCGGATTCTCCTTTCCTCGGTTCTGTTGCCACTGCGGTCTGGCTGGGGGTCGCCGGGGAAATTGCCGCAGGAAAAACCGCACGCCCGGGGTCATTCCAAACCGCTCTCCTTGATGCCCTGGATGCGATGGATGGCGGAACCATCCGCACTCGCATGAGAAACGGCTTCGGAGCGGACGCCGGCAACTCGTGGCACCCCACCACCTGAGCCGACAGATCCCTGCGCCGGGACACCCGCATCTCAGGCAAAACGGAAATCCCGCATCTTTTCGTTCCAGGCGGCCAGGGCTTCCTGCGCGGGAGGAAGCCGGTTGTAACCCCGGTAGGTCAGGTTTCCGAGAATCCCGAAAAGGGCAAAATCGGAAAAAACCGGGACTTCCCCCAGCAGGAATGGTTTGTTCCGGAGCATGAGATCGAACGGCTCCAGAAGAGCGGCTGCCTCCGCCGTGAGACGTTCCCGGTCGCGCTCCCACGCATCCACACAGCCGGCCCCGAATTTTCGTTCCTTGTGACGACGGATCATCGTCTTTTCCACAATGTCCCCCGTGTCGCGCAGGCACGGCGGATCCACAAGCCGGAATGTCACGCCCTCAACCGTGTCCTCGATGTGGGGAATCAGAATCCTTTGCAGTCCCTCGCACTCCGCCGGAAAAAGCCGGCCGGCAGCGAAGCTCCGGTCCACATCATGTGCGACGTCCGTCGAACCCGGAGAGGATTCGAAAACAACCCGCCCCCCATGAACCAGGACCGGAACCTGATAGTAGGCACCGCCGGTGATCTCGATGACTTCCCGGCGATTGGCATTGGAAATGTTCTTCACTTCATACGGAACGCCCAACGCGGAAAGCGCCCGCGTCACGGGGATGCAATAGGGGCTGTGTTCGAATTGATAGACCGTGGGATTCATCTCCCCAAACGATACCGGGATCCTGTTCCGGTCAAGCGCGGAACCGGTGGATTGGCGGAGGCTTGAAACAATCCGAAAATCCGGCTCCACTTCCCGGCAATGAGAAAATTCCTTTGTTGTTCATTGACGCTTGCATTCCTGCTTGTCTCCGCATCGGTTCGGGCCCAGGCGCCGACGCCGTTGCCCTTCAGCGTGTCGGTCGGGGGCAATGCGGCCACCGCGCTGTCCGGCAAACCTTTTGCTTCCATCGCGCAGCCGGTGGCGGCGGATGCGGAAATCTCGGTCGGAGCATCCCCCGGCATGATTATCATCAATGTGGCCCAACTGGGGCCGGACGGAACGCCCGCCCCCTCGAAACAGCCCGCCATCATCATTTTGCAGGGCTCTTCGACCGGTTCCCTGGCCAAAACCATGGATCAACAAAAACTTGCACCCGGCTCCCACCTCATGAGTATTACAGCCGACGGGCAAACCGCCCTTGTCCAACTCACCATCAAATAACCCTATGAAAACCCTTTCCATCCTCGCGCTGCTCCTTCTCACCGCCACCATGCCGCTTGTTGCCGATCCCGGGCTGGCTCCGCAGCCGGGAGATACCATTGGCGGCATTCTCAAGCGCCAGGTCGGCCAAAAGGTCGAACTTCGCCTCAATTCCGCTCAGAGCATTGCCGGAAAAGTGGAATCCGTCGGCGATTCAACCGTTTATCTGACCAATCTCGTGGGAATGGAATTCTACGAGGCGGTTGTCTCGTTGGATGACATCACGGCCATCGTCGCCCGCGCCCCGGCAAAATAGGCCAGCTCTCGGCGATTTGATTCCTTGAACAGGATCTTGGCCGTGTGAAAAGGGAAAAACCTTTGCAAAAAGCGGTGTGAAATCTTTCTGTCCACTGCACATTCACTGAAAACCCACCCTGTAGATTTTGTGAACCCTGTCTCATTGGATTTGGGTTGAGGGCTCCGGTGTCGGCATGTTTGCGAAACAAGAACCGGCATTTGACATTGGTTCCTGCCGCCATTATGTGCAGCGGGATGACTGCCCATGAATGGTCGCGGCGGAGGTTTCTCAAGGTGCTTGCCGCGACGGGAGCGGCGGGGTTTCTGCCCCGGTGTCTGTTGGCCGACGACCTGGTCCGGATCTCGATCCTGCACACGACGGACCTTCACGGGCACATTCTGCCCACGGTGAGCTATTCCGGGCAGGCGGATGTGGGAGGACTCGCACGTTGTGCCACGCAGGTTCGGGCGTGGAGGACGGAAAATCCGGCGTCCCTGCTGCTGGATGTCGGTGATGTTTACCAGGGCACGGATGTCGGCTGGCGCACGCGGGGACGGGTGATGGCCGATTGCTTCAATCACCTCGGTTACGATGCCTGGGTGGTGGGAAATCATGAATTCGACTGGGGGATCGAACCTTTTGCGGGGGCTCTTTCCGCCATGAACATGCCGGCGCTCAGTGCAAACGCTGTTCTGGAAGGAAAACCTTCCGGCAGCCTGGACCCGGCGGCTTCGCCCTTCGGACGGGTGAAGCCATGGATTTTGAAGGAAGTCGGCGGGTTTCGGATCGGTGTCCTCGGGCTGACCACTCCCGGGTTGCCGTATTGGTTCCAACCTTCGTTTACAAAAGGATTTCAAACCTTTTCCCCCGTGGACGCCGCCCGGACGGCTGCGCAGGAGCTGAAGGAAGCCCGGGCGGACGCGATTGTCATTGCAAGCCACATGGGAATCCGCGCGAAAGGTGATGATTTTGCCAACCAAGTGGCTGCGGTGGCTGCCGCCGTTCCGGAGGCTGCGGTGATTCTGGCGGGGCACACCCACAGGGACATCCCCAGCGAGCAGGTGAACGGGGTTCTTTACACCCAGGCGAACTATTACGGCTTGAACGCGGGCCGGGCGGATCTTTTCTTCGACCCCTCCACGCGCCGGCTCGTCCGGGCGGAGGCGATGACCGCGCGGATGGATTCCAAGATCGTCCCCGATCCGGCCATCCTGTCCCTCGCGGCAAAAGATCTGGCGGAATCCGGGCGCATTCTTTCAGCACCCGTGGGAGCCATCACTTCCCCACTCTCCGCGAAGAGCAGCGGTCCCGGCCACCCTTCCGAGATCCAGCAACTCATCGGGACTTCCATCCTGGCGGCGCTGGACGACCGGCAGATCCGGGCGGATGCCGTCCTGCACGGAAGTTTCTCCGAGGAGGATCTCGTGGCCGGGGAAAAGACCGTGGCAGACATGTGGGGCGTGATTCCCTACGAAAATTTCGTGATGACCGGGGATCTCACACCGGAGGAGCTCAGGACGGTTTTGGAGGATGTTTATTGGGGACCGGGGAAGACCGGAATCCAACTGATGGGGCTCCAGGTCCGCTTCGAGGGCGAACCCCGCCCCAAGCGCATCACGGCCCTGCTGGACAAAGCGGGACATCCGCTCGACTCCTCAAAACGTTACCGGATCGCGATGAACACCTACGACGCGTCCTCCGCGGGCCAGCGTCTGATGAAACTCCGCGCGGTCATGGAATCCCCGCAGGCAAACGCCACCATTCACCCCGTGCAAACCCGCGAAGCGCTGATCGCGTTTGTTTCCTCTCGCGGAAAATCCGGCGTGGGTCGTCAGGAGTTGACCGCCGGATGCCGGTCGATGAACGGCTCCACCGCCTGAAGCGTCTCGCGAAGGGCGCGGTAGCCGAAATGCCCCTGGCGGACGCGGAGCAGCTTCGCCCCTTTCCAGCGGGAGGTCAGGATTTCGAGGTCTTCCGGCGGAGAAACCCGGTCGTAGAGACCCGCGGTGACGACGATGGATTTTGCATCGCAGAGGGGAATGCCGTGGAGGGGAGAGATCAGGTGATTGTGCCGGACGATTTGGTTTTGCACATGCCCGAGGGAACGCAGGGAGCGGCGCATGGAGGAAGCGCCGGGGTTTTCCCAGATGGCTTTCTCGACATTGACGATCGGCTGCACGAGGGCGATGAAACGGAAATCGTGTTCCAAAAAAGAGAGCAGGGCACCAGTCCAGCCGCCGTAGCTGGTGCCGATGATGGCGAATTCGCGGGAGCCCCGCGTTCTGAGCAGGGCCATGAGCTGGCGGAGCTCGACGACCGCCTGGCGGAGGCCTTCGGCATTGCGCACGAGGTCGGAGGTGATGGCCAGCTCGCCGTTCAGCGTTTTTTTGGGCGTGCGCGAATAGTGGTAGGGCAGATGGGGAAAGGCGACCGACCACCCGCGTTTGTTGAAAGTCGCGGCTATTCTCCGGTAGCCGACATCGCTGGCGCTCATCAGGGCATGAAGAAGCAGGAGCACCGGTGCGTCCTTCCTTGCGGCGGGATAAAACCGCACCCGGGCGCGGTCGTTCTCCGGGAATCCACTGGGGAGCGGCGTGTCCCACTCGATCCAGCCATTGTGCTGGCGGGGGCGTGTGGCCGGGGGCATCCGGTAAAATTCCTCGCGGCTCATCGGCGAAAAGGCGTCGAGGTAGTCCTCCAAAGCCTTTCTGGTGCAACTGTCCGCCCGGCGACGCCATTGCAGGGCATTCATCATCCCGCACATCGCGCCGTCCATGCCCCACGAGGCCGTTCTTTCCACAAGGCGTTTCATGGTTCGTTCATCCGTTGTTGGGGGGAATGCGGCAGATCGTTCTCCCCGAGACCACAGCGGGCCATCAGGTCGTCCTTCAGACGCACCATCGCGTCAGCCAGATCGCCGCGCATTTTTTCCCGGGCAGCTCCGCGGGATTTGAGATCCGGCGGATGAACCGGTGCTCCGACCGCGATAAAAACCCGGGCCCGGCGCCAGGGAATCCAGTTTTTGGCATTGTAAAGGCGTTCGCTCCCGAGAATCACCACCGGCACAATCGGGCAGCCCGCGTGGACCGCCAACATCACGGCCCCGTCCCGCACCGGGGCTCCCGCCAGCATGGAACGCTCTCCATCGCGGATGCCGCCCTCGGGAAAAACGCCGATGACGCGCCCCGCGGCGAGGCGTTTCAAAGCCTCGCGCAAGGCGTGGCGGTCGTCTCCCCCGCGATCCACGGGAATGACGTCCAGCCAGTGGAAGGCGGCCTTCGACCAAGCGGCTCCAAAGAGCTCGGACATGGCAATCCAATCGATCTTGCGCGGGAGCCAGCCGCTCAGAAACGGAGGGTCGAAATGGCTGATGTGGTTCGAAGCCATCACAAAAGCCCCGCGGGGAGGCTGGTGGAAAATGACCCTCGTCACCCGGGCCCCGCAGGTGAGAAGCCAGCGCAGGCCGGTGACCACCGTGTGGTAGAAGACCGTGTGAAACGCGTTTCGCAGGACGTCCATCGGAAAAATGTCAGGCTTTCGTGAAAAACGCCCGTTGCTTCGGCGTGATTTTTTTGCCGAGTTTTTCGAGCACGAGGAGCATGTCCTCCCAGACCTTGCGTTTTTCCGTGATCGATTGGTTGCGGAGCAGGTAGGCCGGGTGGTAGGTCACCATCACGGGGATTCCCTGGAACTCCAGCCAGCGGCCCCGCAGGTCGCGCATGGGAGACGTGTCCCCGAGAAGCCCCTCCACGGCGGTGGCACCCAGGGCCACGATGGCCCGCGGTTGGATGAGGGCGATCTGCTCGCGGAGCCATGGCAGGCAGGTGGCCATCTCCGCGGGCTTCGGCTTCCGGTTCCCGGACTCCCCCTCCGGCATGTCGGGCCGGCATTTCAGAACATTGGCAATGTAAATATCCGTGCGCTCAAACCCCATGGCCTGGATGATCTTCGTGAGAAGCTGTCCCGCACGCCCCACGAACGGCTCGCCCTGCAGGTCTTCATCGGCACCGGGAGCCTCGCCGACGAACAGCAGCTCTGCTTCGGGGTTCCCGACTCCGAAGACCACCTGCGTGCGCGAGCACACGAGATGCGGGCACTTTTCGCACGCCAGCACCGCCTTGCGGAGGGACTCGAACGTCCACTTCTTTTTCCCGTTTGCAGAAACGGCGGCTTCCGGGATTCCGGCGGCGGGTGCCGGACGGCGGGCGGCGGTCTCGCGAAGTTTCCTGAGCGCGGTTCCGGAGGCGCGAGGGACGGGCTTGAGACTTTTCTGGATCTTTTTCAAAAGGGGCAGGGAGGCGTGGAGAGCCTGTTGGAAGGAATCACTCATGGGGTTTTCTTACCAGCTTGTTTCCCGGTGCGCTTCAATTTTCCTCGATGAAGACATCCATCTGTTGTCCGACATAGACCGGGAAACCGGGGTTCTGGAAACGGAAGATCACCTGCAGGACGCGGGTGTCCACCCTCTCGGTGCTTTCCCCGGAAAGGGACTTCTTCGGGAGGATGTAGGGTTCGATCCTCACAAATTCGAGCGGAATGGCCTGCTCGCGCGTGCCCTTGAGGAAGGCCACGGCCCGGCAGCCGGGCCTGACCCGGGGAGCATCCGACTCGTCCACATCCGCGCGGAGCTGGAGCTGGCGGATGTCGCCGAGAAGGATGGCCGGTTCGGAGGCATTCACGGCGGCATATTCGCCGGTGCGGATGTTCACCTGGAGGACCGTCCCTCCGCGGGGAGCCCGAACCGTGAGAAGGTCGAGCTGAACCTTCGCGTCATCAAGCTGCGCGCGGGCCAGCTCGAGATCTGCGGAGGCGCGCTGGAATTGGCGCTCCGCGCTTTGCAGGGCAAACTCATCGCGCTTGGTTTCATCCACGCTGGCAACATTTTTTTGGCGGAGACGGGTGATGCGTTCCAGGGTGTCCCTGCGGTCGGCCACGAGGGTTTCGCTCTCGGCGAGACGCGCCTGCTGGACGGCGAACTGGGCTTCCGAGGTTTTCACCGTGGACAGGGCGTCGCGGGAATCCATCGAAAAAAGCACATCGCCTTCGCGGACCTGATCCCCGACCCGCACGTTGATTTTTTCGACCAGTCCCGAGGAAGTGGGGGCGATGCGGACGTTTTCATTTGTGCTCTCCACGATCCCCCGTGCGCCGATGGATTGGGAATAGGGGGACTGCGGGGGCGGAACAAGCGGCTCGGGGGCGGGGCCGCTCTGCCGCAGGCGCAGGACCAGCAGAATCACCGCGAGGATTCCGATCAGGGCAAGGTAGAGCGAGACGCGTTTATGCATGGTGATAATCTTTCGGGTCGTTGTAGATACCGATGACGCGGCCATCTTCCATTTCCGCGATGCGGTCTGCAAAGTGATAAATCCGGTTGTCGTGGGTGACCACGATCACGCAGCGGTCGGGTTGGAGGGCACTGGATTTGAGCAGGTCGAGTGTCTTCTGTCCCGTGGCCGCATCCAGCGAGGCCGTGGGTTCGTCGCAGATGATGAGCCGCGGTTCATGCACCAGGGCGCGGGAAATCGCAACCCGCTGCTGCTGCCCGCCGGAGAGCTGGGAGGGATAGGAATGCAGCTTGTCGCCGAGTCCCACCTCGGCGAGAACCTCCCCCGCGCGGCTCGCGGCCCGCCGGGGAGAAACGCCGTTGAGGATCAGCGGCACCGAGGCGTTTTCGACGGCTGTGAGCGTGGGAATGAGGTTGAATTGCTGGAAAATGAAACCCACATTTTTGCACCGGAACCGCGTGATCTGCCAGTCCTTCATCTGCCGCAGATCGTGATCGAAGATCTGCAGCGAGCCTTCCTCGCACTGGAGCGTCCCGCAGATCACGCTCAGCAGCGTTGTTTTTCCACATCCCGACGGACCGACAATCATCAGGAGTTCCCCGAACCGGGCATCCAGAGTCGCGCCTTTCAGGGCATACGTCCGCGAGTCTCCCGCCGGAAACGATTTGACCACCCCGCTCACATGGACAGCCAGGTCACTCACCGGAAGACAACAGCGGGTTCCAAGCGGGCCACCTTGACCAGGCCGATCAGGGCCGAAAGCCCGCAGATGAAGATGATGATCCCCGCGACAAACGCGGGAACCTGCCAAGGCATGTAAAAAGGCGGCTGTTCCTTGGCAAGGACCGCATTGCCGAACCAGGAAGCGAGGCCCACGCCGATGCCGTAGCCGATGAAGCCCACCGAGAACGCCTGCAGGAGAACCATGCCCGCAAGCGTGTGCAGCCGGGCTCCCATCGCCTTCAACGCAGCGAGATACCGCAGGTTGTCGTGAACAAAGAGGTAGAACGTCTGCCCGGCGATTGCGATGCCCACGATCACCCCCAGCAGGACAACGGTTCCGAAGGAAATGGGAATCCCCGTGTTTTTCACATACCACCACGCGGTGATCCAGAAGAGGTCGTCCTGGGAGACGGCCCGAAGCCCGGGCAGCCTGCCGATGCGCTTCGCCAGCTCGTTGTCCGAAACCCCGGGAACCGGTCCTGCCAGCACGTAGCTGAGCTGCTTTCTCGCAGGCTTGGCGTATTCCATCGCGCGGTCGAAGGTCGTGTAGATATACGGCTGGCCAAGGAAGCTTCGGTTCACATGGCAGATGCCCACGACCCGGGCTTCCTTGTCGTTGATTTCAAAGGTTGTTCCGAGTTGGATCTTTATTCCCTTCCGGCGGAACTTTTCCACCGCCACCTGATCCACCACCACCGCATTCGGCAGCCGCAGATCTTCGATCCGTCCCGCGCGCATGTCCATCGGCCGCCCGGTCAGCGTTCCCGTGTCCAGCCCGGTCAACTGCACGTTCTGGAAGGAACCGTCCGCCAGTCGCGCCTGCTCGATGCCGATATACAGAGGCACCGCCCACGCCACCCCGGGCACGCTCCGCACCCGCTCCACCTCGATCTGGCGCATGGGAATCACCTCGTTCGCCTGCTCGACTTTCGCATCCACCACCCAGACCGGGGCCCCGATGTTCCTCACCGTCGAGGTCGTCCACATCATGATCCCGCAAAAAACCGAGGATTGCTGGCACATGAGGAGGGAACAAAAGGCCAGCCCGCAGACCAGCATCGCATACTTTGCGCGATCGCGAAAAAGCATCTTGAGGGCGATTCCCAGCATGAGGCTGAGATACTTAACTCCATTAACAATCAAGTCAACTGTTCCCCTCCACAATCCGCTCCAAAATCCGCTGGAAGAGCCGGGGAGGATGGGGCATGGTCGCGGGATGAAAAGAAGGATGGCGGGATGGATCGGGCTTCTGGTGCTGGGTTGCCTTTCTCTGGTTTCCGCGCAGGAGCCGGAAGTTCTGGATGCGGCCAATGTGGAGGTCCTGCGAACGCATGGGGGACAGGACGTGGTGGTCGAAGGCCCGGTCACGGAGCTGGGAAAAACAAAGACCAACAGCATCACCTTCATCAACATGGGATTGCCGCGGAAGCAGGGATTCGTCGCCGTGATTTTTGAGAAAAATTACGCCGCCTTTCCGGAGGGATTCGATTCCTACAAAGGTCAAACCCTGCGCATCAGCGGAAAGCTGGATCTCTACCAGGGTGAGCAGCCGCAGATCGAAGTCCGCACCCCGGAACAAATCCAGATCGTCCATCCCCGGTAAGAGCCGCCGGAGGGAGGAAAACTCCGACCGCTGAACTTCCATCTGTGGTGCCGATTCAGGCGCAGAGGGACAAAATGGGTTGCAAGCTGTCGCAAAAATCTTCCGCCTCACTTTCCTTCTTCAGCCACGAGCTCTTTACAGGAGCCGCTTACTGAGGATACTCACAGATTGTTGGTCAGGAACACCAAGTCGCGGTCGTTTTCCTCGTGCCAGTAAAGCCCCTTGCGCAAGAACGAGGGGAAACTTTGGCAGCTTGGTTTTCCCGATCTGGTCGCTGCGCACGCCCGGGGGGATAATCCACTGGCCGGGAGACTGGCCTGGCAAATTGCAGGTTGTTTTTGGCCCGAGTGACGAAGAAAGCTCCGGGCTCGAAAAACCGCTCAGACAGATTCTCCGGCGGGTCATCGGATCAGGCATGGTTTTCAAGCGGGGAAGCCGGCGATTTCCGTGCGAATTTCTCGCTCCAATTCACTTTTGCGGTCGTCACCATGAGGATCCCGAGCGTGATGATGGCACCGATGGTGATCGTGAGTCCGGTGAGACCGTCGAAGAAAAAGCTGTAGGAAAAGAGCACCATGTAGGCGAACTGCGACGCGGCGGCGAATTTTGCAAACCGCGCCCCTTTGGCAAGAAACAGATACCCGGAAACCATCACGAGCGACACTGCTGCGGACAGTGCAAAGGCCATCCCGAGCGGAATGACATCCACAAGGTAGGCAAAGAGGAGTTGGAAGGCAAAGCAACCGGCAGCGAGGAAAAAGAAATTCATCGGATGCAGATCCACGCGCTGCATCAGGCAGATGACCACCAGGACGCTGAAGAAGAACACCAGCGACACCGGGGCAAAGAACGTGATCCGCGAGGCAACGGGACCGGGGTTCAGAACTTTCGGCATGTCCATCGAGATCGCACGGGCTCCGATCTCGTCGGGATATTCCCAGGTGAGATCCCAGCCATGCCCGGCGAGCGCCCGACGGGTCGGGGAGGATGTCGGGAAATCCACCTCCTCGAAATCCGTCTTCATGTGCAGAAGGAAATTCTGCACCCGGGATTCCGATCCGAAGCCGTATGTCCAACGATCGAGACCACGCGTCCTGTAAGTCACAACAAGCACCGCCTTGCCGCCGGGTTCGAGGGCCACGGCCTCGGTGATCGGCTCGCGTCCGGTCACGTTCGCGGTGGTCGGCTTTCCATTCAACGTGAAGGAAAACTCGTTGTATCCCGCCTCGGGCGAGGGCAGCGAAAATTGAACGTAGATCGTCTGCGGGATGGGGGCCGGATTTTCAAAAACATACTCCCCCCGAAAAGTGCCCGCGTAGGAGCGATACCACAGCAGCCCCTTTTGCCGCGGTTCATAGGAAAGGGCGACATTCACTTCGCTTTTGGAAGGACGGATCGCCTTGCGTCCGTCCCTCGAGCCGGGAGCCTGATACCAACCCTGCGGGTGGTTCTGCTCAATGGGCGGCCCCCATCCACCGAGGACGGATCGGGCGGTGGCGGCTCCGGACTGGCTGGTGCGGACGGTGAGCGCGCCGCCCAGGATGAACCACGCGACGGTGGTGCAGGCGGTGATGAACAGGATGGCGAAGAGACGGAGTGTGGTCATGGTTTTTTGGTGGTTTCTGGTTTTTGGTAAAAGACGCGGACAGATGGAGCCTCGCCGCGGCAAAGTTCCTTCCGGAGGCGCAATTCATGGAGGGCTTCTCCGGGCAGAAATTCCGCGTTGCCCTCGACTGCCACCGGCACAAAGACCGAGGGAAGAATCAATTTCCAGTCCGCCCTCTCCACCAGAAGATCCGTGAAAGGAAGCGCCACGGAAAAGTCTCCCCGCACGGGCGCGAAAGGGGCGGTCTTTCCCGTATAGGCAAGCGCGACCTGCGTCTCGCTGTCTTTCTCCGGCAGCCGGATCTCCATCGTGTGATCGGCGGCGAGGACGGGGGCTGCCGGACGTCCGTCCACCAGGCAGGAAACCACCTGGGTCTCTGCTCCCAGATGAACTTTCCAAGTGACAGCCGTGTTGTGACGGATCGTCCAGGTCGTCGCGTTGAAGAATGTTCCGTCGTTCACAACCCGCATCTCGGAATTTGCCGCTGTCACCACCGATGGCATCGCCACCACCTCCCCCATTGCTTTGTCCTGCGGTTTGCGAAGGTGCAGGGTGAGGGTCTCGCGGCTCCCGAGAAAGAACCGACTCCCCGTCCCCACCGCATCCGCCACCACGACCTGAAAGCCATCGGGCAACTTTCCGATTTCCACCTCGGAAATCACAGCAGGCACCAGCGGGCAATGATACGCGATCTCCCCCTCTTCCTCACGCCCCGGCCAGTCGATCTCCAACGTCACCGCCTGCCGGTTTGCCCCGGTCATGAGCAGATTGTAGAACCCGGCTCTCCGGATGACGGCCGCCCCTTCGGGCGAAATTTTCCGGATCGTCACCGCATCACCGACCAGCGGCACCAACTGCGCCTGCTCGCTGAACGACTCCACGTCAAATGCCACGGTTCCCCTCATGGACAATGCTTCCGGAACCAGGACAAACCGCGAGGAGAGAACCGCAAAGGGAACCACCGGTTCAGGCGGCTTCGGCACGTCGGGTTTTTTCAGACAGTCAATCAGAGTCCGGAACTCGGAGTAGGGCAGGGTGACCTGAGCGGCAGGCATCTCCCCGGCGGCTGGCAAAACCATCACCACCGACATCAGAACAGCTGGCAGGAATTTCATGCACCCACCATGCGGGGCGTCTGTGAATCCTTGATGAAGCGGTTATGAAATTTGTGTGAAATCCACCGGCGTTCGTCCCTTCTTCTCCTTGCGGGCAATCGCAGTTTTCGAGTGAACGCGTCTACCGGGTGGGTTTCCCGGCCATGATTGCGGCGGTCTGTATTGCCACCTTCCCGATGTCGGCGGCATAGTTCCAATCCATCTTCTTCGAGGTGTCCGTGGTGTGGTGGTAGCCCTTGCGGAAGAAATTTTCGAGCCGGTTGATGTGCTCGTTCAGGTAGACGACCGGATACCCGGCTTCTGAAAAGATCAGGCCGTCGGTATTGTAGAGGTAGCTTCGTTGGTCGTAGCGGGTCCGGAGAACGGGCACGAAGCGGGTGATGCCGGCGGAGGCGTCGAAGGCGGTCCCCGCCATGCGCATCGACTGCTCGTCGTCACCGGGGTTGATCTGAAAAATCATGTCGCTCGTGCTCTCGCGGTGGCCGATCATGTCCATGAGCACGAGCCCGGAGATATCCTGCCGGTCCCTCAGCAGCCGACCCACAAGATGCCGGGCCCCCAGATCGTCGGCGGGAAACTCCTCGCCGGTCAGATGCACCAGCCAGATGTCGCGCGGAAATTTCCTATCCCGCAGGATCTCCGCCGCCCGCAGCAGGACGCCTGTGGCGGAGAGGTTGTCGTCGGCACCGGGAGCCGAAACGCGCTGCCCGTTTTTTTCAAAAATATCGTCGCAGAACGCGGTGTCGATATGGTCGGCCATCAGAACCGGACGGAGGGAGGCTTCCCTGCCCGTTCCGGGGAGGATGGCGATGAGGTTGGCCTGCGGAATCCCACGCCATGTGAACTCCTGCCGCCGGGTTCGGATGCCGAGCTGGCGGTAGCGTTCCTCCAGGTAGCGAACGACATCCAGGAGCTGATTGTGCGGATCAACGCTGTTCTTTCGCACGAATTTCTCTGTGCGCCCGCTCAATGAAAACACCGCCTCACGTTCGCCATCGAGAGCCAGCACGTCCCGACGGTAGGCGGTCGTGTAATCGCCAGGCCACTGGCGGATCGGAGCGGGGTTCGCACCTGTGCGGGGCAGGCTTGTGTGGGCGGGTTTCCACCGGATCCCATCCGGACACTTCACTCCTTTGGAATCGACGGTCAGAACGAATGTTGTAGGGCGGCCATTCAACCGCGCGGGCAGTGGCAGGACACGGCACAGGGGCGTCTTTTCTCCGCGCTCAAGGGACCGGGCGAGTTTTTTCCCGCGGCTTTCCATGTCCTTCACCGGAAGCCACGCCTCGATCACCGCTTCATCGCGTGCCGTCCAGATGCATTCGCCGAAGAGCGGTTTGTCGTAGAGTTCCTTGAGCGTCAGGACATCGTCGAAGATCAGCGAGAAATGTTCTTGTTTTGCAGGGTCGAGGAGAACCGGAAGGAAGGGAGCGCTCCGGGAGCCGGACGTCCACATCGATGAATCAAACCACCTCCAGCGGGCTTCACCCTTCGGACGCCAGCGCGCATAAGCCCAGTTGAGCTCCCCGAGGTCGTCGCGAACCGGCCAGGCTTCAAATTCCGCCGCGCCGGACGGGGAGATTTTTTCCCGTTCGAGCAGCACCCGACGGAGGGCGCGGGTTTGCTGTTCGAGCTTTCCACGAAGGAAATCGACGAGGCGGGGTTGTCCACCGTCCTGCGGCACCAGCTTCAGCGCGAGCTCGCGCGGAGTCGTACCGAGATAGACCGGCTGGCGCTGTTCCGAGTTGGCGGGCGGGTGGAGCCAGGGGCGCGGATCGCGGACATACTCCGCCAGGGAATCCGGGCTGGAATGCGAATGGGAACGAACGGGACAGCAGGTGCAGGCTGACAAATACAAGCTCAGCACTCCCGCAAGAATCAGGGGGAAGAGATGCCTCATGGCAAATCTGAGAATGAGGGATGGCTTTTTCGGTTCAAGAAGAAATAAAATTCCGGAGGATGGAAAAACCCGGGGGGCTTGCGTATACAAGTCTTCATCCCGATGCCAACATTCCCCCGGCTCGCATTTTTTCTGTTTGCAGTCCTCCTGCCGGCCTGGAATGGCAGAACGCACGCGGATGATCTGTTTGAGCGTCTGGCGGCGTTGAGAGTGCTGCAGATGCAATCCGACCTGTGGAATCCCCAGGTGAAAGGCGGCCTGACTCTTGAAGGAAGCTTGGAGAGCCGTTTCACCACCAACGCGGCACTGTCCCGTGATGGCACCAGCGACTGGTATCTGGCCCCGACAGCAGCGATGAGCTGGGGACATGAACTGGGAGATGATTGGGGTGTGTCTGCCGGAAGCGATGCCGGCGGCTTCCGCTATCTCAGGCAAACCGATCTGGGGACATCCTATCTCGATACGTGGGGCAGCGTCGCCCGGGAGTTCAAAATCGGACCGGCGGAAGCGGGGGTGTATGCGGTCTGCACCCAGCAGTGGACGCAGCTCAAGAATTTTTCAAAGAGCGGGGCGAGCACGGAAATCCTCGCCGGTGCACATGCGGGCTGGGAATTCCGTCCGGGCCAGACCCTCGCGTCCGATCCGTATGCCACCGCAACCCCCTACTCATCGCCGTGGGATTCGGGATACCATTCCTACGGCGCAACCCTCTCGTATGATCTGGAGGCATGCCCGCACGTGGACCTCTCCGTCTATTACAACGGCTACCTGACCTGCTACTTCAACGGACAAAACGACTTCACCCAGTATGTCGGTGCGAGCATCACCTGGTCGCCATGGGAAAATGTTTCGCTCTCCGCATCCGTCACGGGCACATGGAACTCCAGCACAAATCCGGACAGCGAATACACCGCCGTCGATGCAGGCGGGATGCTGGGATTGCAGTGGAAGCTCTGAGTAAAATCACAATCCCGCAAACTGTCGCGTTGTGTTGACGAATCCTTTCAAAAATTCCCTGTATCAGCCAATCCAAGAGACTGTTTCAGAATTTCTCGTTCGGCAGCCGTCAGATCGAGCAAAACTCCGGGGTCTTTCCCGTCCGCTTTGAGATAATTGATCCCGGTCCGGAGAAGCCGGAGCGAGAGGCGGAACTCGTCCACCGTCGCTCCTGCTTGTTCCCATGCGGAAGCCCACTGCTCAAGATTGTCAGTCGAAGGAAATGGCGCTCCGCTGCGAAAGACGTGGCCAACATGTTTGACGAGGCCTTCACCCAGCACGGACACTGTCTGATGTCTCTCGTAGGCGGCGAGAAACTCGGTCACCTTGGCGACCCGAGCTTCCGGGTTCAGCCCAGCGGTAAAAAGCACACCGATCAAGTCGCTCGCCGTTCCAAAATACGGCGGTTGCATCTTGGCACCGCAAGCCAAGCCTTTTTCTAGAACATCGAATCCTTCGCTCCATCTTCCTTCACTCAAGTGAAGTTCTGATAGTTTCAGATAGGCATTCACCACCGTATTTGCGGGAGCCTTTGCGAGTTGGGTAAGAGTCTCAAAGTCCTTCTGAGCTTCTTGCTTTTGGTTTCCTCGGACGAAAGTGACACCGCGATAGAAAAGCGCCTTGGCGATCTGTTCTACCGGAGCATCAGGAAGTCCGATCACCGCCGTGTAGTCCTCGATAGCACGCTGAGTTTCGCCGGTCTGCCCATAGGTGATACCACGACAGTAGAGTGCCTTGGCGACTTGCTCGACCGGAGCATTTGGAAGCCCGATCACCGCCGTGTAGTCCTCGATTTCACGCTGAGTTTCGCCCGTCTGGCCGTAGGTTATTCCACGATTGAGGAGCGCCTTGGCGACTTGATCGACCGGAGCATCGGGAAGCCCGATCAACGCCGTGTAGTCCTCGATTTCACGCTGAGTTTCGCCCGTCTGGCCGTAGGTTATTCCACGATTGAGGAGCGCCTTGGCGACCTGATCGACCGGAGCATCAGGAAGCCCGATCAACGCCGTGTAGTCCTCGATTTCACGCTGAGTTTCACCCGTCTGGCCGTAGGTTATTCCACGATTGAGGAGCGCCTTGGCGACCTGATCGACCAGAGCATCGGGAAGCCCGATTACCGCCGTGTAGTCCTTGATGGCTTTTCGTCGGTCCGCAAGAGAAGTTTGCAATTCGGCCCGGGTAAAAAGCAGATCTGCTTTATCAGTTGGGCGGGATTCCTCTGCAATCGCCTCATCGAGACACCGTATTGATTCGATCTTGTTCCCCTCATGCAAACTACTCAATGCCAAGGCAACCGCTTCCGGCAAGTTCGCGCATTCCTGAATCATCCTCTCTCGCTCCACTGAGTTCATTTTCTCGGGCAAAGCCAACCGGAGGTCTTCGAGAAACAGGCGTTTGCGGAGATTGCCTTCGACTTTGTTTCTTTCGACGGCTGATTCGAGATAGGCTCGCGATTCTGTGGCTGGTCCAAGAGTCCCGATTCGGCGGCTCAGCTCCTGGTCGTCATACCAGACCCGGAGAAAGTCCACGAGCAGGCGAAGCGGCTGATTTCGCTGGGTTTCTTTCACCTCAACACAAATGCGCATCAGGGGCTCGCTGATTTCGTAGAGCGACTCCCGGCCGCGTTGACTGGCTTCCACATAGCCCTTTTCGCGAAGATCCTGAAGTTGGCTGGAAATCGTTGGAGATGTCGCAAAAAGCTTTTTTGCGATCTCTTTGACCGACACTGTGCCTTCGCAACCGCACAGATACTCAACAATCTTCCTCTGCTGTGGCGGTAGCCAGCGAACCCTTTCTTGGTAGTAGGGAGTGAGTTCGTCCACCATCTTCATGAACGGTCGGAGCAGGGACTCGATACTGTCGCGGGTGATGAATTGGGAGAGAACAATATAGATGCGGTGATTCCCCCCGGACAAATGATGGAGCGCCCGAACTCTGGAACGACCACGGCTGGTGGACAGGAACTCCACAAGCGTCGTTTGCTCCTGGAGGCGGGCGATTTTTATGAGCAACTCCGTTGCTTCGTGGACATCGAGAGATTTCAGGTGTTCCGTTTGAAAAAAACCAAAAAACGGGCTGGTTCTGCTGGAAAGGTTTTCCACAAGTCGCTGGGCTGTGGCAACAATCGAGAACTTGGGGTTCTCTTGAATGAAAGCTCTGAGCTGCTTTTGGCCAACATCCCCCAGGCCATCAAAAATGGCATCGAGGTTTTCGGCCACCACCATGAGTGTCCGGGAACCCAGGGCAGTCAGGAGGAGATTGGATACACGCTCGCTCGCCGCCTCCGGCTTCATCTCATACACAGCATCGAGGGCTTCCTCACGAAATTCATCCGGATACCGCTTCTCAAGCGCTGCGTGGATCTTTAGAAGAAACTCCAGCAATGTGGTGCAGGTTTCATCCTCGTTGAGCCAGGCAATCCGCAAGCGGTCCGCAAGTTTTTCATCCTGGCTCAATCGGTTGACGATCAGGGTCACGAGGTGGGTCTTTCCACAGCCTCGGGGACCGACGAACAGCAGATGATGTTTGTGATCGGTCAGGGCACTTTCTTTCACCCGCTCGACCGCGTCCTGCAAAAGCTCCTGCCGTTGAACAAGGATGAACTCGAGAACTTCGGGATCGGTGCGGCTGGGCGTAAACACCCAGAGGGCTTTGCGATTATCCATGCCTTCGGCGCTTTTCTGAATGCGAGTGTTCATAGGCCACGGTTCATTTTCCACCAACGGCGGATCAGCGGGAATCGGAAGCGATAGCGCCCGTCTTGATCCCGTTTCAGGTAATGATCTCGCTCCATAAGGGAAAGAAGGCGGAGCAACCGTTCCCGGTCGTCGAACGTGATCGCCCCTTTGAGCATGGCAAACAATTCATCCACAGAAGCCGTTTTCCTCTTGTCCGCGATCTCATCGAGAATCAAAGAGACGGCTTTTTGGTCATCACCATAGTAAAGCGGGATGCGCTCCCGGTAATGAAGCAGCTCCCATGGATCGTGTGCATTGACCAATTGACCCGCCACAACCTCGGAAATATTTTTGCTTTCTGCATCCAGACCTCTGATTTTCAGAGCTCTGACGATGTGGTGGATGTAGAAGGGAAAGCAGTCCGCCTCGTGGGCAATTGCTGCCGCAGCAGCCTGCTTGTCATGGGAATGCAGTCCCTCGCCATCAATGAGAAGTCCAGCGAGGTGTATCGCGTCTCTTTCCTCCAGCGGCGGGACATCAATCGCCGCCATGTCGTTCACCGGCACGTTGCCATAGTTTTTATCCTTCAATGATGTGAGGACATGGTGGAGGCCGATGGAACCCGTGATGACCATTCGCAGTCCGCTATGTGTCTGACGCAGCGAGCGCAACAGATCGAGCACCTCCATCGCGGTTTGCTCTCCTTGGCGGTCCCGAATGTTTGCCAGCATGAAGGGCATCTCGTCCCACAAGAAAATCAGCTTGGTGCCCGTGGCGTCATTCTCGTGAACGAGATCCTCGACTGATCGGCTGAGCAAATCCTTCCAGTTCGTCTCTTGTTTCTCTGGAAGCTTGACGAGTCCGCCAATCTCGATTCCGCCCAAGGCGGTGAGCCATTCCTTCGCCCGACGGGCGACTTTCCCCTTGGTGCTCAAGAATTGATGAATCTCCTTGTAAACGGACATGGCGAAGTCGATGGCCGAGTGGCAACCTTCCAAGTCTTGGAAAACTGGCAGCCACCCGGACGCGGGCTCGGCCACCATTTTCTTGATGACAGTTGTTTTTCCGATGCGCCGTTCCGCGGTGATGACAGCGCTTTGCTGTTCGACAGTTTCCCAAATTACTTGGATGACTCGGTCCCGACCAATCACGGCTTTCGTATCAATTTGACCTCCTGGATTCGCCTTCATGCGCTTACATATACGTCACTTTAGACGCACGTCAATAAAAACGTATGTTTATATAAAATCTGTTCCTGAACATCTGGTGGTTCCGGGATCGGCAGTTCAATGATCTTCTATGAACCTAAATTCCGCAGTTGAACCACTAATATCCACTAAATGTCACTAATTGACAGCATGTTACGAGTTAATCAGTCATTCACCTGCGAGGTGAATGACTCGAAATGTCCGTTCCTGTTGGATGTCCTTCTATCTGTGTGAATCTTGTAAATCTGCGGCCAAACCTTCTGCGGTTTTTAGGATGAAAGCGACCATCTGCTCTTCGAAATAGACCAAGAAGTCTGCCATTGGGTCAGGGTTCATTTTCATGCGAGTCCTTCACTCGACATCGGCTGAATTTGTGTTGATCTCTGGCTCTCGTGATCGCGGTCGCTTTTGTTTCTTGTGACTGATTCTCCCGCCTTCCATTGAATTGGCGTAAACCCCATTGATCTGCGGTCAGATCGTCTCGAAGCGCACTGTGACCGATGTTCCGCCGCCGGTTGTGTTATCCAGAGAGATCCGTGCGTGGTATCTGGAGGCAAGGGATTTGACGATCGAGAGGCCGAGTCCGGTCCCGCGGCGACCGGTGAAAGGGTTCACGGTTGTGAAGAAGCGGTCGAAGATTTTTGCCTTCAGCTCGTCGGGAATTCCGGGGCCCTCATCCCGGACGGTGAGGCTGGCACCGGATGTGGAGAAGAAGACCTTTCTTCCGGGCGGGGTGAACTGGAAGGCATTTTCGAGAAGCGCCCCCATGAGACGGCGGAGCTGATCAGGAGGCATCACGATCCAGCAGGGCTCTTCGGAGATGGCCGTTTCAAAAACAATGTTTCGCGCCCGTGCGCGGAAGGTATCGGCAACCTGTCCGGCGATCTCGGGCAGCGAGGCTCTGGAATCAGGGTCGGGAGGCGCACTTTCGATCCGCGAGAGCGCGAGAAAGTTCGTCACGATCGCCGAAAGCCGTTCAACCTCGGCAAAGATGTTTCCGAGGAATTTTTTCCTGACCTCCGGCCCGTCTGCCTGTTCGAGGATATCGGCGGCCCCGCGGATTGCCGCGAGCGGAGTCTTGATCTCATGCGACAGCGTGAGCGCCATCTCCTCGACGTATTGCTTTCCCTCGAGTTTTCGACGCATTTTTTCCAGCGCACGGGAGAGGTCGCCAAGCTCGCTTTTCGTCCAGGTTTCGAGGCGGACGCCCGGCTCTCCGGCCGCAACACGCTCCGCCCTGCGCACCAATCCGCCGATGATTCGGGTGAGGTAAGTGGAGAGAGCATAGGAGACCAGTGCGGCAAGCATCAGGGCCAGGAGAGTCGGCACGGCGAGATCCTTGAGCGAACGAATGACGGACTTTCTGACGTCGGCGGTTGTCTTGACCACGCCGATGAGCCCGATGATGTTCCCGTTTTTCATCACGGGAATCGTGCTGTAGAGAACGACCACCCGGCGGTAGGGATCGCGTTCCCACCGCGAACCATATTCTCCCCGGACCGCGAACCGGACATCGCGCGTGGCGGACTGGTCGGAACCGGGCGCGAGGACTCCCCCGGTATCGTGAAGCACCCGACCACGCGGGTCATAGAGCACAATGCGGAGATTGGGGGAAAAATCCCTGAAAACCCTCCGGATGATCTCGCGGGCATGGGGCAGGTCCGTAAGCGGTGCCTGTTCCCATGTCTCGGCAAGAACAAGCCCGGTATCGATCATCCCCTGTTCGGTGGATCTCAAGTGGCTTCGCTCGATTCCCTCCCCGACTTTCCACGCGAAATAGACCCCGGGCAGAAAAACCGCCGCCAGGCAGAGCAGGAAAATTTTCCAGTGCAGACTGTGCAGCGGCGGGGCCAGCGTGCTGATGAGCCGTTGGATGAAGAGCACCGCGCGGCCGGGAGAACCGGAGGGAACGGGACGTCCGGGCATATCAGGATCGGAAGCGGTAGCCGACTCCGCGAACGGTCTCAATGAATTCCCCCGGTTCCAGTTTTTTCCGGAGAGACTTGATGTGGGCATCCACCGTCCGGTCCGTCACGCATCCCCCGTCCGTCCATGCGGAATCAAGGATCTGCTCGCGCGTGAAGACCCTTCCCGGATGTCCGGACAGCAGGGCCAACAGTTCGAACTCCGTGCGGGACAAACCGACCGGACGACCGTCCACGGAAACACGGAAGGAGTCCCTGTCCATAACCACTCCCTCCCCGGATGGCTTCGGAGCATGGTCCGCCCTCCGGGCAATCGCCTTGATGCGGGCTACAAGCTCCCGGGAACTGAACGGCTTGGCGAGGTAATCGTCCGCCCCCAGTTCCAAACCGACAACCCGGTCGATTTCCTCGGTGCGGGAGGTCAGGAAAAGAATTGGCACCGGGCTGGTCCTGCGAATTTGGCGACAGACTTCAAATCCGTCGAAATCCGGCAATCCGATATCGAGAACGACAAAGTCCGATTGCCCGAACATCCGCAGCGCCCCGGCCCCGGAAGATGCCCGCAAAACGGCGAATCCCGCGGCCGTCAATGAATACTCAAGGACATCCACGATCCCGGGGTCGTCTTCGACAACAAGAATCTTCATCCTAAAAACCGCAGAAGGTTTGGCCGCAGATGAACAAGATTCCCACAGATAGAAGGACATCCAACAGGAACGGACATTTTGAGCTATTCCCCTCGCAGAATTGATCAACTCGTAACATGCTGTCAATTAGTGACATTTAGTGGATTTCAGTGGTTCAAATGCGAAATTTGGGTTCATGGCGGGAAAGGGCTCCCTCCCACGGAAGATCTCTCCCGACAGGAGACATTTCGAGAATTCACACTTCCCTTTTACCGGGGAATTTCATCCGGGAAAAGAAACTCCGGAGGCATCCCATTTTTTGGTTTTGCGGCCTTTTTGCGGTAGAGTGTGATGATGAACTGGAGATTCTGGCCTGCGCTCACGGCGCTGATGACCGGAGCGATGGAAACCGGGGCCGGTGGAGATGTTTGCGGAGACATACGCCGGGAGATGGTTGAAACCCAGATCCGCAACGAGGGAATTTCCGATCCCCGGGTGCTGGCCGCCATGGAAAAAGTGCCCCGCCATGAGTTTGTTCCCCCCCACCTGCAACACCTGGCCTACCGCGATGGCCCTCTGCCCATCGGCCACGGACAGACGATTTCCCAACCTTACATCGTGGCCCTGATGACCGGCCTGCTGCACCTTGCCCCCGGTTCCCGTGTGCTGGAAATTGGAACCGGCTCGGGCTACCAGGCGGCCATTCTCGCCGAACTGGCAGCCGATGTTTACACGGTGGAGATCGTGGAACCGCTGGCCACCCGGGCCCGGGAAACTTTTCAACGTCTCGGATATCGCAATATTCACGCCAGGACCGGCGATGGATACCAGGGCTGGCCGGATGCGGCTCCTTTCGATGCGATCATCGTCACGTGCGCACCGGAGGAGGTTCCTCCCAAACTTGTCGGGCAACTCCGGGAAGGCGGACGTCTCGTCGTGCCGGTCGGCAGGGAAGGAGGAGTCCAGCAACTCTTCATCTTGGAAAAAATCGGGGGAGAAATCCAACAGCAGTCTGTCATCCCGGTGCGCTTTGTTCCGATGATCCGGGAAGCTTCCTGATCTCCCCGGCGGATTGCTCGGACTCGAGGAGCCGGATTTGCGGCCCTGTGGCGGGAGTCTAGAGATTGACCCGGTAATCCGACCGCTCGATTTCCAACGCCATCTGCCCGCACATCGCACAGAGTGCCCGGACATCCAGCCCCATGCAAAGCGGACCAAAGGGATGAATATTGGCCGCTCCAAGGTTCAGCAAACGGCAGGCGGGGCGGAGCCGTCTCCCATCCTTGGGATGCTCCGGACGGAGAAACTGTTTGCGCATGTGGACAAATGCACCGGCAATCTGGATGAGACCCTTGTAAAAAACCGCCCGGGAATCCGTGCACTCCAGCCAAAGGTGCTCGAGAACATCATGCGCCGCGTAGTAATCGCCCTTGTTGAAAAGAGAAAAAAACAACTCGTAGCAGACGGGATATTTTCCTGCTGTCTCCCGGGATTTCACAGCATCCCGAATGCGTTCGTGCTTGCCCATTCCGGAAAAAGGGAAGGCGGGTGTCAGCGGAATCAGTCGACGGAGAAGGCCTTTTCTTCGAGTTTTTTCACCCGGTCGAAAAGTTTCCCGAGTTTGTGCAGCAGGGCCAAAGTGACTTTGTACTCCTTCATCGGCCGCGCCGGAGCACCGATGAGCACTTCTTTGGGGCGCACGGACTTTGAAATACCACTCATTGCCGTGGCAATCGCCCCGTCCCCGATCTCAATGTGTCCGTTGACGCCAACCTTTCCGGCCAGCGTGACAAAATTTCCGACGCGGGTGCTGCCGGAAATGCCCACCTGGGCACAGAGGATGGAGTTTTCCCCGATGGTGACGTTGTGGGCGATCTGGACAAGGTTGTCGATCTTGGTGCCCTTTTGGATCCAGGTGCGTCCGAAGCGCGCCCGGTCGATGGTGGAATTGGCTCCGATCTCCACATCATCGTCGATCTGGACAATCCCGGTCTGCGGAATCTTCCGGTGGGCACCGTCCCGAAATTCGTATCCAAATCCATCGGCCCCGACGACCACCCCCGAATGCAAAGTCACCCGGTTGGCAAGCGTGCAGCGTTCCCGGATCGTCACATTCGGGTAAATCCGGCAATGGGCCCCGATCTGGCAGTCGTGACCGATGTAGGCATGGGCTCCAATGATGGAATGCGATCCAATTTTCGCTCCCGGCTCGATCACGACATACGGCCCGACGAAGACGTCTTCCCCAATGGTGGCCTCCGGAGAGACAATCGCCGTGGGATGAATCCCCGGCGAATGAACGATCTCCCGGGGAACAAAAGTCGGCAAAAGCAGGGAAAAAGCCGCTCCCGGATCATCCACCCAAATCCGGATCGGTGGCACCTCCTCCCCGAACCCATGCGGAACCAAAACCGCCGTGGCCCGGGACTTCCGGAGGGATTTGATATACTTCGGATTCCCGAAAAACGCCAAATCTCCGGAATTGGCGTCGTCAAGCGACGCCAGCCCGGAGATTTCCTGTGAAGCGACCTCGGGGGCCACCCAGCCGCCCGTGCGGGCGGCCACCTCGGCGAGGGTCATTCCGTTCAGGGAGCGGGTGTGGTGGCCTTGGGCGCGTTCTTGTTGAGCGTTTCAACAATTTCCTTGCTGAAATCGAGATCGCTGCGGGAATAGATGAGGACCGGAATCTGGCCCATGCTCATTCCGGACTTGTCAAAAACAATGTCATATCCGGCGGCTTTGACCTTCTCGTTCACGACTTTCATGATTTCGTCGATGATGTCCTTGCGCATCCGGACAAACTGTTCCTGGAGTTGACGCTCGCGGGTACCGCGAAACTCGGTGATTTCCCGGTCGAGATTGCGGGCATCGTTGACCTTCTCGTCACGGCTCTTCGTGGCCTTGTCCTTGGCGTCTTTGCTCAACTCGGGTTTTTCGAGATCGGCGTTGATCTTGTTGATTTCGTCCATCGCCTTCTTGAGGGTCTCGAGGCGGTCATCAAGTTCCTTCTTGGCGGCGGCGCGGGCTTCGTTGAGCTTCGTCTCGGCGTCCTTTGTTTTGTAATACTGGGTGAAGACGGCGTTCATGTCCAACGTACCGATTTTCATCTGGGCGTTGGCGGACGGGGCGGCAGCCACGAGGGCCGTGGCCAGGATGGCGATGGAGAGGATGGATTTGAGCATTGGGTTTTGGTTGTTGTAAGAGTTGCTGAGTGTGGATTCTGGAACGGATTGGTCAAGTATGGACCGCCGCCGTCCGGATTTGTTCAAAATTGATAGCCGATATTGAAGTTAAATTTGCCGGGAGGCCCGTTCCAACTGTCGTAAATCACCGGGATACCGTAGTCCACCCGGATCGGGCCGATGGGCAGATCCAGGCGCAGACCGATACCGATGTCCACGTTGGCATTGGAGGTATCGAAATCCCCGGCACTGACGTTCACAAAACCCATGTCACTGAAGACGGCACCCCGCACGCGGGAAACAATCGGGAAGGTCATTTCAAAGGTCAGATAGGCCAGGGAGTTGCCGCCGATCGGGTTGCCGTATTCATCCACGGGACCGACTTCGCGGAAATCGAAGCCGCGCATGTTGTTTGCGCCACCGAGGTAAAGACGATCGAAGATGGGCACCCCGTCGCCATAGCCATCATCCGAGGAATCTTTGTTGCTTCCCCAGCCGTTCGTGATCGCAATCTGCCCTTTCACAAGGAAAATGAGATCGAAAGGAAGGGGGAAGTATTTGGAGAATTCCAGCGAGAGTCCGTAATCCTGCACGTTTCCACCAAGGAAACCTCCGGAAACGAAGCCCGTCAATTCCACCACTTCCCCCCTGCGGGTCAGAAACAGGCTGTCGCGGGTGTCCCAGATGAGGGAGCCTGTCACCGCGCTCTTGGTGTAGGTTCCTGCGGAGTCTTCGATAACCGGACCGGCCTTTTCATTGCCATTGTAGCCGTCGTCAAACCCGTTGAAGAAGAAGTAGTCGTTGCCGTTGTCGGTCGCATCGACATTGTAAATGCGGATGTTCTCGATGCGGTATTCCGTGCGGGCGGAAAGGGCGCGCCAGATTTGTTTGCGGGCCTGGAAGGCGACTCCCAGGTTTTCCTGGTCGTAAACCGCGGAAAGGAAGTTCGCATTGCGGTAATAACCTTCCACCCCGACGGAGAGCTTGTAACCAAGGAACCACGGCTCGGTGAGGGCCACCACGAAGTCGCTGCGCTGGAGACCGTATTGCCCGCGGATGCGGAATCTCTGGCCGCCACCGGTGAAATTCGGCCAGTTGAAGAGGTCGAAGTTGGTCTGCTGGAGTTCCGCAAAACCAAGCAGGCTGTCAATCGTGCTGAACCCGACACCGAAGTTGAACGACCCGGTGCGTTTTTCTTCCACGATCACATTCAGATCCTTGCGGCCGGGAACGATGGTGTCCGTCGGCGCGGTGTCCACACGGGAAAAGTAATTCAAATTCTCCAGGCGCTTTTTGCTCACATCCACGAGCGTGGTATCGAAGACGTCGCCCGGCTTGACCGCCAATTCCCGGCGGATCACGCGGTCCTGGGTGCGGGTGTTGCCCTGGATGCTGACCAGGTTGACATAGGATTGCACCCCTTCGTCCAAACGATAAGTGACGTCCACGGCCCCGGGGCCCGCAGGCAGCACTTCCGGCATGGCCATCATGTCCACATAGCCGCGCGCTCCATAGAAATCCCTCAATGCCTTGAGATCATCTCCCATGCCTTTGGGGGTGAAAAGCTGTCCGCCGAGCATCCTCATGCGTCCAAGCACTTCCTCCTGCGAGGTGACATTCACCCCTTCCAATTTCACCGAATTGACGCGGTATTGCATCCCCTCGACGATGGTCACGATCAACTCCACCCCGTTGTTCTGCACCGGCTGTGTCTGGATGTCGGTGACTTCCACGTCGGCAAATCCCCGGTTCTGGTAAAGGGTCTTCACGGCCGCACGGTCCTCCTCGACCTGTGCGGGGAGAAGGCGTCCGCTCTTGGTGAAAAACGAAAGGATGTCCTCCGGCTTGGTCTTCATCACCTTGCGGATGTCCTTGGCGAGGATGGATTCATTGCCGACGAAAGTGATTTTCCGGACGATCAGCTTCGGCCCCTCGGTGATCGAGTAAATGACACGGGCCCGGTTGTTGCCGGGGATTTCCTGAATCCGGTATTGGACATCGACTTCGGAATAGTTTTTGTCCTCGTAAAGTTTGATGATCTTCTGCCGGTCGTCCTCGACTTTTTCCTCACTAACGACATCTCCCACCTTGGTGCCGATCTCCCGGCGGACGCGGCTCATGGGAATGCGGTCGGCTCCTTCGATGAGGATTTCCTCAATGACCGGACGTCCCTGGAGAAGAACGGTGACCTTCACCCCGTCGCCGAGGGGTTCCGCAAAAAGACGCACATTCGAGACGCCGCCCGTGGCATAAAGTGCCCGGATGTCCTGTTCCGCAGCGCGCTCGCTGTAAGGCTGTCCGACCTTCGTGGCCAGGTTCGCCAGCACGCGCTCCTTGGAGATACTCGGAGCCCCGACGTTTTCCACCGCGATCTCTTTCACCACCGGCCCCGGTCCCATCTGGGCCTGCAACGGAGATGCAACAAGCGCAAGCATCACCGGCAGCAAAAGCGCCAGGTGTTTTCGAATAATCGATCGGCAAAAAGTCATGTTTTGGGCAGCAAGCGGGACTGTTTTGCCCCGGAGCGAAACAGATTGGATGCCGCAAGCACCCGCAAAGGTCAAGACACGAATACAGGTTTCCACAGGAGGCTGTCGCCGCCTCAGGAGACCGCGAGCCGCCGGGCCACCAACCCTTTGAGGTATTCGCAGAGGGTGGGATCGGGGAGTTTCTCCAAAAGGGTGTTGAAAAACCCGTTCACAATCAAGCGCCGCCCCTGTTCGCGGGGAATGCCGCGGGCCTGCAAATAGAAGAGTTCCTCTTCGCTGACCGGTCCGTTGGTGGCACCGTGGGAACAGCGAACCTCGTCGTTGAGGATTTCGAGGCCGGGCATGGAATTGGGATCGGCCTCGTCGCTCAGGATGAGATTGCGCACTTTTTGGTAGGCATCCGTCCCCCGGGCTCCGGGCTGCACCTTGATGAGACCGGCAAAAATGGTCCGGGCTCTGTCATCAAGGGCGTTCAAATACAGGAGATCGCTCGTGGCATTCGGAGCCACATGGTCCTGAAGCGTCCGTTGGTCGATCTCCCGGGTTCCTTCCACGGGATTGATCGAATACATTTCGCTCCGTGCCCCCTCGCCGACGAGGCGGCTCAGGCTCTCGCCCCGCACGAATCCTCCGCCGAAATTCGCCGTGAGCGCAGTGCAAAGGGCGTTGCTGTCCACAATCGTGGAATTGAGATGAAAGGCCAGGGACTCCCGGGACCAATCCTGCACGGCCACATAGGTCAGCCGCGCACCCGGGGCAAGGTGCAGGTCGTTGACGCCACAGGCGAAGGCCTTCAATCCGTCGGCACTCTGGAAACGGTCCACGACCGTCACCCGGCTGTTCCTTCCACAGACGATGAGCGTGTGGGGAAAGACCGACGCCCCGGCTCCTTCCACCCAATGGAAGATCTCCACCGGCAGGGTCACTTCGGTGTCCGCAGGCACATGGAGAAACGCGCCGCTGGCGACCTTCCCCCGGTGCAGCTCTGCAAATTTGTGGGATCCCAGCTCGACCGGTTGGGCCATGAAATATTTTCGGAACAGGTCGGGATGCTCCCGGGCCGCGACTTCGAGCGGGGAAAAAATGACCCCGTCCGGGAGATGCGGCGACTCCTCGTGAAGGAGCGCGTTGTTTGCAAAGACCATCCTGGCGGAAAATTTCTCCAGACCGGTGGAAGCCATGATGATCCGGCCTTCATTGGCAACAGCCGGGGCGGCTTCAAATCCCGCGAGGTCAAGTGCCGCCAGGTTGGCAAACCTCCAGGACTCATCTTTGCGGGTCGGGTCCGGGGTGGATTCGTATTCCCGAATGGCAGCCCCCTGGTCAAACCACTCCGGCCAGACAGAGGCCTCTTTTTCCATAAGTATCGTGCTCATCTTCGCCATCTTTCCCGGTCGGGTCAACCGACCGATCCTTCCATTTCCAAATCGATCAGACGCTTCAACTCCACGGAGTATTCCATGGGAAATTGCTGGACGAGATCGTTGACAAATCCGTTGACCGCGAGGCTCATCGCCGCCGCTTCCGGGATCCCCCGCTGCTGCATGTAAAAGATCTGCTCGGCGCTGATCTTGCTCACCGAGGCCTCATGCTGGCAGGCGTTTTCCTTTCCGCGGACGGTGATGGCGGGGTAGGTGTCCGTGCGGCTCTCCGTGTTGATGAGCAGGGCGTCGCACTCGGTGTTGTTCTTGCACCCCTTGAGGTGACGCCCGATCTGCACGAGCCCGCGGTAGGTGGAACGGCCTTTTCCAAGGCTGATGCTCTTGGAGACGATGTTGCTGGTGGTCTCGTCGGCGGCATGGACCATCTTTGCCCCGGTGTCCTGGTGCTGCCCGTCACCGGCAAGCGCAATGGAAATGACCTCTCCCCGGGCCTTGCGGCCTTTCATGATGACTCCCGGGTATTTCATCGTGAGCCGCGACCCGATATTGCAGTCGATCCACTTGATTTCCGCCTCCTCGTGGGCCAGCCCGCGCTTGGTCACGAGATTGAAGACATTCGGCGACCAATTCTGGACGGTGATATACTGGATCTTGGCCCCTTTGAGCGCGACCAGCTCCACCACGGCGCTGTGCAGGGTCGAGGTCTCGAACTTCGGGGCCGTGCAGCCTTCCATGTACATCACCTCGCTGCCTTCGTCCGCGATGATCAGCGTCCGCTCGAACTGTCCGAAATTCTCCGCATTGATCCGGAAATACGCCTGGAGCGGGTGCTTCACCTTCACGCCGGGAGGCACGTAAATGAACGATCCTCCGGAAAAAACCGCGCTGTTCAGCGCACTGAATTTGTTGTCCCCGGTCGGAATCACCTTCCCGAACCACTTCCGGAAAATCTCCGGATGCTTCTGGAGTCCGTCCGTCGAACCGACAAAGATCACCCCCTGCTCACCCACCGCCGCCTTGATGTTCGAGTAAGCCGCCTCGCTGTCGAACTGCGCCTCCACCCCGGCGAGAAATTTCCGTTCCTGCTCGGGAATCCCCAGCCGCTCGAACGTCTTCTTCACTTCATCCGGCACGTCGTCCCACGAGCGCTTCGGCTGAGTTCCCTGCGAGAGGTAGTAGCGGATGTTTTCAAAAACAATGTTGTCCAGATCGTGGCTCGCCCAGTGGGTCGGCATCGGCATCTTTTCGAATTTTCGCAGCGCGTCCTTGCGGAACTCGCGGATCCAGTCCGGGTCGTTCTTGACGTCGCAGATGTAGTCGATCGTCCGTTCCGTGAGGCCGAGTCCGGCGTCGAACTCGTAGTTGACATCGTAACTGAAGTCACCGACCGAGCGGTCGATGTTCAAATCGGGTTTTGTCTCGGTGCTCATGGCGTTTTCAGGCGGTTGCAAGGATTTCCTTTTCCACCCAATCGTAACCTTCTGCCTCCAGTTTCAGCGCAAGGCTCTTGTCCCCGCTCATCACGATCTGCCCGTTGACCATCACATGGACGACATCGGGAACGATGTAATCCAACAGTCGCTGGTAGTGGGTGATCACAAGAAATCCGCGGTCCGGAGAACGCAGGGCATTCACGCCGTCGGACACGATTTTCAGGGCATCGATGTCCAGCCCGCTGTCCGTCTCGTCGAGCACCGCATACTTCGGGGCCAGCATCGCCAGTTGAAGAATCTCGCAGCGCTTTTTTTCGCCCCCCGAGAATCCTTCGTTGACCGCGCGGGAGGTGAAATTCCGCGGGATTTTCAGGGAATCCATCTTGGCGTAAAGTTCCTCGTAATATTCGATGGCATCCAGTTCCTCCCCCTCGGGAAGCCGCGCCTGCCGCGCCGCACGGATGAAGTTCGCGATCGTCACCCCCGGCACTTCCATCGGATATTGGAACGCCACAAAGAGCCCGGCCCGCGCCCGCTCGTCGGGCTCCGCCATGTCAAACAGGGACGCCCCGTCCAACGTCACCGTCCCCCCGGTCACCTCGTAGTCCGGATGCCCTGCCATCACCTTGGCCAATGTGCTCTTGCCCGATCCATTTTTCCCCATGATCGCATGGACTTCCCCTTTCGGGACTTCGAGATTCAGACCGCGAAGGATCTCACGATCCCCGATGTTGGCGTGCAGGTTTTGGATGTGGAGTGACATGTGATGATAAAATTCAGGTGTTGCAGTCGGGGCAGAGCCCCCGGAGGGTGAACTCGGCGTGCGTCACGACGAAATTCCCGGGAAGCTGCCAGAAGGGCTCCGTCCCGCCGCTCTTGGCGGGAGGAACATCAAAAACTTTTCCGCAGCGTTCGCAAACAAAATGCCCGTGCTCCTGAAGATTCGGACAATACCGCGTGGCATCCCGGTCCACGTTCACCTGCTTCGCCAGCCCGCAGTCCACCAGCGTGTCCAGACAGTTGTAAACCGTTGCCAAGGAAATCCCCGGCATCCGTTTCTTCGCACGAAGAAAAACCTCCGTCGCTGTCGGATGATCCCGCTCCGAAGTGAGCACCTCGTAAACCTCACGCCGCTGCGGAGTCAGACGATGCCCGTTGTGGCTGATCATCTCCTCATACACAGAATTTGTTTCCGGCCGCTTCGACATGACGGGTCAATTTACCCCGCCGGCTTTCTGGATCAAGAATTATTCTAAATAAAATCTGCAAACCGGCGCACACCCGGATCCGGCAATTCCTCATACAGCGACGCAGAGGCCGCAGAGAAAAACTGCCTGGGGGGTCAATTCTGGTGATTGTGCCCGAGCCAATCGCGCAGGATTTCCTGCCACTCCTCACTGGAAGTTGTGGCCAGCAGTGCCACATTGATCTCCTCAAATTCCGGCAGTTTGGAATGCACGGGAAGCCCGATGAAAGTATTCTGGAAGCTGACCGGGGAGACCCGGAAGCGGACATCGGGGTTTCTTGCCGTCATCGCCCGGGAGAGATAGCAAAGCGAGTTCCTGTCCGCCACAACAGCCTCGACCTGCCCGGCGGAAAGAGCCTTGAGCGCCGACTCGACGTCCTCAAACGGACGGGCGGGAATCCCCTGCTTTTCGAGATACCGTTGGGGCATCGAACCGTTCAGAACCCCGCATCGGACCCGGTAAAGATCCCCCGGACGGGTGACCATCTCGCTCACACGGGCGGCGGCGACACTGGTGGCCACAGCTGCGGTGAAGCTCGCGATGAGCAACACCCCCGCCAGCATCCAGAAAAACGAAACCAACCGCCCCGCAAGCGTCGACGGGGTTTTGTCACCATACCCGACAGTCGTCATGGTCACCGCCGCAAACCACAGCGCCGAGCCAAAACCGGACAGCCCCCCGCGAAAATGCCCCACCTGGTGGTGCCGCTCAAAAAACCAGATGAGAACGCTCACCAGCAACATGCCCGCAAAAATGGCCAGCAACACCTGGACGAGCGTCCAGTTGAAAAACTCCTTCGCAATGGCCACCCAGTCCGGATGCCAGGCCCGGTCCTGCAAGGCGATGCCGATTGAGGACATCAGATACGGCTGTGTGAAATCAACGGCTCTCTCGGAATCCGCCGTGACCTCCATTTCCCCCACCGCGACATCCAACTTCCCGGAGGCCACATCGGCCAGGATGTGCTCATACGGCGTCTCCACCAACTCGAAGCGGATCCCGGTCTTGACGGCAATGCTGTTCCACAAATCCACCGCGATCCCCCGCCACTCTCCGTCACTGCCCTTGGTGGCATAAGGCGGTTTGTCATGGATTCCCACGCGGAAAACCCTGTCCCCGTCCTCACACCGCCCCCACCCGCAAACCAGCAACAGGAGAAAAAAAAGCAACGTTCCCTTTTTCATGAATTCGAAAAATTCCGGCATTTCTCGTTTTTCCTTCAACGGGAAGCCGCGTCCCGGATCATTTTCTCAAACGCCGCATTGGCGGATTCCACCACGGCCTCCGGACCGGTCATCTTCACAAAAACATCGCCCCCGGCATTCTCCAGGATCGCCCCCCGCAGGGCATAACCATCCATCGGAGTCATAGGCCCTCCGGGCATTCCACTCTGGAAGGTTCCCTGCGCACGGACAAAGGTCACTGGCGTTGCACCCACCGTCTCTTTTGTCTCCCCGGTGGTGGCATTCTGGAACTGACCGAACCAACGGTCCACATTCGCACGAACCCCGCCGCCCTCGCCGGGACCGAAATGAAAAAAGGTGACGTCGGCACTCCCTTCCCCGGCCACCAAAAGCTGGGCCTTCCGCATCGAAGACGAGGGAACAACCCACTGCCAGCCCTCCGGACGTTCAAAAGAAAAAGCCCCCACCTGGAATTCCACCGGATCCGCCGCCCCAACGGACAAAACCGTCAGAAAGAGAAAAAACAAAAGGCGTCCGACCCTGGTGGAAAACGATTGTGGCAGGGACCGGAGGCCCCTGCCACAAAAACCCAACCGTCCCGATGCCCAGGCCACCATCGAACTGGAATCGTCCGGAAGAGGCATGGCAGGATGGCGAAAAATCAGCGCTTCGAGAACTGGAAGCGTTTGCGGGCACCCGGCTGACCGGGTTTCTTCCGCTCTTTCATGCGGGGGTCGCGGGTCAGCAGACCTTCCTGCTTGAGCGGCACGCGGAGAGTCTCATCCACCTGGATGAGCGCCCGGCTGAGCGCCAGACGAAGCGCCCCGGCCTGTCCATTGATCCCGCCGCCGGTGGTCTTCACCACCACGTCGTAGGAATGCACCGCATTGGCGATTTCCAGCGGACGGAGAATCTGGTTCTGCAACGAAAGGCTCGGAAAATAATCCACGAAATCGCGGCCGTTGACTTTGATGGCACCGGCGCCGGACTGCATGCGCAGGCTGGCGACCGAGGTCTTGCGACGACCGGTGGCGAGGATGGAATTGGTTGTGCTCATTCGGAAATAGATCAGGCGGGTTGCGGATTCTGTGCCGTGTGCGGATGCTCCGAACCGGCGTAAACTTTCAGCTTCGTGAAAACCGAGCGACCCAGGCGGTTGTGCGGGATCATTCCCCGGACAGCACGCTCGATCAAAAGTTCCGGACGGCGCTCGCGGCGGGCCTTGAAGGTTTCCGAGTGGTGTCCCCCCACGAATCCCGAGAAACTGGTGTAGACCTTGGCCACTTCCTTTTTGCCGCCAACGGTGACTTTCGAGGCGTTGAGCACGACCACGAAATCACCGGTGTCCACGTGGGGAGTGAAAATCGGTTTGTTTTTTCCCCGGAGGAGATTCGCGGCCTTCTCGGCCACGCGTCCGAGAGGCTGGCCGGCGGCGTCAATGACCCACCAGGCGCGCTTCACCTCTTCGGATTTTGCAGAATAGGTTTTCATCGGTAAATTATTAGGAACCGAAAAGGATGGAGGATTCGGGCTTCCTTGTCAAACAGGCAGACAAGTTTTTTTGAGCCCACCGGCTTCCGCAGCAAATCCCCGGCACTTTTTTGGAAAAAATCAGAGCCCTTTCCGGATGACGTTGAAAACGTCGGTGTTGTCGCGGAAGCCGCTCAACTCCTCGGATCCCGGTCCGGCGCTCACCGCCAGGGAATCCTCCGCAGTGCCCACCGCCGCAGCGGTCTTGAAGGCGGAAGGCTCCGTGTGGGAGATCCCCTCCGGCGTCTGCCGTTGCCCGGAGCCCGGGCCCGTGGACCAGGTAAAAGAGGGAACCCCCTGCGCATTGATCCCGAGAACCGCCGCCCCCTTGTCCTTGCGGAAGGAATAGCCGTTGAGCCGGAGTCCGCCGGAGTTCTGCTTCCCGGAAACAATGACGAGGGCTTTCTCTCCCGCGTATTTCCGCGCGACAGCCACCGCGTGGTCCAAGGCCAGGATTTCCTTCAGCGTGCGTTCCGCTTCATTCTGCGAGGAGGCCTTCCCCGCAAGCCCGGCATCCACCACCAGCAGATACCCCTTGGGATTGTATTGGAGGAGAAGAATGGCCTGCAGCACCAGCTCCGACAGGGACGGCTGGGTGGCCGATGCCTGCACCTCGTCTGCGAAAGCGAGATTTCCCATGCTGAAGAGGCCCAGGATTTTCGGTGCTCTCCAGAGCGGCGTGCTCTCCATCTCCTGTTTGTTGCGGACGATGTCGTAACCCTTGTTCCGCATCTCCAAAATCAAATCCCGCCCGTCCTTCCGCCGCCCCTCCTTGGAATCGGGGAGAAAATCCGCCGCCCCCCCGCCGAGCAGAACGTTCACATCCGCCTTCTCCGCCAGCTGCAACCCGATCGTCTGGTAATCGAGGGGATCGGAGGTCTTTGCATAGAAAGCCGCCGCCGTGGCATCCGTGAGCGAGGCATTTGACACGATGCCGGTCGCCCGGCCGCTCTTGTGCGCCAGTTCCAACAGGGTGGGAAGCGGCTTTTTTGACGCCTCCAACCGGAGGGACCGGTTCGCCGGTTTCTGCCCCGTGGCCACCGCTCCGGCCGCCGCCGCCGCATCCGCCACCGCAAAATCATTCGCCTGCGTCGTCAGCAACGCCAGGTTCGGAAACTGCTCCAATTGCAACCGGTGGTCCGCCCCTCCTTCATAAATCCTCGCCGCCGTGAGCACCGAGGGATTCAGGTTGTCGGATAAAAACAGAATGATCGCGAACGGCCGCTGCACGACCCAGTTCACATAAAAAAGCCCTCCCAGTGCCAGGAAGACCAGCAGACACCCCAGGGCCAGGAGACGATTGCGAAGTTTTTTGCTCACGAAAAATCATTGCGCCGGATGCCTGCCGCGGGCAATATGATTTTTCTGTCTTGCCCTGTGGTGTAATGGTAACACAGCGGCCTTTGGAGCCGTTATTCATGGTTCGAGTCCATGCGGGGCAGCCACTTTTTTCAGGGCCCGGGGATGTTTTGCCCATCCGCCGGACTTTTCAGGACGGATCACCTTCCGTCCACGACCATCAGGAGCGGATGGAACTGCCGGACGGTGTTTGCCTCGGTGATGTCCACCGGGGTGTTCAGGGGATCGCGGGAATCAAAACTGACGAACCAGAGGCGGAGTTCTCCGGTTTTTGAAGACCGGATGCTCGTCTGGAGAATGTATTCCCCGGGTTCGGAAAGCTGGAATTCAAACCGTCCGTCGGAATCGCTGGTGGTGGAGGCCAGGGGAATGGGAATGTCCTTCAGAAAATGGACGGGAAGACGCACCGGGTCGGCATCCGAAATTTCCGAAATTCTCGCATGTCGGTCGGCCAGATAGGCGTCCAATACCTTCCGGGCGTAGAGCCTCACCTTGATGCCGGGCAGGGCGATCCGCCTTCCGGATTTGTCACGGAGAATGACCCTGCCGCGCACCAGATCGCTTGCGGCCACTTCACGCGCCGAGAAGAGAACCTGTTGGTATTGCTGCTCCATCTCCCGGTTTTTTGCCATGGCGGCGGCGAGGGCGGCTTTCAAACCGTCGACTTCGGCAAAAGTTTTCCATGCAAAAAAACCCGCCCCCAGAGCCACGAGCACGGCCACGACGGCCACCAGCCACGGGAGTGCTGCCTGTCGGGATTTTCTGGCACTTCCCCGGCGCGACTCCTCCGCCGCTTTCATTCCGCGCCTGCGGGAAAAGCCGGGAACGCCACCGCTGTCCAGAAACTGCAAAATGGAAATCCAATCGCCGGTTTCCGGATGCTGGCACACATCCTCTTTTTCCAAAAATCCGGTTTCCAGCAGCGATCCCAATTGGAGCGGATGGTATTGGCCGAGATCTTTGTCCTTCCTGCGAACAGAAACCCGGGGATTTTTCTTCTTGGACGACATGGATGCGGAATTCACAGTGTGCGAAGGGTTTTGAGCCCCCTCGCTTTTGCCGCGGCATCATCTTTCTCCGATGAAGGAATGGCCAGTCCTTTGTTGATGAGTCCGAGGGCTTCGGTTTTTTTCCCCAGGGCGGCCAGTGCGCGCCCGAGTTCGATGTGATTGGCCGGGCGCGAGGGATCGAGGGCGACGGCTTTTTCAAAACAGGCAACCGCCCGGTCGTTGCTGCCATCGGGAAACTCCCCGTAAACGGTCCGGGCCAGCCCTTTGAGCAGGGGACTCTTGTTGGCCACCTCGTAGTTCCAACGACCGAGAACATACCAGGCCAGCGGATCATTCGGATCCAGGGCCAGGGAGGCCTCGAGTTCCTCCCTGATGAGGCGCGACATGTCGAGCTGCTTCCGTGGCGATTCGAGCAGGGCGATCCGCCCGTAGACAATCGCCAGAGCCAGGCGGACTTTGGCATCTTTCGGGGCAAGTTCTTTTGCCTTTGTCGCGCAGGAAAGCGCCTTGTCGGCAAACTCCTTCCGCTGTGTGGCATCGGCACTGTCATCCATCAATTGCGAATATTGCCCGGCCAGCCGCCGCAGCACGCCGGCATTTTCCGGCCCGGTGGCGGCGGCCTGCAAATAGACCCCGAGCGCCTCGCGGTTTTTGTGCTGTTTGTCCAACGCATCGCCACGGGCGATCAGATCTCCCGTGGACTGGGCGGCAAGCGGAAGGGCCGCACAAAAAAACGCACAGGCCAGGAGGCCAATCCGTCTCCCCATCGGGAAGCTTCCCAAGTCCGTGCCGGAGCACTCCGGCCTCGACGGGGATCTTTTGCGCAGCGGAGCGAGAACCCCCGCAAGCCGCGAACGGGAAGAATGGTCGCAGGGGAAAATCATGAACGGGATCTGGGAAACCAGGGGATGAACGGACTCGTGCGGCTTTGGTAGTCGCGATAGGCGTCCCCGCGGGATGCGAGCGCACGGGCCTCGGATGGAGGAATCCCCGTCACGCATATCAGGAAGCAAAGCATCAGGAGGGGACTCAGGATCCCCACCCAACCGAAGGGCGCCCCCAGCGCAAAAACGGCGAACGCAACCCAAACCAGCCACTCGAAAAAGTAGTTCGGATGCCGGGAATATCTCCAGAGCCCGAACCCGCAGACTTTTCCCTTGTTGGCGGGATGGCTTCGGAACGAGGCCAACTGGGCGTCCGCCACCGCCTCGCCGCCAACGGCCACACTCCAGAGCAAAAGCCCCGCCACTTCAAAGAAACCGAGCACCCCGAAGGGATTCGCACAGGCCAGCGCAACGGGAAGACTCAGGAGGGCGATCAGCACTCCCTGCAATTGGAAAAACCAGAAAAACAGGAACCAAGGATGCCGGGGAAACCGGGCCCGGAGGGCCGCATACCGGGGGTCTTCCTCCGGATGATGCCCCATTACCCGCTTGTAAAGATGCCTTCCCAGGCGGACGCTCCAGGCACAAACCATCGCAGCAATGAGCCCGTTCCTCATGGGATGCCCGCCGCCAAAAATTCCGCAAAAAACCGCCACGGGCACAAAACCGAACGCCCACCAGATGTCGGCGATTCCCGCGTTGTTCATCCGTTTTGCAAAAAACCAGACGCCCCCCATCATCGTCATCGCAATCCCCGCGGAACCGGCAACAAGTGGCAGGATGTTCATGGCGCGGATCAGGGGGTCATCGAAAAAGGCTCTTCTCCCACCCGGATGGCCGGAGAAATGTCGGGAGGAGCCGCGCTTTGCTCCGCCGAACCGACCCAGGCCCGTTTTTGGAATCCGTCATTGGACGGATAGATCAGGTCATTCCAGCCATCCGGCCACTTGCAAAGTGTTCCCTCCGCCGTCTGCTCCCAGGTTCCCGCAGTGCCGCCGCCGATGGTGCTCACCGCACGACCGGAAGATTGCAGGACCACGTAGAGGTGGCTTCCATCGGGTTCCTTGTTGAGCCGCCAGATTCCCATGCGACCGTCATCCTCCTGCCTCCGGGCCGGAGATTCATTTTTCGGAGAACCGTCCAGCGGAGAACCCGGAGCGAATCCCCGGTGAACAAATCCCTCCCCTTCGGGAAAAATCACGTCGGTCCAGCCATCGTTGAAAAACACCAGAAGCCGGTTGCCCTCTTCCCTCCAAAATCCCCGCTCCCCCTGCGCTCCGGCAGAACCTTTGGCCCAGGTGCTCACGGCCTGCCCATTTGGAAAAATCACGAGATCGAACGCCTGTCCCTGCTCGTCCGTGGCGGTCCAGATCCCCGCGCAGGAAATTTTCGGCCCCGTTTTTTCGGGAAGCAACGGCTTTTCTTCCCGGGCCGCGGGAAGTGGCGGGGACGGAGGAGGCGGCTCGGGAGGTTTGGAGCAACCGGCCACCACCAGAAGCAGAAAAAGCAGAGGGGATCTCATGGGCGCGGAATTCTCCCGCCGCCGCTCCTCCCGCGCAACTTCTTTCTCGGAATCACGGCAAAAGAGTTCCGGAATGCCCGCTCCCCCGAATGCACGGCCTGTCCGGGGTTGCATGATTCCCCCGGCTCCGCCTAGGATGCCCTGCATGGTTTGCACGATCCTTTCCCTGGCGCAGGCGGCATCTCCTTCGCCTTCTCCGAGCGAGACGGAGAAGATTCTTGAGACCGGGATCCGCCTGACCCAATCCACCGGGATCTATCTGGCCTGCGCTGTGGCATTGTATTTGGTGCTGCTTTTCGGGGGCCGTGCGCTGAAGCGGCATTTCCATCTGCCCCTGAGCTGGGTGTATCATTTGTTCTGCATCCTTGTGGCGCTGTATCTGCCGACCCTGCTGCCTTTTGTGGTGGTGCCGGGAGAGGAACACATCGGCTCGGCACTCGTTCTCACGGGAGCCTTTGTGCTGGTCGGCCTGGTGCGGCATTACTTTTTCGACCAGCTTCTCCGCAAGGGGGAAGGGGCACAGGTCCCGAAATTCCTCGGGGAATTTGTGTCGATCGCGATCATCATCGCCGCGTTCCTTTTCGTTCTCCAATTTTTCTACCAGGTCCAGGTTCCAGGCCTGCTGGCGGGTGCCGGGATCATCGGTATCGTCCTCGGTCTCGCGTTGCAGGACACCCTGGGAAACATCTTCAGCGGGTTTGCCATCTACTTCGGGGGACAGTTCAAGGCCGGGGACTGGCTGCTGGTGGACGGACAGCACGCCAAGATCGTCGAGATCAACTGGCGTTCAACCCGCCTGCGCACGACGGACGACATCTGCCTGGACATCCCGAACAGCAGCATCACCAAGCAGACGGTCATCAACTACAATTACCCCACCAGCACCCACGGCGTGCGCCTGGACATCGGGCTCGAATACGACGCCCCGCCGAGCCTGGTGAAAAAAGTCCTGGTCGAAGCGGCGCTGGACTGCCCCCATGTGCTCCGCACCCCCGCCCCCAATGTCTTCCTCACGGAATTCGCCGATTGGAGCATCACCTACCAGCTCCGCTTCTGGCTCGACGACCACGCGAATTACAACCCCGCGAACAGCCACATCCGCACGACACTCTGGTATTCGCTGCGCCGCCACAACATTTCGATCCCCTACCCGATCCAACACGAACTCGCGCTCGACAAACCCAAACCGCATGTCGAGGACCGCGACCTCATCCGCGACTCGATCCAGAAGGCGGTCTTCGCTCCCGCCCTGTCCCCGGCCCAGCTTGAGGAGATCGTCGGCCACGCGCGGATCGTCCGCTTCGGCGAGGGCGAGAACATCATCCGCCAGGACGCCGAGGCCGGGCCGATGTATGTGATGGTCGAGGGACGCGCGGAAGTCTGGATCGAATCCAACGGCCTCCGCACTTCCGTGGCGGTGCTCGGTCCGGATGCCTGCATCGGGGAGAATTCCGTCCTCACCGGAGAAAAACGCACCGCCACCATCCTGGCCCTGGAGGATTGCCTGGCCGTGGAAGTGGACAAGGCGACGCTGGCTCCCATTATCGGCGCCAGCCCCGAACTTCTGGAATCCCTCAGCGAACTGCTCGCCCAACGCCGCATGAAAAACGAAGGCCTGGTGGCCGAGACCGCCGGAACCACCAGCCAGGCGACCAAAAGAAATTACAAAGCCGGATTTCTCGGCAAACTCCGCTCGTTCTTCGAGGTGTGACACCGATCTCCGAACTGGATTGGATCTCCGGCGGCCTTGCCGTCTGGCATGGCTACCATCCGGACGTCCGCTGCGAATGCGGCAGCACGGCCGTCCTCACCGACCCGGGCTGGGTGGTTTTCGATCCCCTCCCACTGGCGGCAACGGCCTGGGAGGAACTCCTCGATGTGGCCACCCTCCACGCCATCGCCCTCACCAACGGCAACCATCAGCGGGAAAGCCTGCGCCTCCGGGAGAAATTCTCCGCCCCCATCCACGCCCCGGCGGCCGCCCGCGGGGAAGTGGATGCGGATGCGTGGCTCGTGGAAGGGGATTCCCTCGCGGGATTTTCCCTCCTCGAACTCCCCGGAGCCTCCCCGGGAGAGGCCGCCTGGTGCGACGGACCCCATCTCGTGCTGGGGGATGCTCTCATCCACCTCGACGGACTCGCTTTCCTCCCCGACAAATATTGCACCGACCCCGCGCAACTCCGCCACTCGGCAAAAAAACTCCTCTCCCTGGACTTTCTATCCGTCTTCTTCGCCCACGGACTCCCCCTCCTCGCACAGGCCCGCGAAAGAATCGCCGGACTCCTCGAATAAATTTTAATAAACGATCTTTTAAGTCGTTTTTCTATTGACCTGTTGAAATAATCTACTAATTAAGTCGTATATGAAATCCACGGTTCTTCCTTTTTCCCGGGAGCCAAGCGCCGCCGAACAGCGGGTGCTACAGGCCATCCGGGAAATCTCCTTTGGGATCGTGGAAGTGGTGATTCATGAGAAAAAGATTGCGGAGATCCGTCAGACGAAACGGATCCGCCAACCACAAGAAGAAGAATTTCCGACCGGGCAACCGGAGGACACCGATGAGATCCGGCAGAATGACGACTATTTCAATAGAGTTGTTCGCCCTGTTGAAAAACCAAAAGCATGATTCAGAAAATCGCAAAGGGACTGGCGCTCGTGACGCTGGTCGGAACAATCGGAGCAACAACCGTCACGGCGGAATCCCGTTTTTCAAACTGGTGGGAAGGAAAATATGCCACGGGAAATTGGTTCGGCGCACGGGACACGCTCGTCGATCACGGATTGACTTTCGGCGGGGAATGGAAGGCGAATTTTCTCTGGAACGTGGATGGGGGGCTCCAACAGAGGTTTGGTTACGACGATGAATGGAAATTTCGCGCCACCATCGATGCCGCGAAACTGACGGGTTGGGAGGCTCTGGAGGGACTCACCCTTTTCTCCGATGTCCGCTACCGCGGCGGGGCCGGAGTCAACAAGTGGGTGGGTGCAACCAGCAACTTTGCACCCAGCACGTTCCAAGGCGGCCGACTCTGGCGATTTCAGAATGCCTATGCCACCTACACGACTCCCGAACTTTTCGGCGTGAAGCAATTTCTGACCCTCTCGGGCGGCTGGCAGAATCCCACGGACCATTTCATCACACAGCCCCTGAACAAGTTCTTCCTCAACAATACCTTCACCTCCGGAAGAGGATTGAGTGCGAACGGGATCCCATGGGGTGGAAGCTATGCCGCATGGGGTGGATACCTGAAAGTGAAACCCCTCGACTGGTATTACGCACAGGCCGGGCTCTATCTGGCCATTCCACAGGGCACGGCCACGAACAACCACGGGCTCGACTTTGCCGGTTACCGGATCAACCCGGAACTCAACGGCCTGTATTTTCTCGCCGAAACCGGAGTCACCCCGAAACTCGGCCCCTCGCAACTTCCCGGACGTTACGCGACCGGCCTCATCTACTGGGGCGTTGAGAACACCTCGTTCTTCGGACAGGAGTATGATCAAAAAGTGGCCCTCTACTGGCAGGCGGACCAGCAGTTGTTCCGGGAACCGACACCGGAAGAACCGGCCGCCAAGGGACCGTCTGACGGCAAAACGGTCGTCACAAAACCAAAGCCAAGCGACCAGGGGCTTTCCCTTTTCAGCCTCATCAACTTTGCACCGAAGTTCAACAACAACATCCCGTTCTACTTTCACACCGGGCTGGTTTACAAAGGCCTGATCCCCGGACGCGACAACGACCAGACCGGCGTGGCTTTCGCCTACGGCAATTACAGCGCCTACAAGCAAATCGTTGACGAGGACAACGGGCGTCCGGTCCAGACCTACGAAGGCGTGCTGGAGTTCGACTACCGCGTCCAGATCAACAAATGGGCCTATTTCCAACCCTCCCTGCAATACATCATCCGCCCGGGAGCCACCGGCCTCACCGCCAACGCTGCCGTCATCGGTTTCCAGACCGGCATCACATTCTGACCCCAATCCCACCATGAAAAAAATTCTCACCATCCTCGCCGTCTCCGTCCTCGCTGTCGAAAGCCTCTCCGCCGTTGACATCCTCAATGTCTCCTACGATCCCACCCGGGAACTCTACGCGGAATTCAACGAAGCCTTCGCAAAACACTGGAAAGAAAAAACCGGCGAAGCAGTCACCATCTCGCAATCGCACGGAGGCTCCGGAAAACAGGCCCGTTCAATCCTCGACGGCATCGAAGCCGACGTTGCCACACTCGCCCTCGCCTACGACATCGACGAACTTGCCGCAAAAGGCGGGCTCATCCCCGCGGACTGGCAAAAGCGCCTTCCCAACAACAGCTCGCCCTACACCTCCACGATCGTCTTCCTCGTCCGCAAGGGCAATCCGAAGGGGATCAAAGATTGGGCGGACCTGGGCAAAGAAGGCGTCGCCGTCATTACCCCGAATCCCAAAACCTCCGGCGGCGCCCGCTGGAACTTCCTCGCCGCCTGGGCTTGGGCGCTCCGGCAAAACAACGGCGATGAAACAAAAGCCCACGCATTCCTGACCCAACTCTTCCGAAACGTGCCGGTGCTCGATTCGGGCGCCCGCGGATCGACAATCACCTTCGCCGAACGCGGCATCGGCGACGTCCTCCTCTCCTGGGAAAACGAAGCCTATCTCGTGCAAAAGGAAAAGCCCGGCCAGTTCGAGATCGTCACCCCGTCGGTCAGCATCCTGGCCGAACCCCCGGTCACGGTCGTGGACAAGGTGGTTGACCGGCGCGGCACCCGGGCCGTGGCCACGGCCTACCTTGAGTATCTTTACAGCGAAACCGGGCAGGACACCGCCGGGAAAAACTTTTATCGCCCGATCTCGGAAGCCGCCAGGGCGAAATACCCCTTCCCCAAAGTGGAACTCGTCACCATCGACGACACGTTTGGCGGATGGGCCAAAGCCCAGAAGACCTTCTTCGCGGACGGCGGCGTCTTCGACTCCATCTACCAACCCAAGTAAAACCATGCCCATTCATCCCAGCATCCTCGGCACCGTCGGCCACACGCCGCTCATCAAGCTCAACCGCATCACAGCCGGAGCCCCGGCCACCATCGCCCTTAAGGGAGAATTCGCCAACCCCCTCGGCAGCGTGAAGGACCGCATCGGGGCCGCCATGATTGAGGCGGCCGAAAAAGACGGACGCCTCACACCCGGCACCACGATCATCGAGCCGACTTCCGGGAACACCGGCATCGCCCTCGCCTTTGTCGCCGCGGCGAAGGGCTACAAACTCATCCTCACCATGCCCGAGAGCATGAGTATTGAAAGACGGACGCTCCTGGCACTCCTCGGTGCGAAGCTGGTGCTCACTCCGGCTCCCGAAGGAATGAAAGGCGCTATCGCCCGGGCCGAACAACTCCATTCCGAAACCCCGGATTCCTGGATTCCCCAGCAATTCAACAATCCGGCAAACCCTGAAGTCCACCGCCGCACCACGGCAGAGGAAATCTGGGCGGACACCGATGGCACGGCGGACATCCTCGTCTCGGCGGTCGGAACAGGCGGAACCATCACCGGCGTCACGGAAGTCATCAAATCCCGCAAGCCGGACTTCCGTGCCGTGGCAGTCGAGCCGGCAGACTCCCCGGTGATCTCACAGACCCGCGCCGGCGAACCGCTCAAACCGGGTCCGCACAAAATCCAGGGAACCGGAGCCGGCTTCATCCCGCAAAATCTCCACCTCGACATTATTGATGATGTCGTCCGTGTCACGAACGACGACGCCATCCACACCGCCCGGCGCCTCACCCTCGAGGAGGGAATCCTCGCCGGCATCTCCACCGGCGCCAATGTCTGGGCCGCTCTCCAGGTGGCGAACCGTCCGGAAAACAAAGGCAAACTCATCGTCACCATCGGTTGCAGCACGGGAGAACGCTATCTCAGCACAGCCCTCGCCGATGAAGCGCGAAAGGCTGTCGCCAACTGACCGCCATTTCCCCCTTCACCCGCACCATGACCATGATGAAATCCCCGACCAACCAAAGGGCAGAGCGAAACCTCGCGACGCCTCGCTCACTTCGTCCGCTCCTCGCCCCATTGGAAGAACTCTCCGCGCACTCGGACCGTCTTTTCACCGCCCATCTTGGCTGGCAGGACCGGACGGGGATTTCCGGCATGATTCCCCGCTTCCTCTTCACCGGGCCGGGCGATCGCGGAAGTTTCCTGCGTGTCGGGCTCTTCGCGGGAGTTCACGGCGACGAGCCCAGCGGGGTCGAGGCCGCTGTGGAACTTCTGCACCGTCTCCATGAGAACCCGCAGCCCGCGCTCGGCTATGAACTTTTCGTTTACCCGGTCTGCAACCCCTGGGGATTTTCCCGCGACGCCCGGTGGCTCAAGAGCGGGGCTGACATGAACAGGGAATTCTGGCGCGGCAGCGACGAGATCGAAGTGCTCGTGCTGGAAGGCCAGCTCATGAAACTCGCCTTCGATGGGATTGTTTCGCTCCATGCTGATGACACGTCATCCGGACTCTACGGCTTTGCCAAGGGACACCAGCTCACGCGTCATGTGCTCGAGCCAAGCCTCGAAGCTGCCTCCCGGTTTCTTCCACGGAACTTCGACAAAAGCATCGACAATTTCCAGGCCAACGCCGGGATCATCGAGGACGGTTACTCCGGAATTCTGGGAGCTCCTCCCACACAGAAACCCCGGCCGTTCGAGATCGTCTTTGAAACGCCTCACCGCACGGAAAACAGCCTTCAGGTCGAAGCCCACGTCGCAGCCATCCTCACCATGCTGGAAAGCTTCCGTGCCATGATCGCCGAGGCCCAGAACATTTGATGAGGCGGCGTACGGTCCTGCCCGGCTTCGGGCCCACGCTCGGCTGCACCTTGGTGTATCTGACGCTTCTGGTTCTCCTTCCCTTCAGCGCCCTTCTTGGGCGCACCGCATCCGGCGGGTGGGAGCATTTTTTGGCCACTGTCACCGCCCCGCGTGTCGTGGCCTCGTATGGGGTGAGCTTCGGAATCTCGTTTCTTGCAGCCCTTGTGAACGGCGTCTTCGGAGTCGTTGCAGCCTGGGTGCTTGTTCGCTACCAGTTTCCCGGACGGCGCCTTCTGGATGCCATGGTTGACCTGCCGTTCGCCCTTCCCACCGCCGTCGCGGGAATCGCTCTTACCGCCCTCTATGCGCCGAACGACTGGATCGGGGAGCTTCTCAAGCCTCTGGGCATTCAGGTTGCCTTCACCCGGCTCGGCATTTTCGTGGCCCTGACTTTCATCGGCCTGCCCTTTGTCGTACGCACTGTGCAGCCGGTCATTCAGAATCTTTCCGACGATGTCGAGGAAGCCGCCGCCTGCCTGGGGGCCAACCGCTGGCAGACATTCCGGCGGGTGATTTTCCCGGCGCTCCTGCCTTCGGTCCTCACCGGCATCACCCTCGCCTACGGACGTGCCGTCGGAGAATTTGGTTCCGTTGTCTTCATTGCCGGGAATCTTCCCTTCAAGACCGAGATCACTCCCCTCCTCATCATTGCCAAACTCGAACAATACGATTACAGCGGGGCCGCTGCGCTCGGCTTCGTCATGCTCGCCGTTTCCTTTGCCGTGCTCCTTGTCAGCAACGGTCTCCAGGCATGGGACAACAAACGGAAAGGAATCTCCTGACCATGGCCGGTGCCACACAATTCCCCATCTCCGCGCGTCCGCGCGCCGGTCGCCGGGCCACCACGGAGTCGCCTGTCGCAAAGTCCCTGCTCATCGGGATCACTCTCGTCTTTTTTTCCCTCTTCCTGCTCCTTCCGCTCTTCGTGGTATTTCAGGAAGCCTTCTCAAAAGGACTCGCCGTCTTTGTGAAAACCTTCCGGGATCCCTATACGCAGGATGCCATCCGTCTCACCCTGCTGGTCGCCGGAATCGCCGTCCCGTTGAACACCCTCTTCGGCCTCGCCGCAGCCTGGAGCCTCACCCGCTTCCGCTTTGTCGGCCGCTCGTTCCTCATCACGTTGATCGATCTCCCGCTCTGGGTCTCCCCCGTCATTGGCGGCATGATCTACGTTCTGGTCTTCGGTTCCCAGGGCTGGTTCGGTCCGTGGCTGCAGGATCACAACATCCGCATCATATTCGCCGTGCCCGGCATTGTCCTCGCGACCATCTTCGTGACCTTTCCTTTCGTGGCCCGCGGTCTCATCCCTCTCATGCAGGCTCAGGGAATCGACGAAGAAGAAGCTGCCCTCACCCTCGGGGCCAACGGCTGGCAGATCTTCTGGCGCGTCACCGTGCCAAAAATCAAATGGGGCCTCCTCTACGGGGTCATTCTCTGCAATGCCCGCGCCATGGGGGAATTTGGGGCCGTCTCCGTTGTCTCCGGACACATCCGCGGCAAGACGAACACCATGCCGCTCCAGATCGAGATCCTTTACAACGAATACCAGTTTGCCGCCGCCTTCGCCGTCGCCTCGTTGCTGGCCCTCCTCGCCCTCGTTACACTTTTCCTCAAGACCTGGTCCGAGTGGCGCTCCGCCGAACAACTCCGGAACCTTTGACCTCTCCCGACGCAGAATCTTTTCCATGAGCATACGCATCCAAAATGTGACCAAACGCTTCTCACGCTTCCCCGCCCTCAACGACGTCAGTGTCGACATCGCCACCGGCGAACTCCTGGCCCTGCTCGGTCCCAGCGGATCCGGAAAAACCACTCTCCTGCGCATCATCGCCGGGTTGGAATTCCCCGAATCCCGGGGTTCCGTCTTTTTTCAAAACCGTGAGGTCACCTCCCTCTCCGCCTACAAACGCAAAGCCGGCTTTGTTTTCCAGCAATACGCGCTCTTCGCACACATGAACGTCTTCGAGAACATCGCCTTTGCCATGCGTGTCCTGCCCCGCAGCAGCCGTCCCACCGAAAGCGCCATCCGTGCCCGCGTCGGGGAACTGCTCGAAGCCGTCCAGCTCGGCGGCCTCGAAAAGCGCCTGCCCAGCCAGCTTTCCGGAGGCCAGCGCCAGCGGGTCGCCTTCGCGCGCGCCCTTGCCATCGAACCGGAAGTCCTCCTCCTCGACGAACCCTTCGGGGCTCTCGACGCCAAAGTCCGCAAGGACCTCCGCCGCTGGCTGCGTGACTTCCACGAACGCATCCACCTCACCACCATCTTTGTCACCCACGACCAGGACGAAGCCTTCGAGGTGGCCGACCGCGTCGTCCTCATCGACAAGGGCGTCATCCAGCAATCCGGCTCCCCGGACGAAGTCCGCAAAGCCCCCGCCAACGAATTCGTCCGCAACTTCCTCGACCTTCCCCTCCCGGCAGGATCCTGAATCACACAGACGCATCCGGATGGGGAAAGAGACGGAGCGGACAGAAAGATTCGCCGCCTTTTGCAAAGGCTTTTCTGAAAAACCTTGCCCCTCTTGTTCATCCTGTCCAAAAGCCGCTTTCAGGGTTGATCACACCCCGGAGAACGGCTAGAAGTCGAGCCCGCTGGGGAATCCGAAGCAAGCCGGGCTCCCACACCATGGCCGATGAGCAAGCCTTCCCATCCCAAAGTCCACCGCATCGCAGCAGTCACTCCTTTTGTGGGGGACGGAAAGGAAATCCTGCTCGGCATTTCCTCCGCACTGGCCAACATGCCGCACTGGGTGCTGCGCCCCATCAATGTTCTCGCGGAGATGGAAGAGGAGGAGCTTCTGGAATGGGATCCGGACGGGGCCGTCCTTTTCGGCGATGTGCTTCCCCCGGCCGCCGCTCTTTCCGCCAGGAAGGTGCCGTTCGTCCGGGTGCTCCACGGGACCGGAACGGAAAAATGCCCAACGGTGGATGTCGACAACAACGAGGTCGGCCGTCTGGCCGCCGGGTATTTTCTGGACCGCGGACACCGGAATTTTGCCTATGTGGGAAATCAGGACATTGCCTTCTCGACCGCACGCAAGGCGTCCTATGTCAGCCACCTGAAGGAGGCAGGATTTTCCGCGGAAGTCTACCTGCACCCCAGTGCGCCTGCCGCGAGGGCCAGTCAAAAGCCGATCATGAACCACTCCAAACTCGGCAGGTGGTTGAAGAAACTCCCCAAACCGGTGGCGGTTTTTGCCTCAAACGACTGGGATGCCCTGGAGATCAGCCAGACCTGCATTCTTTATGGGATCGCTATTCCCCAGCAGGTCAGCCTGCTTGGTGTGGGAAACGATGAACTCGCCTGCCGGGTCGCCCGACCGGAGTTGTCCAGCATCCGCCTGCCCCTGCGCGAAGTGGCTCAGGAAGCGGTGGCAATCCTGAGGCAGACGATGGATGTCCAGCCCCCTCCTCCCGTGCGCAATGTCGTCATGCACCCCCGGGGGCTCATCACCCGCGCTTCCACCCGCTTTTTCCCGGTCAAGGATCCGCTGGTGGGAGATGCCCTGGCTTTCATGGCGGAGAACATCGGGCGGCCGCTTCAGATCAGCCGCCTTCTCAAGCATTTCCAGATTTCCCGCACGGTTCTCGAGAAACGTTTCCGCACGGCCCTCGGCCGCACCCCGCTTGTCGAACTCCGCCGACAACGGATCGAACGGGCAAAAACCCTTCTCGTCGACACCGACCTCCCGATGAAGAACATCGGGCGCCTCAGCGGATTCAGCAGTGAAATCCGCTTCGCAACGGTCTTCCGGGAAATCACCGGAAAAAGCCCCTCGGAATTCCGGCTCGAATTCCACCCCTGAAGACGCGCACTACCGGGATTTGCCAACAAGCCGGGCGAGATCCCCGGGCGTCCCCTTGATGACAATCATGAACCCCATCCCCTTGTCCTCGCAAATGGCGGCCGCATACTTGTAATCAAATTCCGTGATCTGCCATCCCCCACCGGGAGGCAGGGCGATCCCGAAGGGAACGGGGTCGAAAATCAGGAAAAACATGAAGTTTTCCGGGATGGCCAACACGGCAACCGGTTGGTTCTCGATCTTGAAAATCCTGGCCCCCGCCGCCTGGAAGCCCGCAAATTTTTCCGGGATGTGAAAACGGTCGAAGCCCTTCAGCACAAACCAATCTTCCAGTGCCCCCGCTTTTTCCTCCACCACTTCAAACTGATCGCTCCGAAGCCGGGCTCCCTCGGCGGCAATCGTCAGGGCCTCTTCCGGGAAGACTCCCACCCTCCCCAAAAAATGCCAGGTCAGGACGGCGACCAGCAGGAGAAATCCGATGGTCACCGAGATCATGGCCGGGTCGCGCGGATTGAAGCGCCGCTTGCTCCGCAGAACCGTGGCCTCGGCGGCCCGGGCGGAGAGTTCTCCCGCGGCGGTTTCGGGGATCTCCAGGCTGCCGAGCACGGAACGTGCCGTCGTGTCCAAAGCCACCTGCGATTCGTAGGCCGCATGCAACGGGGGGGACTTCGCCACGATCCCGCGTGCCCGTTCCAATTCCCGGGTCTCCGGGGGATCGGGAGGCAGGAGGGCCAGAAACTGGCGGGCGGCTTTCGGTGTCATGATGGGACGGCAAATTGCGGACGCAGGAAGGAGCGGGCTTCTTCGAGACAGCGGGCCAGTTCCGCCTCGGATTGCCCGAGCAGGCCCGCCAGTTGCTCCCCGGAAAATGCGCCCAGGTAGAGAAGGGTGATTGCCCGCCGGGAGGGCTCGGGCAGCTTGTGGAGGAAAAAAACCTCCTGCTCGGCGGCCGTCCCGGGATCCAATACGGCCCCGGTTCTGCCTCCCTCGCGGCAGAGAATCGAAAAGAAGACGCGCCTGGTCCTCGTGGGTTCATGCAAATCCGCGCGTTTCGCAATCGCGACAAGGGCCTGTGAAACCAACGCGGTGGCTGCCGACTCCCGGCCGGTCAACACCAGCGCAAATTTCCATGCCTCGGGCAGGAACGGCCATTCTTTGGGAAACTGACTCATTGGGCAATGATTGGCTATATCTGCTCCCGGCGTCGGCCTCAAGCGGCGAATGTGCATTCGGGAAAATCCGGAGACCTCCGTCCGAAGGAATGCTCAGGGCTCCGCGATCCGCTCTTTCTTTTGCAGGTCGGAGAGAAGTTCCAGCAGAATCGGGTGGACAAGATCCACCCGCTGGTCCGGCTGGGAGGGATCCATCCAATCGTGGGGCACCTCCAGTTCCTCCGGGAATTGATAGGTCTCCACGCGTCCCGGTGCAGAAGCTTTCCAGAGGTCCGCCAACTCCCCGGCCCTCCGGTTGTTGATGGCCGAATCCCACGCGGAGGTCATGAGCAGGATCCGGCGGACCTGCGGCGGGACCGCCTCCGCTTCGCGGAAAACCACCAGCCCGAATTGCAGAAGGCTTGCCAGCGAACGGGTGGAAAACCGGGGGTACGTCGGGGAATCCTCCCCCAGATTTTCCTTCTCCTGAAAATCCCACCACACAAAAAAATTCGGGAGGAGGGAAAACAACCGCGCCACCGGAGCAATCGACCAGCCGGGCATTCCCCGGGCGGCCAGAAACGGAGCCATGATGACCACCGCCTCCACGTCGGCGCGATTCTGCGCGATCCAGGCGGCGGTGATGCCGTTCACCGACAACCCGATCACCGTCACCCGCCGCCCCATCGTTTTCGCACGGGCAATCGCGCGATTGGCTTCGTCCAACATCACCTGCGCGGTGAAAAATTTGTGCGCCCCGGTCATCCGGTCCTGATGCCCGTGAAACGGCATTCGCGGGATCAGGACGTTGGCTCCCCGGTCATACAGCAGCTTCCCAAAAGCCTGGAATTGGACCGGCGTGCTCGTCACCCCGTGCAGGAGCACGTAGACATCCTCCGTGGGATGTCCGTGATTCATTTCCACGGTCCCTCCGAGCGGATGGAGTTCCGCCACCCCCTTGTCGGGAGCCTTTGCCTCCCCGGGAACCGGCAGGATCTCCGGCAGCGGACCGAAAAACAACAACCATCCAAACGCCGCCACCGGGAGCCCCACCACAACCAACACCCGGCGCATCGTCCTGTTCATGGCCGGAAATCCTGCCGGAAACCACGCCGGATGAAAAGACATCCCGCCTCCTGCCGCACTTGCCTGCGGAGGAAAGGACTGGTAAAGGTTCGCGCATGTTCGTTCCTGTTCCTCACCTGATTGTTCAACCCGACGACGGAGTGGCCCCTGTGCTGGATTTCATCCGGCTGGCCAGGGAAAGTCTCCTCATCAAGCAATTCACCTTCAGCCAGCCGGAGATCATGCAGGCGGTGGTGGATCGCAAGAATGCCGGCGTCAAGGTCCGCGTGATGCTCAACCCCAAACGTTCGGGCGGCGACCGCGCGAACGATGCGACTTTTGAATTCTTCAAGGCTGCCGGCGTGGAAATCAAGTGGGCCAGCCCGAAGTTTTATGTCACCCACGAGAAATCCATCGTGGTGGACGGCCGGGCGGTGCTCATTGCCACCTTCAACCTCTGCGAAAAGTATTTCACCCTCACGCGCGATTACGGTGTGATCGTGCAGGAACCGGCGAAGGTCGCCCAGGTGGCGGAAGGCTTCCAGGCCGATTGGGATGAACGCGACGACTGGCACCCTTCCCCGGCCTCCGGCCTTCTCTGGAGCAACAACAACTCGCGCGAAGCAATGTCGCGCTTCATCGACTCGGCCAAACACACCCTCGAGGTCCAGCACCCGAAGTTTGTGGACGCCACGATCCTCGACCGCATCTCCGAGGCCGCCCACCGCGGAGTCGAAGTCCGTGTCCTCTGCGGCGGAAAACACGGCATCAGCGACTGGGATATCCTCGACACCTTTTCCTCCCTGCGCCTGATGCGGCGGCTCGGGGTGAAGGTCCACAAACAGAAAAACCTCCGCCTGCACGCCAAACTTCTCCTGGCCGACGACTCCCACGCCATCGTGGGCTCGATGAACATCGACCGTTCGGCCTTCGACCTGCGCCGCGAGCTCGGAACCAGAGTCAGCGACCCCGGGGTCATTACACGCCTTCTCTCGGTTTTCAACGAAGACTGGGAGACCTCGCACCGCTACGAAGCCCCCGATCCGTTGGATCCCTCGCTGCACCACGAGGACGATTTCCCGCACGACAAAGACCTGCGTCATGAGTGAAAAGCCGTCGCTCCCCGACCTGGCCCTCACTTTCAATCACATCGCGCTGGCTTCATTCGGAGGAGGGCTTTCCGCATGGTCCCGGGAGGTGCTCGTCGTGGAAAAAAAGTGGATGGAAGACGAGGAATTCCTCAGTGCCGTGACCATGTGCCGGATTCTGCCCGGGGCCAACCAGGTGAACCTCGCCGTCTTTGTCGGCGTCAAGTTCCGGGGCATCCCCGGTGCCATCGCCGCCGTCTTCGGGCTCACATTGGTTCCCGTCCTCATCGTCCTGGCCATGTCCTTTTTTTACTTCCAGTTCCACCAGGTTCCCGCCGTGGCGGGAATCCTGAAGGGCGCGGCGGCCGCAGCCGTGGCCCTCACGCTCTCGATGGTCTTCAAAACCGGCCGCAAGTGCCTCACCGGGCTTGTTCCCGTGCTCCTCTTCCTCGCGATTTTCCTGATGAACGGGATCGTCCGCTGGCCGCTCCTGGCCTGCCTTTCACTGCTGGCCCCCGTTGCGGTCGGCTGGGCCTGGCCAAGGGAGAAAAAACCATGAGCCTCCGGACCCTCGTGCAGATTTTTCTGCTCTTCAGTTCCCTCTCGATCCTCTCAATCGGCGGAGGAAACACCGTGCTCCCGGAAATGCACCGGAAGGCCGTCGGCAGTTACCACTGGCTCACGGACAAACAATTTGCCGATGTCTTTGCCATCTCCCAGGCCGCGCCCGGACCAAGCATCCTCATCGTGACCATGATCGGCTACAAAGCGGGACTTGGCATGACGGACAATCAGTTCTTCGGTGTGCTCGGGGCGCTCCTCGCCACCATCGCCATGATGCTTCCCGCTGGCATTCTGGTCTACCTCGTCAGCCGCATGTGGGAACGGGCAAAAGACTCCCCCATCCGCAAAGCCGTCGAGAAGGGCTTTGCCCCGTTGACTGTCGGCCTGATCCTCGCCAGCGGCTGGATCATGAGCAAGGCCGCCGATCACGACTGGCGCGCCTACCTTCTCACCGCCCTCTGCACAGTTCTCTTCACCACCACCAAACTCAATCCCCTCATCGTGGTGGCCGCCGCCGGGTTGATCGGCTGGCTCGGCTGGATTTGATGACGCAGGACAAGCCGGCACGCATTTTCCTTCGGCTTGGCGATTGCCAGGACGCCAAATTTCTGTTTACGATCCGCCCAGCTCCCCTATGAAAAAACTCCTCCTCCTCGCAGCCGTTGTGGCGTCCTTTGCTTCGCTTCATGCGGATCCCACTGCTCCCATCGGTGAAGTGCCCGGCGACGACAATGCCAGCGGTCACTCCCGTTTCTGGACCTACTACAATCCCTCTCCCTCGAACTACATCGGTTCCCGGGAATGGTGGGAGGGAGAAACACTCTCCGGCGACTGGTGGGGTATCCGGAATTACATGGACGACAGCGGCGTCGAACTCTCCGCCAGCTACACCAACAACATCGCGGGAAATCCGGTCGGCGGAAAGAGCAAGGGCTTCACATACACCGACAACGTCAGCTTCGGCCTCCAGTTGAATTTTGAGGAACTCATCGGATGGCAGGGCCTCACCTTCGACGTCAGCGGCCTCAACCGCGCGGGCTCCAGCCTCTCGCAGGACAACATCGGCAACCAGTTCACCGTCCAGCAGGTCTACGGCGGGCAGACGGCCATGTTCTACGCGATGCTCTTCGAACAGCGCCTCCTGGACGACAGGATCAGCATCAAAGCCGGACGCTTTGCGACCGGTGACGACTTCGCCTCCTCCCCGCTCTACTGGCTCTATATGAACAACGGCATCGACGGCAACCCACAGGCCCTGCCGGTCAACACCCAGTTCTCCGCCTACCCGTGGGCCGTCTGGGCCGCACGTCTCCGCGTCGAACCCACGACCGAAACCTATGCCATGTTCGGTGCCTACCAGGTCTCCAACCGGGTCTTCAACCGCGACTACCATGGCCTCGACTGGAGCATCCGTTCGGGTGACGGAGTTCTCCTGATCAGCCAAATCGGTTGGACACCGGAATTCTTCAAGCGTCCGGTTGAAAAAGCCGCCCCCTCGGATGGCAAGACCGCCCTGGCTGCCAAAGCCCGCTCCGAAGGCAAGAACTTCAAACCCGTTTCTCCCGAGACCGAAATGAAAGGCCTGCCCGGCCACTACTGGTTTGGTGCCTACTATTCGCCGTGGACGTTCCAAGACATCGGCAAGGCGGGAAACACCGTCACCAATTCCTACGGCTTCTACTGGCATGCCGACCAGATGATCTGGCAGGAATCCCCCGGCAGCGACCAGGGGCTCACCCTGTGGTCTTCCTTCGTCCTCTCTCCCCAGCAAAACATCGCCAAACTTCCCTTCCAGGCAAACGCGGGCGTGGTTTACAAGGGCCTCATTCCCTCACGGGATGAAGACTTCACGGTCTTTGGCTTCGTCTATGGAAAATTCAGCAGCGACTACGCCGGCGCTGTCAGCGATGCAGGCGGTGGATATCCGGAATACGAAATCGTTCTGGAGTGGGCCTACCGCGTGAACTTCACGAAGTTCGCCTACGTCCAACCCGACCTCCAATGGGTCGTCAACCCGGGCGGCACAGGCAACATCCCGAATGCCCTCGTGCTCGGTGCCCAGATGGGTGTGACCTTCTGATTTTCCTCCCATCTCAGGGGATGCACAAGGGGCACGGATTGAAATACGGGGCGCGATTCCTGTCCGGGATCGCGCTCGTTTTCTTTTGCGGTCCCCCCCTCACTCCTCATGCCTCCGCAGAGTCCTCGGATACCAGGGAACTTGTCGGCTGGCTTCTGGAAGAGGGCAGAGACCTCGGGGAAATCCCGTTTTCCGAGGTCCTCCTGGCGACCACCGGCAGGAAGATCCTTCCGGTGGATCCCGCCGCCGACCGCCCCTGGCTGGACCGCCTCGGCCGGGTTCTGGACAACGTGCTCGAAACCATGAACTCCCCCTCCGATCCGATCCACCGGGCCGGACGCATCAACGAAGCCAGCCGCTTTATCGAGGACCGCCTTCATGCCGCACTCAATCACGAAAACGGCTGGACCTGCGCGATTCCCAAAACAACCGACGGCACGGAACAACGCAGCGGCTACCCCGACCTCCGGCTCTCCCTCGAAGACGGCAGCACCGTTTACCTGGATCCCAAACTCTTCGAGGACGGTTCCCGCAACAGCACGCTCCGCACATTTTACTACGAACCCAAAACCACGACGAACAAGGTGCATGACGATGCCAGGCACCTGCTCGTCGCCATCCGCCACAACGGAAAAACCGGAACGGAACTCCGGCTTCTCGGCTGGGAACTCATCGACGTCTCCCGCATCCGCGTCCGCCTGAAAGCCGAATTCCAGGCCTCCAACCACGATTTGTACCACCCTGAAAATGTCGTGGAGAAAAGCCGGTGAAACCCGCTCCGGACATGTCCGGAGCCGGGGGGCGGCGGCGGTGCGTGCGATCCCGTTCTGTGCCATTTTTGCGTCGCCGGGCATCGCCACACTTGCCCGGGATGCAGCCGGGTGGTATGGGTTTGGCATGCAACGCACCCTCGCGCTCCTCATGGCCTGTGCCGGGCTGGCAACTGCCCAGGATTTTGTGGCCCCTGCCGGACGGCATCGCGAGATTGTCGGGGAAATCCAGACTCCCAAACCCAGCATCGAGGGCATGGTGAAGGAGATTTTCACCAAAAAACCCTGGCAGGCGGTGAACCCGCTCGCCCCGCAGAGCTATGGCTCGGGAGAAAAATTGGTTTCCAGGGACTTCGGCCCCGGCACCCCGCACCATTCCCAAACACTCACTGTTGTCGGCATTGAATGGTAATCGTCCCGCGGTGGCATTTTTCTGTGCGACGTTCCTTCGCCCGGAGATGCTCCACATCCACCGGCTGATCTCCGGCCTGCGGAATTTCACCCCGGTGGTGATCACCCAAAAACGCGAAGGTGACTGGGCGGCGGAGCGGGTGGAAGTGGTGCCCCGATCCTTCCTGAGATTTGTAGGACGCGGTATCGAACGCCGGACCGGTGCGCCGTGGCAGATCACCGGCGGGGAGGCTGCAAAGATGCGGGCCATCCTTCAACGCACGGAAACCTCCCTGCTCCATGTTTTTTTCGGAAATGTGGCGATCCATCTGCTGCCATTGATCGAGTGCGCGGGCGTGCCGGTGGTTGTTTCCTTCCACGGTTCGGATGTCACCGGTGCCATCGCCACCCCGGCCTGCGCGGAGGCCCGCCGGAGGTTGTTCGCACACGCCCGTCTGGTGCTCTGTCGCTCGGAACAACTGGCGGGGAGGGTGGCCGCACTGGGCTGCGATCCGGCCAGGCTGCGCATCATGCGCACCGTCCTGCCGCCGGTGGAATGCTTCCCGAGGAACCCGCCTGCCAACGGAGACTGGCGCATCGTCCAGGCCTCCCGCCTGGTGCCGAAGAAGGGACTGCCCACGGCCCTTCGTGCTTTTGCGGTTTTTCTGAAAACCCACCCGCGGGCAACATTCACGATTGCCGGGGAGGGACCGATGGAGAGGGAACTGAAGGAACTGGCGGCTTCGCTCGGGATTTCAGGCAACGTGGATTTCCGGGGATTTTTACAGCAGGAGCCACTCTTCCGCCTCTATGCGGAATCCCATATTTTTCTGCATCCCAGTGAGACAGTGAACGGGGATGTGGAGGGAATCCCCAACTCCCTTCTGGAAGCGATGGCATCCGGACTTCCCGCCGTGGCCACGGAACACGGGGGAATCCCGGAAGTCCTCCGCGACGGCATCACAGGCCTGCTCTGCCGGGAGGGAGATGCCGCCGCGCTCGCCGCCGCGCTTTTGCGGCTCGCGGAGGATCCGGTTCTGCGCAGGAAGATTTCCCTGGCAGGGGCGGACTTTGTCACGGAAGAGTTCTCCGCCACGAAGCAGATCGCCCATGTCGAAGCCCTTTACCGCGAGGCCGGCGCAGGAAAATGAAAGACCGCCTTTTCTGGATCACCCTTCTGGTCGCGGGCCTCGGAACTCTCCTGACCACGACTGCGGCATGGCTCTTCCTGTTCAACCCGCTCCGCCAGGCATTGAAGACCGGAAACGAAATCCAGGCGCAATTCGTCAAGACCCTGAACCTCACGCCGCGGATCGCGGCGAACAACGCCGTCATCTTCGCCCAAAACACCCCGGTGCTGGAGCTCGTGACCGTCGAACGTTCCTCGCTCGTCCGGCACCACTTCGAGGAAACCTGGCTTCACAGCACGAAGACCTTTGAGGTCGAGGCCCCGTTCACCGCCCGGACGGGATTCCACCTGCGGGAACCATTCACCGTCAACATCCCGCGGGGCGGAAAAACCGCCGAGATCCAACTGCCCCGCGCCAAGATCCTCTCACTGGAGATGGGGGAAATCCGGATCCTCCGCGATGAGGATGGGCTCTGGAACAAACTCACACCGAAGGACCGCGAGAAGGCGATTCGCACACTCACGCGCATCGCCAAAACGGAATTCCTGAACACGGACATCCTCCGGGCCGCCACGGAGGAAGCGGAGAAGCAGATCCGCTCCATCGTCGCCGCCGCCGGATGCGAAGCCGTCTTCCCACAGCCGCCTCCCCCCCGCGAAGATTGAGCCGGTTTTTGACCGCAGAAAAAGAGGGGAAGAGTTTGACCCGGGCACGGGAATTTGTGTAGCACCAGAGGCATGGGGATGATCTTCGTCAACCGCGATCGCCGCAGCCTCGGACAATTCACCGAACAGGAGGTCTCCAATGGATTGAACAGCGGCGAACTTCTTCCCGAAGATCTCGCCTGGCAGGAAGGAATGGCCGCCTGGGCGCCGCTCTCGACTTTCACCCATCTGCCCCCTCCCGGAGTCATCTCCTTGAAACGGGATTTTCCTCCCGTCATCGCCCCCTCCGGCGAATCGTTTGAAAAGCCCGGCCGGATCCGCTTCGACGAGTGCCTGACCAAAGGCTGGGCGTGTTTTCAGAAAAATTGGGGCCTCTGTGTGGTTGTCTCCCTGGTCTTTTTCGCCATCACAATAATTGTCCAAACGCCCGCCCAGTTTGCGCAGGTGCTCTTCGAGAAATTCACCGCCCGCGGATCCTCCGCCGAACCGTGGATGGCAATCTCGGCCGGGGTCGTTTTCTTTTTTTTCTGGGCCGTCGGCTCGGGCGTTTCAGCCATCCTCTCCGCGGGATTCATGGTCTTTTTCATCGAGGCCCTGAAAACGGGAAAGCCCAACATCGACCACCTGTTTTCCGGATTCCGGGGATCGACCTGGATCCAACTCCTGCTGGCCATGGCCGCATGGGTGGTGGCCGTGATGGCACTGGCCGCGATCCTGCTGGTGCCGGGAATTTTTCTTGCCTCGTCGATGAAATCCAGCACGCCCGTCATCGTCGCCGTGCTCCTGCTCCTGATCCCGATTTTCTATCTGTCGGCATCGCTCGGTTTTGTATTTCCCTTCATCGTGGACCGGAAAGCCGGGGCTCTCGAGGCAATCGTCACCTGCGTGAAGACCGTCCACCACCAGTGGTTTGCCGCGTTCGGTCTCCTGATGTTGATCGGCCTCATCGCCGCTTCCGGCCTCATCCTCTGTTGCGTGGGAATCCTCGCCACCATGCCCCTCGGCTACCTCATCTGGTGCCAGGGCTACCGCCAGCTCTTTGGCGACCGCGAGGCGTAGGAACCCCCTGCAGAAAGGGCAGCTGTTGCCCGCTACGCCGATCTTTCCTCAATAATTTCCGTTCCATCCGGTTTTTCCAAAGGCCACGGTGCATGGCAATACCCGCAATCGAAGGTCTCAACAGAGCGCTTGTTTCCACAATTCGGACATCGCATCCTGTGGGGCCATTCGTGAAGAACTGCCAATGCCAGCAGCCCGGGATAATTTGCAAAGATGAGGAAGATCGTCCAAAAGCATCGTGAACGTCCCGAGATGGAGAGGCGCTTGAAAAGAATTTGTCCTCCGGCGGCACAGACAAGTCCGGCAAGAACGGCAAGCGCCCAGAATTGAAGTGTTCTGGTACGCGAAGGTTCTTTGTATTTCCAAACCGGGACCCACTTTTGCTGGCTGCCGACAAGGTGATAAAATTTTCCGAGAGTCTGTTGCCAGAGGATTTCTCCAAAAGGCTTTGTCGCTGCATTCCAAACAATTTTTGGAGTCCATTGCCACGGTTTCTGTTGCCGGAAAGGAACCTGGCATTTTTTGATGAGTTCCCCCGTGTTGGAAAATTCCAACAGAATGGATGGCGGGCGTGGTTCCAAATCATAGCGTCCGTTGTAAACGAGAAAATACCGCGAACGGTCGGGCATTCTGTAAAATTCCAGTTGGGAATAGTCATCGAGATTGGACGGCTGCGGAGTGGAGAAAAGTTCTACCCCATTGCTTGAACAGGATTCCACGGTCTGTTTGGTCGCCAACACAAAATCAAAATCCCGCTCCTGAGCTCTGTTGGATTCATAGATTTCCTGAGCTCCCAGCAATTTTCTTCCCTCGGGGAGAGAGAAGATTTTCACAACCTCATTGCTGTCCAATCTGGGACGCCAGATCGCCTCTTTACAAACGACAAGATTCTCAAAACCATTGAAAAAACCGGCATCTTTTCGCAGGAGATCAAACCCCGGATGCGGAGGGCTTTGTGGTTCCGTCATTCCCCGGGGACCAACCCACCCCTCCAGACGTTTACTGATCTGCCCATAGCGTGCAAAGAGGGCAGCATCATTCACGAAATACCAGAAAACCGGCATGGAATAGTTGTTTTGTACAGGGACGAAGTATGTTCTTGCAGAGCGCCATTGCCTGTCATTGGTCTCCCACCGGAGAGGAAGATATGCCGCGTTAAGGAAATCGTCCCAAGAGAAAGATTCCTTGTTTTTCGGATGCAGTTCCCTGTCGTCGAATGTCACCACCTTTTTCATCCACTGCCCCTCCTGGGTGACCATCACCGGCTGCCCGTCTTTTGTGATTCGAACATCTTCCCCCGTGTAGGGAGCGGGGGGGAAAATCATCTGCCAACCCGCCATCAGCCATGAAGAAAGCATCATCACACCAAAGATTCCCAGAAGAGCCATGGCGGATTTCCCCCACAGCGGAGCCCGACGAAAACTTCCATTCGACAGAAAGGCCGCCCATGCGGAGAAAAACGACAGAACAAGAACCACCAGGCAGCCGGTGACCGCGACATGAAATTGCCAGGGATCTTTCACAATCACAGCACCGAAGCAGACTCCGACAAGGGGAAGAAGGCGCCGCCCAAACCACGGGCCGGACATCACTCCCGATTGCAAGGCTGCAAAATAGAATGCAAGGGCGGCAACGGCATCCCACAACGGGGCCTGAACCAACCTCCAGTCAAACGGTGCCGCCACCGATCCGGGCAGGGAAACCCACCATCCCACGCCGAAAAGAGGGACAAGGACAGCCAACAGATAAAGAAAGGTCCCCGGAAATGCCTTTCCGAAAAACAGGGCGTTTCGGGTCACCGGACGATGCACCAGGAACGCCCATTGGTCCCGGCGCAACTCGGTCAATATCTGCAAAAATCCCAATGCCAGGGCTGCTGCGGGAAAACCGAAAGACGAGATCAGCAAGAACGGAGGGGAGCACAAGGTTTGCCATGTCTCCCGTCCGTAGACGAATTCGTTCGGACTCGACCGGAGGGCATAAAACATCGCGGTCGTCATGCCAGCAGCCGCCAGCAACGCCCATTTGATATTCTCCCGCGTTTCCTTCCAAAAAAGAGCTCTCATTGCTGTGTAGAAACCATATTGATTCCTTGTTGGAGATGGGTTAGAAGCAGGCA
>CAZPEN010000014.1:0-94047 GCA_964585615.1 uncultured Chthoniobacter sp. | reverse complement strand
TCGCCACGCGGCAACGAGCACATTGGTATCAATCACCGCTTGGATCGGACTCACGCGACAAACTTGACCACATTTTCGGCGGTTGAGGGAAGAAGATTCCAGAACTTCGTGGCATCGTCAGGTGTCACAACAGCCCGGTAATGGCGGAAAACCATTGCGGGAGAATTACCCATTTCAGCGGCGGTCAGATTTTCATTGCGGTGCCGGGCAAAGTGGTAGGAGCCGAACGTATGCCGAAGGATATTCATGGACATGGGAGCTTTTGCGGTCTGGGCAGCTTCTCCCAAAGCCTGATGCCAGTGTCTGCCGGTCAGAAGGGTAATCGGCCCCGAAGTTTTCCGATGGGGATTGAGCCATGCCCGGAGGTTGTCCGAGATACAGATAACACGGCGTTGACGGGTTTTTGCCTTTGCACCTTTGACGATGATTTCATTTTCGGAAACTTCATTCCAATCGAGTGAAAAGAGTTCCGCCGTTCTGAGGCCGGCGAAAACCTTGATCGCGATCCCCGGCAGAATATCAACCGGAGATTTCAGGAGGAGAGCCGACACCTGTTCGGGAGTCAGGACGGAAACGTCGGCATCGGGAAGCGATGGTTTCTCGATGCCTGCTGCCGGATTTTCGGGAACCCAGCCCCTCGAGACTGCAAAATTGAAAAGAATGTTGAAATCCCGCACGTAATTGAGTCGGGTTTTCGGTCCATAAGACTGGGCATTGAGCCAGTCTTCAAGGTGATGGCGGTGAATCTCGTTCACATTGAGCTTCGGAAATGCCGCAGCCACTTTTTTCAGACTCCAACCGAGATGGCGGACATGGAGACGGGACCGACCGGCATCGGATTTTGATTTGAGGAGAGCGTCAATGGCTTCCTCGAATTTCTTTGTCCCGCCCGCAGGTTTCGCATGGGAAAGGTAGAACCGCACCGCTTCGATCAAACTTGCCCCATTGAGTTTGGTGAAGGCATCCTTGGCTTCGGCAAGCTGGCTGGGAGTCAGTGCCGTGGCCTGAATATGCGATTTCTGGCCCGCTTGGCTGTCAATCCACGAGCGGGCATCTGCAAGCACGTCGAAACGTTTTCTGACCACCGCTCCGCCAGTGAACTTTTTGCCAAGCCGGACCCGCCAGCCTTCGCCTTCCTTGTGGACATTGACGCCGGAAGGCAAACGGGCTATAGGCTTTTTAAAACGACTCATGAATAAATTGTCCCAAATTTACCCCATAATTGCAAATCCTCTGTAAATAAAGGGACTCAAAATCGTGTTCCTTCGGGAGTGTGGGTTCGAGACCCTCCGCCGGTAGCTCCCACAAATCCCAGGGCGGCATGTGCCGTCTGCAAAACCGGCCCAGCCTTCCCAACGCAAACTCCATGCCCTCCATCTCCTCCTCCCAATACATCCTGGCCGGCGACATCGGCGGCACCAAAGCCAACATCGCCACATTTCGTGTCGTCGGAAGAGAACTGGTCATCGTGCGCAACCAAAGATTTCCAAGCGCCTCCTATCCCGGATTGAACGCCATCCTCCGCGAATACCTCGCCGATGACGAACGCCCGATTCTCGGTGCCGCCTTCGGAATCCCCGGCCCCGTGAACGACGGCCGGGCCAAACCCACCAATCTCTCCTGGGGAGTCGATGCGCGGGAAATTTCCGAGGAATTCGAAATCCCGCATGTCGGGCTCCTGAACGATCTCGCCGCCAACGCCTACGGCATCTCCCACCTCAAACCGGAAGACTTCGCCATCGTCCAGAAAGGTGCGCCCGATGCCGCAGGCAATCGCTGCGTCGTCTCTCCCGGCACCGGCCTCGGGGAAGCCGGTCTCTACTGGGACGGCAACCGCCACCATGTCTGGGCCTGTGAAGGCGGTCACACGGACTTCGGCCCCCGCAACGAACTCGAAATGGCCCTCCTCGAATACCTGATGAAGCAGTTCGGCCACGTCAGTGTCGAACGGATCGTTTCCGGCATGGGCATCGAAAATATCTACAAATTCCTCCGCGAAACCGGCCGGGGAAAAGAACTCCCCTCCGTCGCGGCGGAAATGAAAAAAACCGACCCGAACCGCGTCATCTCAAAATACGCCGCCTCGGGGGCTTGTCCGATGTGCGTCCAAACATTGGAGATTTTTTCGGGCTGTCTCGGAGCGGAAGCCAGCAACATGGCCCTCAAGACCATGGCCCTGGGAGGTGTCTTCCTCGGCGGCGGACTCCCCGCAAAACTGCTCTCCCACATCCAGAGCGTCGGCTTCCTCCATGCCTTCAACGACAAAGGCCGCCTGTCTTCACTGCTGGAAAACACCCCGGTGATGGTGATCCTGAACGATCAGACCGCCTTGTTGGGAGCCGCCTACTACGCCTTCGAGGGATCGAACGCCTCTCGCGCAGTTGCCGCCTGAGCCCCCTTTGCTTCCGCCGCCCGGGCCGGGCTCTCCCCTCCCGGCATCATCCGCCGGTTCGAAGGCGAGAGGCGGGGCAAGCTGTCCCGCCGACCCCGACGTGAATCTTTCCTCCTCCGCATTGGACATTTCTTCCCGACTCGGCGAAAAAGACGGCACATGCACGACCTGACATTTCTGCAAGACCTGTCGATGGTGATGATCGTGGCCGCACTCGCCACGATCCTCTTCCGGCATTTCAAGCAGCCCGTCGTGCTCGGGTATATCGTGGCCGGAGTCGTCATCGGCCCCCATACCCCGCCGTTTCCCCTCATCACCGACGAACACGCCATCGAGACCCTCGCGCAACTGGGAGTCATCTTCCTGATGTTCGCTCTCGGCCTCGAATTCAGCCTGCGCAAGCTCCGCAAAGTCGGCTCCACCGCTTTCATTGCCGCTTCGTTGGAGATCCTGCTCATGATCGTGGTCGGCTACCAGCTCGGTCGCACCTTCGGATGGAACACGATGGACAGCATCTTTCTCGGCGCGATCCTCTCCATCTCCTCCACCACCATCATCATCAAAGCCCTGGAAGGCCTGGGAAAAACCAAGGATTCCTTCGCAGGCCTCATTTTCGGCATTTTGATCGTCGAGGACATCCTCGCCATTGTGATGATCGCCCTGCTCTCCGGTTTCGCAGTCACCGGCCAGATCGAACCCGGCCAGGTCGGCATGACCATCCTCGGTCTTTCCTCTTTTCTCGGAATCCTTCTCATCGCCGGCCTCATCCTCATCCCCCGGCTGCTCGACTACGTGGGGAAATTCAAAAGCGACGAAATGCTCCTCGTCACCGTCGTGGGTCTCTGCTTCGGCGTCTCCCTTGTCACGGTGAAACTCGGTTACAGCATCGCCCTCGGGGCGTTCCTCATCGGGGCCATCATCGCCGAAGCACGGCAGATCGCAAAAATCGAGTCTCTCATGCATCCCGTGCGCGACCTCTTCAGCGCCGTCTTCTTTGTCTCCATCGGCCTGCTCATCGATCCCCATCTCATCGTGAAATACGCCTGGCCGATCCTGGCCATCACTGCCGTCGTCGTCGTCGGAAAAGTCTTCACATGCACCCTCGGATGCTTTCTCTCCGGAAACGACACCCGCACCTCCATGCGGGTCGGCATGGGCCTGGCACAAATCGGTGAGTTCTCCTTCATCATCGCCGCCCTCGGTCTTTCCCTCGGGGTCACGAGCGAGTTCATCTACCCCATCGCCGTGGCCGTCTCCGCGCTCACCACCCTGCTCACCCCGTATCTCATCCGCAGCTCCGACGGGCTTGTTCTCCTCCTGGACCGCTTTGCTCCGCGCCCCCTGCTCAACTCGATGGAAACCTACACCAAATGGGTCGGCAGCATCGGACAGCGCGGCAAGGGACGTCTCAGCCGCAGGATTCTGACCAAACTGGGGATGCAGATCGCCGTCAATCTTCTCCTCGTCGCCGGGATTTTCATCGCCGCCGCCTTCCTCCACCGGAAAGCCGCCGCCGCCTGGCCCCATTTCCCGGGAGGAGACGATGGGGTGAAAGCCGTCCTCTGGGTTGCCGCCCTGCTCATCAGCTTTCCCTCCCTCATCGCCATCTGGCGCAAGATGGAAGCCGGGGCCATGATGATCGCTGAGATCAGCGTCAATGCCCGCTCAGCCGGAGCCGGAGCCCCCGCCTTCCAGTCGGTCATCACCGGAATCATCAAGACCGTCGGGACAGCCGTCCTGGTCCTGCTTCTCCTGCTGCTCAGTTCCACCATCCTTCCCTCCCGCAATGTCCTCCTCCTCGGCCTCGCCATCGTCATTCTGGCCGGCCTTCTGCTCTACCGCGTCTCCGTGAAATTCTACGCCGGTGCCCAATTCGCCCTGCGCGACACCTTTGCAACCCCCGCCGATCCTTCCGTTCCCCATCAAGAACCCCCGATGCCTCCGCTCCTGCGGAACGCCCGCCTTGAGACCGTCGAAGTGCAGCCCCAAACCCACGCCGCAGGAAAGATGATCTCCGAACTGCGCCTGCGATCCGAAACCGGCGCCAGTGTCGTCGGTATCGAACGCAACGGCGAAAGCCTCGTCAACCCTCCCCCTCACGAGGAACTGCAACACGGCGACCAGGTCCTCCTCATCGGAACCGCCGAACACCTCGCCGCTGCAAAAAAACTCCTCTCCTCCAAAAAAGACCCCGGATAAAAAAATGGGCTCAGGCGGCCCGGGCAGAACGTCTCCTCCAACTCCGCGGTTCAAAGGCGTTTTTCAGGATCGAAGCATCAGGAGATGATCCGGGCTTCCGCCACATCGCGGGCAATCTGCTCCCGCAGGGCATCCACAGAGGGAAAGTGTTTTTCCGGCCGCAGAAAGCGAAGAAATTCCGCCTCGATGTCCTGCCCGTAAAGATCCCCTGCGAAATCGAAGAGATGCACTTCCAACAGACGTTCCCCGGCGGTTTTCACAGTCGGGCGGGAACCGATGTTCGCCACCCCGGGAATCGTCACGCCTTCGGAATGCACACGCACGGCATAGACCCCATCCGGAGGAAATTGCTCATTGTGTGCGGCAAGATTTGCCGTGGGAAATCCCAGCTTCCTCCCCAGTCCATCCCCCTGCATGACGGTGCCCAGGACCGAGTAGTTTCTCCCCAGCAACCGGTGGACGGTTTCGAGTTCTCCGGCCTCCACAGCCCCGCGGATGAGCGTGCTGCTGACCATCACTCCGTCGATTTCCACCGGCTCGACTTCGGTTGTTTCAAACCCCAGCTCCGGCCCCAGGCTCCGGAGCAGGGCGGCATCCCCGCGTCTCGCATGGCCGAATTTCCACCCCCTGCCCACGCAGATCCGGACAAGCCCGGAGGCGGACGCGGCAAGCTGCCGGAGAAAGTCCTCCGCCTCCACCGCCGCAAAGGCCCTGTCGAAAGGGATGACCAGCACGGTGGAAATCCCGAAATCCTCCATAAGCCGGAGCTTGTGGCGGGTCGAGGTCAGCAGGCGGGCCGCGCTCTGGGGGCGCAGAATCTTGGAAGGATGCGGATCAAACGTCAGGGCGATTGCCGTGCCATTAACGGCCTTCGCCGCATCCAAAGCCGCCTGCAGCACCGCATGGTGCCCGGGATGCATCCCGTCAAAAACACCGGCGGCAACAACCAGCGGTCCGGGAATGGAAGCAAGTCCGGCGATCTGGTGGAACGAGCGCATCACGCACCGCGCAGTCGGGAAACCGCCGGCAGACTCATCACCCGCCCGGCGACAGCCTCCGGGGGTCCGGCCTTCAGTTCCTCAACCGTGATCGCCCCCTCGACATGGAAGCGGCCCGATTTTGTCCTGCGAAGAGCCTTCAAATGCGCGCCACAACCGAGTTCCTGTCCGATTTCGTGTGCGTAGGTGCGGACATAAAACCCCTTGCTGCACACCACGCGGAAGTCGATCTCCGGGATCCGGAGCGCCTGGATTTCATGCGCGTAGACATGCACAAAGCGGGGTTCCCTCTCGACCTGCTTGCCCTGGCGGGCCAGCTTGTAAAGCGGCACGCCATCTTTCTTGATGGCGCTCACCATCGGCGGCGTCTGGTAAAAATCCCCGTGGAATTTCGCAAACGCGGCATCGATTTGTTCCTTGGAAAGCTCCGGAACCGGTTTGGTCTCGACCACCTCCCCGTCGGCATCCTGGCTGGTGGTGACTTTCCCGAGCTCCAGCGTTCCGATGTATTCCTTGTCCTCGCTCATGAGCAGATCCTGAATCTTCGTGCCACGGCCGATCGTGATGAGGAGCAACCCGGTGGCCAGCGGATCAAGCGTCCCGCAATGGCCGACTTTCTTGGTGTTGAGCGCCCGGCGCGTGATCGCCACGACATCGTGCGATGTCATCCCCGGTGCTTTGTCCACCAACAGAACCCCGTCAATCTCGTTTCCTGATCTCATCGCTCATAACTTTCAAAAAATCTTCCTTCACTTTCTCCAGGGATCCCCGAACGCGGGCTCCGGACGCCATGGGATGGCCGCCCCCCTTGAAAACCTGGCAAATCTTGCAGACATCGACCGCAGGATCCTTCGAGCGCGCACTGACGCGCACTTTTCCTTCCGGGAGTTCCTCGAAGAAAACGGCGGCCAGAACGCCATCGATCGAGCGCAGGTGATCGATGATCCCCTCGTTGTCTTCCGGCAGCACCCCCAGGCGGGCGGCGTCGGCCAGCGTGAGGGAAAATGTGGCGATGCGGTCCCCGCAGTGGAATTCGGCCCGGTTGAGCGCGAAGCGGAGGAGTTCAAACCGGCGCCTGGGCTGGCTTTCGTACATCGCCCGCGAAAGCGACGCGACATCCACTCCCGCCGTCACCAAGCCGGACCCGGCATTGAACGTGCGGGCATCCGTTCCCTGGTATTGGAACGAACCCGTGTCGGTGGAAATCGCCGCAAAAAGATTCGTGGCCATGGCCGGGGTGATCTCCGCCCCGATGTGCCGGAAAAATTCAAAAAGAATCTGGCCGGTGGCCGGTGACGAGGGATCGATGCAATTGATTTCCCCGTAGAGTTCGTTGCTGACGTGGTGGTCGATATTGATCCACAACGCACCGGGAGCCACCGCCGCGGCGACGGTTCCCAGGCGATTCTTCACCGAGGTGTCCAGTGCAAGAAAAACGTCGAATTTTTCAGGAACGGAAGGCGGGGCGGAAACCAGCTCACATCCCGGGAGGTACCGGAATTTCTCGGGCGTTCCCTCCTCGTTCCATGCCGTCACATCCTTCCCGCATCCCTTCAACCACAGGGCACAGGCAATGGTGGAACCGAGAGCATCGGCATCCGGACGGAGGTGGCTGGCGACGGCGATCTTCCGGGCTCCGTCCACGGCGGAAAGAATTTTGTCAAACATTTGGCCCGTCATTGAGTCCGAGTTCTTCCATGATGGTGAGCACCCGCGTGCCGCGCTCGATGGATTCATCGAGTTTGAAAAACAGATGCGGGGTGTGCTTGAGAGTCACCCGCCTGGCGATCTCGCTTTGCAGGTGGGCACGGTTGTGTTCGAGTTTTTCCAGAACATGCCGCTGCTGGTGCGGCTTTCCAAGCGCTGACACGTAGACATGCGCCTGCTTCAAATCCGGCGTCATGTCCACCGAACTGATGGTGACCAGCACGGGAGAAAAGTCGATTTCGCGAACGAGAATCACCCCGAGTTCGCGCTTGAGGACTTCACAGACCCTTTCAAGACGGTGTTTCATAGACGTCAAAAGCAGGCGCTGTTCCGCCCGCCACAATTCTTACAGCTGTTGGGGAATCTTCTCGAGCGTGTAGCACTCGATGATGTCTTCCGGCAGGTATTCGGAAAAGTCTCCGAGTTTGATGCCGCACTCCAGGCCCGCCCGGACTTCCTTCACATCGTCGGTAAACCGGCGCAGGGTGGCCAGACCGCCATCGTAAATCGGCTGGCGGCGACGCAGCACACGGGCGCGGGCCGTGCGCGAAATGCGACCGTCCGTGACCATGCACCCGGCCACCTTGCCCTTGGTGAGATCGAACACCTGCCTGACCTCGGCGTGACCGATGACTGCTTCCCGGAGTTCCGGCTCCAACATCCCGCTCATGGCCTCCCGGACCTGGTCGAGCAATTCGTAGATGATGCTGTAGAGCTTGATCTGAACGCCCTCGCGTTTGGCCGCCTGGGCGGCAGTGTTCTCGGTCTTGGTGCCGAATCCGATGATGACCGCATTCGAGGCACTGGCGAGAAGGACGTCGGAATCCGTGATCGGGCCGACCGCGGCGTGGATGATTTCCAGCGAGATTTTCTTCTGCGGGATGTCCTTGAGCGAGGAAACAATGGCCTCCAGCGAGCCCTGGACATCGCTCTTGACGACGATCTGAAGCGTGGGCTTCTGGTCGGCGGCCAGGTTGGCAAAAAGATTTTCCAGCGTCGCGCGCTGGGGAGCGGCGAGCTTGTTGCTGCGGATTCCCTCCAGGCGCTCCTCGCTCAGGAGACGCGCGGATTTTTCCGAGTCCATGACCATGAGTTCATCACCGGCATTCGGAAGACCACTGAGACCGAGGACCTTGACCGGGGTCGAGGGACCGGCTTCCTTGACCGGTTTGCCGAGGTCGTTGATCAGTTGCTTCACCTTGCCCCAGTAGCTCCCACAGATGAAGGGATCGCCGACACGGAGGGTGCCCATGCGAACGATGACCGTGGCCGTCGGGCCGCGCCCCTGCTCGACCTGTGCTTCGATGACCGTGCAGCGGGCGTCGACGGTGGAACTCGCCTTGAGCTCCAGAATCTCGGCCTGCAAAGCCATCATGTCGAGAAGCTCGGGAACGCCTGTTCCCTTCGTGGCACTCACCGGGAGGCAGATAATGTCGCCCCCCCAGTCTTCCGGAACCAACCCCTGCTCCTGAAGCTGGGTTTTGACCCGGTCGGGATTTGCGGAATTCAAATCGATCTTGTTGATCGCCACCATGATCTGGACCTTGGCCGCCTTGGCGTGGGAGATGGCCTCCAATGTCTGCGGCATGAGTCCGTCATCCGCCGCCACCACCAGCACGACAATATCCGTCACCGTCGCTCCACGCGCCCGCATGGCGGTGAAAGCCGCGTGGCCCGGAGTGTCCAAAAATGTGATTTTCTGTCCGTTGCGTTCGACGCTGTAAGCTCCGATGTGCTGGGTGATTCCGCCGGCTTCACCGGCTGCCACGCGCGCCTTGCGGATGGCATCCAGCAGGGACGTCTTGCCATGGTCGACGTGTCCCATGAAGGTGATGATCGGGGCGCGGGTGTTGAGTTCGTCCGCCTTCGGTTTCTCCGGTTCCTTGGGAGCCTCAACCTTGACTTCAACTTTGTGATGCCCCTTTGAAGTATCCTTCCGTTCCCTCTCAAAAACAAACCCGTGCAGTTCGCAGACCTTGGCCGCGACATCCGCCTCGATGGTTTGGTTGATGTTCGCAAAGATCTGGAGCGTCATCAGATCCTTGATCAACTGGAAAGGTTTCAACCCCAGATGCTCGGCCAGTTCCTTGACAATGATCGGAGGCTTGAGGTGAAGGATCTTCTTTCCCTCGGCAGGATCCTGCACGTCTTCCGCCACCGGCACAACAACAGGAGTTTCCTCGACAACAGGGGCCGGAGGCGGCTCTTCAACTTTTGCCGCCGGGGGGAGCACCGGCGTGCCGATGGGAGTGATAAAGGGCTTTAGCGGGGCCTTGCGCGTGCCTTCCGCTCTTTTGACTTTCTTTTTCGGTTCCAGGAGGTCCACCGTTGCCATGACCGGCTTCGGCGCGGGAGCGGCAGCAGGAGCTTCCGCAGGCTTTCCCTCAGGGGTTCGGGCTTTGTGCGTGACAGAGGAAGCCCTTCCGGGCTTCGCGGATTTGTCTTCGTTGGGTTTTTTTGTGACTTTCTCTGCCATAAATCGATCGGAACCGGGAGGAAGGTTTCATCACCGTCAAGCGGCGGGGGGGATGTCCCCGGCATTCGACAGGGCCGCGTCCAGAATTTTCTGTCCGGCTTCAAGATCCACTCCGAGAATTTCCGCAATGTCGTCAGGTCCGGCGGTCTGCACGGCCTCGATGGAAACCATGCCGGCGGAGGCCAGCTTCTGGGCGGCTTCCTCGCTGATTCCCAGGACTGCAGCCAGCGAGTGTGCAGCCTCGGCGGTGCGGGATTCCATCACCTGCGCGGCGGTCTTGTCTTCCTGGACGTCCACTTCCCAGCCGGTGAGTTTGGCGGTGAGACGGGCGTTCTGGCCGCGCCGACCGATGGCCAGGGAAAGATCGTCCTTGTGGACCAGTACATGGATGGTCTTCGTCTTCGGATCGGCGGAAATGCTGCGGATGTTGGCCGGTTTGAGCGCTGCTGCCGCAAATTTCACCGGGTCCGCATCCCAGCGGATGATGTCCACCTTCTCGTTGTTCAGTTCGCGGACGATATTTTTGACACGGGCTCCCCGCATCCCGACACAGGCTCCAACCGGGTCCACCTTCGGATCCTCGCTGTGAACGGCAACCTTCGTGCGGTAGCCGGCCTCGCGGGCAATGACCTTCAATTCCACCGTGCGGTCGGCAATTTCACTGACCTCCAGTTCAAAAAGCCGGCGGACAAAATTCGGATGGCTTCTGGAGAGGATGATTTCCGGTCCGCGGGAGGCATTGTCCACTGCAACGACATATGCGCGGAGACGGTCGCCGACATTGTAATCCTCCGTGACAACCCGTTCGCGGGAAGGCATGACTCCCTCGAACTTCCCGAGATCGATCACAACATCGGATTTCTCGAACCGGCGCACCGTGCCATTGACGATTTCCCCGGCGCGGTCCTTGAACTCATCGTAAATCATTTCGCGCTCGATCTGGCGGATCCTTTGGTTGATGGCCTGACGGGCGGCCTGCGCGGCAATCCGTCCAAAATCCTTCGGAGTCACCTCCACCTCCACCTCATCGCCCGGCTGGACATCGGCTTTCACGGCCCTGGCCTTGGAAAACAGGATCTCATCGTGCGGATTCGCGACTTTCTCCACGGCGATCAGCTTCGCCATCGCACGGATCGAACCGTTCTGGGCATTGATATCGATTCGCAACTCCCGTGTGCCGGAAGTAAAACTCTTCTTGGAAGCCGCCAGCAGGGCACCGGAGATCGCTTCCACCAAGGTTTCCCGCTTGATGCCTTTTTCACGCTCGAGGTAATCGAGCATCGCAATGAGTTCGGAATTCATAAAAAATCGGTATTTCCACAGATGAAAAAGGCGGGAACCGGTCCCGCCTGCCTCATTTGAATGGGAATCAATCAATATGAGAGCTCCCTTTCCCCGGGTCAAGTCACAAGAGGAGGGAGTTTTCCGGTGAAAATTTCGGGTGGGGGAAACATGCGGTGGGTCATGGGATGCGTCCGGGGAGGTAAAAATCCTTTGTTTCGGTCACATTTCTCCCCGTTCATTCGTCTTTGCCTGTGATGAGAACACTTCTACGACTGGATGGCAGCTCCCAAACAACGCAATCCCACTCCCGCGGTCTTGCTGATTACTATGAGGCCCGGTGGAGGGAACATTACCCGGAAGGGAAAATCCTGACGCGCGATCTCGTGAAAGAGCCGGTTCCGCACTTGGACGAGGCTACGATTGCCGTGTTTTATGCGGGAGGAGAACCGGGGGAGGGGCCGGTTCCTTCCGGGATTACTTGGTCCGACCAACTCATCGGGGAGCTGAAAGAAGCGGATGACGTGGTGGTGAGCAGCGCGGTTTACAACTTTGGCATGCCATCCGCGTTGAAAGCGTGGATTGACCACATCGTAAGATTTGGTTCCACGATTGCCGCTGGAAAAGACGGGCCGGAGGGGTTGTTGGAGGGCAAGAGGGCCTGTTTCCTGACTGCACGGGGAGGCAGTCCGGAGCGGAGTCCGGATTATCAACATCCTGTCTTGCAGGCGGTCTTTGCCTCTATCGGTATTCGGAAAACCGACTGGATTTCCCTGGAAGGCACGCGTATTTTCGACGGCGGATTGGAAGGGCGCGTCAGCAGGGCCCGTGCCGCGATTGACGCCCTTTTTCCGGAGGACCATGCCGAATAAGACACAAGAGACCGGGGGGGATGAGTTTGAAGTGCATCGGGGGTTGTTGGAAGGCATTGCCTACCGCATGTGCGGGGTGGTGGCCGACGCGCAGGATATCGTGCAGGAGACGCATCTGAAATGGTGCTCCGCCGAGCGGTCCGGCATCCGCAATGCCCGGGCCTGGTTGGTCACGGTTTGCAGCCGTCTGGCGATGGATGTGATGAAGTCGGCCCGTGTACGGAGGGAGCAGTATGCGGGGGTGTGGCTGCCCGAGCCGTTTCTGGAATCCCATCGGGATGCAGCCCGTGCACGGGAACAAATGGATGATTCCGTGTCCGTGGCCCTGATGCTTGCGATGGAAAGACTGACGCCGTTCGAGCGGGCGGCGTTCCTTTTGCACGATGTCTTTGGCTATCGCTTCGACGAGGTGGCTTCCATCCTTGAACAATCCGAAGCTGCCTGCCGCAAGTCCGCTTCCCGCGCCAGGAAGTCGGTGCAGGAGAAGCGTTCCCGGTTCAAGGCCGATCCGGAGATGCACCGCCGGTTGCTCGAAGCGTTTTTTGAGGCGGTGCATGGCGGCGAACCCGGACGTCTCAAAGCCCTGCTGGCGGGGTCCGTTGAGTTCCACAGCGATGGCGGGGGGCTGGTAAAAACAGCGCCCGCGGTCTTGAGCGGTCGCGAGGCCGTTGCGGCATTTTTCCTGGAAATATGGCGGGAGAATGTGCCTTCGCGGGACAGCGTGAAGATCGTTGACCGGTGGTTCAATGGCGGGCCGGGAGTGCTGATTCAGCAGGGTGGCCGGCTTGTGGCGGCCGTGAGTCTCGAACTTGAAAGGGATGGGATCGCCCGTATTTTTGCCCTGAGGAACCCGGAGAAACTGGTGGTTTTTTCCCGGACCCGCCGTTTGGCATCCGCTGTGGCGCGGAATTGCCCGCCCGGAAAAGAAAGGAACTTTGCGGTCAGGGGCAGGATTGCGGACACGGGAAGCGGGGTTTTCACATTTCCTGAGCACAAGACGATGTATGGCGGGAGGCACATTGCGGAAGGGGACACCGTTTTTGTTTTCTCGGATGGGAAAGAAAGCGGGGAGGGGCTTGTCGCGTGCGCCATCGTGACATCGGCCCTGGCCATTCCCAAAAAACCGGGAATCGCGCGGCAGACCCCTCGGGTGAGCGTTTCCCTCGAGAGGACCGCGCTTGTGAAGCGGCGTCTCGGGAGGGGAGAACTCAGGCCGTTTTCCGGACGGGAAGAGGGACGGCCCGAGAGCGAGATCCATTTCAAATTGTATCGCGAGACCACGGACAAGATCGTCGGCCTGTCGGATGCAGCGGCGGCATTTCTTCAGGAATTTTTTTGACCTTCCCGGGGGAAGATGCGAGGGAACGTGCCGCCGCTCCTGCGTTTCCAGAGAGCCCGCAGGGTGTTTTGCCGGTGAGACTTGCTTCAATCGGGCGGGGGACGGAGAGGAGGGGTGTTCGGAAAACCATCATTTGACATGCGAAGAAAGACCGCTGTTTCCAGCCTGTTCAGGATCCTGATGCCGTTGGCCGTCTTCGGACTGCTCTGGGTTTTCAGGGCCGAAGCCGGGGAACAACGGAAAATCAAGGCCGTCGCGTTCGATGCTTTCCCGATTTTTGATCCCCGTCCCATTGACGCCCTGGCGACGGAGATGTTCCCGGAGAAGGGAAAGGAACTTCTGAAGCTGTGGCGTTCCAGGCAGTTTGAGTATCAATGGCTGCGCGTTCTGGGAGGGGATTACAAAGATTTCAGGGGAGTTACGGAGGACGCCCTTGTTTTTGCGGCGCGTCAGCTGGACATTCCGCTCACCGATGACGCCCGCAGGAGGCTGATGGCGCCTTACGACTGTCTGCCTGTATGGCCCGACGTGAAGGCGGCTGTGGGAAAGCTCAAAGCGGATGGCTACAAGGTGGTGTTTCTGTCCAACATGACGGAGGAGATGCTCGGGGCCGGATTGAAGGCCGCCGGTCTCGAAAGGGAATTCGATTACATTTACAGCACGGATTCCCAAAAAACCTTCAAGCCCAGTCCCCGGGCGTATCAAATGGCGTTGGAGGGATTGCAGTTGTCGAAAGGGGAAATTTTGTTCGTTGCATTTGCGGGTTGGGACGCAGCGGGCGCAAAGTGGTTTGGTTATCCCACTTTTTGGGTGAACCGCGCTGGAAGCCCGCAGGAAGAGCTTGGCTGTGTTCCGGATGGAACAGGCCGGGATTTGCAGGCCCTGATGGAATTTCTTGATGGGGCGGCGGCGAACAGCGGGAAAGCGGAATAGTTTCCCCTTCGGCTTCCTGAGCAGGTGCGGGGGCGAAAAACGGCGCTCGCGCTCCGGGGCGGGCGGTGTTAGGCTGCCCGCATGAAATACGCATTTTTGGGTGCCGGGAAGATGGCTTTTGCGATCGTTCAGGGAATGTTGCGGGCGAAGGTGTGCGGGGCGTCGGATCTCATTGCGTCGTGTCCGGAGCCGGAATTGCTGGAGAATATGCGGGATGCCACCTCGATTGATGTGGTGACTTCGAATGAGGAAGCGGCTCTGCCGACCTCGGTGGTTGTGTTGTGCGTGAAGCCGGCCGATGTGGAGACCGCGCTGGCACAGGCAGGGGGGGCGTTGGAGGGAAAGTTGCTGATTTCCATCGTGGCCGGGTTGAAGATCGAGTCCCTGAAGGCGCTTGCGCCGTCCGCGCGGGTGATCCGGGCGATGCCGAACACGGCGGCCATGGTGGGCCGGGCGGCCACGGCTTATGCCTGCGACGAGGCGGTGACCCAGGAGGACAAAACGGCGGCGGAGGCCGTGTTTTCCAGCATCGGGGAGGTCTATCCCGTGGAGGAAAAGATGCTCAATGCCGTGACCGGGCTCAGCGGGAGCGGGCCCGCCTATGTTTATCTCATGATCGAGGCTTTGTCGGACGGGGGGGTGGCCTGTGGGCTTCCGCGCAAACTGGCATTGGATCTTGCGGTGCAGACGGTGCTTGGCGCGGCGGATATGATTTGCGCGACCTCCGAGCATCCGGCGGTCTTGCGAGAGATGGTGACGAGTCCGGCGGGGACGACGATGGAAGGGCTGCGCGTGTTGGAAGAGCGCGGGGTTCGCAGTGCTTTTCTCGAAGCGGTGGCGGCTGCGGCGAACCGCGCGGAGGAACTTTCCGGCGAATGAGTCGCAGCGGGGGTATGGTTGTCCGGTCGGCGGGTTTTGTCGGCGCGGTGTTTCTGGTGTTGGTCTGGGGGAGTGCGGGGTTGTCCGCCCAGACGTCTTCGCCGTCGCCCGAACAGAAGACGGAGACCTTTGTGCCGACAATCGCCAAGGAAGCTGCCGCGATGGGCAACCGGGCTTTTCTCAGAAAGGATTATGCCGGGGCGAGGAAGGCTTATCAGCAGGTGCTGGATCTGGTGCCGGACAATGTTCTGGGCCTGGTGAATCTCGGGGTCGTGGAGTTTTCCTCCGGCAACACTGCCAGGGCGGAGGAGTTGCTCAGGAAGGCGGTGTCGATCCGCCTTCAAAACCCCGCCGCCTGGCTGACTTTGGGGATCATTGCGATGGATCAGGAGCGTTTTGACGAGGCATTGGCGGCACTGGCGCAGGCCGTCCTGCAGGATCCCCGGAATCCGCGGGCCAGGAACTACCTTGGGGTCGTCATCGGGCGCAAGGGCTGGATCGACGGGGCGCAATCCGAACTCCGCAGGGCGGTGGAACTGGATCCCACCTACTCCGATGCCCATTACAATTTGGCGGTTTTTTACCTCGAAGAGAAGCCTCCGGCGATCGAACTGGCCCGCCGTCACTATTTCCGGGCCGTCGAGCTGGGGGCAGAAAAAGACGCCGCCATGGAGAAAGTGCTTAAATCCGGAGCCCCAAAGCAGTAGTGTCCCGCCCGTGAAAATCTTTTATCTGTCCATCGCATGGTTTGTCCTGGCAACCGGAATGCTCCCGGCCGCGGAGCCTCCGGTGATCACCGCGCGGTCCGCCGTGCTTTTCGACGCCAATACCGGGCGCGTCATCCTCAAGAAAAATGAAAACGAGCAGCGTCCGGTTGCCAGCACGCAGAAGCTTCTCACGGCACTGATTGTCGCGAATTCCGGAAAACTCTCCGACATGGTGACCATCAAGGAGACCGACACGAATGTGGAACCGACGAAGTTGTATCTCCAGCCCGGCCAGCAATACTCCCGCGAGCAGCTTCTTCATGCGCTGCTGATCAAAAGCGCGAACGATGTGGCCCGGGCCCTGGCCCGTGACAACGCGGGTAGCGTCCAGGACTTTGCCGGGAGGATGAATGAAACGATGAGGATCCTGGGAGGGTATTCGTCCAACTTTGTGAATCCCAACGGCCTGCCTGCGGACGGCCAGTATTCCTGTGCCAGGGACATGGCCCGGGTGGCCCGGGCGGTTTACCGGAATCCCATCCTGCGCGAGATCATCAAGACGCGGTATTTCACCTTCCGGTTCAATTCCGGGAAGACCACGACGCTCAAGAACACGAACCGCGTGCTGCGTTACTATTCCTTCTGCAATGGAATGAAAACCGGCTACACGGAAAAAGCCGGACACTGCCTGATTTCCAGCGGTTCCTACAACGGGAAGGACGTCATCGCGGTTGTTCTCGGGGACAGCAAATCCAGGATTTGGAACGAATCGGCCGATCTTCTTGCCTACGGTCTCGGGATTTCCTCCGGGGCAATGGACCGGTTCCGGATCCCCGGAGCCGAATGACCCGTGGCCAGGTCCTACACGCTGGATGCGGGTGAGGGGGCCGGTTCCCCGATTGATTTTGCGTCCGAACTGAATGAGCAGCAGCTGAAAGCGGTGACATCCGCTCCCGGTGCCGCTCTTGTGATCGCCGGTGCGGGCAGTGGAAAAACCCGGGCGCTGACCTACCGGGTGGCGTGGCTGCTGGCGCAGGGGGTTCCCGCACGCGGAATCCTCCTTCTCACGTTCACCAACAAGGCCGCCCGGGAAATGCTGGAGCGTGTGCGGGCGCTTGTGCCGGGAGCGGGCGAAGGGGTGTGGGGCGGCACGTTCCACTCGATCGGCAACCGCATCCTGCGCCGTCATGCGGAACGGATCGGTTTCCGGCAGGGATTCACAATCATGGATCGCGAGGACCAGGAGGACATGATCGCGGGGGTCCTGGGACGCGAGGGACTCACCACCACCGAGCGGCGGTTTCCCAAGGCGGAGGTTCTGGCGGACATCTTCAGTTACTCCATCAACACCGGCCACCCCATCCGGAAGGTTCTGGGCGAGAAATACCGATACTTCATTCCCCTGGCGGAGGAGATCGAACGGATCCATGGGCTTTACGAGGGACGGAAGAAGGAGTCGAACGCGATGGATTTCGATGATCTGCTCTGCAAGACGCTGGAGCTTTTTTTGACCCATGAAGACGTGGCGGCGGAATATCAAAACCAGTTCCGCCATGTGCTGGTCGATGAATACCAGGATACCAACCGGATCCAGGCGGAGCTCGTGGAATGCCTGGCGCGGCGGCATGGGAACATCATGGTCGTGGGAGACGATGCCCAGAGCATTTATTCGTGGCGCGGGGCGAACTTCGAGAACATCCTCCAGTTTCCCAAACGCCACCCCGATGCGCAGGTCTTCAAAATTGAGACCAACTATCGCAGCGTTCCCGAGGTTCTGAACCTCGCCAATGCCTCGATTCTGGGGAACGAGAAACAATACCCCAAGAACCTGGCGGCGGTTCGCGAGCCGCATCCGGTGCGGCCGGGGCTGGTTTGCCTGGCGACCAACACCCAGCAGGCGGCGTTTGTCGCGCAGCGGGTGCTGGAGTTGCGGGATGAGGGCGTGGAATTGCACGACATCGCGGTGCTTTACCGGGCGCACTACCATTCCATGGACGTGCAGTTGGAGTTCACCCGGCGGGGCATCCCTTTCACGATCACCAGCGGACTGCGTTTTTTCGAGCAGGCTCACATCAAGGATGTCGCCGCCTTTTTGAAATTTGCGATGAACCCGCGCGACGAGGTGGCTTTCAAGCGCATGGTGCGCCTGCTGCCGGGCATCGGCAACAAGACCGCCGAGAGTCTCTGGAACGCAACGGCATCGGCCCTGGACGGGGGAACGGACTTCGCGCGGTTGCTGGCGCTCAAGGTTCCCGCCAAGGCTTCCAAACCGTGGAGCCAATTTGTCCTGACTTTGGCCGAACTCGTTCCCGCCGCCGGTCCGCTCCCTCCGGCGGCCATGATGGAGTGCGCCCTCTTTGCCGTTTACGACGACTATATGAAGACGAAGTTCGCGAATTACGACGCGCGGAAGGACGATCTGGCAACACTCATCGGCTTCGCCGGGCAGTTCGAATCCACCGAGGAATTCCTCTCCCAACTGGCTTTGCTCGGGGGTGTCGAAACCGCGGATGCCTTTGCCGGGGAGGCGGATTCCGAGAAAATCACCCTCTCCACCCTGCATCAGGCGAAGGGCCTGGAATGGAAGGTGGTTTTTCTGATCTGGCTGGCGGACGGGATGTTCCCCAGTGCCCGGAGCCTTGAATCCCCCGAAGCCATCGAGGAAGAAAGACGGCTTTTCTATGTGGGGATCACCCGCTGCAAGGACGAGCTTTACCTGACGTATCCCGAACTCCGGCTCAACGCGGGATACGGAGACAATTTCCAGCGTCCCTCCCGTTTTCTCTCCGAGCTTCCGGAGGAACTGATGGAGACCTGGGAAGTGGGAACGGCTTCCGGCGGGTTGGAGGCAGGGCCGTTCTGAAGACGCTTCAGGCGCACTCCGCGAGCGCCGACAACTCGTGCAGTCCGGTGATGGTCTGGCGGGGGCTCACCTCGGCGAATTCCTCGGATCCCGCAACCCGGAGCCAGACCGTGCGGGTGATTCCCGCGTTGTGGGCACCAAGAATATCCCGGGCCAGGCTGTTTCCCACCATCATCGCCGCTTCCGGAGCGGTGCCCAATTCGTTGAGGAGGAGATGGAAAATCCCGGCATCCGGCTTCCCCACGCCGTGTTCGCCGGAGACGACAATGGCGTCGAAAAAGGACGACAGCCCGGAGGCCGCGATTTTTTCGCGCTGGAGATCGGGAGCGCCGTTGGTGAGAAGTCCGATTTTGAAGGCGGGTTTGAGCCGGGCCAGGGTTTCCTTGGCATCCGGCATCAGGCGTTGCAGTTTGCGACGGGCGGAGGAGAACTCCCCGGCCAGGGCTCCCTCATCTCCGGGCAAACCCTGTTCGCGGAGGACGGCATCGAAAAGAGCATGGCGGAATTCCATCGCCCAGCGGCGCAGGGTGGAGAGATCCCCGGATTCGCCGGTGAAGTTTCCCCACAGGCATTCCTCCGCGGTGATGCCGATCGCCGCACAGTAGGCCCGTGCCGGGTTGCCCTGCCACAGGGCCCGGGAGTGTTTCCCGGCATCGACAAGGAAGCGGGTTTTGTCCGCGCCGTGGAGTTTTGCCGCCAGGGTAGCGACGGATTCCATCGCGGATTTGGAGATGGCTTCATCCACGATGAGCGTGTCGTCGAGATCGAAAAGAATCGCTTGGAGCGGCATGTCCATCCCCTCTCAGAGCCGCCGCCGCCTGTCCATCTTGGAAATGAAAAAATTCCGTTTCCTGAAAAAATCATCGTCCGCCATTTGTCACGGGACCGGCCGGAAAAACCGGTTCATCCGCAAATCTTGTGCAGAGGGAGAGGATAGACAATACAGCGAGCCGCCTGCGGCGGGATATTCGAACGGAGAGAATGAACCACTAATTTTCACTGATTTGGCCGGGCCAATGGCCTCGTCCGTTGGCCTTGTGGCGGCAGAACGAGGAGGCGCGGAGCGACTCCGGGTCTGTGGGAAAGGACGACTCTGCAAGCCAGCCTGTAAGATCGTCTTGCTCCACAGACAGCCGGGCCGGAGCCGGTTCCCTCCTTCTCTTCACAAAATTACAGCCCACGCGGCGGGCATCTGCCGGGGCCATTACCCCGGCACCCAATTTCTTCTATAAGTGGTTCAACCCTTCGACTATCCACCCGCCGCAGGCGGCATGACCATTGCCTGTCCCTTCTGGAAGTTCAGCCAATACACTTTTTGCGGAAGACTTGGAAAAACCGCAGGGTGGACATTCTTTCCGGGAAACCGCATCGTTTCCTCCGTTTGGCAGCCATATGAAATTGGGAATAAAAGTGGTTCCGAGCGCTTCAAAAAGCGGCGTTGTCGGTTGGTTGGGAGAAGACCTGAAAGTCCGCATCGCGGCTCCGGCGAATGATGGAAAGGCGAACGAGGCCCTGTGCGCATTCCTTGCGGAGTGGCTGGGCGTGGGACGGCGCGAGGTGACGATTTGCAGCGGAGCCTCCTCGCGTCGCAAAATCGTGGAGATCGGGGGAGTCGGCATCGAAACGATCCGGGCCCGGTTGAACCCGAAAGCCGTTTCCTGACAGGATGAGAGCGGGAGTTCACCACAAGATTACACAGAGAGCACGGCGTGAATTCGCCCTCAACAAGAGTAGACTTTCCCGGACAAAAACGCATCAAGCCCGAAAACAGGATTTCTCTGTGTTCCCTGCGGCGCTGCGTGAGGAGTCGCTGGATCTGTTCAAATGCACGAACGAAACGCTCCATCCGGAGAGGTCTCTTCCGGTGGGTGTTTGTATGCTGTGAAGCTACGCAAGCCTCCATCGTATCCTCCATGGCAACTGCTGGGAAGATCTAGAAGATAATTTCATAAGAAACAGCAAAACAATTTGTTAATTGGATTCGCTTCGTCGAAAAACGGCTTCTCCAAGCTTCCAGCTGCGCTCCCAACGCCTCTGGTGCGACTCCCTTTTTTTCGCATTGTGCCAGATTCGCTGGAAATTCTCATGCGTCCTGTTGCGCGTTTGTCCGCAAAATTTGCAGGGGATTGCTTTGGGAGAATGTGGAAAAAATCATTAATCAGACAGGGGGTGTTCAATTCTTCTCTGTATAGAGTGAGATAAATTGATAAGAAAAATTACTTTAAAAACATCTTGCGTCTTTTTGAAAATTTGGGAGATTGGGTTGAAATCTCAGATCCTCAGAGAACCACACCCCACAAAATACCCCCTATGAAAAAGAAAAATCTTACCAGAGTGTTTGCTGTTGCTGTTGTGCTTGCTGCAATGGGAAACTACTCCGCCCAAGCGGCTGACGGAACTTGGATCGGCAATGCTGTCACCAACAACTGGAGTGATCCTGCGAAATGGTCAGGTGGCACGACTGCTGATGGTGCAGGGGCCACGGGCAACTTTACTTTCAACATCACGAACAACCGGACTGCCACAATTGACGCGACTTCGCGTTCACTGGGAATCTTAAACATCGGGGACTCCGACGGAATCCATTCCTACACGATCGCCGCCAGCGGAGGGGCCAGCCTGATTTTCAATAACAGTGGATCAGCGGCCCAGTTGAATGCACTGAGCACCGGATTGAATACAACGATCTCCGCGCCGGTTTTGTTGAATGATTCATTGAATATCAACAATGCCACCTCCACAGGTGTCGTGACCATCTCCGGAACGGTGACTGGCAACAATACGGGCACGCAAACCATCACCAATCAGGGAAGTGGAGCGGGGACGGTTGTGATTTCTGGAATCATTGCCGATGGTGGTGGAGGCAAGGTCGCCATCAATCAGAACAGCAGCACTTCCTCGCTGACTCTCAATGGAGCGAATACCTTCACGGGAGACGTGACTCTGACGTCCGGGGTTCTTCGGACGAACAGTAATCAGGTTGGTGCTTTTGGTGCAGGAGCAAGCCAAATGTTCTTGAATGGTGGGGAATTGCAGCTTGTGGGCACTGGAGCCAACAACACTTCTCGCCAGTATAATCGCAATACCACGGTGGGGGGGGACGTAGCAGTGACATTGGATCGAAGCAATGGTACGGGTGCGAATTACACTTTTGGGACCCTGAGCATCGGAACCAATACGCTTACGGTGCAGGCGGGAAGCACTGTTTCTCCGAACGCTGTGGCAATGGGGTTGATCTACGGAGCCACGACGCAGACAGGGGCTGCGGTGTTTGCTGTGAATAACGGCACTGCTTCGACATCAAAGTTGACATTGGCGAGTTTGAATAAGGCGGGATTCGATACGACCTTCAGCGGCACCGGGCAGGTGGTGATCAGCGGCGATATCACGGGTGCGGGAAATATCGTGAACAACGCCAGCAAGCTGAGTGTTGGAAGCGATACGGTTGCATTCACCCTGGCAAACAACATCAGCGGTTCGGGAGACTTGGTGAAAGAGGGCTCCGAAACATTGACGCTCTCCGGTGCCAATACCTTTACCGGAAACGTCACAATGGCCAGCGCCAGCACACTCAAGGTTTCTGCGGACAACAACTTGGGAGCCGGCACCACCATCAACATGAGACAGAATGCCATTCTGAATACGACAGCCAGCTTCTCCACTAGCAAGAATATCGTCTTCGCCGCGGGGGGGGCCAATCAAGACATTAACGTGGATGCCGGCACAACCCTCACGCTTAACGGTGTACTCAGCGGCGGAGCAGGCGGATCATGGAGGATCACGGGCGCAGGGACTGTCGAACTTAACGCAGTCAACACCACCAGTGCCGATCTTACCGTCACCAGCAATGTAAAAATCACCGGTTCAGGCACTTTTGGCGATGGCACAGGTGATCTCTCCATCAATTCTGCGACCGCTGATTTGGGCGGGACCAGCCAGACAGTCGGGGCTTTGAGCTTGGTCGGCACCAGCTCCACGCTCTCGAACGGCACCATTACCGCCACCTCTTACGCTGTGAACAACACAAGCGGTGTGGTGAACGTGTCGGCGGTCTTGGCGGGTAGCGGGGTGACTTTCACCAAGATCAACGCTGGCACAGTTACTCTTTCCGCCGCAAATACCTACACCGGCACAACGACTGTCAGTGCGGGGACTCTGATCATCAACGGATCGACCTCGGCGAGCAGTGCCGTATCAGTTGACAGCGGGGCGACTCTTGGTGGAAACGGAACAATCGGAGGCAATGTGACAGTGGCGGGAAATCTGAATCCCGGAAACAGCCCTGGGATCCTGACTGTTGACGGGGATCTGACCTTGCAGAGCACAGCGGCAACCACCATGGAAATCACGGGAACCACCTCGGGAACATTCGATCAGGTGATTGGAATCAATGCGATGACCTTGGATGGAGCGCTTGTGCTGAGCCTGACAGGAACGTATGGGGTGGCCTCGTGGGATCTGTTCGATTTTACAAGCGAGAGTGGAAACTTTGCGAGCGTGACATTGAGTGGGTCTTACTCAGGCACCCTGAGTCGGACTGGCGATCTTTGGACGGGAAATGTCGGGGGACAGGATTGGACGTTCTCGCAGTTGACCGGAGGTCTGTCAGTGGTTCCCGAGCCCTCCACCTGGGTGCTCCTGGCCGGAGGCCTGACCGTGACGATGGTTCTGCGCCGTCGGCGGAATGCTTGAACCGCTCAAGGGCACTGAAAGACACTTAAAAAAGGAAACGCCCGGGAAAACCCCGGGCGTTTTTTTGTGATCCTCTCCCGCAAAGCCGCCAGGGCGCGAAGGAGGAGAGGGGGCGACACTTTTCCTGAATGGGGATTTTCCTCTGCGTACCCTGCGGCTCTGCGTGAGACTTCTTCTTTCCTTCGCGACTTGGCGGCTTCGCGGGAGATCGCCGGATCCGGGAAAAGGAGTGATTCCGGCGCGGAATTCAGGGGAATTTTCTGCAACTTTCCCGGATTTATTTTGTTAAATGTTTCCTGAACATTATTTATTTTGTAATTTTCGTGACGCAAAAATCTCCCATTCGATGAAATCCCGTCTTCTCTCCCTGTTGGTTTCCCTGTCTTTTGTCCTGCCGGCGTTTGCCGCGCAAGAGTCGGTTGCAAAGCCGAATGTGCTCTTCATTATCGTGGACGATCTCACGACGACATTGAGCAGTTACGGGGACCGGGATGCCCTGACTCCGAACATGGACAAGCTGGCGGCGGGGGGGGTTCGGTTTGACCGGGCCTACACGCAGTTTTCTCTCTGCAATCCCTCGCGGGCGTCTTTCCTGACCGGTTGCTATCCGGAGCGGACCCAGGTTTATGATCTGACCGTCAACTTCCGGAAGGCGCTGCCCGATGCCGTCACCCTGCCGGAGCTGTTCAAGGACGCGGGCTACACGGTGGGAAAGATCGGCAAAGTGTTCCATGTGGGAGGCACGAAGGAGAAACTGGATGTGGAGCAGGGGGCACCCCTGCACAAGGATTCCGCCATTTTCTCGGAAGCCAAACTGGCCGAGGCCAGCGAGGGGGATCTTTCCGATCCGGTGAGGGAAAAGAAGAAGAAAAAGGACAACGGGAAGGGAAAAGGGCAGGATCATGAAGATGCGGCGTACAACCGCACTTATGCAGCGTCCGCCCATGCGGATGTTGATTTCACCGACTACGAGATCGCCAGCAATGCGATCGGGGCGCTGGAGTCGTTCAAGGCCGGGGAAAGGCCGTTTTTTCTCGCGGTGGGCTTCATCCGGCCCCACACGCCCTATGTGGCACCCAAGGCGTTCTTTGAAAAATTCGACCCGCAGAAGATCGCGATGCCGCCGTATTATCAACCGGGGGGAGAGGATGTCGCGGGCATTCCCGAACCCGCCCTTCGGCCGAACAACAATGTTTTCCGCTACGAGGCGCCCGATGGGAAGCAGGCGCGGGAGGCCAGGCGGGCCTATCTGGCTTCCACGGCCTTTGTGGATTCGCAGGTTGGCAGGGTTTTGGACAAACTGAAGGAGCTGGGGTTGGACAGGAACACGGTGGTTTTGCTGACCGGGGATCATGGGTATCAACTCGGGGAGCATGGTCTTTGGGCGAAGCAGACCCTTTTCGAGCAGGGAACGCATGTGCCCCTGATTGTGGCGGGACCGGATGTGAAACCCGGAGTTTGCAGGAGTCCGGTCGAGCAGGTGGACATCTATCCCACGCTGGCGGGAATGGCCGGGCTTTCCGTGCCGGAGAATGTGCAGGGGCTGAGCCTGCAACCCCTGTTGATGAATCCTTCGGCGAAGCTCAAGCCCTATGCTTTCAGCACCATGCTTTCCACGCACACGAAGCTCATGGGCCATGCGATCACGGATGGACGCCACCGCTACATCGAGTGGGATGGAGGAAAGGCGGGCAGGCAGTTCTATGATGACGAGACCGATCCCCAGGAGTTGAAGAATCTTGTCAACGATCCGGTCCACGCTCCCCGTGTGGCGGAAATGAAGGCCCAACTCGACAAGCATCTCGCGGGGGCAGGGCAGTAAGCATTCAACCATATGAAAGATGCTGGAATGAAATCCCGTCTGCCTGGGAGAACGGCCAAAAAGTTCCTGCTGGTTGCCGCCGTATTTTTTGCGGGACTGTCGGGCGTTTTTTCCGAAGAGACACCTGCTCTCAAAGACGGATCCGCCCCGGTCGACATCTCCCAACTTCCCGAGGGGATGCAGCGGTTGGATTTGTTCCTGCTGGCGGGCCAGTCGAACATGAAGGGCCGCGGGGAGGTGCCGGCGAACCAGAAATCCGATCCGCGCATTGTTTCGATGCAGATGAAGAACGACCGGTGGGTGGTGGCGGAAGATCCCCTGCATGTGGACGGTCGGGTGGATCCGATCGACAAAAAAAGCAACGCGGGGGTGGGGCCTGGACTGTCGTTTGCACAAGCCCTGGCGGCCCGGGAACCGGGTGTCCGGATCGGTCTCATTCCCTGCGGAGTCGGCGGCTCGAAGATCGGCCAATGGCAGCCCGGTGTGCCCCGCAGTTTGTATGATGAAGCCGTGCGGCGTGTCAGGCTGGCCTTGTCGCAGGGCCCCCCCGGGAAGACCCGGCTTTGCGGGGTTCTCTGGCTTCAGGGCGAATCGGACTCCAAAGACAATCTTTTTCCCGAGTATCAAAAGAAACTGCTGAAGCTCGTGGACAACCTGCGAACCGATCTGGGAGTGCCGGATTTGCCTTTCATTGCCTGCACCATTGGCTCGTTTGTTGAGACGAAGGCCACCTATCCCCGGGCCGGGGAGATCAATGGCATCCTGCTGGATCTTCCGAACCAGCGTCCGCGAACGGCGTGTGTGGATGCGCGTGATCTCAAAGGAAACATCGGGGACAATCTCCACTACAACACCGAATCCCAGGTGACCATCGGGCCCCGGTATGCGGAGAAGTATCTTTCTTTGAAATCCGCGAATTCCATCCCCAATCCACAGTAGGAACGCGGGAGATGAAGGGCCGCGGTGAATGGCAAACCGGCCGGGTTGGAGGCAAAGGGAGAGTTTCTTTTTTCCGTGTGACCGCGGGGTTTGACCTTGGCAACAGGGGAGGATACGGTTGCGGGCTCTTCCGATGGCAAATATCACCAAACTGACAACGCTCTCCGGCGGGCTCCGGGTGGCCACCTGCGAGATGCCTCATGCGCAGACGGCTGCGATGGGGATTTGGGCATCGGTGGGCGGTCGCCACGAACCGGCTCCGCTCAACGGGATCTCGCACTTCATCGAGCACATGTTGTTCAAGGGGACGCGGCGGCGTTCGGCGCGGCGGATCATGCAGGAAATCGAGGGGGTTGGCGGGGACATGAACGCCTATACGGCCGAGGAACGAACCTGCTACTATGCCACGGCGGCGGCGGAATATTTTCCCCGGGTCTGTGATGTGCTTTGCGACATCTACCTTGATCCCCGGTTTTCCAAACAGGACATCGACCGGGAACGGGGGGTGATCGGGGAAGAAATCCTCATGTACCGCGATGAACCGTCTTCGCATGTCCAGGAACTGTTGAACGCCACCTTCTGGCCGCGTCACCCACTGGGACGTCCCCTCACGGGAACCCTGCAAACCATTGAGGGGATGGGGCGCGGGGAATTTCTGGATTATCGCGCCAGCCATTACCACGCATCCAGCACGGTGGTTTCCGCCGCGGGAAAAATCTCTCACGAAGAGGTTGTTGCCCGGGTTGAACGCCGGTTGGCCGGGTTGGGAAAAGGCCGGAAACCCGGTGCAAAACCGGCTCCCGTCCCACCGCCCCGTCCCCGCCTGTGTGTCGAGGCAAGGGACATCCAGCAAACCCAGGTGGCCCTCGCCCTTCCGGCTTTCAGCCACAAGGATGCGAGACGGTATGCCTTCCACCTGATGCATATTCTGCTCGGTGGCAATGCCAGCTCGCGGTTGTTCCAGGAGCTTCGCGAGAAGCGCGGGCTTTGCTATTCGGTGAGCACCCATCCCCTGACACTTGACGACACCGGCGTCTTCAATATTTCCGTCGGCCTCGACAAAAAAAACCTCGAAAAATCTCTCGGGCTGATTTTAGCCGGGTTCAAGGTGTTGGGGACGAAACTTGTGGGAACGGCGGAACTCCGGAGGGCGAAGGAATATGCCATCGGTTCCAGCAGAATGTCCCTTGAGCGCACCTCCAGCCAGAACATGCGTCTTGGGAGTTCGGTGCTTGTTTATGGAAAAATTGTGGATCCCGAGGAAGTTCATGAAAAAATCCGTGCCGTGACCCCGGAGGAAATCCGGGTGGCGGCGAAGGAAATCCTGGATCCTTCCCGGATCACGCTGGCCTTGGTCGGTCCCTCGCCCGACGAGGAAATGCTTCAACGGATTCTCGGATTGTGAAAAAGCATCCGGGCATCGCTTTTTTCGGGTTCGCTTCAAGCCGTTGACAAGACAGCCATTTTTCCTCGCTCTGAATGCTTCGGCGAAACAGGCAAGAAAAAAGATTGCCCTATGGGTGGGGAGGTCTATTCTAACAAACCCGCCCGCGCCAGGAGGGTTGCAACCGGTGGATTTTTCCATCGGTGGCGGAACATTCAACAGAAACCATCAACATTATGCCAGCATTGCAGGAATTGATCGCCAGCTCGATCAAGAATTATCGTGAAGGAAGCATCGTCAAGGGACACATCCTTGAGATCAGATCCCGGGAATTTCTCGTGGACATCGGATACAAGAGCGAGGGAGTGATTCCCGCGTCCGAATTTGAAGACCCGGAGGAAGTCGAGATTGGAGACGAGATCGAAGTCCTGCTTGAGCGTCTCGAAAACGACGAGGGAATGGTTGTTCTCTCGAAAGAAAAGGCCGCCCAGCGTCAGAACTGGGAGAAAATCGTCGGCGTTTTCAAGGGCGACGGCCTCATCAAGGGAAAAGTCCGCTCGGTTGTCAAAGGCGGCCTGACCGTCAATGTCGGAGTCGAGGCATTCCTGCCCGCCTCCCAGATCGACATCATCCCCCCGAAAGATCTCCAGCAGTTCGTGGGGAACATCTACGACTTCAAGATCGTCAAGATCAACGAGGACCGGAAGAACGTGGTTCTCAGCCGCCGCGAAATCATCGAGCAGGAGCGCTCGGAAAAACGCCAGGCGTTTCTTTCCGGTGTCACCATCGGCGACCGTATCGTCGGCACGGTCAAGAACATCACCGATTTCGGTGCCTTCATCGACCTTGACGGCATTGACGGCCTTCTCCATGTCACCGACATGTCCTGGGCGCGCCTCAACCACCCCGGGGAACTTCTCAAAGTCGGCCAGCAGCTCGAAGTCCAGGTGCTCGACATCAACAAGGACAAGGAACGGGTTTCGCTCGGCCTCAAGCAGATGCAGTCGAATCCCTGGGACCGCATCGAGGAACGCTTCCCGGTCGGCCAGAAAGTCTCCGGAAAGATCACGAACCTCATGCCCTACGGAGCATTTGTTCAGATCGAGGAAGGCGTCGAAGGTCTCATCCACGTTTCCGAACTCTCCTGGACGAAGCGCATCGCCCGTCCTTCCGACGTCCTCACCATGGGACAGGAAATCGAGGCGGTTGTCCTCGGCGTCAACAAGGAGGAGCAAAAGATCTCCCTCGGCGTCCGCCAGCTCGAACCGAATCCCTGGGACGAGATCGAACTCCGCTACATCATCGGCAAGCAGGTCAAGGGCAAGGTCCGCAATATGACCGCCTACGGTGCCTTTGTGGAACTGGAGGAAGGCATCGATGGAATGATCCACGTGTCCGATCTTTCCTGGACCCGCAAGATCAATCACCCGAGCGAAATGCTCAAGAAGGGTGACGAACTCGAAGCGGTGGTCATCGACATCGACAAGGCCAACCAGCGGATCAGCCTCGGCATCAAACAGCTCGACACCGATCCCTGGAAGGAAATCGACACCCGCTTCCGCATTGGCGATCTCGTCAAGGGAACGATCAGCAAGCTCACCAACTTTGGAGCCTTTGTCCAGCTTCAGGACGACATCGACGGCCTCGTCCACATTTCGCAAATCAGCGAAGACCGGATCGAGAAGGTCAAAGACGTTCTCAAGGTTGGCCAGGAAGTCGAAGCCCGTGTCATCAAGGTGGACAAGGCCGAGCGCCGCATCGGGCTCTCGATCAAGGCCGCCAATTACGGTGAGGAAGCCCTCCGCAAGGAAGCCGAAGCGTTCGACACCCTCCGCCCCGGTGAAGACATGGTCGGTCTCGACCAGGCTTTCCAGTTTGCCGAAGAGGAATACCGTCCCGGCGAAGGAAAGAAGAAGTAATCCAAAATTCAACAGACAAAAAAGCCGCGGATCACAGGTCCGCGGCTTTTTTTGTTGGTTGGAGAAAGGGGGGGATGTCAGGGCGGATTGCCGGGAAAGTCTTTGTTGCGATTCGCGGCACGGTGCATCTCCAATTTTGGAAGCGAGATCGGTCTTGCGCTTTTTCCCGGGAATCGTTCACTTTCCCCCATGAAGAAAATGAAGGCGGGAATTGTCGGATGTGGGAACGTCAGCGAGATCTACGCGCAGGCGGGAAAGAGGTTTCGGAATCTGGAGGTCGTTGCCTGTGCGGATCTGGATTTTTCCCGCGCCCACGCCCTGGCGGAGAAGCACGGGATCCCGCGTCCGTTGCGGGTGGAGCAATTGCTTGCGGACGGGGAGGTGGAACTGGTGATCAATCTCACCCCTCCGGCGGTTCATGCGGAAGTGGGTTTGGAGGCTTTGAAAAACGGGAAGCATCTTTACAACGAAAAGCCGCTTGCCCAGAAACGCCGGGGAGCCCGGGAGATGATCGGTCTGGCCCGGGAAAGCGATCTGCTGATCGGGTGTGCGCCGGATACTTTTCTTGGAGCCGGTCTCCAGGCCTGTCGCAGGCTTATTGATGAAGGGGCCATCGGGGAGCCGGTGGCCGGGGCGGGGTTCCTGCTGGGACCGGGGGTGGAGCACTGGCATCCAAGCCCCGAAGCATTTTACAAAAAAGGAGGAGGTCCGCTTTTTGACATGGGGCCGTATTACCTGACCGCGCTCACCACTTTGCTGGGACCGGTTCACCGGGTGACCGGGTCCGCCCGCATTTCCTTTCCGGAACGGATCATCTCCAGCCAGCCACTGGCGGGCGGGAAAATCGAAGTCGGAACGCCCACCCATATCTCGGCGGTTCTGGACTTCGAGGCGGGCCCCGTGGTTTCTCTCACGACGAGTTTTGATGTCAAAGCCCACTCCATGCCATTCATCGAGATTTACGGATCGGAAGCCAGTCTTTCCCTTCCCAAGCCCGATACCTTTGGCGGACCGGTCCGCATCCGGAGGAATGGCGAGCAGGATTGGATCGAAGTGCCGCTGGAATTCGGGTATCCCGACGACTGTCGTGGACTGGGCGCCGCCGATCTGGTTGCCGCTTTGGAGAACAAGCGGGAACATCGGGCCAACGCCCGCACGGCTTACCATGTGCTCGACATCATGCACTCGATCCTGGATGCCTCCGAAAGCAGCCGGCATATCGAGTTGAACAGCTCGATGACCCGGCCGTCGCCGATGTCTCCGGGACTGCCTGACGGGGAACTCGACTGAGATTCTCTCTTCGAATGCCGGATCGGGGAGAATTTTCAAAAATCCGGCACGCATGCTGCTTGCAGTGTTTTTGAAAGACTCCTTCAAGCCATGCCGATCGCACGCATCTCCGGAACAGTGAACGGGGCCGATGACACTCATCGCGGCACCCGCGCGAAATTGCTTTACCATCTTTTTGCCGGAGGCTGGGACATCTACAACTCCAACGGGGACCAGCGGATCACGCTTTCAAACATCGAGAAAAAGATCGTTGAGTCCGATGCCTTTGTTTTCACACCCGGGGCGACAATTGAGGATCTGTTCAAGGCGGTCTCCATCTTTGTCGGGTATCAGACGCTGGATAGAAACCTCAAAGGAAAAGCCACGGTGATTCTCAACAGCGACGGATCCTGGGATCCTTTTTTCGAACTGCTGGATCACCTGCATTCCCAAGGAACGATCCGGCAGAATTACCGTGATTTTTTGCGGGTCGCCTGTTCTCCGGATGACGTTCTGCCCGGCCTGAACCGTGTGCGTGCTCTGGGCCTGCCCGATGCGGGGCACAGTCCGGTTTCCTCCCGCGCGGGGGGATCGGAGGGAGAGTCGTTCGAGACTCCTGTTCCGGAAGGGCATGAGGGCAATGTGTGTGTGTTTTGCTCCGCCAGTTTGAAAGACCCGGCCTACCTGCAGGACGGACGTCTGCTGGGGCGGATGCTGGCCGAAAATCGCCTCGGCTGCGTCTCAGGGGCCGGAAATTCGGGAGTCATGGGTGAGGTTGTTTGCGGGGCTGTTGAATCCGGCGGCTGGACGGGAGGCTCGAATGTGCCGCATATCATCGAGTTGGAGGGACTGCCCGAGGGACTCTCCAGCTTTTGGCTCCGCCCGGACATCTACACCCGCATGGAGATCATGATCGAGAAATCGGATGCGTTTGTCATTTTCCCCGGAGGAGCCGGTACCGTGCAGGAGATGCTCGCGCTCCTGATCCTCCAGCAACAACGCCATCCGTCGATCGAAGGAAAACCGATTGTGGTTTACAACCGGAAGAATGCGGACGGAATTGCCTTCTGGGGACCGCTGATTCGTCTTCTCGCGGAGATGGGAATGGGAAGCCCCTTCTTTGTGGTCGGGGAACTCGATGAGATCATCCCCGTGCTCCAGGAGCAGTTTGCAGCCCGTCCGATAGCGGCATAGGGGAACGAAGAAAATACTCCGGAAAGCGTGCTGTCGTATTTGCGCAATGGAGGTCGTGAAATTTTTTCGTGATTCGATGCGCTCTTTGCTGCCTGTCTGAAAGTAAAGATGATTGCAAAAGAGCGTTTTATTATCCCAGAATCCACCGGGATGAAAAAAAATGCTTCTCTTTGCGATGGCCTTTGCGGGAATGGAGGGGGGCTTGTTTTCGGCTGCCTCCGAGCCGCTTTCTTCCAAAACGACGGGAATTCTCCGATTCATGGCGGAAGGCTCGCAGGAAAAAGCCGAAATTCACTTGCGCGAGCTTTTGAAGGCGAATCCGGAAGACGCGGAGGGGATTTTTCTTTCCGCTGTTGCTGCCCGGAGCCGGTTTGATATCGAAGAGTCCGCACAGGGATTTGCGAAGGTTCTGTGTTTCAAACCGGAATCTCCGGAGGGATTGGCGTCCGCATGTATTCTGGGCATCGACCTTTCAGACAACGAGGCGACAGCATTGTATTACTTCAACGCCCTGCTCATGGTTTGCGAACAGAATCCTCAATCGGTTCCAATTCATTGGATGGCCGGGGTCATGGCGCGCACCCTGACCAATGAAAATGGGAAAAATCTTTCGCCGGAGGTGAGGAGTCGGATTCTTCAGTGCGGGATTCGTGAATATGAGACGGTTCTCGCACTCATGGCCCCTTGTCCGGGGCCGGTGCTGGTGCATCAGACCCTTGCAAATCTGTTGGACGACACGGAAAATTACGACAGGGCGGGCAGGCACCGTGAAGTGGCTGTGGGGATGGAGCGGAAACCTTGGAGCCTTCATGCGGCAGCCTTCACTCTTTTGAAATTGGGGAAGGATCGGGAGGCGTGGGAGTTGATCAAGGAGGCGGTCGCCATGGAACCCGGGAAAGCTTCGTATCACGACATGCAGGGACGCGTCCTCTGGCATCTCGGGCTGAGGCGGGAAGCCATTGATTCCTGGCAAAGGGCTGCCGAATTGGAACCGGGGAACGAATCGTATTCGAGATTTTGCGCCATGGGGTATCGCCATCTGGGGGAATATGTCGCCGCCCGCGAATGGACGCGTCAAATTTTGGAACGGAACCCGGAGAGCCGTCTTTTCCAGCTTTGGGATGCGCGGTTGACGGCTCTCCTTGGGGAACCCGGGGCGGGAGAACGTGTCTGCAAGGCCGGGACTTTCGATTTCAGGGGAAAGATCATTGCTCTGAAGGAATCGCAGGATTCCTGGTTTCGCGCGGTGGATTCGGGGGACATCGGGGAAGTGCGGAAAATGATGGGAAGTGTGGATGTCAACAAAAGAGATGCGGCGGATGCAAACCAGACCGCACTGATGAAAGCCGCCGCTTCCGGTTGGGAACACATTGCCGGGGAACTCATCCGGGCGGGAGCAGACCTGGATGCCGTGGATGCCAACGGAGATACGGCGCTGCATTACTCGGCGGACTTCGGGGAACCGCGGGTGATGAAGTTGCTGCTCGATGCGGGGGCAAAAATGGATCTTCAGGACAAATGGGGACAGACGCCACTCATCATGTGTGCCTCGGATCACAATTGGGACGGTTTTTGCCTGTTGATGGAAAAACAGGCGGATGTCGGAAAGGCTGCGCCGCGGGGAGGCACGGCATTGCATTATGCCGCCGGGCATGGGGATATGTCGATGGTGAAGACCCTGCTGGAACGCGGGGCACGGGTGGACGCGCCGATTGAGACATCCGGGGAGACTCCTTTGATTGTGGCCTGTCGGGAGTGGGCGCATTCCTATATTGTGGAGCCGCTTCTTGCCGGAGGAGCGGATGTGAACGCCCGCGACAAGGAAGGGAAGACCGCCCTGTACCATGCCGTGGATCCCCTGCCAAACCTGCCGCTTGTCGAGTTGCTTCTCGAACAGGGAGCAAATCCCTCCATTCCGGACAACCAAGGGGTGACTCCAATCACCAGAGCCCGTCGTCTGGGCTGGGAGGACATGGCTGCCAGAATGGAGGAAAAATCCGGTCGGCGAGAGGTGTTTCAGGCCGCTCTTCCGGAAACCCTGACTTCTTCCGGGGAGCGGGAGATGGTCCCCTTTCTTTTGCCGGTTCTTTATGCCCAGGGATACCCTTCCGACCCTGTGGATCTCGCGATGCAACCCGGTCACAAGAAGGAAGCTGTCAAGGTGCTCCACCGGATGTTCGATGTGGAAAATGCCGCAGAACTCAAAGAAAAGATCCACAACCTCAGTGACTTTCAGCCAACCCATCGCAAGGTGGGGGAACTGGCTTTCGACAAGTTGAACGTTCTGATCAAGGGCGCGGTTTGGAAAATCCAGACTGCCTGCAAATGCGAGACCCGGGACGATGCCGCATGGGCCCAGGCCCATGTTCTCTTTTTGGCCAGTCTGGGTGTTCAGGCGGGATACCTTGCTCCCGAAGAAGGGCAGAGGCTCGTCCGGAATGCCATGGCCATTCTGAAGGGAAGGTTTTCCACGTGGGCCGATTTTTCCAGGAGCTTCGTTCTGGGGGCGAAAACCCATGAGGGGTGGGACGCTGCCCGATATGGACAGATTTGCGCTCATCTCGACAAGGCGCTCGTCTCCCTTCCCTGATTTTTTTGGAAAACCTGCCGGGAGAGAAAACCGACTGGTTTGTCCTTTCTTCCGGGAAAAATCCCATCGACTTGACCGGCTCTCCGCGTGAAGATGCGGGGTTCGATGGCTTTGCTGAAAGAAGATGCGTTGAACCGGTTGAAAACCGCCTGGGAGGCGGGGCGGCTGGCCCATGCCTACATGTTGACGGGGCCCGGCGGCGCCGGAAAGGACTGGCTGACTTCGCGGATGGCCGGGATTGTTCTCGGGGTTCCTTTGGCGGAGGTGACCTCCCATCCCGATTTTCACAGCGTGGCACCGGAATCGAAATCCCGTCGCATCGTCATCGAGCAAATGCGGACGATGGAACAGGCGATCCAGATGAAGCCCATGCGCGGGCGGACGAAGGTGGCGGTGATCCGCGATGCCGACCGCCTGCAACCGCAGGCGGCCAATGCCTTTCTGAAGACTCTGGAGGAGCCTCCCCCGGGGTGCCATATTTTCCTTCTGACCTCGCTGCCGGATGCGGTGTTGGAGACGATCGTTTCGCGCTGTATCGCTGTTCCTGTCCGGGCGGAAGGAGAGCCTTTGCAGGGAGAAGGGGAGCGGTTGGTGGCGGAAGCTTTTGTCAAGGCGTTGTTGCAGCCCGGCGGACCTGATGTGGCCTCGGCCATGCGCTTCACCAGGACATTCCAAAAGGCACTTTCTGCCATTCGCGAACAGGTCACGGACGAACTGGCCGGAGAGTTGAAGCAACAGCTCAAGCATTATCGGGATTCCGCCGACTCGAAATGGGAGGGAGAGAGGGAAGACCAGATCAAGGCCCAGGCCGAGGCGGCGGTGATCCGGGAACGGGAAAACCTCCTCCATGCCGCCGGGGAGGTGCTGGCAGCCGCGCTCCGGCATCACCACCTGCCCTCCGCCGCCACACCCGGACACCCGGCTCGAATTGCCGGAGTCAATCCCCCGGAGCTGTTGTTCAAGCGTCTGGCCGCGCTCGAACGAACGCGCGACCTCCTGGCCCGGGGCGTGCAGGAAGGGCTTGCCTTGGAAAGTGGATTTCTGGAAATGATCGCATCGAAGTAAAATGAAACGTCTTGTCATCAAATTGGGAACCGGAGTTCTTTCCCGCACGGGTGGTCGTGCGCTCGACACCGTGCAATTCCGCCGGATCGCCCGCGAAGTTGCGACCCTCCACAAAAAGGGCGTCTCCTGCATTCTCGTGAGCAGCGCCGCCATTGCAGCCGGAGTCCGCGTGTTGGGCCTGGGTCTTCGTCCGGACGATCTCCCCGGCAAACAGGCCTGTGCGGCGGCGGGGCAACCGGAGTTGATGCGTCTTTATGCCGCCTCATTCCGTCCGCACGGTTTGCATGTGGCCCAGCTTCTTCTCACCCACGGAGACATCGACAGCCGGATGCATCGTTCCAATGCCCGGAACACCCTCGACCGCCTGCTCTCCTCCCGGACGGTGATTCCGATCATCAATGAGAACGATTCTGTCGCGGTGGAAGAGCTGCGCTTTGGCGACAACGACCGGCTTTCCGCCGAGGTGGCGCAATTGGTGAGGGCGGATCATCTGATCATCCTGACCAGCGTGGACGGTCTTCAGGACGCCGATGGGAAGCGTGTTCCCGTGGTCGCCGACATGGTTGCCGCCGCCCACCTTGTCCGCCCGGACAAAGGCGCGGAATCCGTCGGAGGAATGAAAACCAAACTCGAGGCGGTGAAACTCGCCGTCACCTCCGGCATTCCCTGCACGATCCTGGATGGGAGAAAGCCCGGTCAAATCGCCGCCGCACTTTCCAACAAAGACGTCGGCACGCGGTTCCCCGTTTCCATAAAAAAGCAACCGCGCACCGGCTCCCTTTAACCCGAAAACCTCGTTTGCTCGGGGAGGTCTGCTGCAATCTGCTGGCCGCGAAGGGCCTTTCTCAGCACTCACCGGATCACAGCGGATACGCCTCGCGCTTCGGCTGGCCCTATCGGCCAGCATCTTACGCCATCCCATCCCCTCCAAACGAGGTTTTCGGGTTTAGCAGGGAGCGCCCCAGCGGTTGTCTTTTGCAAGATGGCATGGTGTCACCGGAGATTTTTTCTGAAAAGATGGTTTGAAATTTTCTTTTTGGGAAAAATCATTACCGTGCCGGGGAAATGAATCCCGGTTCCCCAACACAGCCCTTTTGGGTGCTTGAACTTCCATGAACAGAGCCATTGATTGGGCCACCCTGGCGGCGGGGATGGAGGGAGAGTTGTTCACCGGGGACACGATGCGGAAGCTCTATGCCACGGATGCCTCCGAATATCAGGAGCTTCCGGCGGCGGTGGCCTTCCCGAAGTCGGAGGCCGATGTCGGGAAAATTCTTCTTTTTGCCGGGGAAAGCGGACTGGGGATCATTCCGCGCACGGCGGGAACGTCCCTGGCGGGGCAGGTGGTGGGGAGCGGACTGGTGGTCGATCTGTCGCGCCATTTCAACAAGATCATCAGCATTGACCGGGGATTGCGCCGTGTTCGCGTGCAGCCCGGGGTTGTTCGCAATGAGCTGAATCTCGAGCTGGCAAAGCACGGGCTGTTTTTCGGACCGGAGACATCGACCGCGAACCGCGCCATGATCGGCGGGATGGTGGGGAACAATTCCTGCGGGTCGAATTCCATCGTCTATGGTAGCACGAGGGAGCATCTCGTTTCCGTGCGGGGATTTTTCAGTGATGGAAGCGAGGGAATCCTCCGCGGGCTTTCCGTCGCGGAGTTTGAGGCAAAATGTGCGGATGGGAGGGGGCTGGAAGGAGCGGTTTATCGGTCAATCCGGGAACTGCTCGGGAGTCCTGAAAACCGGCAACTGATCTCCGGGAACTTCCCTCTCCAGTCCATTCCGCGCCGCAACACCGGTTATGCGCTGGATTTGCTGATGGACGCGGCGGTGTTTGATCCGGCATCGGAGCGGGAATTCAACTTTTGCAAGCTCATCGCGGGATCCGAGGGGACGCTTTTCTTTGGACTCGAGTTTGAATTGGAATGTGACCTTCTGCCTCCGCCGTGTTCCGCCCAGGTGTGCGGGCATTTCGGTTCGGTGGACGAGGCCTTGCACGCCAATCTTCTGGCATTGAACCACGGGCCTGCCGCCTGTGAGCTGATCGACCGGCACATTCTGGAATGCACCAGGTCCAACCTCTCGCAGCAAAGGAATCGTTCCTTTGTGGTTGGCGACCCGGGTGCGATCCTCGTGGTGGAGATCCGGCGCGAGCAGGAGACGGACGTCGAGGCCGCCGTGGCGGCGCTCCAGGAAGATTGGAAAGCATCCGGCTACGGGTATGCGGTTCCCGTTCTCCGGGGAGAGGAAGGGAACAAGGTCTGGGAACTCCGCCGGGCGGGGCAGGGACTCATGAGCAATGTGGTCGGGGATGCCAAGCCGCGGGAGGTTGTCGAGGACACCGCCGTGGATGTGCGCGACCTGCCCGCCTACATCGGCGAGTTCAACGCGCTTCTCAAAGACAAGTATGGCATCGGGTGCGTGTATTATGCCCATGCGGGCTCGGGGGAATTGCACACCCGCCCGCTCTTTGATCTCAAATCCGAACAGGGTCTGAAAACTTTTCGTGGAGTGGCCACGGACATCGCCCTGTTGGTGAAAAAATATCGCGGATCGCTGAGTGGCGAGCATGGGGACGGACGCTTGCGCGGGGAGTTCATTCCCCTGATGGTCGGGGAAGAATGCTACGCGATGATGAAGGCGGTCAAAAGGGCATTTGATCCCGGAAATCTTTTCAATCCGGGAAAGATTGTGGACACGCCTCCGATGGACACCCATCTGCGGCATGAGACCGGGCATCCGACTCCCGAATACGAGACAATTTTCGATTTCAGTGATGTGGCCGGCGTGGTCCGGGCCGCGGAGAAGTGCAACGGTTCCGGGGATTGCCGGAAGTCGCATCTGGCGGGGGGGACGATGTGCCCGAGCTACATGGCGACGCGTGAGGAGCGGCATACCACGCGCGCCCGGGCGAACATCCTCCGTCATGTGCTCAATGCCCCGGCGGATGTCACCAGGCCGTTTGACAGCGCGGAGATCAAGGAAGTGATGGATCTCTGCCTTTCCTGCAAGGCGTGCAAGAGCGAGTGTCCGTCCAGCGTGGACATCGCGAAGCTCAAGACGGAGTTTCTCCAGCACCATCATGATGTCCATGGCGTGCCTTTCCGGTCCCGTCTGGTGGCGGGATTTTCCGACGGTGCCCGGCTGGCCTCGATTTTTCCGGCGCTCTACAATGCGGTCTTTCAAAACACGGGCATCCGGCGCCTGTTCAACCGTCTGGTGGGCTTCCATCCCGACCGCACTCTCCCGAAGATCAACCGGATGACCCTGCGCCGTTGGATGAGCGGACGCCGCCCCCTGGCCCCGTTGAACGGGCAAAAGGGCCGGGTGCATCTTTTTTGCGACGAATTCACCAATTACAACGACTTGGATGCCGGCATTGCGACCGTCGAGGTGCTGGAGTTGCTCGGGTATGAGGTTGTCATTCCGGATCATGTGGAAAGCGGACGCGCTTCGTTTTCCAAAGGCCTGCTGCGGCGTGCGAAAAAGTTCGCCGCGGAAAATGTCCGTCGGCTGGCCCCGGTGATTTCCGAAAAAGAACCGCTCGTGGGCATCGAGCCTTCCGCCATTCTGGGGTTTCGCGATGAATACCCCGTCCTCGTGCCGCCGGATCTGCGGGAATCCGCCCGTGCCCTGGCTCCGCATTGCCTGTTGATCGATGAATTTCTCGCCCGGGAGGCGGAGGCCGGCCGGATTTCGCGGGAGGTGTTCGATGAGCGTCCGAGAACAATCCATCTGCACGGGCATTGCCACCAAAAGTCCCTGGTTTCGCTGGATCCCACGATCCGGATGCTGTCGCTGCCGGTGAATCATGTCGTCAAGGTCATTCCCTCCGGATGCTGTGGCATGGCGGGTTCTTTCGGTTACGAGACCGAGCATTACGATGTTTCGATGAAAATCGGGGAGCTGGTGTTGTTTCCGGCGGTTCGCGGTCGGGCGGAGGACGTTCTGATTGCCGCGCCCGGGACAAGCTGCCGTCACCAGATCCACGATGGAACCGGCAGCAGGGCACTGCATCCCCTGGAAATTCTGAGGGCGGCCCTCGGCGGGCGGTGACGATTTTTTGGAAACCCGGGAGAGGAAATCGTTCTTGGAGAGGGGCGGCGGCTCCGATACGAAATGGCCATGCCAGAACGCCGTCCGCTCAAGTCCCGCAGCAATCCGGTTTTCATTGCGATTGCCGGATGGCTGACCCGCCATGGGGCCTCGCCGGATCGGATTTCCTTTGCCAGCATGGTTTTCGCGACTGCGGCGGGGGCGGCTTTTTTCGGAACGGGATTTTTTTCGGGAGGGGAGCGGATCGGGCTTTGGGTGATTGCTGCGGCAGGGGTTCAACTTCGTCTGGCCTGCAATTTGTTGGACGGCATGGTGGCAGTCGAAGGAGGGCGGAAGTCGCCGCTGGGAGTCCTGTGGAATGAGGTGCCCGACCGTTATTCCGATGCGGTGATTCTTGTGGGTGCGGGTTATGCCGCAGGAAGCCTGGAACCGGCCGGTTGGATTGCCGCGGTGCTGGCCCTGCTGACCGCGTATGTTCGCGCGATGGGGGCCGCTTCGGGATGCGGGGAACATTTCGAGGGAATCATGTCGAAGCCGAAGCGCATGGCCACGCTGACGGTGGCCTCCCTGGGAACCTGCGTTTTTCCCGGTGTTCCCTGGATGTCGCTTGCCCTGGGAGTTGTTGTGGTCGGGTCGTTTTTTACCTGTTTCCTGAGGCTTCGGAACATCGCGGAGGAATTGAAAGGCCGTCATGTTTGACCATCCCCTGACCCTGCCCCTGATCGTCGGAGTGGGAATCCTCCTGGCGATTGTCCCCGTGGTTTTTCTGGTCGCATCCGGCCGGGTGGCTCCCCAAATGAAGGCGGAGCTTTGGGCCCGGTATTTTTCGTGGCTTTGGCTGGTGCCGTTGATGCTGGTGCCGGTGTTGATGGGAAGGCTTGCGACCATTGCGGGGATCGGAATTCTTTCTTTGCTCTGCTACCGGGAATTTGCGCGGGCGACGGGATTTTTTCGCGAGCGGCTTCTGAGTGCCGTGGTTGTTCTCGGGATTGTCCTGCTCCTGGCCGCCGCGGCGGATCACTGGTATCATTTTTTCATGGCCCTGCCGTCGCTGGTGGTGTCGTTGATTGTGATTCTGGCGCTGGTTCGGGACCAGCCGTCCGGCTACATCCAGAGGATTGCGCTCGCGGTGCTGGCCTTCCTGCTTTTTGGAGTCTGTCTGGGGCACATGGCCTACTTTGCCAACGACCGGCATTTCCAGCCGCTGATTCTTTCGATCCTGCTTTGTGTGGAATTGAACGATGTGCTGGCATTCACCTGCGGGAAGCTTTTTGGAAAAAAGAAGCTGTGTCCGGGGACGAGCCCGAACAAAACGCTGGGCGGTTCGCTGGGGGCGCTGGTGCTCACGTCCGGCCTCTTTGCACTGTTGGGAACGCAGTTGTTCGCGGGAACCGTTCTGGCATCGCCCCTGCATCTGCTCACCATGGGGTTCCTGCTTTCCTTCACCGGGCAGCTTGGAGATCTTGTTGTTTCCAGCATCAAGCGCGATCTCGGGTTGAAGGACATGGGAGCGGGCATCCCCGGTCACGGGGGATTGCTCGATCGTTTTGACAGTCTGCTTTTTGTTGGTCCGGCCCTTTTCCATTACATCGGGTATTATCTGGGGATCGGCCTGGACCGACCGGTCCGGATTTTCTTCTGATGGATCGCTGGACATACAAGCCCGCCGGGGATTTCGGACTGAAGCCGATGGAAAGCCTCGGGAGCCTGCGGCGTGAGGCGGGATTGGCGGCATTGGCGGGACAATTCCTCTGGGGAATGCTCACGCGGGGGTATTTTCAAATTTTTCACCGTCTGGAGATCGAGGGAAAGTCGCGGCTTCCCGCGACCCCGCCTTTTGTCATCGTAGCAAACCACACGTCCCACCTCGACGCTCTCGTGCTGGCGTGCGCACTTCCGCTGCATTTGCGGCTCCGGGCTTTTCCCATCGCTGCAGGTGACACGTTTTTTACCAAACCCGCGAAAGCCTTCTTTGCCGCCATGCTGTTGAATGCCCTGCCGATGTGGCGGAAAAAATGCGGGCCGCACGCCCTGGAGGAACTTCGGCGGAAGCTGGTCGGGGAAAGCGCCGTCTTCATTCTCTTTCCCGAAGGCACCCGCTCGCGCGACGGGAAGTTGGGTCACTTCAAAGCAGGTGTTGGCCGTCTGGTTGCCGGCACGGAGGTTCCGGTTGTTCCCTGCCACCTTTCCGGTTGTTTCGAGTCCCTGCCGCCGGATGCCAAGCGTCCCCGGTTTCAAAAAATCCGCCTGCGAATCGGTCAGCCACGGTGTTTTTCAAACCACCCGGACGATCGTGGCGGATGGGAGGAGATTGTGGAGAGCCTGTCGCGCGATGTGCGGGGGGCGACCCATTAGCCCAAGTTCCGCAGTTTATGAAGACGTTTTGCTGATCTGCAGGCACTTGCAGGATTTATCAGGCGATTTTCTCCACGACATTTTGTATGAGTTTTGAACCTTTGGGCAGGTGCAGGCCGAGGTGAGACAGGAGCAAAGCGACATCTGGATCGGGCTTTGCGACGGTTCGCAGATGCAGGGTGACCGTGCGCCCGGCGCATTTGACCGGAACAGTGAGATCCATGGAATGGACGGTCGAGAACGCGGCGACGAGTTTGTGTGCACTGGAGCCGAACTCCATCTCTACATCAAGAACCCCGTTGACATATATCCTCGCCATCTTTCCGTCGTAGGTGCATGCGAAATGCGACCACTCCCCTTCCGGCAGTTCCCTTTTTGAAGACAGCCACGCTTCATGGGTTCCAGATTGCAGGCAAAACTGTACTTTGAGATCATTCAGGTTCACCCGGAAGCCGTTTTTGGAATGTTGCATGTTTTGGAACAATCCCTGGTTCGTCGCGGCTTCGGGCTTCACCCAGGCCTCGAACGTCATGGCATCGGAAAGACCGAGCGGTTTTTTGCCGCCCACGAATTGCTGGCGAAACGGGGCCACGAACAGAAGTGCCCGGCCAAATTTTCCACGCACCCACTTGGGCCGCTGCGATTCTTCCGGTTTCGTGCCGTCCGCCGCTTTGAAACGCAGATGATTCGCGAGCGGTCCGGCATCCCTGAGTTTGAGACCCTCGCCCTTGTCGAAGCTCCACAGGGCCGCCGTGTCTTGGGCCGCAACAAAAGGCTGCTGTGCAAATGCCGTGCCCGCAAGAAAAAGGATGGCAAGAACAGCTCCCGGGGTTCGTGCAAAAAGGCAGGCGAAAGGGGGCGGACTTTGTACCCGGAGACCGGGTTGTCACGGAAAGTGGAACTTGTATCGGCCGCCAAATCCTCGTGAGAAGCACGCGGCCGGGAAAATCATAAATTGACAGGCATGTAGAGCAATGCGGTGGCCCCTTTTTTTCGAAACTCCTCCAATCTGTCCGGGGCTGGGACAGACGGCTGTCCGGAGCTGGGCGGGAGACCCCTTCGTCATCTACGGCTGGGTGATTTTGAGGCGCATGAAGCGTTTGGTGTTTTCGTTCAACGGCAGGGCATCGCGCACGGTGATGGTCCGCAACCCGGCATCGGTGGTGGCAGCGACTTCCGCAAGGCCCTCGCTTGACCAGTTGATGAGATCGGAGCTGGATTGAACCTCGTAGGTGATGTCGGTTGGTTCCGGCTCGGGGCGTGTGAAAACGAACGTGAGATAGTTGCCGCCGGATTCGGTGGTCTGGCCGTAGTTCAATCGTCCGCTGTTGCCGCTGGCGGTGGGAGCGAGCCCCAATGCATATTTGATGAGATTGGGGACGCCGTCGCTTGCGGGAGTGGCCGTGGCACTTCCCTCGCCGCTTGCATCCATGGGGAGGCCGTTTGCGAGAAGCCAGGATTGGTAGCCGGTGGCGGTGCCCGTCGCTGCGAAGCTGTAGTCATACCAAAGGTCGCCTCCCGATGTTTCCTGGCTCAGGACGTAGTAGTTCGTATTGGCTTCGAGTGTTACCGCCGAAGGAAGTGCGGCGTATTTGAAGCTTCCTGGGACGGCCCCGAGTGTGGCCACGGAAACGGAGCCGAGAAGGGCTCCCGTATTTGCATTCACCAGCTTTACTGTGTGGGTGCCCGTGTTGCCGGGGGCAACCCACCGACCGAGCTGGCCGACCGTGAAAGAGGATGAGCCGACGGCGATCTTCATGCCCAACCAACCCGTAAAGTCGTTGCGCAGTGTCGTCATGTCATGGCTGCTTCCGAAAGGAATTGCGGAGGTCAGGTAGCGGAAATCAAGCGGACCATAGGAGGCATTTGGACTGTTGAATCCGATATAGCTGTTTGTGCCATAGCCATAGGCATGGCCGGTGATCGTGGCGACTGCCGTCCCTGTGGTGGTGAGAATCGAGCCATTGTCATACCACAGATCGCCGCCACTGGTTTCGGAGGAAACAAGGTAGTAGGAGGCCCCGGCGGCCAAGGTGACCGGGCTGGAAAGTGTTCCATATTTGAATCCGACAGGAGCGCCTGCGGTGTTCACAACGACAGAGCCGCCCGGAACGTCCAGGTTGGTGGCGGCATCCACCAGCTTGAGTGTGTGAGAACCGCTGTTTCCGGAGACAACCCAGCGTCCGAGTTCCGCGATGACGAGAGGGTTTGCCCCGACAGTGAATTTCATGCCGAGCTGGCCCGTGTAGTTGTTGCGTGTCGTGGCGCTGAGGGTTTGACCGGTCACGAAGGCGGTTGGGGCCGGGTAATAGGTGAAGCCGGTCGGGACGCAGGCGCTTCCGGCAGGAGCGTTGGCGATATTGATCACGCTGCCGTCCTCCGACCACGCCGGGGCGACAATGTCCGCCGCGTCGGTGTGTTGGAGGGTGCTTCCGCCCATTGTGGCCCATGTGGAGTCGTTCGACGAGGAACCCGTCGCGCGCACCCGGTACTCATAAATGACGCCGGGGAGGGCGGACGCATCCGTGAAGTTGGTGGTGTTGGGAGGGGTGGAAGCCAGCAGGATCCACTGGCCGTTTGCGACACGGCGTTCGATTCGGAATCCGCTTTCCCCGCTTGCGCCATCGAACCAGGCGAGTTCGACGGTGCCGCTTCCGCCGGCCGAGACCGTGAAGAAGCCGGGGCGCGACAATTGGAGCGACGCGGTGGTGAGTTCGAGGACCGGGGCGGCCAGAGTGCCGTGTTCCCGCGAAGCCCAGACCAACGAGCCTCCGAAGTAGGTTCCCGGAGCCATGGCGAGGGTCAAAAGGTTGTTTGCTCCGCGGTAGGTATTGAGAGAGCTGGCGGTGAGCTCCATTTCAACGCTGCTGTTTTCCGCCGGGACCGTGGATGGAGAATCAAGGGTCAGGGTTCCGACAAGTTGGGAGGTTCCTATCATGCCGATGCCCGAGGTGGAGTTTTGGGGCGCGTTGTTCCAATTAATGGCCGCCTCATCCCAGACATCCGAAGTTTCCGCCAGCAGGCGTACAAACATTACGACGTCTCCCCCTGCATCGAAGGCGGCCTGAGTGTTTGAGCTGCTGACGAGGGTGAGTTTGAGTTTCGAGCTCTTTATTGTCGGCAGCGAACCGAGATTGAACCGCAGCCAGGCTTTTGTGACGCCCGGCATTACGTCGTTGGAGTTGATATACTTGTCGCTTGCCGTGAGGGGCAGTGTGCCCGCCCCCCCGAAATTGGAGGAGGGGTTGTCATATTCGACCTGCGCGTCGGCTTCGGCGGTGATGAGGGTGACGGCGTCGGCGGGCGGAGTCGCGATCCGCACGAAATTGCTCCAGGTGCTTTCTCCGAGGCGGTTATAGGCGAGGATGCGGTATTCGTAACTCGAATCGGGCTCGACCGAGGTGTCACTGAAACTGTTGTCGGTTGTGATATCTGCAAATTGCACCAGACTTCCATCTTCGGAACGGCGTTCGATGCGGTATCCCGAGGCGTAGGGGGAAACATCCCATGTGAGCGGCACGGACGAGCTGGTTGTTGTTCCCGAGCCCAGGCCCGTCGGAGAAGTCGCCGGGGGCAGGCTTTCGAGGCTGACGTTTTGAAAGTGGGCAAGTTGGTAGTCGGCAAAGGGAGCCCTGTAAAAATCCAGGTTTTCCGAGATGTGGAAAAGGCCCCAGTTGCACGAGGCCGGAAGGGAAATGTTTACACTTCCGAGTGTCGTCCAGGTGGTTCCGTCGGCTGACACCTGGGAGGTAAACTTGTCCGAGGCACGAATGATCCGGATCCAGCGGGGCGTGGTGAGCCCTGTGGTGCTGCCAAGCAGGGTGCTCGACGTGGAGGTTGTCGGGCGGTAAATAAATTTCGAGCTGAGGGTGGCATCTCCGGTTGTGACGGTTGCAGCCATGCGGGAATTTCGGCGGTGATTCTCCCTCACCATCACGGCAAAGCGCCCGTCGGCCTGGACCGGGCTTCCAGATGGCACATAAGCGGTCAGGACGCCGTCCCCCGTCCAAGGCTGATAGATGAAGTGTCCGGTTTCGTAGGAAATCGATGTGTCAAGACCGAAGCCTCCGAGCGTCGTGGACCCGATCCCGTTTTCCGCGTCGACTGCGGGGGAATAATCATTGACGGTTTCCGTGGAGGTATCGGCCCCGTTATCGGAATCAACGATGGTCTGCTGCCAGGGCGTCGACAGCGATGCAGAGGGATCTTCGATGAGAACGGCAAGTGTGTTGAAAGACCCGATCGCAACTCCTCCGGTGGGGGTGTTCAGGGTGACTCTGAACTGGCGGGCCTGGTGGGGCTCTGTGCCGCCGGTGAGCGGGATGGAGATGTATTTCACACCGCTTTCTCCATCGGCCCAGGTCAATGTGCCATTGCCGCCGGTGAAATGGGTTCCCGAAACCGCGGAGCGATCTGCCGTGACATAATGCACACCGACAGCCCCCGTCGAGCCCCCGTAGCGTTCCACGGGGATGAGTGCAGTCCCTGCTGCCCGGCTGACCTTTTGGAAGGTTGAAGTTTGAAAATCGATTGTCCCTGCAGCCGTTTCAAAGGAGACTTCATTTGAAGCGGAAGAATCCCCCCCCGCGCCGGTGGCGACAACGCGGTAAATGTAAGCGGTTCCCTGGACAAAAGGCCCGGGGTCTGAGAAAGTCGTCGCATTTGCCGGGACTGATCCGATTGTTGCATACGAGCCACTCCCGACAGGGCGGCGTTCAATGCGGAATCCGGTTTCATCCGACGAATTGTCCACCCAGGAGAGTTGCGCGGAGGCTGTTCCGGAGACAGTGAGTTCGGTGGGGTTGCGTGGCGGAGCACCCGAACCGGAATTTGCCGTGATGGTCGCGAGAGCCCCCTGGCTGAGGTTGTAATAAGAACCGCCGGGAACCACATCGAGAATCAGGGTTCTGACCATGTAGGTATAGCTTTGTCCCGCAGTCGCTGTTGTGTCGGTGTAGGTGGTGCCGGCCTGTGGCGACGAGGTCAGGCGTGTGTAAGGGCCCTCCGGGGAAGAGGCGCGGTACACGTGGTAGCCCTGCAAGGCTGCTTCTGTGGAAGCTTTCCACGAGAGGCTGACCTGGCCGGTGGTGGAGCTGGCGGTGAATCCCCGCGGAGGTTCCACCATGTGCATGCGCAGCGAAGGATCGCCCATCAACCCAAGATAAATTCCGGCCGATGGAGTGGGTGTGTAAGCACCTCCGCCGGAGAGGGAGGAATTCTGTGTGGCGCGGATGGCGTAGCCAATTGTTTCGCCCATTCCCGGGTGGTGTGTGAAGTAGTGGGGGCGGCCGGTCCAGTAGCAGGTCAGTCCCAAAGAGTCTCCGGTGGCATTGCCCGCGAGGATGGCGCGCATGATGGCGTTTTCGACATCCCAGTCGAGGGAATAGCTGCCGAATCCGCTGGTGAAGACCACCTTGCTCGGTTTGCGACCAAATTCGTAGGTGTTGGCTCCCTTCAGGAAGGACGTGCTTGTGCCGCTTCCGTTGACGTGGCCGAAGAGGTAGCTGTTTGCCGTGGCGTAGGTGAACCACTGGTTGACGGGGGCTTCGTCAATGGGAGAGGTTGTGGGCGGATTTCCGACGCAGGAGAACGCGGTCGCCCAGCCATTTATCGCGAAACATTCACCGCTGAAGTAGCTGAATGTGTCGCGAATCAGGGAACGGCGTGGAATCGAGGCGTATGCCCCAAGTTTGTAGCGAAAGTCGTGGTCTTTTTTCAGATAGCGCCTGAGAAGGGAAGTTTCCGAGACATTGGCGCTCGGAGCCAGCAACATGGACGACAAATCCACCCGCCCGACCTGCAATTCCAGCGGGCTGGGGAAAGAACTCTGGTCGAACTTTCCGTCACCCGCCACGTTGTTTCCACGCGATCCACTCGAGGTGCTGTACGTCGAGGTGTCGGTCCAGGTGCCGTTCATGTCCGCGTAATATCCATCGCACGGCAACGCGCGGGATCCGTGGCCATCGGGATTGCTGTATCCCGAGTAGGGCACCGGAACATGGCCAAGGAGGAAGACCGCCCTGACGTTTGTGGGATCGGCATCGTAGGCCGTCTTGATGAGCGCCTTGGTGCTGATGGCCGTTCCCGAGCGCGGCGCATTGATTTGCTGAACGTACCAACCGTCCGCGGCGAGGTCGTTCTTCAACTGCGCGATTTCTGTCGCAAGCGGGGAAGTCATTGTGTCGTCCACGACCAGAAGAAGGGTTCCCCGGGCATGGGTTTCGGGCACTTTGACACCCGCGGAGATGTACCCGATGGCTGTGCTCGGGGAAAGGCTGAGGGTGCGTTCGAGCCAGTATTCGTATTCCACGCCGGCGACAGCCGTGGTGTCGGCATAGCTGGTGGCGGAGGTGCTCAGGGTGGCCAGGGCCGAGCCCCAGGAGCTCGCGCCTTTCGTGCGGCGATAAATTTTTTGACCCGTGATCTTGCTCGCCTGGCGGAGTGTCCATGAGAGGGTGATGCGCGGACTGGAGTCCGACACCGTTGCCTGCAAATCAACGACAAAATCGCGGGGAACCTGGGCTTGCAGCGTCAGACCACAAGACAGGAAAAACAGAAAAACAAAGCAGCGGATTGTCTTCTCAAAATGTTTTTGCATGGGAACAGGGGGTGACAGTTTTTTCAGCAATTATTTCGACCATCCTTTTTTGGAAATCAAAGCCGAGACGGCCTCGGCAATGGCCTGGTTGCCGGCGGAGCTCAAATGAATGTCGTCGGTGAAACTTACGCGATACTGCAAGGGAGTGTAGCCGGGGCCCACCCATGTCTCGTGGGCTTCGGGGGTGGCGGTTTTGAACGCCTGCCAGCTGTTTGCATCACTGGGTTTTCCCGTTATCCAAAGCCGTTCGGGGACCGCAGGATCCTGGAGCATGTCCAGTTCTTTTTTTGTTCGACCGGCTTCCAACAGTGCCATGGTGTCAATATGGTTGTCCGGATGCTTTTCGCGCACCCACGGCATGAAGGTTTCATAATAGTTTTTCCAGTTGAAGGAGCCCGGACCACGATCCGGGTAACTTCCCGAGGGCGGGCAAACTAGGATGAAACGCGGAGAGGGTCCGGTCATTTGCTCGAGAAGCAAATTGGTGTTCGGAATCGTCACTTCCGTCACTGGAGAGACAGGGATGTCATTCGCCGAAACCTCCAGAAGCCAGATCCGGTCATCGTATTTTGTTCTCGCTGCCCATGTGACGGGTCCTCCGGTGCCTTCTGCATCAAATTCCCAGCCGCATTCGAGCGATGGCGAGCCATGGGAGTCACTTCCGATGTCCAGCGTCTGCGCATCGCCCGCCATTTCTTTGATCTCGAAAGAGTCATCGGTGACATTGGCCGCGAAATAAACCCGGCGTTCCACGATGGCACTGGGAAGATTGGGGCTGGAAAAATCCCAGCGGGCCTGTTTGTCCATGACCGAAAGGTCGTCCGGAAAATCGGGGTCATTGCCAATAAATGTGACACGATCCCCCTCTTTGAGGCCATGTCCGGGGGAGAGAATCGTTTTGGGGTGGCTTGCGTGGTCGGTTGTGAAGTTTTTAAGAATTCTTTTTGCCTGACCAATGGGACGGCCGTCCTGAAAGACTTCGATGCGGGTGGGTTCGGAAACGGCTTTGGAATAGTATGCCCACTGGGTTTTGTATTTTGGTGAGTTGGTGCGGTCCGCAAGATGCCGGTTCCACTTCATTTGAATCGCTCCCGGTGCGGTTGTCGGCGGGGGGGAAACAAGTTCCACTCCCCGTGTCCGGTTCACCATCGTCGGGCTGGTTGTCCCGCCAATGGCCTGGGAGAAAACGTGCCTTCCCGTGAGTGCAGCCAATTTTTGGGGCCAGGAGGTCGGCGTGCTGATGCTGTCACCCACAACATAAACAGAGGGGGAGTTTTTTTGTGAGCCGGAGGTTGTCCCGTCCGCATGGGCAGTGACGGGCAGCAGAATTCCCAGGATGGAGAGAAACTTGAGGTGGATTGACATGATCGGGAAGGGAGGGTTAGGGAACCAGGCTGTAGGTGTGAGATACCGGCTGAGCTGCCGCGTAAATGGCATCTGCCAGTTCGGCCAGTTCCGTCCGGGTTTGGGCTTCATTGGGTTTGGCGACAAAATACCGTTTGATGGATCCGATGTTGTAGGCGTCCTTCTTTTCATCCAGCTTGGCAAGGCGTGCTTCCAGCTTCTCTTTTGCGGTGTCGAAACTGATGGGACGGGGGAGATCCGAGAGGAAAGCATTTTCCACATAGGCGATTCCCCGGTCGCCGCTGGCTGCGAGAGCCTGCCGCTTTTTGACCAGATCGAGAACTTTGGAAGCCTGTTGATATTGCGGTGTGTTCTTGAACTCCGCGAGATTCACTCCCCCGGAAAGTTTTTCTGCCGGGAGTTCCGCGATGCGCTGGCCGTCGATGAACAGGGTGTGGGGTTTTTCCGGCAGACCGGTTACGCGAAGAATCTCCTGGTTGAATTCCTCCTGAAACGGAACCCATTCAAGTGCGGGACGCACTTCATCCGGTATCGGATAGGGAAGAGCCTTTTCCGAGCACTGAAATTCGATCCCGTTGGTTCCGGACTTCAACCCGCTGACCTCTGCATTTTCCGCTTTGATGAGTTTTCCTGACGCGGCATCGATCTCGACTTCCGAAACAGGGCCCTCTGCTCCCTGAGCCTTCAGAAAAAAGTAGGCCATGGCAAAGTGTCCCGGAGGAGCGGGGTGGATGCGGTCTGCGCCAACGATGCTTGCCTTGGGGTTGGATGCCTGCAGTTTGCCGTTGAGTTCGTTGAGAGGCCCATGAAGATCCAGCACGGTTGCCCCGGTTTCCTGGGCCAGGTTTTTCATGAAATCTGCACACTGGGAAAGTGCGCCATTGACTCCTGTTTGGCGGGGACGGTCGGACTCCGCGGTCTCATCGAACGGGGAGGGGGTCATCAGCACAACCCGTGTTCCGTCGGATTGAAGCTGCTTGGTGAGCAGGGAAAGATTTTTCCGGTAGGTTTCCAGGGCCGTTTCGCGCTTCGCCAGGATTTCCGGCCCGGGGTTTTCCCCATCGTACAGGCTCCGGGAAACATCGTTCATGCCAAGCATAACCGTTGCCACGGTCGCTTTGCGCGGCTGAATATCCCACGGATACCGTTGAAGCGCCCCCCTGGCGGAATCTCCCGAGATTCCCGCATTGTCCAGGGAAAGTTTGAGTGTCGGAAAACGCGTGGCATAGAAAAGGCAGATCCACGCATGATAAGTGCCGCTATGCGTGATGCTGTCGCCGACAGCCGTCCAACGGTCGCCATCCCGGAAGGGCTCTGCGCGGACTGTTGTGAAGGCAAGGAGGGCGAGAAGAAGAACACGGAGTTTCATAATGTTTTTGCTGATGGAAAAAATGACGGCTTGCTTCGGGAGAAACTGGGAAGTAAATGGTCGCGTCTATGACTCCCCGAGTGACCGTCCGTGACATTGCCAAGCGGGCAGGCGTCCATTTCACAAGCGTCTCGATGGCTTTGCGGAACCATCCGAGAATTTCCGAGGGTACGCGGGCAAACATCAAAAAGATTGCAAAAGAAATGGGCTATCGGCCGGATGCCATGCTGAGTGCCTTGAGCAGCTACCGGCAGCTCACGAGAAAACCCCATTATCAGGCCACGCTTGCCTGGTTCAATGCCCACCCCAAACGCGAGAGCCTTTACAAGACCCCCCTCTACCACGAATACTACAGTGGAGCCTGTGAACGGGCCGAAGAATTGGGATTTAAAATCGAGGAATTCTGGCTCGGGGAACCGGGGCTTACGAAAGCCCGCTTGAGCAGTATTCTTCATGCCCGGGGGATTCGGGGAGGATTGGTTGCGCCGCTTCCTCCCTCGGAATTTGAAACGATAGAATTCATCCCTTGGGCAAAACTGTCCGCGGTGAGTCTGACATTCAGTCTCCAGCATCCCCGGTTGCACACAGTGGCGCCCAACCAATACCACTCCATGCAGACCATTTTGCAGGAGCTTCGAAGGTTGGGCTATCGACGAATTGGATTTGCCGCAACGCAAAGTTTTGATTTTGGTTCCCGCAACCACTGGCAGGCGGCCTTCTGGGTGGACTATTATTCCCAGCCACCGGAGCACCGGGTTGAACCCCTGTGGCTTCCTCCCGGACCGATCCCCAAAGCGGAATTTCAACATTGGGTCAAAACCCAGCGTCCCGATGTCATTACTCCGCATGTCTGGCAGATGGAGGATCTGCTCCAAAAGATGGGCATGAAGGTTCCCCGTGACATCGGTCTGGTCATGCACAACGTTGTTCCCGGGGAGCGTCATTTTGCAGGAATTGATGAAAGGGGGGAACAGATTGGCAGTGCCGCTTTGGAACATCTGATAGCCATGCTGAATCATCAGGAATACGGCATCCCAAAAACGCCAAAGCATCTGCTGATCGAGGGGCGATGGGTGAATGGAAAGACCGTTCGCAGGGTGGGGCCCAGTCTTATTTCGAAAATAAAGGAGTGAGAGGAGTTGTTTCCGGAACTCGTTCGAGCGACACGTCGTCGAGGTAAATGGTGCCCGAGGCCTCCGCGACCTGAAAAGTGATATCGACGAACTTGGTTTCCTGATTTTGCGGAATTTCGAAGACACTCGAGATTTTCGTCCAAGTTTTCGGCACCTCAATGTCCCTTTGCCAGGAATTGCCGCGGGCCGCGTGGTTTTCGAAACCAAAGTAAATGGGCGGATCGCCAGGACCGTCCCGCTGGGTTCCGGTGGTGACACGGATACAGAAACCAACGGTGTTTGGACGCTGGGTGAAGTCGTTTCCGGCACGCACCCAGGCGGAAACACAGAAACGTTCTCCCGGAATGAGTGGATACAAAGTTTTTTGCACACCCCCAATGGCCGCGTAACGGATGCATTCCGCAGAGGACATGGCCAATCCATTCCCGCCAGACTTGGCCGCTTCGGGACATACAGTGATAGCCACTTCTTTGTCAGAAAAATTGGTCGGTACGGCAACCCGCCACCCTTCATCGCCATTTTCAAATCCGGGGTTCTTGAAGAAGTTTTCTCCGGCCGAGAGGGGGAGGGTTGTTGCAGCAAGAAGAAGTGAGAAGAGAGTCGTGACTCGGGGGAGATTCATGGGCGGTCGGTTGGAATGATTGAAAGCTTAATCGCACGACAAGGGGCTGCAATTTGTTTGTAGATCTACGTGTAGAGCTATCCGGAAGGGGGCGGGAAAACGCTCTACACGTAGAGCGCGATACATTTTGTCAATCCGTGCCCCACCGGATAACTTTGCGGCAGTCCGTTTCTCCGCGGTGCAGTCTCAAACAAAGGGCTGTTGGTGGATGGGCGGAGTTCACAGATTTTTATTTTTATGGTTCATTCACAATGTCGGAAGGCTCTGCACGCGGCGGCCTTGGATCTTTTTGCGACAATTCCGGGAGAAGGAGAGCAATGAGTGTGACGTGCCTTCAAACGGACGGGAATTCGGTGGCCACCGATGCAACCTCCGGTGTCCGCAGGAGTGAAACCAATCCCAAGGCCCTGCTTGTGGGGACTTGTCCCGAGCATTTGGAAGATGTGTGGGCCGTGGAGCAACGGGCAAGGCTTCAGCGTTTGGTCGACTTGTTTGAGCATCCCTGGAACGGGGATTTGAAGAGCTGCCAGAGGAACATGCGGGAGGCAGAGGTCATGTTCAGCACCTGGGGAATGCCCCGCCTGGAAGCCGAGCATCTCGACAACTTTCCCAATCTTCAGGCCGTATTTTATGCCGCGGGGACTGTCAAAGAATTTGCCGGGCCCCTGTTGGAACGCGGGGTGCGTGTTTTCAGCGCCTACGGAGCCAATGCCATCCCGGTGGCCGAGTATACCCTTTCCCAGATTCTCTTCGCACTCAAACAGGGGTGGCTGCACTATCGCAATCTCCGGAGCAAACAGGGCCCGGAGGGCTGGGAGGTTTTTCCTGTCACGGGAGCCTACGGGGCCCGTGTGGGTGTGGTTTCCCTGGGAATGATTGGTTCCAAACTCTGCGAGCTCCTTGAACCGTTTGCACTCGATGTCCTGGCCTATGACCCCTGTATTTCCCCGGAGTCAATGCGCAAGCGCAACATCACGCCAGTGTCCCTTGAGGAGCTTTTTGCGGTGTCCGATGTCGTCACCATTCACACTCCCTGGCTGAAAGAGACCGAGGGGATGATCACCGGAGAACTGATCCGGTCCATGAAGAAGGGCGCAACATTTATCAACACCTCGCGGGGAGCGCTTGTCCGGGAGGAGGAGATGATAGATGTTCTGTCCGGGCGGCTTGACCTCACGGCCATTCTTGATGTCAGTTTTCCGGAACCGCCTGTTCGGGGCTCTCTGCTTTACACGTTGCCCAATGTGGTTCTGACTCCGCACCTGGCCGGTTCCAGAGGGCGGGAAGTGCGCCGGCTGGCCGACTGGATGTTGGATGAATGCGATGCCTGGCTCTCGGGACGCCCCGTCAGATGCGAAGTGACAAAAGAAGATCTGGTTCGCATGGCTTAGCCTCCCTGCTTTCAACTGCCCGATGCCCGGATCACAGGATTCCCCCCATGCCTCTTTCGCCATTTGCCCCCCCCATTCCGTTCCGCCCCTGTCGGCGGACGACATCCCTCTTTTGCCCTTCCATGGCAAAGCAGGGAGCAAACAGAAGGACGCGTCTTCATTCACAAACTCCCGGGGGGGCTGCTGCTGAACGCAACTGTCCTGCCCATCCCGGCCGGTTTGCCTGAAACGCGAAATCCACAACAACAGATTATGAATACAAAAGTCGGTATTATCGGAGCCGGAGGAATGGCGGACTATCACATTGAAGGCTTTCGGTCGGCGGGAGCCGAGGTGGTGGCCATTGCGGATCTCAATTCTGCGGCGGCCAAGAAATTGGGGGACAGGCACGGCATCAGCCGTCTCCACCGCGACATCGACGGGATGCTTGCGGAAAACCCGGAGATCGATGCGGTCAGTGTGATTCTCCCGAATAAATTTCACAATCCCGTGTCGATGCGCGCCCTGAAGGCGGGCCGGCATGTTTTCTGCGAAAAACCGCCCGCGCTCAATGCGAACGAAACCCGGGAGATGGTGGTTGCCGCAGAAAAGGCAGGGAAAACGTTGATGTTCAATTTCAACAACCGGGCCAGGCCCGAGTCCCGGGCGCTGATGGACTATATTCGTGACGGATCGGTGGGGAGGATCAATTCCGCGCAGGCCAGATGGATGAGGCGTGCCGGGATTCCGGGGTTCGGTGGCTGGTTCACGACCAAGGCGCTTTCCGGCGGAGGGCCGCTGATCGATCTCCTCCACATGCTGGATCTGGCATTTTACTTTATGGACTGTCCGGAGCCTGAATATGTTCTCGCGGCAACATTCCAGGACTTCATCACCGACAGGACATTCAAAGGTCCCTGGGGAATTCCCGATGTGGCGGACGGGGTCACCGATGTGGAGAGTGCCGCGCACGGGTTCGTGAGATTCAAGGGAGGGCAAGTGTTGACGCTCCAGGCCTCCTGGGCCGAGATGGTTGAGCGGGAAGATGTTTCCGTGACTTTCCAGGGGCAGTCGGCCGGCGGTTCCGTGCGAAGACTTTTCGGACGGGATGGAGCCGACGACACGGCCATTGATACGGCAGAACTCTTCACCCACGAGCACGGTCGCCCGGTCAATCGACGGCTTGTTGTCGATCCGGATCCCGCCATGGGCCGCACACGTTCCGCCGCCAATTTCATTCATGCGATTGAAGGGAGCGAGGCGCCGTTGAATTCTCCTGCCCAGGCGCTCTCGCTCATGAAAATCATTGATGCCGCCTACGAATCCTCCAAAACAGGCATGCCGGTGAAAATCACCTAGGCGCTTTTTTTCCGCACCAGTTACAGTCATTTTATGCGGACGTGTTTGCCAGTGCCCGAACCAGCTGAAACCAAAGCCATGCCAAAAATTTATCAGGTCGGAACTCTGCGATACAGCGGGCGAAGCCTGATGGTGCTTTTTGCCTGGCTTCTTTGGGGCGACTTTGCGTTCTGCTTTTTCGAAAATATATTCGGCCGGTTCATTCCCCTGTATCTGAATGACCTGAATGCTTCCAATGCCCTGATTGGAGTGATGACTGGAAGCGTTGCGGGAGTGGTGAACATCCTCTTTCTTCCAAGAATCAGCCAGTGGAGCGACGAATACCGCAGTCCCTGGGGGAGGCGAATTCCATTTCTGGCGGTGGTCACCCCCCTGACGGTTGTCTCGATGGTGTTCCTGGGTTTTTCCAAGGAAATTGGCACCTGGATCCATGCCCGTGCCTTTGTGCACCTGCTGCCGGCTGTGTCCCTCTCGGTTGTGGTTCTGACTCTGGTGTGCTTGTTTGTCTTTGCCTTCCACTTTTTCAACATGGTGCTGGTGAATGCCTTCAGCTGGCTTCAGCGGGATGTTGTTCCGCAGGAATTCATGGCCCGGTTTTTGTCGTGGTTCCGCATTGTGTCGACCGTGAGTTATGTGGCGTTCAGTTGGTATATATTTCCTTATATTCTCAGTCATCGAAGGGAGATTTGCACGGGGATCGGCTTGTTCTATCTTGTGACGTTTCTTTTGATGTGTTGGAAGGTCAAGGAGGGGGAGTACCCGCCTCCGCCGCCACGAAAATCGAAGCCGCCAGGGGCCATCAAATCCTATGTGCTCTACTTTCGGGAGTGTTTTGCCGTTCCTCTTTACCGCAAGTATTTTATTGCAATCATGATGAACGGGTTCGCAGGTTGTGCCGCTCCCTTTTATCTCCTCTTCTACCGCAATACTCTGGGGTTGAAAATGGATGACATGGGAGAGATCTTTGCCGTCGGGGGGATCGTCACGGCCGTCTCGTATCTTCCCGTGGGGTGGCTGTGCGACAAATTCTCGCCGTTCCGCGTCGCCATTGCGGCGCAGGGAGGCATGCTTCTGCTGGCGGTTCTCTCCTTCTTTTTCATCCGGGACCGGGGGACTCTCCAGATTTTTGTGGTGCTGACTTCCATCAATTCTGTTGGCTGGGGGCTGGGGAGTGCCACGATGAGCATGAAGTTGTTTCCCAGTGCGAAATTCGGCCAGTTTTTTGCTGCAACAAATATCTTTGGGACCGGGATTGCCATTCTTGGGAATTTTCTCATCGGCTTGTTTATGGACTTGCTGGGGAGCAACTACCGGATGGCCTATCTCTGGGCTGCCATGGGTGGGCTGGCCCTGATTCCGCTGATGCTTGTTTACCGTGGATGGAAGCAGCACGGAGGGCCGCAAAATTATATCGCGCCTCTTCCGCCGCAATAGAAGCATTGCCAGGTCGGCACGTCCATTTCAGGCTGTTTGTGGGGATTTCCGTTGGAGCAGGGGGAAGTGGTGACGGGCTGAGCTTCCGGCCTGTTTCCTGATGTCGCGGGCAAATTTGTCGTGATGCGGCTTGGCGGCTTTGCCGGGGGCTGTTAGGAGAGAGGGGCTTGGATACTGTTCTTCATGGCAGCGGGATTCCCGGAAAGGATTCCCGGGGAATTCCGCTTGGAGCGTGGGTTTGCGGGTTTTTTGAGGATCCGGCCTTCCGGTATGGTCTGAAGTTCGGGATCGCGGGGGTGGCGGCGGTGTTTTTGTCGTTGTGGGCGCGTTTGGATGAGCCGGGGTGGGCGCTTTTCACGGTGTTTGTGCTGATGATCGCGCAGTATGTGGGGGCGATTGCGGAGAAGTCGGTGTTCCGGTTGATCGGGACGGTGGTGGGCGGGGTGACGGGATATTTGCTCACGGCGGCGTTCGAGCAAAACCCGGTGATTTACCTGCCGTTGCTGGGGCTGACGGTGGGAACGTGCACGGCGCTTTTCGGGCAGAACCGGTATCCCTATGCGTTTTTGCTCACGGGAATGACGACGCTGGTGGTGGCAAGCAACGGGATGGCGAATCCGGACAACTCGTGGACGTTCATGCTTTCACGCATCGAGGAGATCGTGGTGGGGCTGGTGGTGACGATGGTGGTGCAGAGTGTGTTGTGGCCGCGGTATGCGCGGGCGGAGTTTCTCATCCAGTTGCGATCTTCGTTCGGGGATTTGCGGGAGTGTCTGTTGAATGCTCCGGGGGTGCGGGGCGAGGCGGAGACCGGGGGGGGGAAGTTGCAGGCGCGGGATTTTCCGGGGCGAATTTCCGGGTTGCGGATGCTGTTGGAGTTTGGAGCGCGGGAGAGCCTGAATTTCCGCCGGAGGCTGGAGACGTATTTTGAACTGACGGTCTGTCTGGCGAAGATTGCATATGCCATCGGTTCGCTCCGGGAGGCACTGCCGGGGGGATCGCTTTATCGCAAGTATGCCGGGGCGGAACTGGATGCGCTGCACCGGGTGCTTGCGGAGGCGCTGGAGGATCTGGAAAGTCCGGAGTGTTCGATCTCCACGCGGGCGGCGATCCGGGCAACCCTTGCCGCGGCATTTGAGAATCTGGATGCCAAGTTTTACGCGATGCGGAGTGCCCGGGTGCTGGGGGCCGTTCCCACGGGGGAGGCGTTGTTGATGGGGTTGCATATTGCGGGGTTGGATGAGATCCGGAGCCAGATCGGGAAGGCCCATGAGCTTTTGGATTCGTTGCCGGCGGATCCCCTCCAGCGCGAGTTTTCGCCGATGCCGATGGTTTCCCCCCGGCCGTCACCTTTCTGGATCAAGAGCGGGATCAAATCCGGACTTGCCGTGATGGCGGCGTTTCTCATCGACAACTGGCTGAATCCTCCGGGCGGACCGATGTTTGTTTTGGGGACATGGGTTTTCACGGCCATGAATGCGGGGAGTCCCGGCGGGCAGGGAGACCGGAGGGCGTTTCATCTGATTCCGCTGAACGTGGTGGCTCTGGTGCTCCTGAGTCTCGTGCTGTTGGCCGCCAGTCCGCTGCTTTCAAGTTATGCGGTGATGAACTCGGTGCTTTTCGTCTGGCTTTTTGTCTGGGGCTATCTGTCGTTCAAGACGCGGGGGATGACAATTCCGATGCAGCTTGCGATGTTGATGCTGGTGGGGATTCTCGGTCTCAACGGGCAGCGGCCGGTGGAGTTCCAGCAGCTGGTGGATTTTTTCTTTGGAATGGTGCTGGCCCTGGTGCTGTCGGCCTTGTTCCAGCGTCTGTTCTGGCCGTCGCTGCCGCAGTGGGAGATCCGCGACCGTTTTGTGGAAGCCCTTGGCATCTGCCGGAAGAGGCTGGCGCGGGAGGAGCTTCCGCTCTGGATGAAAACCCGTCTGGCCCTGATTCCCGGCGAGGTGGACATCCGGCTGGAGCACCTTGAGGCACCGATTTGTCCGGAGGGTGAGCCGGGCAGGCTGAAGGCTCTCATGCTCACCATCGCGAACCTGGGCGGCAACCTCTCCGTCACGCTCGACTGTCGGCCGCCCGGGATTCCGACGGAGCGACTGGAGGAGGGGAGCAAGTGTCTTCGCGACATGGAGAACGTGTTCGACAGGCGGTTGGAAGCAATCCAAAAGGCTTTCCGAAAGGGAGTGGTTCCTGAAATCGATGATGCCGGCATTCGCGAAGCCCTCAAAGTCTGGCGGGAGTGGACGGCGGAAACCCGGCGGCTGCTCCTGGAGGCCAATCACCACCCTCTTGCGCTGGCACGGATCACGGGATTTGCGGAGCGCTATCAATTGATGGGGGAGGACATCCTCTCGCTCGGGCAGGAGGCTGCGGGTCTCCGGCTGGGGCTCTACATGGGGGATTATTCGCTGTGATGTTCCGGGGGATCAGCCCTGCAGGCCGCCGGTCTTTGTGTGGGCTTCGAGTGCTTCACGGGTGATGGCGTGACGGGCTCCACAGCGGGGGCAGTGGATGCGGATGGTTTCTTCCCCCGCGAACAATTCTTCGCCCTGCCGCCGGAAAACGGGGCCCAGAAAATCCAACATCCGTTGCTGGGTGCAGCCGCATTCGAAGCGGTAGTTTCTTGTTTCCAGAAGGGAGAGTTCCACCTCCTCGTCGAGGCGGTGGATGGCGGGTGTGTCGAGCGATGCCAGCCAGTCCATGTCGCAATCGGGCTGGGCGGAAACCATCACGAGATCCTCATCGCCATGCCAGAAGAACCGCGCGGGACGCTGTTCGCTTTTCACGTAGAATTGCTCCACGGCATGGAGAAAGTTGTTCCCTTCGAATTCCACGACGCTGCGACGCGGGGGACGTCCATCCTCGATCACGTCCGAATAAAAAACGCCCTTTGCGATGTCGCGGACGTTTTCGTGGAAGACATTGGCCACAATCGTGCCGGCGGCGTTGTCTCCCGCAGCGAAGATGTTCATGCGTGGTTCGGGAAAGTGAACCGTCCACGCGCAGGTTTCCTTCCACGGGCGCCCGGCGCAATGCAGGGTCAGCGAGGCCAGTGCCTCGCGGACGCGGTCGTCGCATTCGGCAGGAGCCTGGATGCCGCAATCCATGCGGTGGAGGTACCAGGCGGCAAAGAGTTCGGAAAAGCCCGCCCGTGCGACGAGCGCGTTGCGGTGCCTGGCAAAGTAGGTGCGGACTTCGACATCGGCGTTCATGTGTTTTGAAATCTCCTGTGAAGAATCGAGGGTTTCTCGTCGAAAAGTTTTCGTCCGAGAGCCAGGGCGTGGCGGGCGACCAGTTTTTTTTCCGCGAGGGCGGCCCGGCCGGCTTCGGAGTCCGCGGCCCGTTCGGCGAGCCGTTCGGTGAGGACCGCCAGATCGTGATGGGAACCCAGCGCGGAGGAAAGTTGATCGGCTTTGGGAACAAAGGCATCGAGCGGCTGGCCAATGGTGGCGGATTGGTAGAGAAATTCCTTCACCCGTTTGCGCCATTCGTGGAACAGGAAATCGTCGCGTTTTTCCCTGCGACAGGCCCGCATGGCGCGGCGCGAATTCCGGTAGGCATCGACCCATGCCGACAGCACTTCTTCCCTGTGGAGTCCGGCGAGCGGGAATCCGTCCACCTGTTCCGCGAGGTGGGTGCAGATCGTGGCGACGGAGGGATCCTCCCGGAGGCGTTCCAGATGGGCTTTTTCCGAAAGTCCCATGGTTTCAGCGGCAGCGAGAGCGGCCGGTTTGTCCAGGAGGCGCAGAAGCAGGTTCCTCTGCACATCGTCATCGCGGAGGGAGCCGAAATGGTCTTTCAGGCTGCGGGCCAGCTTGTCGGTCTTCAGGAAAACCGGGCGCTTCAGCGCAGGGGCCGCCAACCTCAGGATGGCGCGAAATTTTTTCATCCCCACCCGGATGTCATGCACGCTTTCCTCCGGTTTTTCCGGGAGGTCACTGATGCTCCGGGCGGCATCGGACACAATCCGCCCCAGGATTTCCCGGACGTTTCCGCCCGGGGTTTCGCTGGAAAGAAGGGACGAACTCACTTCCCATTGCATAACAGGAGGCAAAACAGCGCGTCCATTTCCGTTTTGCATTTCTTTGGATGCGGGACCGTGTGAAACTCCCGGGTTCTATGCCTGAACGCGACATTCTCCACCCGGCCGACCGCCTCGTTGCGGCGATGGAACGTATCTACAGTTACCGCATGACCACGACCTCCGGGGGGAATCTTTCCATCCGGGAAGACGATGGGACGGTGTGGATCACTCCCGCACGCATCGACAAGGGGGCGCTGCGGCGCGAGGACATCGTGGCCGTCCGTCCGGATGGTTCCGTGGAAGGCCTTCACAAGCCGTCCTCCGAGCTGCCTTTTCATCTGGGAATTTACCGTGTGCGGCCCGACTTGCGCGGTATTGTGCATGCGCATCCGGTGGCGTTGGTGGCTTTCAGTATTTGCGGGAAGGCTCCCGACACGCGCCTTTTTCCGAAGTCCCGTGCGATTTGTGGTGAGGTGGGCTTTGCTCCCTATGCGCTTCCCGGCAGCCGGCTGCTGGGCGACCGGATCGCGGAGGTGTTTGCGGCGGGTCCGTCGTGCGTGATGCTGGAGAATCACGGTGTCGTGGTGGGTGCGGAGACTTTTCAGAAGGCGTTCACGCGGTTTGAGACCTTGGAATTCACGGCGAAGACCCTGATCAAGGCGGCCTCCCTGGGGGGGGCGAAAATTCTGGACGAAGACCGCCTGGCCATGGCCTCGGCGCGCCGTGTGCCCGGGAAATCCTTCCAGCCCGCTCCCGCTTCCTGCCGGGAACGTGCTCTGCGGAGGGAACTCTGCGATTTTGTGCGCCGCGGGTACAAACAACGGATGTTGATCAGCAGCCAGGGAACCTTCTCGGTGCGGCTGAACGACCGGGAATTTCTGATGACTCCCTCCGGCGCGGACCGCGCGGGGATTCAACCTGCCGACTTGGTTTTGGCCGGGCCGGAGGGCACGGAGGAGGGGAAGATCGCCAGCCGGGCAATTCCCCTGCACGAGGCCATTTATCGCAGGCACCCCGCCGTCCAGGCGATCGCCATGGCCACCCCCGTCAATGCCACGGCGTTTGCGGTCTCGACGGAAGTTCTCGACACACGCACGATTCCGGAGAGCTACATCTTCCTGCGGGACGTCGGCACCATCCCCTTCGGCACCGTCTACGGGGATCCGGAAGTTTTTGCCGCGCAGTGTCGTCCGGATTTTCCGGTGAGTCTGTTGGAGAACGACGGCGTGATGGTTCTTGGCACTTCGCTTCTGGATGCCTTCGACCGGCTGGAAGTGCTGGAGTCCACCGCCGAGGCCGTGATCAACAGCCGTCCGCTGGGGCCGGTCCGCCCGATGGGAGAAGAGGTGATCACCGAGCTGGTCCGGGAGTTTCTTTCCAAGTAGGGCGGCCTTCTTTTTGGCAAGAATCAACGGGGACTGGAGACGCTGCCGTCGGCGTAGAGGAGATTTTGTCGGCCGGAATGGAGGTTGTCGGTGTCGAAGACGAGGCGGAAGCGGGAGAGTTTCACGGTGCGCACGGTTCCCCGGCGGGTGAAGATCTGCGGACTGAGCTGTTCCTCGCCGTCCAACATGGGACGCCATTCGTAGCTGGAGCCTTCCTTTGCGAAGCGATTGTTCACGAGGGCATCCTGGGGACAGCGGAGGAGATTTTGGGTCACTCCATAGGGGCCGAAAGCCTCGAGCATGGTCATCGGAGAAACGCCTTCGGGAATGTCCGCGGGATCGGTGTAAACAGGATTCGCCGGATTGTTGATGAAGGGGAATTCGCCATGGTGGTCGTTCAAATACAATCCCACGCCGACCCCGATTTGCCGGAGGTTGCCCATGCAGGCGGCGCTGCGTGCGCGGTCGAGAAATTTGTTGTATTCGGGAACAGCCATGCCGGCCAGGAGGCCGATGATGGCGATGACGACCAGTAATTCGATCAGGCTGAAACCTGTTTTGCGGAGTGTCTCGAAAGGAGGTCTCATGACCGGGGTTGTCCCCCCTGATTCCGGCGCTCGATATACTGCTTGTACCTTTGGGCGCGCTGCTCGGGGCTCCGGCGGGCATCGCGGGCGGCCATGCGATCCTCCATTTTTTCCTGAACCTCCGGGCGGTTGAAAAATTCTTCCATCTTTTCCCGGCGTTGCTCATCCGGCAGGGCGCGGACTTCTTCCCAGAATTTTTTCATTGCGGCGAGATCTTCCCTTGCCGCAGGGCGTTCTTCGGGCGGGAGTTGTTCGATGGCGGCTTCCGTGCGCTGGGCCATCCATTCCGGATTCATCCCTTCGCGGTTGAACCGGGGGCCTTCCCAACGGCCGCCGCCCTCACGCGGGCCGCCACCTTCTCCCCGGCCCTCCCTGGTCACGATCAGGAAACTTTCCCGGACTTGGCCGCCGGAGGATTGGATGAGCTGTTTCACCAGAGTGGCGGCCGGGGCGGTTTTCGTCGGCATTTTGACATCCGGATTCCAGTCGGTGGGGACCGCGGTCATCACTCCGGATTTTGCCGCCACCTGGCGGAGTGCGGATTGGAGGTCGTTTTTTTCTCCGGGTTCGGGTTTTACAGCGAGGAGCCGGGGATCCGGCGGAGAGGCTCCCATGCCCATGGAGGGAGCCCAGGCAACCACCCACTGGTCCGTGCGTTTTCCGCTTTTGAGTTCTTCCAGGGCGGCGGCCGCCTGGATTTTCGTGGGGGCTCCTGCGAAGACCGCCCGGAGTTCCCCCTCGACCCGCACGGAGAGGGTTTCCAGCGCCTCCATGAGCGGGGCCCGCTGCATTTGAATGGTCACCGGGGTTTCCGGAGGGACGTTGGTGGCGATGCGCACGCGGCCCTGGCGTTCAATCGAGGCGATCACCTTTGAGAGCGGGGCATTTTTGAAATCCAGCGTGATCAGGCCGTCCGGCCAGAAAAATCGGACAAGAGCAAGAGCCGCCACGCCGCCCGCAAGCGCAAAAAGAAGGGTTCGACGCTCGAAACTCATGGGGATGCAACCCCTGCGGGTGCTGCCGGTTGCGGAAAATTTGACACAGATGGGTGAGATGGCGATGATTTGTGGATCATGGCAAGTCCCAAAATTGATCCCGAGCTCCACAAGAGCAAGAAACCGGACTGGATCAAAGTCCGTCTTCCGAACAATCCGGTTTTCTTTTCCACGAAGGATCTGGTGTCCGATCTGCGACTGCACACGGTTTGCGAGAGCGCCCAGTGTCCGAACCGCTGGGAGTGCTGGAGCGGGGGGACGGCGACATTCATGATTGCCGGCGAACGTTGCACCCGGGCCTGTGGATTTTGTGCGGTGGACACGGCAAAGCCGTTTCCCCTGGAAGAAGACGAACCGCAGCGGGTTGCCGAGGGGGTGAAGCGTCTCGGGCTCAAGCATGTTGTCATCACCGCCGTGGCGCGGGATGATGTCGCGGATGGCGGGGCCGACCACTTCGGGCGGACGATTGAGGCGATCCGGGCGGTGGATCCGGAGGTGGCCATTGAGGTGCTCGTTCCGGATTTCAATGGCAAGGATGCCCCGATCCGGCGCGTGCTGGATGCGCGGCCGGACATCTTCAATCACAATCTGGAGACTGTCGAGCGTCTGACCCCGCTCGTGCGCTCACGGGCGAAATACCGTCTCTCCCTCGCTGTGCTGCGGAGGGTGAAGGAGATGGAGCCGGACATGATGACCAAGAGCGGAATCATGCTCGGGCTGGGGGAGACGGAGAACGAACTTTTCGAGGCGATGGATGATCTCCGGGAAGCCGGTGTGCAGGTGCTCACGCTCGGCCAATACCTGAGGCCGACACCGAACCACCTTCCGGTGGTCGAGTATGTGAGCCCGGAAACCTTCCAGCTTTACGGCGAGATTGCGCGCAACAAGGGCTTCACCTTTGTGGCCAGCGCCCCGTTGGTGCGCAGTTCCTACCATGCGGGGGAATTCAATCCCGTTCCCCGTTGACCTGGAAGATTGTCGCCGTTGGTCGTCCGGCTCTGGACTATGCGCGGGAGGGCATCCGGGACTATCTTGATCGCATCCGGGGGTTCACAAAAATCGAGACGCTCTTTTTGAAACCTTCGTCCGATGTTCATGCAAAGATGCTGGCCGGATCGGAGGGATATTTTCGCATTCTGCTGGACGAGCGCGGACGCCAGTTCACGAGCCGGGGATTTGCCGCGGAGATCCAGAAATGGGAGAACCGTTCGATCTCCAGATGTGCGCTGCTGGTGGGGGGAGCCGATGGCTGGGATGAGGAGATGCGGAGGAAGGCCGGTCTGCTCTGGGGGCTGGGAACCCTGACTCTCCAGCACGAACTGGCTCTGTTGGTGGCCCTTGAACAGGTCTATCGCGCCTGCACGATCAAGGCCGGGCTGCCGTATCACAGGGATTGAACCGCGGGCGGAGCTGCCGTCAATGTTTTGCGGAACGCAGGAAAACTCCGAGAGCCGTGGCGAGTTTCTCCAGGCGCCCGAGACGGAGGCGGCGTTCAAAAACCGGGAAGCCGTGCCTTTCGAGTTTTGAGAGAATTTTCAGATAAAGCGCACGCATGATTTCGGGGGCGAGGAGTGCCCGCCGGTCGGCGGCAGGCGGGATGGCGGCATGGAATCTCGTCCGGGCGCGTCCCGCTTCAAAGCGCATCAGGGCTTGGAAAGCGGGGGAGGATTTTCCGTCGAGCAGCTCTTCTTCCGAAACACCAAAGCGGCGGAGATCCGCCAGCGGCAGGTAGAGGCGGCCAAGGGCGGCGTCCTCGCCGACATCGCGCAGGATGTTTGTCAGTTGAAGGGCGTGCCCGAGGTTTTCCGCATATGTCGCACCGGCCGGATCTTCGCATCCGAAAATCCGGATGGACACGAGCCCGACCGCGCAGGCCACACGCCAGCAATATTTTTCCAGATCCGCGAATGTCTCATACCGCGTCACCGGGATGTCCATCGCACAGCCTCTCACGATTTCGGAGAGAAGGGCCCGGTCGATGGCGTGCCTTTCCACCACGTCTTCGAGTTCTGGCGGCATCTTTTTCGTTGCGATTGCGGTGAGCCACTCTTCGAGGAGGCGTGATTTTTCATCGGGCGTTCTTCCCGGTTCGTCCGCGATGTCATCCACCATCCGGCAAAACCGGAAGAAGACGAGTGCATCGCGTCGGCGTTCCCGCGGCAGCCACAGCAGGGCAAAGGCCAGGTGGGACTTCCGCGCGGTTTCGGCCGGGGCGAGTTCGGTCATGGGGAGACGGCGCGTCCGTCGCGCATTTCGATGATCCGGTCGGCATGGGCGGAGACGGCATCCCGTTCGCCCGCCCAGAGGACGGTGATCTGGAATTTTTCCGCGGCGTGTTTGGCCAGCGGCAGCAGGTCGGGATCGGGGGGGGAGATGGCGATGAGGATCCGGGGATCATGCACCAGAGCCCGGGCGAAGGCCGCCCGCCAGCGCAGGGCGGGATCGAGTTTTCCCGCTCGCGGCGTTTCAAAGCCTGCGATGCCGGCGAATGCCAGCATTTCCCGCGTGCGTTCCCGCGCTTCCGCCGCACCCCCGCCGCAAATCCGGAAAAGCGGCATCGCCACATTCTCCGCGACGGTGAACGACGGAAGCAGATACGGATGCCCGAACAAAAAACCGCATACTTCGTTGCGGAAGGTCGAGGTGTCTTCTCCGGAGAATTTCGCGGTGTCATGCCCGAGGAGAACCAGGCGGCCGGAATCCGGTTTTTCAAGCAGGCCGATGACATTCAGGAGAAGACCCTTCCCGCAACCGTCCTGTCCGCAGAATCCGATGAACTCGCCGCTTTCAAACGTGCCGGAGAAATTGTGCACGCGACCGGGACCGGAATGATTCCAGTCCGGTCTCTCGCATGTCAGGTTCTCGCAGGTGATGGCAGGCACCGGAACCATGCAATCCGAGCGCACCGCTGTCTTCAAGCCCGCGTGAGGGGTTTCTTCGACGGATCACTCCGCCGCCCGGGGTCGGTGGACGACCATTTTTCCGAGCACACGGTCGAGTTGTGCATAGATGGAGGGTGGAATGTAGCGGTGGAGGTGCCCCGAGGGGCCGGCAGCGTGGATCTCCTGGCAACCCAACCCGATTTGTGCGTAGCAGGTGGCATCCTTTGATTTCCAGACGAGGAGATAATCCGGATGGAAGCGTCCGCAGGGATCTTCGCCCCCGCCCGGCGCGAAGGGATTTCCGGGATTGAAAACCGTGCGCAGTTCCGCCATGTCCGCCTCTCCCACGGGCAGGGGGTCTTTGTAGAAGCTGAAGTTGCCGACGCGCATCACATCGGGCCGGGCGATTTCCCTGGCGAACAATGCGGGTTCGGTGGCCGGATCGGGGAGGCCTTCAAAAACTTGAAGGTCGGGAATCGTGGAGACGGTTTTCCGAAAAGAATCGGCCTCGGCGGAGCCTCCGAACAGTGCGGCCAGGGGACGGGCGGCGGCGGCGGCGGATTCGCCTTGGCGGACATCCGGTTCCTGTGCCGTGGAAAATGCCGTTGTGGCGAGGAGCAAAAGTCCCGGGATGATGGCGAAAGGCCTCATGCCGGAGGGCAGCCCATCTTTTCGAGAAGCCGGGGAATGGCGACATGTCGCGAGATGAGATCCTGGATGCGGTCGATTTTCCGGGTGTCACCCGGCAGAGTTTTCACTGTCATCGAGTGGATCCGCTGGGCGATGGTGTAGCTGTCCATCGGGGAAAGCATCACGGGCAGGCTGGTCTGGCCGAGCATTTCCAACAGCCGGCCGTGCGGGCACAAATCGTCGGAGAGCACCAGCCCGGCCAGGGGGCCGCCTCCCGGGTCGATGGAACGGGAGAGGGCGGCAAGGACAACGTCCTCCCGGTCGCCGGGAACCACCAGAAGCGTGCCTTCCCGCACTTCCAGAAAGAGATTTGCGGAGCTGACAGCGCCGATCATGACCTGTTCGCTGTGCCGGCGTCCGAGTTGTTCGTTGTGGAGAAATTTCCCCCGGATGTGTTCGCAGATTTGCTGAAGCGTCGGTCGGGCGAGCATGCTTTCCATGGGAACGATTCCGAGGAGTTCCAGACCGATGCGTTCGAATCCCCTCCCGGCGAAATCCGCGATGTAATCGAGTTTGTCGGGATGGACCTTGTTCATGACCACGCCGATGACCTCGACTCCCTCCCGGTCGAAGAGGGCTTTGTTCAAAGCGGCTTCATCGATCGGGCGACCGATTCCTCCCGGGGTCACCAGCACCACCTTGCTGGCGAGAAGGCGTGCGACCGAGGCGTTCGAGAGATCGAATGTGGAGCCCACTCCCGCATGGCCGGTACCCTCGATGATGGCGAAGTCTTTTTCCCAACAGGCACGGTCGAACGAATGTTGAATCCGCCGTGCCAGGGCATCGTGGTTTGCGTGATTGATATACCGGCGGGTGAAATCCGGTTCGACCGCGATGGGGCTCATGTCCTCGATGGGCACTTCCGTGCCGAAGGTGTCCCGGATCAGGACGCTGTCCTCGTCGATGCGTTTGCCGTCCACCTCGGTGAACCGTTGCCCGACCGGTTTGATGAAGCCGATGCGGTTGAATCGCTCGCGGAGGCTTGCGTAGAGACCGATGGCGGTGGTGGTTTTCCCGGTGTTCTGCTCGGTCGCGGCAATGAAAATGCGGGGGGTGGTGGTGTTCACGGCCCCGTCATGATTCCGCGCTTTCGGGATACAGCTTCCGGTATTCAATCGCCTGGAGCCCCACCAGGGCGGCCATGCAGAGGATTTCCTGCGGGTCGGTTCCGCGGGAGAGGTCCGCCGCCGGGCGCGTGAGGCCGAGGATGAGCTGGCCGAATGTTTTTGCCGCGGCAAATTGGTGGATCAGCTTCACGGCGATGTTGCCGCTGTTCAGGTCCGGAAAGACGAGCACATTGGCGCGGCCCGCGACCAGGCTGGAGCCCATTTTTTTCTCCGCGAGAACCGGATCCAGGGCGGCGTCCGCCTGCATTTCCCCGTCCACCGCGATTTCCGCGCCAATTTTCAGCGCGATCTGCCGGGCGAGTTCCGTGGCCCCGGCGACTTTCTCGGTGGAGGCGGTGCGTGCGCTTCCCTTGGTGGAAAAACTCAGCAGGGCGACGCGCGGGCGGTGTCCGAAAACCTGGCGGGCCAGCAGGCCGGTCTGGATGGCGATCGAGGCGAGTTGCTGCATGTTGGGATCCGGCACCACGCCGGTGTCCCCGAGGAACAGCACCCCGTCGTCGCCGAAATGCTTTTTCTCCAGTTCGATGATCGTGCAGCTCGACACCACTTCCGCGTGGGGAAGCGGCTTGATGAGGTGGAGCAGAGGGCGCAGGAACACCCCGCCGTAGGAACTCACTCCGCCGACCAGCGCATCGGCGAGACCGTATTGCACCATCATGGCCGCGAAGTAATTGTGATTGGTCATCACCGCATGGCTGTCCTTGAGCCCCATGTTCCGGTAGCGTTCCAGGCGTTCCAGCCGTTGGCAGAAGACCGGAAGGTCGGAGGAGGTTTCCGGATTGACGATGGCCACATGGTCGAGCCCGACTTTTTCCGCGAGAGCCAGCCGCTCGATCACATCCCGCTTGCCAAGAAGAATCGGCACGCCAAGATCCCGCTCGTAAAACATTTGCGCCGCACGCAACACCCGCGCATCGTCTCCATCGGGAAAGACAATCCGCTTGGGATGGCGCTTCAGCTTTTCAAAAACCGAATTGATAAAACTCATGTCCGTCGAATCCGACCATAAGCTGGAGAAGAATCCGTCCGGAGACAAGGAGAACATCACCTGTCTTCTTGCCCGCGGACGCGCGATCCCGCTGGCCGACCGTCCGCTCCTCATGGGAATCCTGAACATCAACGACGATTCCTTTTGCGGCGACGGACGGTTGGACACGGAGTGGGCGCTGGAAAAGGCGGGGGATCTTGTGGCGGCGGGGGCGGACATCGTGGATGTGGGCGGTGAGAGTGCGCGAACGAACCGCGGGCCGGTCACCGAGGAAGAGGAATGGCGGCGGATCCGGCCATTTTTGGAAAGTTTCCCGGCTCTGATCGCCCGGGCGGTTCCCCGCGATGCCCGGCAGGTTTTTCCTCCGCTGCTCTCCGTGAACACCTGGCGCACCGGGGTGGCTTCCCGGGCGCTGGCGGAAGGGTGCGATCTGCTCAATGACATGAGTGGACTGCCGGATGCCACTCCTGCCCGCCTTTGCGCGGAGCACGGGGCGGCTCTCCTCATCATGCACACAAAGGGGGAGCCAAAAGTCCCCCACACGCATGTGCAATACCGCGACATCATGGGCGAATTGGACGGCTTTTTTTCCGAAAAGATCCGGCTGGCCATGACGGCCGGACTGGCGCGGGAATCGTTGGTGCTGGACCCCGGGATTGATTTTGCCAAGCAGACCGCGGACAACCTGCGCATCTATCGCGAGATGTCCCGGCTCACCCGTTTCGGATGCCCGGTGCTTCTGCCGGTTTCCCGCAAGAGCACCATCGGACAGGTGTTGGGGATTCCCAATCCCTCCGACCGCGACGCGGGCACCGTGGCCTGCATCGTCGCGGAGGCCCTGCGAGGAGCCGCCCTTTTTCGTGTTCACAATGTCAACGCCGCTTGGCTGGCTCTGCGGGCGCTGGGAGCCATGAAATGAACGAAGTCAAACCATCGGGAATGCTTCTTCTCAAGGGGCTGCTCTGGTCGCTCCTGCTGACCCGCATCACCCTCGGTGCCATCTTTTTGTATGCCGGGGCGGTCAAGGCGGGGGCCAGCGAGTCGTTTGCGCTGGCACTGGCCCCGTTCACGATTCTTCCGGACTCCTGGACCGGGGTGTTTGCGATCACGCTGGCTTGGGCGGAAATCGCCGCCGGGGTGCTGATCCTGTTGCCGAAAGTTCACCGCATCGGTTCCGCATTGATCTTGTGCCTCCTGCTGCTTTTCATCGGCGTCCTTACCTGGGCACTTGCCAACGACATCATTGTGAGTTGCGGTTGTTTTGGCGGGGACGAGCCTCCCTCTGCCGCTGCCATGCGGAAAGCGATCTTCCGGGATGTTGCCCTGGCCGTCGCGGCGGCATTCACCCTCGTTGCCCGGCCGTTGAAGGGGGCCGGACCACGGCAATAGATCCCGCAGAGTCAGCGGGGAGGCGCTCCGCCGGAGTTTTTTTCCGTGGGGGCGGCTTCGTTTGTGCGGTCAAAGGAACATGATGTGCCGCTGCCATTTGGACGTGCGGGCGAAGCATCAAAACTGGAGTGAAAATAGTGGGACTGCTCCTTTTCGAACGAAGGCCCTGTGACAAGAAAATCCTGTTTTTGCAAGGCCTGTGCCTCGTAGATTGATTGCCCTGATGGCGGATGGACGTTTATGAAAGGGGATCGTTCGCGGGTAGGGTGGGACGATCCTTCGGTGAGGGCCGACTTGATAAAAATGTACACGGGAAAAAGGCCGAGGAACATCCATCTCCACCACGGCCAGGTTCCTTTTGGAGACCAGGATGAAGGTGTTTGCACATTGGCTCCCGCCCGTTCAAAGGCCTTCGTGCGTTCGCGCACATAGGACGGCCATTCTTGTGGGGAGATTTCCGGCCGGGTTGTCTCCCAGCGGTAATCGAAAAGCACCTTGTGTCGTTCGGAATTCACGTCGCAAGTGTAGTGAAAGCCGGGACCGTCGACCTTGTGCCGTTCGGCCTGTGTTTTTCGGACGCAGCGACCCTGCACAATCACGCGGTGGTGAATCTTCACCGGATGGGGCAGAGCCCAGGGGTGAAGGCGTTTTTCCGGGCCGGTGATATTTTCCACCACGAGGAAAAGACCGTGCGCTCCGTAGCGGAAAATGGCGGGGGGCGGCTCCGTTGCGGGCCCCCAGGTCGGCAGCGCGTGCCGGACATGCAACTCGATGGTGTTTTCCGTGATGTCGTCATCCACACGCATTGTGTTTTCGGACATGGACAATGCCGGAAAATGTTGCTTCAGCGCCTCTTCCCGTTTTTTGAAAAAGGCAGCGGATCCTTCGCGCAGGAGAATGGCACGCACATCATCGGCCAGCCATCCTGTGGCGCGCAGGGTCTGCTCGACCGTTCCATTCCGGTGTTTGCGGCTCAGGGTGAAAACTTCCGTCAGTGTGATTTTTCCGCGCGGACGTTCCGGAATGCCCAGCAACTCTTCGGCACCCTTCCGCACTTCAAGGCCACAGGCGTAAGGCGGCGGCATCAAATGCAACAGATCGCCGCCTTGTCCAAGGTATGTCGGATCGACAAAGTGTCGCGTTCCCTTTGCGTCCGAAAGAAAAGTGACAATGACATGGCTGAACGTTGCCGTGGAGGGAAGCACGCGCTTTACCGCATCGCGCCAATTCGGGGCAACCAGCAATGGCCATGTCTGGAAACCCATCGTGCGCAGCAATGCCGTCAACAACACCGTTTTGTCCTTGCAGTCACCGAAACGGCGCCGCAGAACCGTTCCTGCACCATTCGGAAGCATTCCCCCGCCGTGGCCAAAGTCAACGGCCAAATAGCGCACTTCCTCCTGCACGAACCGGATGGCGGCGCGCAGGGAGCCTTCCGTATCGCCTTCCACGCGCAATCGCTCCGCTTCGGCCGCGATGGCATCCGGGCTGTCAGCAAGCGCTTCCGCCCAGAGGTCCGAGATGAACTCCGCCACTTCCCTCCAGTCGGTCCAGGAGGAGACATCGATCATTGTCAGCGGCCAGTGATTTCCGGGAACATTCGGTTCGGGCACCACGACCGGCGGATTTTCGATGCTCCACATGGCGCGCCGGGGTGTGATGTCTTCAAGAGGAACTGGAGCGCCGGACCGGGTGGGAAGGGGGGGCGGGAGATGTCGGGAGCGTGGGAGGATGGGCTGGCGCGGCGCGTCCGGAGACGAGGGGGAATGAATCCGCCATTGCAGTGCGTGGTGTTCGTCCCGGTGCAAAGAGAAAAAGGCCCGCGCCACCGGCACGCTCCATGCCAGGGCAAAGAACGTGGCAAAGCGGAGGCCCGGCAGTGCATCGCGCGGTTCGAGTGTCCATGCCAGCTCAATTGCATCGCCCACGCGCACATCCTCAAGAAGAGCAACCATGGAAACACGTCCGTTGAGCATCTGCTGCTCAAGTTGCTGTTCGCGTTGCCTCAGCATAAAGGCTTCCCGGCGGGCCAGGGAGCGTTTTTTCCATGCGCCTCCGGGATCCAGTCGCCAGATGGCCAACTCATGAATCAACAGGCGGTGGGCGGCGGGATCAAAGTCAATTTCGACCTGTCCCAGCGCCTGTACAGCGGACAAAGTGAGGAGCTTTCTGACGCTTCGCAGGGAGAAGGCCTGGGTTGGCGTGTGATGTTGTTCATCAATGAGGAGAAAGGCCACGGGGTATCCTTCCGGAGGAGAAAAATCCCAATCCGGTTCATGACAATCCACCCACGTCGGCGGTGGAGCGACGTGCCATTCAGTTTCTTCGATGGGAACGACTCTCCGGACGGACATGTGCAGGGGGGAGTAGAGGGGACGGACGAAATGATGTCAAGCGTCCTATATATCCAGGAAGACAGCGCGTAAAAATGCGCTGGCGGGGTTTCCGGGGGACAAGAGCCAAAGATCCGGTGTTCACCGGGAGTGGATCTGGCGACGACAAGCCGGAAGGCATTTCTCCGTGCGCCAGGCTTGAAGGGGGGAGAGCTATTGCGCTCGATTCCCCGGTTACGGATCTTTGCGGGGCCCTTGGGAGGGCGATGCACCGGCTTTGACAGCGTCGGATGCCTTGCATAGCCTGTCGGCTTGAGCATGAAGCCGACAACTCGAAGACCGGTGACGGGAGTTCACGATTTGGCGTGGGCGTTCTGCCCCCGGCGCAGGATGCCGCTGCCACGAAGTCTTTTCCACACGGCCTTCACGGGAAACGAATGAAGGCCTGGCGTCAGCAATCCGGCGGGTGGGTGCCGTGCGACTCGGTTCCGATCGGGGACCGGGGGTTCCGGTATGGGATGAGTGTTTTTGAGACGGTGGCGATTCACCGGGGACGGGCGATTTTTTTGGAGGAGCATCTGGAGCGGCTGGAACGAGCGGTCCGGAAAATGGGCGGGGCCTCAATGGGTTTGCCGGTGGGTTTGCCGGAATTGGCGGGGACCGGGGTGGTGCGGCTCTATGCGACGGCGGGGGAGGGGCGGCCGGGGGATTCGTTTTGCGGGACGGTCTATGCGATTTTTGAGGACTGCGGGGTGGGGACGGATTTTCCCGCGGTGCGGGTGGCGTCTTCGTATGCGCCTTATCTGCCGAGGCCGGGGGGATGGAAGACGGGGAATTACTGGCAGAATGTGGATGCGATTTTTGCGGCGCGGGAGATGGGGGTGGAGGATGTGCTGTTGTTCAACCCGGCGGGCTGCCTGGTGTGCGCGAGCATGGGGAATGTTTTTTTGGAGGTGGACGGTCTTTGGAAAACTCCGGCACCGGGGAGCGGGGCGAGGGACGGGGTGGTGCGGGAGTGGGTACTGGGGCAGTTTCCGGTGGAGGAGACTTTGCTCGGACCGGATGACGTGGCTCACTGCACGGCGTGTTTTCTCACCAACAGCCGGGTGGGGGTGCGCGAGGTGTGCGAGGTGGATGGACGGGCGTTGAGGACGGATGTCGCGGCTTTGCAGAGGCTTTATCGAGAGCATGTCCTCCGGTCGTAAAAGTTCAAAAGAGAGCGGGGGTCCCGTTCCTGCCGGGAGAGAAGGAGCTTCCGGAGGGCTTTCTTCGGATTGGTTGGTTTCGCGTGCGGACGGGGATGAGGCCTTGCGGGCGCTTTGGGCGGCGGAGGCGCGGGCGGGCGGGGCGCTGGGAGAAATTTCCGAACCGGCGCAGCCGTTTGTTGCGGCGGTGGTGGCGCGGCGTTTTTCGGGTCGTGTCTGGGTGGTGTGTCCGGATGTGCGGCGGCAGGAGGATTTTGCGACAGAGTTGGCGGCGTGGTGCCCGGGGGTGCGTTTGTTTCCGGAGCTGGAGGTGCCAGCGGGGGATGCGCTGCCGGATCCGGAGACGGCTTCGGAGCGGCTGGAATTGTTGCGTCAGCTTGCCCGGGGAGGCGGGGAGGCGGTGGTGGTGATTCACCGGGCGCAGTGGGAATCGTCCGTTCCGGCGCGGAAGGTGTTGGCGCGGGAGGTGTTCGGGTTGGAGAGGGGGCAGCAGCTTGAGATCGGGGAACTGACGGCGCGGCTTGTGAAGGCGGGGTATGAACAGGCTCCGCAGGTGACGGCGCGGGGGCAATTCGCGCGGAGGGGCGGTATTGTGGATGTCTTTTCCTGGCAGGCGCCGAGGCCGTTCCGCATCGAGTGGTTTGATCTCGAGATCGAGTCCCTGCGGGAGTTCGACCTGGATACGCAGGCTTCCACGGGAGCCGTGGAGAGCGTGGAGATTCTTGTTGCGAAGCGGGGGGACGGGGAGGGGACGCTGCGCGATTTCCGGGATGAAGGGGATCTGGTGATCGAGGTTGATCCGGACCCGCCGCAGGAGGGGGTGTTTTTGGGAAGCGGATCGTTGCCGGAGCGGTTGACAGTGCCGTTTTACCCGGTGCCTTTTGCCGGGATGGAGGCGGGGGATTTGGTGTTGGACGAGGTGAAGCGCAGCCGGTTTTTCGATCAACTCGGGGACTGGGCGTCGGAAGGATGGGAGATGATCTTCGCCTGCAACAACGAAGGCGAGGGAGAGCGGTTCCGGGAACTGGCGTCGGATTTTGATTTTGATGCGTCGGTGTTGAAATTTCTGCCGGTTCCGGCGACCCGGGGGTTCGTGTGTCCTTCGGCCAAGCTGGTGCTGTTGGCGGATGCGGAGATCCTGGGGCGGTCGGCCAGCCAGCGGGCGCACCGGGCGGCGTTGCGGCGGGACCGGGTGCGGAGCGGGCGGGCGGCGATGGATTTTTCGGAATTTGAGGAAGATGATTTTGTGGTGCATCTGGAGCACGGGATCGGGCGGTTCCTCGGGCTGCAACAGGCACCCGATGGTGGAGGGGAGGTGCTGGCGCTGGAGTTTGCCCACGATTCGCGGCTCTACGTGCCGCTCGACCAGGCGTGGCAGGTTTCACGGTATGTGGGACTCGGGAAGCGGCATCCGGATTTGTCGGAACTGGGAGACGGGCGTTGGCAGAAGGCCAAGGTCAAGGCCTCGAAGGGCATCTACGAATACGCCGCGCGGATGCTCCGCGTGCAGGCGGAGCGGGAGCACGGGGTCGGTCACGCCTTTCCGCCGGACTCCCACTGGCAGCAGGAGTTCGAGCGTTCGTTTCTCTTCACGGAGACCGGCGATCAGCTCCGGGCCATCTCGGAGACGAAGGCGGACATGGAGTCCGGGAGGCCGATGGACCGGCTCATCTGCGGAGATGTCGGCTTCGGCAAGACAGAGGTCGCGATTCGCGCGGCATTCAAGGCGGTGACCGGGGGGAAACAGGCGGTGGTGATCACCCCGACAACCGTGCTGGCGCAGCAGCATTTTCAGACGTTCCGGGAGCGGATGAGCGAGTATCCGGTGACCATCGAGCTTTTGAGCCGCTACCGTTCGGCGGCAGAGCAGAAGAAGGTGATTGCCGCGCTGGCCGCCGGAGAGGTGGACATCGTGGTCGGCACCCACCGGGTGATCTCGCCGGATGTGGTTTTCAAAAATCTCGGCCTCGTGGTGGTGGACGAGGAACAGCGGTTCGGGGTGAAACACAAGGATGCCCTGAAGGAAAAATTCCGCCTCGTGGATGTGCTGACCCTCTCCGCGACGCCAATCCCGCGGACGCTTTATCTGTCGTTGATGGGAGCCCGGGACATGTCGGTCATCGAAACCCCTCCGCCGAACCGCCAGCCGGTGGAGACGATTGTGTGCGGGTATGATGAACGGATCATCCGCGATGCCGTCAACCGGGAGATTGCACGCGGCGGACAGGTTTATTTTTTGCACAACCGCGTGCAGAGCATCGAACGCACGGCGGTGAGGATCCGGGAGCTGTGCGGGGGGGCGCGGGTGATTGTCGGCCACGGGCAGATGGAGGAAAAGGAACTGGAGGCGGTGATGCAGGCGTTTGTCGCCGGGAAGGCGGATGTTCTGGTCTCGACGACGATTATCGAGAGCGGCCTGGACATCCCGAATGCCAACACGATCATCATCGACAGGGCCGACCGTTTCGGGCTGGCGGATCTTTACCAACTGCGCGGGCGGGTGGGGCGTTCGAGCCACAAGGCGTATGCGTTTCTTCTGCTGCCGAGGGAATTGATGAGCGTGGGGGCCGCCCGCAAACGGGTGTCGGCGATCAAGCAGTATTCCGATCTGGGTTCGGGGTTCAAGATTGCCATGCGGGATCTGGAGATCCGCGGGGCGGGGAATCTGCTCGGAACGGCCCAGAGCGGGCACATCATCGCCGTGGGGTTCGATCTGTATTGCAAGCTCCTCAGGCGGGCCGTCGAGTCCCTCAAAGGCAATCGCACCGGCGGCGGAACGGCGGTCATGCGGCTGGATTTCGTGAAGACCGATGAAGCGGAATTCCTGACTTCCGAAGCCTGTGCGGGGGCCTTCATCCCCGCTTCCTATATCCAGGATGCACGGATGCGGATCGAGGCCTACCGGAAGGTCGCGGAGGCTCCCGGGCGCGGGGAGCTCGATTCGTTGCGTGCCGCGTGGAGGGACCGTTTCGGCCCGCTGCCTCCGGCGGCGGAAAACGCCCTGTTGCTGGCGGCAGCCCGTTTGGAGGCCTCCCGGCGACGGATTCCCATGGTCGAGGTGAGGGGGGAAAAACTCATGCTGACCAGAGGGGGGAGCTATATCCTGATCGGAGGGCGGTTTCCCCGCTTGACGGCATCCGACCCTGATTCTAGGTTGCGCGAGATCGTATCCCTCTTGGAGAAGATGCCCAGCCGATGAGATTTTTGTTTTTTATTACAACTTTGAGCCTTTTTTTGGCCCGCCTGACCGCGATGGCCCAGCAGGCCGAGGTGCTTGACGGGGTCGCGGCGATTGTCAACAACGACGTGGTGACCATCTCCCAGGTGCGGGAGTTGATCGGTTCCCGGGAACGGGGACTGCGGGAAGTTTATTCCGGTGCCGATCTCGCCGAGAAGGTGAAGGAAATGCGTCTGGCAGCCCTGAAGGATCTTGTCGACCGCCAGTTGATTCTCCAGGAATTCCGGAAAATGCAGGAAAAGGGGGCGAACATCCCCGATTATGTCGTGGACGACCGGGTGCAATCCATCATCCGCGAAGAATTTGGCGGGGACCGGTCGGCCTTTGTCCGGACACTCCAGGCCCAAGGGTACACGGTCACCCGGTTCAAAGAGATCGAGAAAGACAAGATTGTCGTGCAGGCCATGCGGCAGGCGAAGGTCAACGAGGACTTCGTCATTTCCCCGACCCAGATCCAGGCGTTTTACAACAAAAACAAATCCGCCTACATGCTGCCCGAGCAGATCAAGCTCCGGATGATCATCCTGCGCGAAGGCGTGAGCGGGGACATTCCCGGCGGAGAGAACAAATCCCAGACCGCCGATGAGATCCGCCAGAAACTCGTGGGGGGTGCGGAATTTGATCGCATGGCCGAGATGTATTCCGAAGACGAGGGAACCCGCGACAACGGGGGAGATTGGGGATGGATCGAACGGGGAACCCTCAACGAACAGCTTTCCAGCGTGGCCTTTGCCCTCCGGCCCGGCCAGGTCAGCCCGGTTGTGAAGCTCGGGGATTCCTACTACATCATGCTCGTCGAAGCGAAAAAGAATGCTTCCATCAAACCGATGTCCGAGGTCCGCGATGAGATCGAGAAGAATTTGATCCAACAGGAACGCATGAAGACCCAGCAGCGCTGGCTCGACACCCTGCGCGCCAAGGCCTACATCAAGATCCTGTCGTAGGGTTTCTTCCTTTGAACTGCGGTGGGATTATCCCACTGCAGCGGGCTTTCTGAGTTTGGCGCTTTACGGCAATGCCGGATTCAGAGCATTTCAACAAAAGCATAACCACACGAGACAAACCAGCCGGGAGCGTCTTTGGCTGTCACCTTGGCCAAGGCATCGCCGATGGCGGTGACAAGCTCCTCCGGGGTTCGAGCCTCAGCACCGCGCAGCAGGGCTTTGACTTTGCTCCACATCTTTTCCATCGGGTCGAGGTCCGGGGAGCAGGCGGCACGTCATTGCCGGAGGCCCCCTGGCGCAAGGAGCGCGACCGGGAGCGCCGCGAGGCCCGCAAATACTTCGCCTACCGCGTCGATATCACCGGGTCGATGGCCTTCACGTTTTCCACCAGTTCCTGCTTGTCGTTGGCGGCCTGGCTCACCCGCTTTGTCATGATCAGGCGACTCTGGATTTCCACTCCCGCCTGCGCGTTATACGCCTGCTCAAAATTTCCTTTCCCTCCGCACGGCATGATCCGGCTTTCCGGATCGGCAAAGTTCACCTGATCTTTCGCCCCCGGTGTGCTCTCCGGCTCCTTGGGTTCTTTGCCATGGGGGGGGCCTGCTCCCGCATCGCTTCGCGCCCGGCTTTCTCATAGCTCGCCGCCGCATGCTTGCTCGCGTTGGCCAGGATCTTCGTCCCGTCAATGGCCACCGTCACGTTGCTCACTTTCATCACCCCCACTTGCGCCGCCATCTCAAGAACAGTGCTGAAAGCCCTATTCAACAACTCCCGGTTCTCCCGGCGGAACGCGCAGATCGTGTCGTGATCCGGATGCGTGTCCCCGCACAAACCCCTCGTCGCCACGCTATCGTAGGTCGCCCGCTCTATGGACCGACTCGAAAAGTTCCCGCTTGTGTAACTGTAGATCAGGAGCGAGAGCAGCATGGCCGACGGATACTGCTCGCTGCCACTGCCGCGGTGGTTGACCTTTGCCGCGCTCGTGTCCATTTCATCCACCGCATCCAGAATAAACTGGCTCAAGTGGTTTTCCGGCACCCTCTCTCTCATATCCGGGGGCAGGAGGAGCTGGGTTTCGCGGTCTACTCTGACGAATCGGGCGGCCATGTTCCCGATTACTTTTTCCCTCGGTCTTTTTCAAGCCGCGAGGCTTGGAAAAGCCCGACAGGCTGCTAGAAATGAAGGACCGCAAATAAATTTGATTCTGATTAGGAAGGGAGCAGTTTGAGCAAATCCTCGTGCGGACGGGCGATGACTTGGGCGGCTATCAGTTTGCCGAGTCCGCCGACAGTTTCCGAGCCAGCATCAAGCGCGGCTTGGACGGCCGCGACATCCCCTTTGATGATAATAGTTACGTAGGCAGCTCCAATTTTTTCTTTGCCGACGAGCTCAATGTTGGCGGCTTTGAGCATGGCGTCCGTGGCGTGAAGAATGGCGGCAAGGCCTTGTGTTTCCAAGATTCCGATGGCTTGTGGGTTCATGGTGGCGAGGTGGATTTTGCGGTCTGTTGGCAGAAGGTATTCCCGCCCTCCGTAGAGTGGGTTGATAGAGTTGGGTCCGGAGAGGACGGTGGAGAGTGACGGCGTGGGAGCGTTTAAGATGGTCGAGGAAACGAGTGTCGAACCGAGGGATTTTACGCGGATGTCTGCGGCATCCAAGGCCGACTGGACGGAACCGGGATCACCGGCGAAGCGTGAGAGGATGACCTCGGTGCCGATCGGCTCCAAGCCGAGAAGCACCACATCGGCGGCCTTCAACGCGGCATCACAAGCCATCGCCGTGATGCTCAGAAATGGGGTTTCGAGGAGCCCGATGCTCATGGGCGGGCGGCGACGACGGAGCGGACGATGGCTTCGACAGTGGCCCTCAGATCATTATTGGGGATATTTGCCTTGTTTTTGCAGGCGGAGGCTGCCTCGGAGAATCCGCATTCTGTGAGGACGCAGGCGATGCGGGCGCGGATGTCGTCCATCAGGTCGAGCTCCCCGGCAGAGAGCGGAAAGCGGGCGCGGCCGGGCGCGAACCCTCGCAGCTCGTAACCAGCTCGAAATCCCTCGGGGAAATTCGGCGCGTTGACCATGAGCGAGAAAAGATCGAGCAGTTTGAACTGCACGCGCTTGGCCTCGGCCCAATTCCCGGCCCGTGCTTCGCTGTGGATTTTCATGATGACCTCGGGCACGACGCCTGCGCTGGAGAGCGTGCCCCCGTCGCCTCCCATGAAAAGCGAGGCGCAGAGGAGTTCCTCCCAGCCGATGAGGACGGAAAAATCGGGGCGCTGGGATTTGATCTCGTGGAGCACCTGCTGAAAGCGGGGCATGTCACGCGACGTGTCCTTCGTGCCAATGATGCGTGGGCAATCGAGAGCGAGCCGCTTGAGCACAGGCACGCTGATCTCGTTGGCGAAGGCCGGGATGTTGTAGATGACGATATCGATGGGCGACTTGGCCGCCAGCTCGCGAAAGTAGGTCTCGATGCTGTCCTGTGTGAGCTTGTAGTAATACGGACCGGTGATCGAGACGGCCCGGCATCCGAGGTCGGCGCAGTAGCGGCACATGTCGAGAACGAGGTCTACGTTTGGCTCGGCGGCACCAGCCAGGATTGGCTTGCCGGCAGCCTCCTCTGCGACGATGGTCACGACGCGCTTGCGCTCTTCGTAGCTGAGGCGGATAAACTCGCCCATGCTGCCATTCGGGTAAAACCCGGTGACCCCTTTGCCGCCGATCCATCGGATGATCCGGCGGAGTTCCTCATCGTTGATGCGGCCCTGCCCGTCGTAGGGGACAATATTTGGGACAAAAATTCCTGAGAGCGAGGCCATGGTCAAAGGTGATAAACGATTGTCGCGTTCCCGTCGAGAAATCCGCTTCGCTGGGCTGGTGAGGCGGAAGCGAGGTCCAGCAGGCCGTGCGTGACAGCAACCCATTGCCCAAGAGGCACGGCCAGCGTGCAGACCGGCCAGTCGCCGCCCCAGACGAGTCGATCCCAGCCGAATGCTTCGACGACATGGGTGAACCAGGGAAAGATGCCGTCCGCCGTGCGCTGTGCCTCACCGGCGTAGAGGAGGAGGCCGGAGACTTTGCAGACTACATTCGGGCGTTTGCCCAACTCGGTGATCTGCCGCCGCCAAAATTCCTGCGAATTGGCCCCAATATCCGGCACGCCACAATGGTCGAGGACAAAGTACGTCTTCGGGCACGCATCGACTAATGCAAGGGCCATTGGAAGTTGCCGCTCAAGAACGCAGAGGTCGAAGCTTAGTTCGCGATCCGCGAGCGATGAGACATTTTTTCTAAAAAGCGGCGATTGCGAAAGCTCGTCCGGCTCGGTGTGCAGGACGCGGCGAATGCCCTTGAGCTTCGGATGTCCGGCCAGACGGGAAAGGTTCGATTGAAAATCTTCGCGCTCCGGCCAGACCGAGGCGACGACGCCCGCGATCCTGCTCTCGGGGTTGGATGCGAATTCCAGCGCCCGCCCGGCCTCGTCGGAAAACGAATCGGCATCGGCGGCGCACTCGACGAAGATGCTTGCGGAGATTTCCTCCGAACCTGCGTGGCGATAATCATCCAGCGTGAACTCCCGGTTGAGGGCGGGGATCGCGTCCAGCCAAGGATACCGAAGCTGTGCGGGATTCCAAAGGTGCAGGTGGGTATCGATCATGAGGTCTTGAGGTGGGAGGTCGGCTGCGTGCAGGCGCGATCGAGATGAACGTAACCGCCGTCCACAAAGAGTAACTGACCGGTGGTGTGCGAGGATTTCGGCGATGCCACGAAGACGACGGCGTCCGCGATTTCCTGGGCGGTGGTGGTCCGTCGGCCAAGCGGGATTGTGCTGTTCAGTTGTGCCAGCGCGGCTGCGGGATCGGGAGCCCGGGCCAGCCACCTCTTGTAAAGCGGGGTGATGACCTCGGCGGGGATCACGCAGTTTACCCGGATACCGTGCCGCCCGAGATCGAGTGCCCATTCACGGGTGAGGGCGTTCATGGCACCTTTGCTCGCGGCATATCCGCTTGTGCCGCCCTGGCCAGTCACCGAGCACTTCGAGCCAATATTTACGATGTTTCCCTTGGAGGCAATCAAGTGGTCCAGCGCGTGGTGGATGAGGGTGAAGCACGACACGATATTTTTTTCGAGGGAATTGCGAAACTGTTCCGTCGTATGGCGCAAGCCAACCGCATCGTTGCCGCCGGCGTTGTTCACGATCACATCAATTTTTCCATGCCGCGACACGATATCGGCGACCGCCTTTTGCACGGCAGCCTCGTCAGTCATTTCCGCATGATACGATTCCACGAGGTTCCCCCTGGCGGCTTCCTCCCGCACAACCGTCTCCGCCTCCTCGCGATTGCGTCCAAGAATACAGGCGACTGCCCCCTCGGAAGCAAATGTCCGGGTGAGGGATTCGCCAATCCCCTTGGCACCGCCGGTGATGATCACAACTTGGTTTTGGAGTTCGAGATTCATTGGTAAGTAGGATGGCAGCCGGGGCCGATCGGTTCGAAGCTCTTGTAGCCGAGCACGAATTCCTGGTGACCGAGGGATTCCGACGCTGTCCGCGCTCCTCCCGCAACCGCTATCGCAAGGTCAAAAATCTCCGCTCCGATTTCCTCCAGGGTTCCCCGCCCTTCGAGAATCCTGCCCGCATCAATATCCATGTCGTCGGGAAGATGGCGAAACGTTTCGGGGTTCGCGCAGACTTTGATGACCGGTGACACCACGGACCCGACGACGGATCCCCGTCCGGTGGCGAAGAGGATGACGTGCGAGCCGCACGCAATCAGCTCAGCGATTTCCGCGTTGTCATTGATATTGGGAAACCCGAATCGCACCTCGCCGTCCGGTACGACATCGAGCAGATAGAGTCCGCCCTTGCGCGGCACATCGCCGGGCTTGATGAGCCCGGAGATCGCGGAGGAACCACTCTTGGAATACGCGCCCATACTCTTTTCCTCCTGCGTCGTGAGGCCGCCGTCCGCATTTCCCGGGGCGAAGCTTCCGTGGCCGAGTGTGGTATAATATCGTGCCGCCTTGGCAACCGACACAGTGAGGATCCTCGCAAGCTCAGGGGTTGCCGCGCGTGAGGCCATGATCTGCTCGCAGCCGATCAGTTCGCCTGTTTCCTCAAAGATGCAAACCGCATTTTCGGCCACCAACCGATCAAAGGCGCGTCCGATGCCGGGATTCGCAGTGATTCCGCTGGTGCCGTCACTTCCCCCGCAGACCGTACCGACAATCAGCTCGTCAAGCGTCATCGCTGATCGTGGGCTCGACTCGAGGTCGCGCAACGTTTGTCGCACCCATTGCTGGCCGACCTCAATCGTCGTGCGTGTTCCCCCCGTTTCCTGGATGACCAGCATCTCGGCCGGTCGCCCGGATTCCTGGATCGCCTCCCAAAGCCCCTTGCGGTTGAATCCCTCACACCCGAGCGAAAGCAGGAGCACTGCGCCGACATTCGGGTGCGTGCAGAGCTTGCGGAGCATCCTGTGGGAGTATTCGTTCGGATAGCAGCCGCCGAATCCCAGTAAATGAACATCCTGATTGCGGAACGGATGCTGGATCTCCCGGGCCACGTGGTGAGCGCACTCCACCAGATAGACAACCGCGACGGTATTGCGAATTCCCTTTCGTCCATCGCTTCGCAAAAATGCTCCCGGGTTGATCGCGGTCATTTCGATGCGTGAAATTCGCGGCCTTCTTCCAATGTGAATGTTGGCAGATAGTCGCTTTGCATGTTGTGCAGGTGGACATGTTCGCCCGCCTTGATCTCGCAGGTCGCAGAGCCGATGGGTGCGCCGTATTTGATGATCTTGTCACCGGCGCGGATCGGCCTGGCTGCAAGCTTGTGTCCGAGCGCGAGCGCATGGGTCAGGTGATGTTGGCGTCCGCCAATCTCCAACGCGGCACCGGCGGCCAGGCTCTTTGCAAGGACGACAATATTGTCTGTAGGGGAGAGGAGGAGCGTATTCATCGTATCAAAACTTTCGATGTTGCAGATAGGCATCCACCGGGTCCACACCTTGTAAAATGGCGGTGCGAACCTTGTTTTCCGTGCGCAAAACCTCCTCCACCTTGGTCGTGACCTCATTGATGATTTCGGCGGGGATGATGAGCGCCCCGTCGCGGTCGGCTATCAGATAGTCGCCCGTACGGATGATCACGCCGCCAATAACAATCGGTTCACCGATGCGGTCCGGCACCCAGCGTCCGACCACATCGCGCGGCGTGTGATACCGGAACCAGACGCGCAGACCGGTTTCCAGAATCCGCACGGTGTCCCGGCATCCGCCGTCGCAAAGATACCCTCTCACTCCCTTGTAAACAAACGTCTCCGCCGAGAGTTCCCCCATGTGGGAGAGCGTGTCATCGTTTGGCTGACAGACCACCACGCTGCCCCCTGGAGCGCGCGAAAGCATCTTCGTCCATTCGAGCAGCGTCGTATGTGCGTCCACGGTGAAATCCGCATGGCCGCTGATTGTGAAAACCCTTCCGGCCAGAGCGCGCGTCGGATCCAGCGGCCGGATCATGCGGGGCAGAATCTGGTCCGGACGTCCCATGGCGCGGAGTACATCATAGACGGCCCCCGTGTAGCATTTTTCCAGACGGTCGGGATAGCCGTCGTTGAAGTCGGGTCGCGGTTGGACAGACATACAAATCATCTTGCCGACCAGATTATTATTTGCAATAATATTTATCATGAAAGCGAAGATGACTTTGGTGCCGGCTTTGGATCGGGGGTTGAACCTCGTGGAGTGGATCACCGCGCAGAGCGAGCCAGTGACGCTTACGCAGATTGCACAGGGGGTCGGGCTCTCGGTTTCCGAGGTGCAGCGGCCCGTGGCATGCCTGCTTGAGCGAGGGTATCTCAAGCGCACTACGGCGGGTGCCTATGCGATTTCCGGCCTGCTTTATCGCCTGGCGGTATCACATCCACCTCATCACCAGATTCAGCAGGCCGCGTTGCCCCACATGCAGGATTATGCGCGGGTGAACGGACAATCCGTGCATCTCTCCGTGCCAGACGGCGATGCGGCCCTCCTGCTCGTGGACGTTCCCGGTGGCGGGCTCGTCCGGATCAGCCTCCAGGCCGGAGCCCGCCTGGATGCGGATGACACGGTCTCCGGCCGGATACTTCAGGCACACGCTTTGTTGGTCCGGGAGAAAAAAGCCAGTCGATCCCTGGAGGCGCACCTCAGGAAAATTCGGGCATGTCAGTTCGAAATGGCAGAAAGTGCATATGCGATCGGCATTATTGATTTGGGAGTGCCGGTTTGCGGTGGGGACGGGCAGGTGGTGGCGGCGCTCACATGCTCCATGCTGCGCCTGCGAAAGCCGCCCCACGGAGGCAAGGATCTTCTCCCGGCAATTGCAGCCTGCGCGGAAAAAATCGGTCGAGTGCTTTGAAAGCGTATCTCTCCAGCAGGAGGAAATTTGCCCCCGGCGAAGTAAAAATGCCGTAGAAATTCCATGGCCCAAACCGTCCACAATTATAGGAGCCGATTTTCAGTTGATCCTTCCAAAATTCATACGTAGTATTAAAATCGTACTCCGAATCTTCCTGTTATTTTGGAAATCCCCTTGTTTGCGAATCGGGTCTACACAAACTTTGAAACTACACACGACACCCCCAATCAAGCCGGCATTGCCTGGAATTACTTCTATGAACACCAGCGAAACAGGCTTTCGGCATCTCAGTCTTGAGCAACTCCACCGAGGGGAGGCGTCAAATTTGGCATGTTCCTTCATTTTGGAATGAGCACGTTTGACGGACAGGAACTCTCGCTGCGAGATCAGCCGGCGGTCGCGTATCACCCGGACAAACTCGACGTGGATCAGTGGATCGGGATCGCCCGTGATGCCGGGATGAAGTATGCCGTCCTCACCGCAAAACAAGTCTCCGCGCTTTGTCTCTGGCTGTCAAAACATACCGACTACCAGGTCGACAGCAGCGACAACACGACCGATGTCGCCGAGGTCTTTGTGACAAGTTGCGAAAAGCGGGGAATCCTGCCGTGGCTCTATTATTGTTCGTGGGACAAGAGCGGTTCACCAGGTCTGCCGGGCCATATTTGGTTTATCCAACAAACCGAAAGATGCCACCGTCCATGACACCTATGGCAGCACTCTCCCGCGAGCCGAAGACCTTCCGTGTGGGCACTCTCAGCTATACCCGAGGCGGAGTGTTCGTTCTCTCGCTCTGGCTTCTCTGGGGGGATTTTGCCTTCAATTTCTTCGAGGCCGTCTTTGCGCGATTTTTGCCGATATATCTGAAAGATCTTCAGGCATCGAATACCTTGATCGGTGTGATGGGTGGCAGTTTTGCAGGGGTCGTAAACGCGCTGTTTCTTCCCAGCATCAGCCGATGGAGTGATGATCTGAGGACATCAATCGGGCGACGCATACCACTGCTCTATCTGATCACGCCGCTGACGGTTGCTGCGGTTGTGGCGATCGGATTTGCCCCCGAGATTGGAAACTGGCTCTTTGAACGAACCGCCGTTCATCTCCCGCCCTCAGTGACTAAAGCAGGAATGGTCCTCGGTCTGATGTGTGTTCTGACTGTCAGCTTCCACTTCTTCAACATGGTTTTGGTCAACGTCTATAACTGGCTGATCCGCGACGTGGTGCCTCTGGAGGTGATGGCCCGCTTTCTTGCATGGTTCAGTATCGTCGGAGGCTTGAGTGGAACACTTTTTCTTTGGTATGTCTTCCCTCACCTCTTCACCCACCGGCGCGAGATCTTCCTCGGGGTTGGCGGATTCTACCTCTTCGCTTTTTTTCTCATGTGCTACAAAGTGAAGGAGGGGAAATATCCTGCCCCTACACCTCTCGAAGACCGTCCAGGCATTTTTAGGACTTATGGAGTTTACTTCCGGGAATGCCTGCAAATTCCCCTCTACCGCAATTTCTTTCTTGTCTCGCTTCTCGTGACGGCTGCGCTCAATTGTGCCGGGAATTTCATCACCCTTTTCGCCAGCGAAACTTTGCAGATCAACATGGAAAAGATGGGCCATATCTTCGCTTGGACCGGTGTGATTTCCCTTGTCTTTCTGTATCCGATCGGCTGGCTATGCGATCGCTTTTCGGCCCTCTACGTCACTCTCGGAGCGCTCGTCGGCCTGTGCCTCGTGACGATATTGGCTCCGATTGGTGTTCACGACGAGACGGGGTTTTTGTGCTATTCGCTGGCATTTTCTCTTCCGACGCTGGCATGGTATTTGGGGCAGCGTGCCGCCTCGATGAGTCTCTTCCCTCTCGATAGGTTCGGCCAGTTCTCAGGGGCGCTCAATGTCTTCGGCTGCGGTGCTTTGATCGTCGGCAACATCCTCATCGGCATTCTGATGGATGTCACCCACAGCAACTACCGTACGGCGTTTCTCTGGACCGCAGTCATCTCCGCCACCGCGATCTTTCCGATGATCCTCGTCATCCGTAGCTGGAAGCAGCACGGCGGCTATCACAACTATGTCGCACCCCTGCCTGACTAGAGCCTGTGTGATTCGCCCTTCGATACATGCCATGTTGACTCACAAAGCCACTTTTCGGACAGCCTCTAGCAATGAATCACCCGGAGTCTGCCGTTCCGGATCGCACCAAAATCAGTTCGTTGGTGGGTGAGTTCCCGGAGACCAGGCGGGCCATTTGCTTTATAAATTTGAAATCAACCGAAGACGGGAACACGAGCAATCCTCCTGTCGAACCCCTATGAACAAAACTCATTCTAAGAAAGCCCAACCCCGCACGATGCCGACTTTTTCCGTCACGCCGGGAAACCTGATCAAGCTTGGCGAAAGCTTCGATTTTTTGGCAGAAGCGTCTGGGCGGTTGAGCATCCGTCGCACATGGGGACCGGAAGCCGGGGATCTTTCCACGGTGACGCTTGCTACGGGAGGGACGTTCCGTTGGACGGCCGAGAGACCGGGAATGTATCTGGCGGAATTTGCAGCAGACGGAGCGACCTTGCGGCGTCCCCTGTCCGTGGTGGAGAACGGATGGGCCGTTTGTCAGATCACAGTGGGCGCGTTCACCGCGGAGGATTTTGCGGAGACTATTCATGACGCGGGACTTCCCGCAAACTACTATGTCAATCTTGAGCGGGGAGAAAACTCGGGCGCTTTCTCCTCTTCCGATAGCCGGTGGTCTCGATACGAGCGGGAGTTCGGGGATGAGATCTATCCGCATGTGATGGCGAGGGACGTGGGAATGCTGAATCCAGACCTGGCCCACCACGACGCCAATTGGGATTCGCTGTCCGTGAATGAGATTTCCGTACGCCTGGCTTTTCTCCAGCAATGGTGGGAGCGACAGGGCTTTCAACCGCTCGTGCGGATCGCGACATATACCCCTTGCAACGCTTTCGTCGAAGCTTGCCGCCGTCAGGGGATCCGCGTGATCCATTCTCTGATACCGGAACAGAACTGGTCGGATGGCGAGTGGGCAATCAACCACTGGGGAATGCCCACCTGCCCGTTTTGGATTGCCAAGGATGATTTTCGCAAGCCGGTTCCGAAAAGCTCGGATGGGGTTGTTGGAATGACGATGAACCACTACCACGTGCTCCTGCCTCACCTTACTAGGTGGGGAGACTTTGTGCTCTCGCCCTCGCATTTCACCCGCTGGATTCGGGCGGCAGATTCCGGGAAGGAATCCGTGAGGTTCACGCAGTTTCTGACCGACACGCTGCGCGGGTGGAAATCTCTCTCCGGCGATCCATTCTTTTTTGTCGCAGGTTTTGAGTTTGGACGAACCTTCGGCACGGCCAACATGACGGGTTACAATCGGAGCGGCCTGGAGGCGCTGATCGGCTTGGCGGGGACCGAGAAAGTTGTTTTCGCGACGGGCGGCGATGTGCGCAAGTATTATGAGCGGCACCTGCCGGAACATCCGGAGACGGCTTTTCGCCAGCGCGATAATTGGATTGGATGCACTGTGAATGGAAAACCTGGACAGGCGGGGGACTCATTGGTGGTGGAGCGGCGCGATTACAAGGCGGTGGTTCGCGAAGGGGAAATCCTGCCGTATTTTTATTATGATTACCGGACGAAATGGGAGTTCGGAACCCAGGATACGAATGCCCCTCACGACTACGCCATAAGCATTCGTCAGGTGCTGGGCGTGAGTATCCATGAGGGAATGTTGCGCATCGATGCGGCGGGGCCGTTGGAACGGACCGTTCCTGTCGTCCTCTGGGACTGCGAGCCAGTCGCGCCGCCATTTGCTACCACCCGGATGCCTGTTCTTGACGACGGACGCGAGGTTACACTCATCGAGATTCCTGCCGGATGGTCCGGCCGGCAGCATCTGGAGCTCAGGTCGGTCGTCGCGCCGCTGAGCCGTCGTAACGATATCTGGAAGATGCAGACATTCGGCAGCGGAGAAGCGCGGCACACATATCTTCATCTCGATATGCCGCTTGTGGGTGAAATCAAGGTTCCGGTCGTCCTCGCAAAGCAGGCAATCGTGGACAGCGCCACCGGCACGCTCGGCAAGCAAGGTCCCGGCACGCTCTCATTGCCATTCGGACCGCTGAGCGGATGGTATCGATTCTGGCGGTGTGGGGTGGACGACATTACCCCCGAGCAGAATCCCGTCTTGGCACCTGTTCTCCTCCCGCCGTCTTGGCGCGACGATCTCGCACGCCATCAGGAGGAAATCAACCGCCTGGCTTCCCGACTGATCGATCCTTCGTCAAAGGTTCTCTATCAGGTTTTTTGCGGAGCGAACCTGCCTCTCGGCACCCGCAGCCGGGCGGCGGAATCGGATCTGATTACTATTCAGAAATGGGCTGTGAGCGCCACAGAGAAAGCCGACGGCGTGATCGCCTTCGGACCCGGACGGAGCTTCTGGTATCACCCGCGGAGATTGCCGATCCGCATTGACGGGCTCGCTAAAGGGCACAAGTGGAGCGTGCTTCTCCACACCTTCGATCCGCTGGGGCTTGATGTGAAATACGAAATCTTTTTGGAAAAGAGGACGCTGGGGGAGTGGATGATCCCGAAAGCGCCGCATGTCCCCGAGGCATTCTTCAAGGTCGAAATTGCCGACAGCGACATTGATCCGCAGGGACGGGTCCATCTTCACATCGCAACCAGTCAACGTCAAATCCTGCACTGGTGGGAGGACAAAGGATTTATTGCGGCCGTGCATGCGGTTTGGATTTTGCAACAATAACCTCTAGCGAACCCAACCAGCAACCTGACCAACCGCTCCGGCCTCCCGACCGATCCTTTCCCGTTCATCCCTTCCGAAAATCAATGCCAACCTGCGTGATCCTGCATCCTTTCCGTTTTTAGCGCTTGATCTGCCCGTTGCGAAGACAACATCGTGCGGACGCGGTTCGACGACCTCAACTCATGACACACAACTTATTCCGCCATCCCTCAGGTTGGAAGACAGCGCTCCTGCTGACGGTTGGGCTTGCCGCTTTGTCGCCCGGCAACCGCCCGATCAAGGCGGAATCTATCGAGCCCCCTCTCTACCCCGCGCAAACGGTTCATGCAGGAAGCCGTATGCTGGCAAGCGAATTCCTTCAGGTCGAAGTCGTGGATCCTGCAGCTTCGGATCGTTACTACACCGGATATCGCTTCACCCCGTTGGCGGCGGTTTTGCGGGTTCGTTCAGGAAATCATGAATTCCTCTACAACCCGGTGCGGCATGATCCTGCGCTGGATGTGGCTGGCTTGATGGCGGAGTTCGACCTTCTCACGCCGGGCGGACCGCCTGGATATACGGATGCCAAAGTGGGTGAGGGTTTTGTTAAAATTGGGGTCGGCGTATTGGAGAGAGCCTCTTCTGACGACTATCGTTTTGCGGCAGAATACAAAGTTCTTTCAAGAGCGACGACGACCACCCATTGGCGGTCGGATTCCGTTGTTTCCACGCAGGACTGCACGTGGACCTCGGGGTTAGGGTACTCTTTGCGTTCCGAGACAAGAGTGTCGGGAAAAATCGTGACAATTGATTGGGAACTTACCAACACGGGCAGCAAATCTTTCCGCACGGAACACTATGCCCACAACTGTTTTGCCTTTGACGCACTCAAGGTGGGTCCGGGCTATCGCTTGACCCTTCCATACGACTTCACCGTCAAGGGACTCTCTTCCGAACAGAAGCACGTGGGAAGATCGATCCTTTTCGAACGGGAAATTCCCGATTGCCTCAATGCCGTGATCCCCTATCCGGCGCACTACCCCGGTGAAAACCAGGGCGAGGTAGCGCATTCCGAATCCGGCCATCGGATCGCGTTTTCTACTTCTCTTCCCGGCCTGCGCTTGGCGATTCATGCACGGAATTATTATCTCAATCCAGAGCAATTCGTCGCAATCTCCCTCGAACCTGGCGAGCGCAAGACGTGGAGACGAACTTATGAATTCGAATTCCTTCCTCCGGAGAAACAGAATCCATGAGGAATTTTTCTTTGCACTATAGGCTGTGCTTCGAGGGAAGCAGCTCTGGGAACCGAAGACGGTATCCTTGTTACTCCGTCACTTTCTTGACGATTGGTGAACCCGATGCTGCGCCGGCCTGCGCGAGATCGATCAGCTTTAAAGTGGAGGAAACTCTGATTCCATCGTTCGTCTCAGCGGTGGCGAACACCGCCACCGTCTGAATATCTTTCGGAAACTCCGGCAGCGAAAAAGTCGCCGTCCGACCGTCGCCCGCCAGTACCGCTGATTCCATCTGCCATACTTCTTTTATTTGAGTATCAGTATAGACCGAGATGAGGACTTTATCCGCCCGCTGCCGAAGCGGGAACAACGCTATTTGCACGGCCTTGACCGGAGCTCCGTCGTTCGTGATCCGCGCCTCCAGTTTTCTTCCCCCGACATCCACAATCTCAATCTTTGGCCACGGTTTTCCGGATGCACGCAAAAACAAGTCGAACCACCGGGCAGCAGTCTTAGTAATTGTACCTATTTCGAATGTGTGGTTGATATTTGGTTCCAAGACGAGTCGCTTTTCGACCGGGAGTGCCTCGAATGTTCTCATCACCAAGGGGAGCCAGAAGAACATATCTTTGGTTCCGGTAAGTATGAGCGTCGGGGCAAGCGTTTGTGGCAGGTAATGAGCTGGATCAAAGTGATCAAGCCATTCCACCTGCTGTTCGCGCGGCAAGCTCTGTAGTGGACCTGTGACGCCAAAGCAGCCACCATTGATACCGAACTCTTGGTAAAAGCCCGCACCATAGATATCCACCGAGGCCTTGATGCGGTTGTCAATCCCATTGAGAATCAGGGAGTCAAACCCCCCCCAGGAAATCCCTATAACGCCCAGCTTATCCGGCTCGACTTCGGGTTGGAGTTGAAGCCAGGAGAGTGCCCTTCTCGCAGCAATCATGGTCTGGTGCGTTCGACTTCGGTCGGCGGGGAGCACGAACGCGCCCGCACCGGCAGCATCGGTGAGATCTCCGAACTTGCTAAAGTGTTCCCGTTTGAGCTGCATATCTTTTGGATTGGCCGTCCAGTCGAAGCTGAGGCAGGCATACCCGCGTTTTGCCCACTCGGCCACCATTGCGGGCTCGGCTGTGCCGGTCGCCCCGTGGATGTAAAGAATGGCCGGCACCTTGCCAGTCGTCTTCGGGGCGGAATAAATGGCATAAACCCGATAGGACTCACCGGCTCGAGTCTCGCTCGTAAAATAGAACTCTTTCCAAATCACGCCATTTTCTTCTTTCTGCACGACCCACTCCTCGGCAAATGGAAGCTCTTGCGGCGTGGAGATTGCCCAGAACTCGTCTGCTGGACGGGCCTGAGAGATTGCTGGATGGAACGACAGTAGGACGACAAGAAATGAGAGAATCGTTTTCATAGAGAGTATCCGATAGTTTACTCAACAAACCCTGAGCAACTTGCCATTGTTTGGATGGAATTCATATCGTATCCACCAGGATGATTGCTTGTATCCAGTGAGAAACTGGCTGCAACCGCACCGATGAAGCGAAGGGAGAAAAGGGGCGAACGTCGAATATCACTATTGCTTTTCATTTATGTGGATGGGGTTGACGATTGGCTTTAACGAGGATGAGAGTATCTAGAGCGTGTCATGAACTTTCTGGAAAATAATGCTGTACAATGTAATTACATC
>CAZPEN010000013.1:0-94346 GCA_964585615.1 uncultured Chthoniobacter sp. | reverse complement strand
CTCATCACTTATAAACATCCCATCGAAAAGCAACTCTCATGCCTAAACTGACTTTTCGGATAGCCTCTATGAAACCGGACATAAGCACACTATTTGCGGATGAACCAAAAAATAGCGCTCGAGTGTCCTAAACAGCTAAATCTAATCGTTAATAGAGTATATGCGTTTTCTATTCATTATCAGCCACGACGACCACTTCGCGCCCACCCCTGAGCTGGTTTCCAAGATTATCGCTTGGACCAAGAAGCGGCGAGATGAGCATGTTCTTGTCGATAGCAACCCTCTGAAGCCCTCGGATGAAGCGGTCACCGTGCGAGTTCGAGACGGAAAGGTGAGACACACAAGTGGACCATTCGCGAGATCACGTGAAAAAATGTGCGGCTACGTCTTGATCGAAGCGAAGAGCATGGAAGAGGCAGTTTCAGTCGCGACAGGTCACCCGATGGCGAGTGCTGCAACAATAGAAGTGAGGCCTATATGGCAAGAGCTAGCCTGAAGCAGCCGAACCAGGCATACGCGCGGCTCATCTTTGACGTTCGGCAACATTATGAGCATCCACTACAAAATTTCCGCGCCAATTAGTCCTGAGGAGTTTGCGGACGTGCTGCGGCGTTCTACCTTGGCGGAGCGGCGTCCGGTGGATGACACTCATTGCCTACAAGCCATGTTGCGACATGCAAATCTTTTATGCACAGCCTGGGACGATGAGAAGCTTGTCGGCATTGCTCGTTCCGTCACGGATTTTGAGCATTGTTGTTACTTATCAGACCTAGCGGTTGACTCAAGCTATCAGCGGAAGGGAATTGGTCGCGAACTCGTCCGACTGACTCAATCGAGATTAGGGCCACGAGCAAAGATTATTCTGCTGGCTGCCCCGCAAGCGGAAACCTACTATCCACGGATTGGATTCGAAGCTCATAAATCAGCTTGGATTCTCACCAAGTCAAAAAGTACGCCTAAAAAAACATAAAAGGGGTCGGTCATTCACATCGACACATTTTTTATTTGGAACTTTTATGAGGGAGTCCCCTGCCCTCCGGAACACCCCGGCGTGTATCCTCTTGATTTCCTCCCCGGCCTGTCCCACGATCTTCCCCAGTGAAAGCTGTTATCGCCCTTCTGAAAAAATTTCTCTACAAACGGGAACCCTCTCCCCGGATCCTCACCCGCTGGATGCGATAAACGCCCCCGATTTTTCTTGGTCGGGCAGACGGAAAGTCCCTATGCTGTGGCAGTCATGAACGACTTCCTCCGCCCCTGCAACTGTGTCCACCCCGCTGATGAGGATTGTGAACGCTGCATGAACGAGCCCTCGCAGGAACAATCCCCCGGGAAAGATTGCTGCTGCGAGACTTCTTCCAAGGAAGCGGCTCCCTCCGCCCCGGCATCCGCTTCCTGAAAGCCATTCCGTCCGTTCTCCACGGGCTTTCCGCCAAGAAAAAACCGTTGCCCGTGGCGGTGAGGCATGAGAAGACTGCCGGAATATGAGCAACGACTCCTTCACCACAACGACAAGCCGGTCCTGGTTCAGCCGCATGGGAAGCGCTCTTTCGGGCATCCTGTTCGGATTGCTGCTTTTTGTCGGCTCGTTCCTTCTCCTGGCCTGGAACGAAGGTCGCGCGATCCATCGGGTGAAAACCCTTGAGGTGGGAGCCGGTCAGGTGATCTCCCTCTCCTCCGATGCCCCGGTTGCCGACAACGAAGGCAAACTGGTGCATCTCACGGGCGATGCCGAAGCGGGCGGCCCGGTGACGGACAAAACCTTCGGAATCACCGCAGAGGCTCTGAAACTCCGCCGCGATGTGGAAATGTACCAGTGGAAGCAGGAGGAAAAATCGGAAACCAAGCAAAAACTCGGCGGGGGAGAGGAAACCGTCACCACCTATTCCTATTCCAAAACCTGGTCCTCCACCCTGCTCGACTCCACGCAGTTCCACGCTCCCGAAGGCCATGCGAACCCCGAAGCCATGCCGGTTGAAAGCACCACCTTCGTGGCTCCGGACATCCACGTGGGCGGGTTTGATCTGCCGGAGAGCCTCACGGAACTGATCAACAACTACGAGCCAAGGCCCGCCACTGCGGAGGAAGCCGACAAAGCCGCCCGCCGGCACGAGGAGGACATCAAAACCACCCCGGCAGGCCAGCTCTACGTCGGCGCAAATCCTTCCCAGCCGGAAATCGGCGACCTGCGTGTCACGTTCCAAATCGCTCCCGCCGGTCCCGTGAGCATCATTGCCGCCCAGATCCAAAACACCTTCGAACCCTTCACCGTCCCGAAACTCGGCACCATCGAGCTGCTGCAATGCGGAACGCTGAGCGCGTCCGCCATGTTCCAGAAAGAACAGGAAAACAACGCCATGCTCACCTGGCTCCTGCGCCTCGCCGGTTTCGTCTGCATGTTGCTCGGGCTTCTGCTGATCACCAATGTGCTTTCCGTGGCGGCCAGCGTCATCCCCTTCCTCGGTGATCTCGTCGGTGCCGGCACGGGAATGCTGGCCTTTGTCGTCGCCCTTCCACTCACTCTGGCGACCATCTCGCTCTCCTGGCTGGCCTACCGCCCGCTGGTGGGAATTCCTCTGCTTCTCCTCACCGCAGGCGCCGCGGTGTTTGCCGTCAAAAAACTCGCCAAGGCCCGCAAAAAGCCCTGAGAGAAACAGCGTCTCCACCGTGCGAGGTGCTTTTGCCGTGGTTTGTACGTCCATTTTTCATGCGCTTGCCCGACTTCAAGATTGACACAATTTCTCCATGCGTTAATGCAAGCGTATCATGCGCTTAATGGTTTGCCCCAGAACCAAGGTGCCGGACTTTGTCGAGGCACCCGTCACCCATTTTGTGAGCCTGATTGATCCGGATGAAATCAACACTTTTCTCCAGCCTCCGAAGCGAACCCGTCACCGCCTGCAGCTGGTCTTCCACGATCTCGACGACATTGAGATAACCCTGCCCCGCTACCGGCGTTATTCCGCCCCCACCGAGAACCATGTCGCTTCGCTGGTGGAGTTCGGGAAGCGGATGGCTCCCTTGGACGACTGGGGCCTGCTCACCCATTGCGAGGCGGGAATCAGTCGCTCGTCCGCGGCGGCCATCACCATGCTGGTGGCTGCGGGATATCCTCCCCCCGTGGCCTTCGGCCTCGTGCGCAAGGTCTGCCCGATGATGTTGCCGAACCGGAGAATCCTGCGGTTCGCAGATGGGATTCTGAACACCGGGGGCAAACTCCATCGGATGGCCGAGATCTACCGCAGGAAGGCCTTCCATCGGGCCGGCTATGAGGATCCCACCAATGTCCTTCTCGCGGAAGCCAGGGCGGGCAAAAACCGTCCGGGCAGCCTGTTGGAACGGCTCCTCGGCTTCCTGCCCTTCGGCTGGCGCTCCCGCATCGGCACCGGTGCCAGAATGCGCGACGTGGACCTCCAACAGGCGGCAAAAAACCGCGCCGACGGCCCCAGAAAAAATTTCGTCTATTGAGCGGGCGGCTCAGCCGAACCACTCGGTGTGGAAAAATTCTCCGGCCGGCTTGTCGGTCCGCTCATAAGTGTGCGCCCCGAAGTAATCCCGTTGCGCCTGCAGGAGGTTGGCAGGCAAACGGGCCGAACGGTAGCTGTCGAAATAGGCCAGCGCCGCACTGAAGGCAGGAACGGCGACTCCGTATTCGATCGCGGTCTGCACGGCCTTGCGCCAGTTCGCCTGGGTGCCTGCGATGATGTCTCGGAAATACGGATCGAGAATCAGGTTTTTCAACGAGGGATTGTTCCGGTAGGCCTCCGTGATCCGGTTGAGGAACCGGGCGCGAATGATGCACCCTCCGCGCCAGATCGAGGAGATGTCGCCGAAATTGAGGCTCCACCCGTAGAGTTCCGAAGCGGCCCCCAGTTGCACGAATCCCTGGGCGTAGCTGATGATCTTGCTGGCGTAGAGGGCGTCCCTCACGGCATGGATCATGGCCTGCCGGTCTCCCGTCCACTTCGCGGCGGAAGGAGCCGGGAGGACTCCCGCAGCCGCCACGCGCTCGGCCTTCATCGAACTCAGAATCCGCGCCTCCACGGCACTTCCGATCACCGAAAGCGGCACGCCCATTTCCACGGCATGGCCCACCGTCCACTTGCCGGTTCCCTTTTGTCCTGCCTTGTCGAGAATGACATCCACGAGCGGCCTGCCGGTCTCCGGATCTTTGCGGCGAAAAATATTGGCCGTGATCTCAATGAGGAACGAATCAAGCTCCCCGTTGTTCCACTCCGAGAAAATCTCCGCAAACTCCTCCGCCGTTGGGTTCACCGTGGCCTGGAGAATGGCATAGGCTTCGCAGATCAACTGCATGTCGCCGTATTCGATCCCATTGTGAACCATCTTCACATAGTGCCCTGCCCCGTCGGTCCCCATGTGCCGGCAGCACGGTTCGCCTTCCGCCACGGCGGCAATCTTCGTATAGATCGGTTCCAGGGCCTTCCACCCCTCGGCAGAACCGCCGGGCATGATGGACGGTCCCTTCAATGCCCCCTCTTCCCCGCCAGACACGCCGACTCCGAAAAAGTGAATCCCCTTTTCGCGAAGAGCCTTCTCCCGCCGCTGGGTGTCGGTCCACAGCGAGTTCCCGCCATCAATGATGATGTCGCCCGGCTCCAAAAGCGGAATCAGTTGCCCGATGACCGCATCCACGGGCGCCCCGGCTTTGACCATGATCTGCACCTTGCGCGGACGCGCGAGCGCGGCGACGAATTCCTCCAGCGTGCGGCAGGGCACGATGTTCTTTCCTTTCGCTCGGCCCTCCGCGAATTTCTCCGTGACGGCGGTCGTGCGGTTGAATACGGCGACGCGGAACCCCCGGGATTCCATGTTGAGAACAAGGTTTTCGCCCATCACGGCGAGGCCGATGAGGCCGATGTCGGAATTGCTCATATGATATTTCTTAAAGTTCTTAAAGGTTTGGCAGAAACAGGCGGGACATCGTATTCTGCCGCCCACGGAACTTGCAACCGTCTTCTTTCCCTCTCCATCCATGAATCTTCCCAACAAGCTGACCGTCTCCCGCCTCTGGCTGAGCGCCGTCTTTGTGCTTTGCTTCGTCTGGAATTTTCCCGGGTGCTTTTCCCTGGCCCTCCTGGTTTTCCTGGCCGCCACCGTCACGGATTACCTGGACGGAGTCATTGCCCGGAAGCGCGGCCTGATCACCGATTTCGGGCAGTTGATGGATCCCCTCGCCGACAAAATCCTGACCGCTTCCGCCTTCATCAGCCTGTGCGCGATCGGGAAATTTCCCGCCTGGGCGGTCATCGTCATCATCAGCCGCGAATTCCTGATCACCGGCCTGCGCTCTCTCGCGGCCTCGAAGGGCACTGTCATTCCCGCCGACCGGCTGGGAAAGCACAAGACGGCCTGGCAGATGATCACCATCATCTACTTCCTTCTTCTCCTTTCCATCAGCGAATGGTCCCATGCCGCCTGGACCTGCCTCGCCTGGACATTCGGCCAGACCGGCCTGGTAGCCATCACGGTCGCCCTCACCGTTTATTCCGGCATTGCCTACCTCTGGAAAAACCGCGCACTCATCAAGACGGAGTGACTTTCCCCACGCCAATACGATTGCGCTGCTTGATTCTGCAAATGCGGTTTGACTAAAAAGCAACTACGCTGGACAGTCATGTGTATGACCGTCACGTCACCATGTCTGAAAAAACAGGCCGAAGAACAGAGGCAGATTCGCCAAAATCAGTCGCGCGTTTCGTCCGCCGAAGCGCGCAGGCAATTCGTGCGCGTGATTCAGGGGTCAGCCAGTATCGGGCAGAATACCTTGCGCTCATTGAGTGGGCAGATGTCCATAAAAAGAGGTTAGAGTTCGTCTTTATCGAGAGCTTTGCCTTCATTGGTGAAGGCGCCGAGCACCGCGTCTACAAAGACGATGCGAAATTGAGCCGGTTCGCCATCAAGGCAACGCTTCCAAACAAATTTGGCCATTCCACATTGCATGAAGGCCGTTCGGCAAGCCCGCTCGAATACCTGAAGCGCCTTGGCTGGCAGAATCTTATTTTTGGCGATGACATCCGTATTGTAGGTGTCGCCTACGAGGATGGTCAGCTTGAGTTGGTGACATCCCAACCGTGGATCAATGCCAACGAATTTCGCCCAAATCCGACACAAGAGGAGATCGAGCAATATATGGGGCGATTTCTGTTCCGTTCAACGTCACACGATTTGGATACGCCATTGTATTACAGCAAAGCATACGGCCTTGTTGCCGGAGACGCACACGACAGAAATATCATCCGCGATGCAGATGGATATTTATCCGCTATCGACCTTGTGATCGGCCCCCCAAGTGATGGGCTGAAAAAGCAAATGGATGCATTTCTCAATGGGCCGGAGTTTCGATTCTGATTTCCCACCCGCCAGCGGCATGACTTGTCAGGAAATCCGCAAAACGGTAATGATCATGGCTCCTTGAAGTCCATCGAATCTCTTTTCCTCATTGCCGGGAGCGGCGAATATCCGCGTCTCGTGGTCGAATCCGCCCGGGCGGCGGGCGTCAGGCGGATCTCCCTGGCCGCCTTCGAGGGGGAAACCTCTCCCGATCTGGAGGCCCTGGCAGACGAAGTTTTCCGCATGAAAGTCGGGCAATTGGGCAGGCTGTTGGACGCCGCGAAGAAATCCGGAGCCCGGGATGCCCTCATGGCCGGGCAGATCGCCCCCGGCAACCTCTTTAATCTCCGTCCCGACCTCCGCGCCCTGGTTCTCCTCGCCCGCCTGAAAGAAAGAAACGCCGAGACCCTCTTTGGGGCCGTGGCCTCGGAACTCGCCTCGGCAGGGGTTCCGCTTCTGCCCGCCACGACATTTCTGGAGCAACACATCGCCGGAAAAGGCCATCTCGCCGGACCGCGCCTGAAACCCCGCCACATCGCCGATCTGGAATTCGGATTCCGCATCGCCAAGGAATCCAGCCGCCTCGACATCGGCCAGACGGTCGTCGTCAAAAACGGCACCGTCCTCGCGGTCGAAGCCTTCGAGGGCACCAACGAGGCCATCCGCCGCGGCGGAGCACTCGGCCGGACCGCCTCCACCATGGTCAAGGTCTCCAAACCCGGCCAGGACATGCGCTTCGACGTTCCCGTCGTGGGAACCAAAACACTTGAAACCGCGTCCGGGGCGAAAATTCACGCCATCGGAGTCGAGGCGGGAGCCACCCTGCTCCTCGACCTCCCGAAAGTCGCGAAGACCGCGGACACACTGGGGATCACCATTTACGGACTATGAAAAACATCAAAACAGGCGTCGTGGGCGTCGGGCACATGGGAATCAACCACGCGCGCATTTACAGCGAATTGGAACACACCACCCTCGCGGCCGTTTACGATTCCAACAGCGCCACCGCGCAATCCGTGGCCGCAAAATACAACACCAGGGCCACCACCTCGCTTGAGGAATTCGCCTCCCTTGTGGACGCCGCCACGATCTGCACCCCGACAGTCACCCACTACGAGATCGGCAAATTCCTCCTCGGCAGGGGCCGGCACCTGCTCATCGAGAAACCCATCGCCGACACCCCGGCCCACGCGCGGGAACTCGCCGAACTCGCCGCCTCGAACAACTGCGTCCTTCAGGTCGGCCACGTCGAACGCTTCAACCCCGTCCTCCACGCCCTCGAAGCCCAGCTTCAAAACCCCCGCTTCCTCGAAGTCACCCGCCTCTCCCCCTACCCGAACCGCAGCACCGACATCGGGGTCGTCCTCGACCTCATGATCCACGACATCGAGATCATCCTCCACCTCGTCCGCTCGCCGATCACCGGCATCGACCCCGTCGGCATCTCCGTGCTCGGGCGCGGGGAAGACATCGCCAACGTCCGCTTCCGCTTCGAGAACGGCTGCGTCGCCAACGTCACCGCCAGCCGCATCAGCCAGGACCGCGTGCGCAAAATCCGCGTCTTCCAGGAAAATGCCTACCTCTCCCTCGACTACAAAAACCAGTCCGGCTACCTCCTCCGCCTCGCCCGCGACGACGAAAAAGAAAGCTCCGGCATCGGGAAGTTGATCGGCCTCGCCACGGACTCCAAAATCGTCACCGACTTCAGCGGACGCCGGATCGTCCGCGAACCGGTCGAAGTCGAAAAAGGCGAACCCCTGCGCATCGAGCTGGAATCCTTCATCCAATGCGCCCGCGACGGACTCAAGCCCCAGGTCACCGGACAGGCCGCCGCCGACGCCCTCGACATCGCCCTCGACATCACCCGCCGGATCCAGGAAGCCGACCCGCGCAAGCAAACCACCGCCGCGTGAAAGACCTCTGGTTCGTCGCCGGTGAGACCAGCGGAGACGCCCGGGCGGCGGAAGTCATGCGAGCGCTGAAGGTCCTGTCGCCGGACATCCGTTTCTCCGGAGCCGGGGGGCCGAAGATGGCCGCCCTTGCCGAAGGACGTTTCGACAACTGGACCGCGCAGGCTGCCGTGCTCGGGCTCTGGGACGTGCTCCGCCACTACGGCTACTTCCGCGCGAAATTCCAGAAGATGCTCCGCGACATCGCGGAGACCCGCCCGGCAGCCGTCGTCCTCGTGGACTACCCCGGCTTCAACCTGCGTCTCGCCAAGGCACTCCGGAAATCCGGCTACGCCGGAAAAATCCTCTACTACATCAGCCCGCAAGTCTGGGCCTGGAACCGCGGACGCATCCCGAAGATGGCAAAAATTCTGGATCTCATGATCTGCGTGTTTCCCTTTGAAGCTCCAATGTATGAGGCCAGCGGACTCCATACCGTCTTCACCGGACACCCGCTCCTGGAAGCACTCGAACACGAAAAAACCGGCATCCCCCGCGAGCCCGGCCTCGTCGGGCTCTTCCCCGGCAGCCGCGAACGCGAAGTCAAAAGAATCTACCCAGCGATGGCCGCCGCTGCGGAGTTGATCCGGAAAAAATTCCCCTCCATCCGCTTCGAAGCCGCCGCCGCCAGCGAGCCCCTCGCGGCACGGATGCGGGAAATGGCCCCCGCCATCCCCGTCCGCACCGGCACCGCCCACGGGCTCATGCAACGCGCCACCGCCGGCATCGTCTGTTCCGGCACCGCCACCCTCGAAGCCGCCTTCTTCGGCCTCCCCTACTGCCTCGTTTACAAGATCGCCTGGCTCACCTTCGAGATCGGCAAACGCCTCGTCGATGTGAACGGCCTCGGGATCGTCAATATCCTCAACAACTACCGCACCAATCCCCCTCCCGATCCCAAACTCCCCGCGGCCCCCGCCCCCCACATCATCCGCGAATTCATCCAAGACGACGCCACCCCCGCCGCCCTCGCCGCCGAAACCCTGCGCCTCCTCCGCGATGACGACGCCAGAAACGCCCTCTCACGCGAACTCCTGGAAATCACCTCCTCCCTCGACGCCCACGGCGCCTCCCAACGCGCCGCCTCTGCCCTCCTCGCCGCCCTCCGGGAGTGAATCCGGAGAGGTCCAAGCCTATTCCTCTTCAGGCACCGTCACCGTCCAGATCCGCTTGAGGGGCAGCTCGGCGCGGATGTCTTCGTCGAGTTTGTCGTAGTGCGTGAAGAGCGCTTCGATCAGTTCCTTTTGCGTCCAGAGCCGGATACTGAAAAAGTTTTGCGCCTCGACTTTGTAAACGCTGCTCTTGAATCCGCCCCAGGCCACAAGCAGCCCCTCGGTCGCTTTGAACGCGGTCATTGTTCCCTGGAGCTGGGTCAGGGTCGGCGCATCGACGGGTTCGTCTTGGGATTTCACCTGCACGCACAGGCGTGGGATACCGAAACCGAGGCTGCCGGTTCCGGCCAAGATGTCCACACCTCCATCCGGGCCTTTGGGACTCAACCGCGTCGTGTATCCCTGCGCTTTCAGGATGGCCTCCACCAAGGATGCCAGGCTGTGGCCTTTGAATTTTGCACTGATGACCCGGGCGATCTGGTCGCGGGCGATGGTTTCGAGATCCCGAAAGCCTTCGGTTTCGTCTCCGGCTTCCCGGGCCACCACGGATGCCATTTTTTCGGGTTTCCACCCGTCGGCCTGCATCTCCCTTAGTCGCGCTTCGGCGTTGTTTCGATGAATCCGGCAGATCGTGGAAAATGCGCCAAAGGAATAGAGAAGGTCTTGCCCGAAATGCGTGCGGGGAATGGCGTCCCCAATCCATTTCACCGCCCGCCAGTGGAAAAAGGGCGTTGGACCCTTTTTCTCGAAACGATAATCGCCCGTGATTTCGCCGATGTAGATCGAGGGCTGGAACTTGGAAGGCAGGATGACCAAATCGCCCTTCTTCATCACATGGGCAAAGGGCCAAATCTGGCCCGTCCAGTTGATCAGACTTCTCGGACGGGATTCGTCGTAGAGTTCCTCAAAGGCCTTAATCAATTCCGCCTTGTTTGCCATCTTGCCGACATCGCGATTAAGTTTCTCCCACGTCACATACACGCGCTCTTCTTTCAGGAACTTCTCTTCAAATTCGCCGTATTTCCCGGCGCGGATGAGCCAAATAGACATGGGTTGTATTGCTATTTAAGTCGCTTTTTTCAGAAAACTGTCAAGAGACCGTTGCTCTTCCTGCCTTCACGGGGACCGAGGAGTTGTTTTTCAAACCACCGCTTGGCAGCAGATTTCGGCTTCGGCACGCGCAGGCAACGAAATGCGTTATGCCGCCAAGTGGTCGAGCGCAATGCTCAATCCTTCGGCTTCGTCATACCGGCAGAAGACATCGCACACTTCACTCCCGATACGCAATGCCGTGGAGTCCCAGGCTTGATTTTCAGGATCATAGACCATGGCCGCCACCAGTTGTTTGTTCTTTTTGCGGAGATCATCCCAGCGAAACGCCCATTGTTCCATGTATGGAAGGAGGTTTTCTTTTCTATGGACCACTTCCAAAGCCATCTGCCCGCGCACATCCACGACATAATCCACAAGAATGCGTTTCTCGATCTGGCCCTCCATGGGAACATTGCGCCGGGGCCGGATGTTGCGGGCCGCGAAAATCCCGCGAACCACCTTGTCCGCAGAACTCCATTGCAGGGACGCCGGTTCATGCCGGTAGATCAAGTGGGCGATGCTAACCAGTGATTCCGCAAAAATCTGGATATCGACGCCTTGCAGGGGCAGTCGCACATCTTTTGTTATCAGCAATCCCTCGCGGCGCACCTCGAACATGCTCAAACGCTCTTCAAGCAACGAGGCGGTAAACCGGGAATTCAAATTCAGGCCGCTCTCAATAAGCGACCCCAGCGCCTTGCCATGATCCGAGAGGCGGAGGAAGCCCGGCGCCGAGGGAGTGAGATGCACCGTTGCTTGCCAACCGTCGGGATACATCAGAGGCAGCGTGAGGGCAATGCCCTCGCGAGTCCGCACGGCTTCCACCTGCTCCCGCCAAAAGAGTTCCATCGTGTGGATGCATGCCTCCGGAGTGAGTGTTTCAACAGTTGTCACGTAAAGAGTCCTTTCTCGATTGCCAGGTCAATATGCCACAACTCCGCGGCTTTCAGAAAAAAATCGGTAAGATCGGTGGGGTGGAAGTTGTCGAGTGGCAGATGGCGGTTCACATCAGCATGGCTTTTGGAAAGATTTGGGTCCAGCACGTTTTGATGCCAGCCCCTGGACAATCCGCGTCGTCACCTCCGCCATCCGGATTCCACGCGGATCCCCGCCGGGAAGAAATATTTGGATCGTCTTGGGTGTCTGCATTGCAATCAAGCCACCCTGCCCAGATCAGCCAGCTGCCGAAGGACCTCCGTTTCGTTGAATGGCACCGTCTTCACGCCGATTTGGCTGAGTTCTCTTCGGATTTCCTCCGCCGCCACGGCTCTTTTGCCATCCTGAGGCAGCCTCACGGTGAAGATTGTTGTCCCGGGCAGACAGGAGCGTTTTGCAAGGCGCTCCATGTTTTTCACCCATGCGCCGCCATGATGATAAATGTCGGATGTTTCCTGTTTGTCGAGGTCGAGAGGCTTGATCGTGCGATCGATCACTCCCTGCTCGCGATGAACGAATGGAAAAACAACATGAAATTCGTCATCCCCCACCCTCTGGTCCTTCTCATACAGTCCCGCAAGATTCCATTGCCTCAGAAACTTTGCGAGACGGTTTCTCATGACCGTCTCCTGATATTCCTTCCGTTGGGCAAATTGCCGTTCGACAAACCGGCCGAAAAGTTCATCCAAGGCCTCCTCGGGATCATCGGCAATCATCATGCCCGTATCTCCAAAATGCAGCAACCCTTCGCGGCGGCGGACCAATTCCTGAAAAGCCGCGATTTGAAGCCGGGCATCGGTCGGAGAAACAGCCGCCCCCCCCGGCAGGATGCGATGCGCCGCACGCACACGCTCCAACTCATCCACGAAATGCTTCAGCGCCACGCGGAGAAGTTGAGCGTCCAATTCCGGAAAAAAATGCGTCAACCGCCCTGTCCGGCGCGTCCGGATCACGCGAAACCCAAAGTAATCCACCTGCGGGCAGTGGACAACCACTCCCACGTTGACAAATTCGCCGATCTCCCGGTAGGGCAGAAAGCGCAGCGGAGCAAAATTACAGACGAGCTTTTTCACGGCGGGTTCCAGAATTTAGCGGCTTCCGTGTCGAATTTCCACAGAATTGACTCCACGTGAGAGCGGGAAAGACTGTTTTCGGACTCCGTCCACTCTTCAGGGAGTTCATTCCAAATGACTTCCAAATGCTGCAGAGCAGCGCGAAACTCCCGGCTTTGCCTTTGTCGAAAAGCCTCTGTCCAGATCGATTTTGCATCGCGAAATGCGTGATGCATCCAAAAATCCCCCGGATCTTCCAGGATAAAAGCGTTGTTGTGATCGATCACGACAAGGCTGCCCGTATCCTCGGCCAGCAGGAGATTGGGATTTCCCCTTCCTTGAACAAAAATGCGGTCGGCATTTGCAATCCACCAATCAAAAGCAAGCACCCTCGCCTGAAGCTGAAGATCGAGTCCATGGACATCAGCATCACGAATCTCAACGGTATTGGGGACCCTTCGGGAGCCGAACAGCGTCCCCCGTCCAAGTTTGGAGAGCTTGTCGGCATCACTTCCATAATCGAACATTTCCGGCACAATCTCCATCCGGGCAATCTCCGGTATGGGAAGCCCCATCAGGCGACCGAGACGGCCGGCCACCCATTCCGCAATCAATGAATGGAATCCGGCATTTCTTCCCTTCACGACATACTCGCAACCGTCGTCTCCTTTGCAAAAGACAGGTTCCGTCACCCCCTGCTCGGCAATCTCACCGATTTCAACAATTCGAATCATTCCGATGGAGGGGGAGATGCCTCGGGCAAACCGGGAGTTCGGGCGCGGCGGCGGGCCGGGGTGGTGGCGGCAGTCTGTGAACGCCGCACTTTCGTGCGAGGGCTGGCTGGGAAAAAGTGCGGCATATCTCCCATGACTGATTGCATATCCCAAAGCAAAAGGGGAGCAGAAACGCCAAGAGAGGAACCAAGCTCTGCCAAGCGGAATTTTCCCGCAGAATGCAGAAAAGAACCCCGCTTGCAGTTGTCCGCTCCGTAAAAAGCGACTGCCAGGACGTAAAAAAGGCGAAGGACGAATCCTCGGGATTGACGGGCATCAAGAGGATGCCGCATGGTAAACCGTCCATCATTCCGGATAACCCGACCCATGGCTTCCTCCAAATATCCCGATGCCCTCAGTTCCCCTGGGAAAACCCCGGTCGTCCGCGAAGGGGACATCGAGGATGCCTTCATCGAGAAGCTCCGCAGCCTCAAATACGAATACCGCGAGGACATCCGCGACCGCACCGCGCTGGAGCGGAACTTCCGCGAGAAGTTCGAAGCCCTGAACCGCGTCCGCCTCACGGATGCCGAGTTCGCGCGCCTGCTGGAGGAGATCGTCACCCCGGATGTCTTCACCGCTGCGAAGACCCTGCGCGGCATCAATGCCTTCACCCGCGACGACGGCACGCCGCTGAACTACACCCTCGTCAACATCAAGGACTGGTGCAAAAACACCTTCGAGGTCGTCAACCAGCTCCGCATCAACACCGACTACAGCCACCACCGCTACGATGTGCTCATCCTCATCAATGGCGTGCCCTGCGTGCAGATCGAGCTGAAGACCCTCGAAGTCCCGCCACGCCGGGCCATGGAGCAGATCGTCGAATACAAGAACGATCCTGGCAACGGCTACACCAAGACGCTGCTCTGCTTCATGCAGCTCTTCATCGTCAGCAACCGGACGAACACCCGCTATTTCGCCAACAACAACAAGCAGCACTTCTCGTTCAATCAGGACGAGCGCTTCCTGCCCGTCTATGAGTTCGCGGACGAGGCAAACAAGAAGATCACCCACCTCGACGACTTCGCCGCGACCTTCCTGAAAAAGTGCGACCTCGGCCGCACCATCAGCCGCTACATGGTGCTCATCGTCAGCGAGCAGAAGCTCATGATCATGCGGCCTTATCAGGTCTATGCCGTACAGCACATGGTGACGTGCATTGATGACGACAACGGCAACGGCTTCGTTTGGCACACTACCGGCAGCGGCAAGACGCTCACCTCCTTCAAGGCCTCCACCCTGCTCAAGGAAAACGACTCCATTCACAAGTGCGTCTTCGTCGTGGACCGCAAGGACCTCGACCGCCAGACGCGGGAGGAGTTCAACCGCTTCCAGGAAGGCTGCGTCGAGGAAAACACCAACACCGCCGCCCTCGTCCGCCGTCTGCTGTCCGAGGACTACGCGGACAAGGTGATCGTCACCACCATTCAGAAGCTCGGCCTCGCGCTGGATGAGAGCAGCAAGCGCAACAAGCAGCGGAAGAAGAACGACCAGCCCACCTACAAGGAGATGCTGGCCCCGCTCAGTGACAAACGCATCGTCTTCATCTTCGACGAGTGCCACCGCTCGCAGTTCGGGGAGAATCACAAGGCCATTAAAGAGTTCTTCCCCCGCGCCCAGCTCTTCGGCTTCACCGGCACTCCCATCTTTGAGGCGAACGCCTCGCTCCAGAAGATCGAGGACACCACCGCCTCCATGCGCACCACGGTGGACCTCTTCCAGAAGCAGCTCCACGCCTACACCATCACCCACGCCATCGAGGACGGGAATGTGCTGCGCTTCCACATCGATTACTTCAAACCGAAGCCCGTCGGAAAGAAAGAGCCGAAGCAGGCTGGCAAGGGTGCGCCGAAAGACGCCGCCCCCAAACCTCCCTATCCCAAAGCGGCGATCGTTAATGAAATTCTGTCCAAGCACGATGCCGCCACCGGCGGACGCCGCTTCAATGCCGTCCTGGCGACCGCGTCCATCAATGACGCCATCGAATACCACGGCCTGTTCAAGACCCTCCAAGAGGACAAACAGAAGGCAGATCCAGACTACAAGCCGCTCAACATCGCCTGTGTCTTCTCCCCTCCGGCTCAGCTCGCGGAGAATGCGGAGGCCAAAAAAGACATCGAGCAGCTTTCCGAAGACCTCCCGCAAGAACAAGAAGACAACAAAGTCGATCCGGAGGCGAAGAAGAAAGCGCTGGAGGCGATTGTGGCTGACTACAATGCCCGCTACGGCACGAACCACACGCTCAGCCTGTTCGATCTCTACTACCAGGACGTGCAGAAGCGCATCAAGGACCAGCAGTGGCCGAACAGCGACTACCCCGCCGCGCAGAAGATCGACATCACCATCGTGGTGGACATGCTGCTCACCGGCTTCGATTCCAAATACCTGAACACGCTCTACGTGGACAAGAACCTCAAGCATCACGGCTTGATCCAGGCCTTCTCCCGCACCAACCGCGTGCTCAATGCCACCAAGCCCTACGGCAACATCCTCGACTTCCGCCAGCAGCAGGACGCCGTGGATGCCGCCATCGCCCTCTTCAGCGGCGAGAAGACCGGCGAGCAGGCGCGGGAAATCTGGCTCGTGGAAAAGGCCCCCGTCGTCATCCATAAGCTGGAGGCCGCCGTGCAGAAGCTCGATGCTTTCATGAAGTCCCAGGGCCTCGACTGCGCCCCCTCCGCCGTCGCCAACCTCAAGGGCGATGCCGCCAAGACCGTCTTCATCGAGCGCTTCAAGGAAGTGCAGCGCCTCAAGACCCAACTCGACCAATACACCGACCTCACCGAGGAAAACAAAGCCGCCATCGAGCAGGTGCTGCCGGAGGAAAACCTGCGCGGCTTCAAAGGCCAGTATCTGGAGACCGCGAAGAAGCTCAAAGAGCAGCAGGGCAAAGGCGGCGGCAAGGACGACACCGACGACCCCGTGGATCAGATTGATTTCGAGTTCGTGCTCTTCGCCTCCGCCGTCATTGATTACGACTACATCATGGCGCTCATCGCCAAGTTCTCGGCCAAAGGCCCGGGCAAGTCGAAGATGACCCGCGAGCAGCTCATCGGCCTCATCAGCGCCGACGCCAAGTTCATGAACGAGCGGGACGACATCGCCGAATACATCGGCACGCTCAAAGCCGGCGAAGGCCTCAGCGAAACCGCCATTCGCGACGGCTATACCCGCTTCAAGGCGGAGAAGAACGCCAAAGAACTCGCCACCATCGCCAGCAAGCACGGCCTCACCACCGCCGCCTTGCAAACCTTCGTGGACGGCATCCTCGACCGCATGATCTTCGATGGCGAGCAGCTCGGCGACCTCCTGGCCCCGCTCGACCTCGGCTGGAAAGCCCGCACCCAGGCCGAACTCGCCCTCATGGCCGATTTGGTTCCTCTCCTCACCAAACGCGCCGGGGGCCGCGACATCTCAGGACTCAGCGCGTATGAGTAACTCACGCGGAGGCGCGGAGACGCGGAGAGATTTGGATGAAGTTACCGGGGCGATAGTTGATGCCTCGCTCAAGCTGCATCAGGCATTGGGGCCGGGGTTGTTGGAAAGTGTTTATGAGGCTGTTCTGGCCCGCGACCTGGAGCGGAGGGGATTGCGGGTGGAGCGGCAGAAGGTGTTGCGTTTCGAATACGATGGCATGATTTTCGACGAGGGACTTCGTTTGGACCTCCTCGTCGAGGAGTGCGTGATCGTCGAATTGAAGTCGGTAGAAAACCTCAATCCTGTTCGCAAAAAGCAACTTCTCACCTATCTCCGACTCACCGGTCATTCGGTCGGTCTCCTCATCAATTTCGGAGCTGCAACCCTCAAGGAGGGCCTTCATCGCATTGTCAATAACCTCTCCCCCTCCGCGTCTCCGCGCCTCCGCGTGAACCAAAATAACGCCAACCCGTGACCATGGAAACCAACCTCATCCTCCAGCTCACCGAAACCTTTGAAGGCCACGCCCAGCAGACCGAAACCGGCATCGAATACTGGCTGGCCCGCGACCTCCAGCAGCTACTCGGTTACGCCGAATGGCGGAACTTCCACCAAACCGCGATTTCCAAGGCCAAAACCGCCTGCGAAGTCTCCGGTCACCGGACTTCCGATCATTTTGTTGACGTCAACAAAATGATCCAACTGGCCAAGGGAGCAGAGCGTGAGATCGAGGACATCATGCTCACCCGCTACGCCTGCTACCTCATTGCCCAGAACGGCGACCCACGGAAACAGGAAATCGCCTTCGCCCAGACCTACTTCGCCATCCAGACCCGCCGGGCGGAACTCATCGAACAGCGCCTTCTCGAAGCCGAGCGCGTCTCCGCCCGCAAAAAACTCACCGACACGGAAAAGGAACTCTCCCACCTCATTTTCGAGCAGACCGGTGGCAATCAGGACTTCGCCCTCATCCGCAGCAAGGGCGACCACGCACTCTTCGGGAAATCCACCCAGGCGATGAAAGCCCAGTGGCGCGTGCCAGACAGCCGTCCGCTCGCCGACTTCGCTCCCACCATCATTCTCAAGGCCAAGGACTTCGCCACCGAGATCACCATCCACAACGCACGCGCCCACGGCATGTCCATCGAGCCGCAGATTTCCCGCGAGCACGTCACCAACAACAGGGCTGTCCGCGACACCCTCCTCAATCGCGGCATCCGCCCCGAAAGCCTGCCGCCCGCCGAGGATGTCAAAAAAGTCGAACGCCGCCTGACCTCCGACGAAAAGAAGGCCCTGAAAAACCCGGACACCTTGGAAGGCGCATGAGCCGTAAAACGAAAACCACCGCCACGAAGGAAGAGGCAACGCCCTCGCTGGTGCCGAAGCTGCGGTTTCCGGAGTTTCGGGGGGCGTGGGAAGCGAAAAGAATCGAAACGCTCGGCTACTTCACGGGCGGAGGAACTCCAAGCAAAGAGAATGCGTCATATTGGACCGGAGACATTCCTTGGATTTCCAGCTCTGATTTAACGGAAGACTCAATTTCCCAAATCAACGTCACTCGCTTCATCACGAAGCAGGCAGTTCAGGAATCAGCCACAAAAATGGTGCCTGCGAAAAGCATCCTCCTGATTTCGCGGGTTGGAGTCGGCAAACTGGCGGTTTCGACGTTTTCACTCTGCACGAGCCAGGATTTCACCAACTTCACGCCCACCTCAGCCGATCCGTTGTTTCTGGCATACCTGCTGAAGTCGCAGAAAGAGACCCTGTTGTCATTCAACCAAGGGACATCAATCAAGGGCTTCACCAAGGACAATATCGCCAATCTCGAATTGGGAATCCCATCCCCCGCCGAACAACAAAAAATCGCCGAGTGCCTGAGTTCGGTGGACGATCTGATGGCCGCCCAAGCCCGGAAAGTGGACGCACTCAAGACCCATAAAAAAGGGCTGATGCAGCAGCTTTTCCCCCGCGAAGGCGAAACCCAACCCCGCCTCCGCTTCCCCGAGTTCCAAAACGCCGGGGAGTGGGGGCGTGCGTGTCTTGAGAATGTGTTGGATCAAATTTCAAACGGCTTGAGTCTCACTCAGGGCAACGAGGCTTCGTTGTATCGCGTCACTCGGATCGAAACCATATCCTCAGGAGCCATCGACTTGGAGAGAGTTGGGTATGTGGATACGACTCAGGACATCTCAGCCTACAAGTTGAACGTCGGAGACATTTTGTTCAGCAACATCAACAGCGTGGCTCACATTGGGAAGTCAGTTTTTGTCGATACCGACTACGACCTGTATCACGGGATGAACTTGCTTCGACTTGTGGCTAAACAGAGTAAATGCGAACCCAAGTTCCTTTTCTACCTAATCAACACCAACTCCATCCGCGAATCCTTTCGTGAACGCGCGAACAAGGCTGTAAATCAAGCGAGCATCAATCAAACAGAACTGGGTAAAACGGATTTGGCGTTTCCATCCCTCCCCGAACAACAACGCATCGCCTCCTGCCTGAGCAGCCTCGACGCCCTGATCACCGCCGAAAGCCAAAAGCACGAAGCCCTCAAGACCCACAAGAAAGGCCTGATGCAACAGCTTTTCCCATCCCCGGAGGAGGTGGCGGCATGAGCGCGGTTCGTTCGCGGAGAATCCCATCGAACCATTTTCGTGGCCTCACGAAAATGGTCCCGCAAGTCATCACGCAGCGAAATCCGGCGGCGGGACGTTATCAGCGCACCAGTAGTCAAGGAATCCTCGGTAGTTCGGACACAGGGATGGAACAAGGTGCTGCGCTTCGTCGCGTCGGCATAGGTCGGGCTTTCAGCCCTCAATCAATGCGCGTTCCGCGTTCCTGGGGCGATGCCCCAGGCTGGTATCGAGCCGGGCCTTTGGCCCTCAAAAAACCGACCAGCGATCCAAACCGTAAGCTTCGCCGCCTCTTCCGCGCCAACGGCGCATTGCCATGCCAGCCTGGGGCATCGCCCCAGGACCAACGCCCACAAACCGCATGAGGGCTGAAGGCCCGACCCATCTCACCGAGCCATGCCTCAATCGCTCTCGTATCTCCTGACGCACATCGTCTTCTCCACGAAAGACCGATCCCCGGTGCTCGATGCCACGGTGCATCCCGCGCTCCACGCCTACCTCGCGACGGTCGCCCGCAACGTGGATTGTGAATGCTTCCGCGTCGGTGGCGTGGCGGACCATGTGCATCTCGCTGTCCGGCTCTCGCGAACGATCACCATGGCCCAACTCATCGAGGAACTGAAAACTTCGTCCTCCAAATGGCTCAAAACCCAATCGCCTGCATTGGCCTCCTTTGCGTGGCAACGCGGCTACGGTGCCTTTTCCGTCGGCCCATCTGACCTAAATGCGCTGCTCCACTACATCGACACCCAGGAGGAGCATCACAAGACACGCACCTTTCAGGACGAATACCGCGCCTTCCTCACTAAATACGGCATCGAATACGATGAACGCTATGTCTGGGACTGATACCCGAACCACACACTTTCAATGACCGACACCAACCAAAAGCAACTGGGCAACACCCTCTGGAGCATCGCCGACCAACTGCGCGGGGCGATGGATGCGGACGACTTCCGCGACTACATGCTGTCCTTCCTCTTCCTGCGCTACCTCTCCGACAACTACGAGACGGCGGCGAAGAAGGAGCTGGGCAAGGATTACCCCGATGGGGGCGGCGACACCCGCAAGGTGCCGCTGGCGCTGTGGTATGCGAACAACGTGGACGACATCCCGGAGTTCGAGAAGCAGATGCGCCGCAAGGTGCATTACGTCATCCAACCGCCGCACCTCTGGGCCAGCATTGCCAACATGGCCCGTACCCAGAACGCGGAGCTGCTGAACACGCTGCAAGCGGGCTTCAAATACATCGAGACGGAATCCTTTCAAAATACCTTCCAGGACTTGTTCTCGGGCATCGACCTCGGCTCATCCAAGCTCGGCAAGACCTACACCGACCGCAACGCCAAGCTCTGCACCATCATCCAGAAGATCGCCGAAGGACTGGCCGAGTTTTCCACGGAGGTGGATGTGCTGGGCGATGCCTATGAATACCTGATCGGCCAGTTTGCCGCCGGGGCGGGCAAGAAGGCGGGCGAGTTCTACACGCCGCAGCAGATTTCCAACGTGCTCTCCGCCATCGTGACGCTGGACAGCCAGGAACCGAAGACGGGCACGAAGAAGCGGCTGGAAAGCGTGCTGGACATGGCCTGCGGCTCCGGTTCCCTGCTCCTCAACGTGCGCCACCGCATGAAGGACGCGGGCGGCACCATCGGCAAGATCTTCGGCCAGGAGAAGAACATCACCACCTACAACCTCGCCCGCATGAACATGCTGCTGCACGGGGTGAAGGACACGGAGTTCGAAATCTTCCACGGCGACACCCTGCTCAACGATTGGGACATGATGCGGGAGCAGAACCCCGCGAAGAAGCCGAGCTTCGACGCCATCGTCGCCAATCCGCCGTTCAGCCTGCGCTGGGAGCCCACGGACGCCCTGGCCGACGACGTGCGCTTCAAGAGCCACGGCCTCGCCCCCAAGTCCGCCGCCGACTTCGCCTTCCTGCTGCACGGCTTCCACTTCCTGAAAGACGAAGGTGTGATGGCCATCATCCTGCCGCACGGCGTGCTCTTCCGGGGCGGTGCCGAGGAACGCATCCGCACCAAGCTGCTCAAGGACGGCCACATTGATACTGTCATCGGCCTGCCCGCCAACCTCTTCTACTCCACCGGCATCCCGGTTTGCATCCTCGTGCTCAAGAAGTGCAAGAAGCCCGACGACGTGCTCTTCATCAACGCCGCCGAGCACTTCGAGAAGGGCAAGCGCCAGAACCAGCTCAAGCCCGAGCACATCGCGAAAATCATCGACACCTACAAGAATCGCACCGAGGAGCCCCGCTACTCCCGCCGCGTGGAGATGGAGGAGATCGAGAAGAACGACTTCAACCTCAACATCTCCCGCTACATCAGCACGGCTGTTCAGGAGGAGGAGATCGACCTTCGGACAACCCAGAAGGACTTGATCCAGATCGAGAACGCGATCCAAGCGGCCAAAGAAAAGCACAATGCTTTTCTCAAGGAACTGGGTTTGACCGAACTGCCGTAACCGGAATTCCCCTCTGCTCCCCTCCCCGCGAAGGGCGGCGCTTCGGGGGGGAGAGGTTTTTCCGAAGCGCCGCTTTTTTCGGGGGGTTTCTCAGGGAGCGGGAGGTTGGGGCGCGGGGGCGGGGAGGCCGCCGGGGCGGTCGATGATGATGCGGGCGTTGGTGTAGTCGGAGTAGAAGGTGGCGTGGGTGGTTTTGAAGCCTTGCAGGAGGGGGTCGAGGATGTCGTTGAGGATGAGGTCGGCTTTGCGGAATTCCTCGACGATCTGGCCGGTGAGGGTCTTCCGCCCGGCGATGCCGGCGCGAGGGGCCTCGGCGATGGCGGCGTAGGTGTCGATCTGGTCGGCAAAGGCGTCGAGCTTGGCGGTGGTGATGCCGTAGTCGGCAAGGGCGGCGAGGCGGGCGGTGGCCTCGGTGTGGACCAGCTCGGCAGTGCCGGTCATCTCCACGTCGCGCTGCTTGAGGAAGGTGCTGCGGGAGAAGCCGATTTTGGCCTTGAGGGTTTGATCCGTGGTGACGGCGGCGTAGGCGCTGAGGGCCCCGGCAATGACGAGGGTGGCGTCGGCGAGGGTTTGCTGGATGCCGGCTTTGTCGCGGGCGGCTCCGGTGAGGTCGGCCACCTGGGCGGCGGCAAGCTGCCGGATGAGGTCCACCTTGGCAAGCCAGGCGGCGTAGTTGGTTGCAAAGGCCGCAAGGGGCGTCCAGACGGCGGTATTGGCATCGCAGACGGTCTTCACGGCGAGGTACATGGCGAGTTTGTTTTCCTGTATGGCATTCATGGTTTTGGTTGGTTGATGTGGTGTTTTGTGGGTTCCGGGGAAATCAAATGGGCGGTGCCGGGAGGGGGGACGGATGGGGATCGAGCGGAAAAAGAGCCGGCAGGAGACGCCCCGGAGGCAAGCCACTCGCTCCAGGACACGACATCAGCGCCTCCGGATGCGACGAGAGCGGACGGAGACAATGCGTGAGCGGCTTCGGACGGAGCACGAGCGGAAACGGATGGCGCACGAGACGCTTCGGACGGAACAAGAGTGCGTTCGGACAGGACAAGAGCGGGCGAGGAGGAGGAAAGAGCTGGCACGGACGGAGAATGCGACGCCGGGGACACGGGCAGAGGGGGCCGGGACGTGCCGCGAGGGGGAGCGGACACGGTGCGAATGGCAGCTTCCGTGGCAGGCGTTTTCACAGGGCGCGTTATAGCCAGAGAATTTCCCTTTTGAAAATGGGCCGAACGGCCCAAAGCTGGCACTTTTTTTGCTCGCAATCCTACGTTCTTATGAACGCCGGAAAGAAAACGACCGAAAGAGAACCGGGGGAGCGCCTGACGCCGCGTGAAGCGGAAGTGGCCCATTGGATGGCGGAGGGAAAGACGCTGTGGGAGACGGGAAAAATCCTGGACCGGAGCGAGAGCACCATCCGCAAGCATCGGGATGGGATTTACCGCAAGATGGATGTCCGGAACCGGGTGGAGTTCCTGCGGATCTGGATCGGGGAGTAAGGCAGGGCAAACGCATTGAAATTCCCTCCCTTGCAAACACAGCATCACCACCGCGCGAGGCGCTGTTGCCGGGGAGCACACGCGTCCCGCGTGTCCGGGTCGGCGTCCCGCCGACACGATTTTTCGGCGGGACGCCGAAAACCACACCCGGGACGGGTATGCTCCCCGGAATGCTGTGGTTTGCATGTCCATTTTTCATGCGTTTGCCCGGGGGAGTAAGGGCCCGGTGAAGGCCGGGGTGTTCGTGCCTTCCGGGTTTTTCGTGGTTCACCCCAATCACTGCGACTTCAAACCGTGGAAGCGGCGTCCTGCCGCTTGGGACTTTCCGGCAAGCGGCAGGATGCCGCTTCTACAGCGTTCCGGAAGAAAAGCCGCCTTCAAAAAAAAAAGGAGGCCGGGACTTGGATGTCCCGGCCTCCGGAGCTTGTGCCGGGGACGCGGCCCCCCGGCGAAAACGGAATCAGTTGTTGGTCGAACAGGATTTCTTCACCGGGCAGGTGCCGGTGGAGGAGGCGCAGCAGCCGGTCTGGCTGGTGCAGGCCTTCTTGGTCATCGGGCAGGTCTTCTGCGTGCCGGATTGGCAGGTAGAGGGGGAGGAACAGCCGGTGAAACCAAGGGTGGCGACACAGGCGACGGTGAGGAGGGTAAGAATGGATTTCATACGGCACAGAACGTAGCAAAGAAATCTGTTTGCGCAAGTGACAGGAAAGCGTTCTCTTGTGGCGCGACGCCATGGCTGAGAATCGCATCATCGCCCCCACCCTTGCCGAAATCTACAAAGGAGCCGCGGAACGCTTCAGCGACCTGCCTGCCTTTGCGCGGAAGGATGCCTCCGGGAAATTCCTCCCGCTCAGCTTCCGCGAACTCTACGAAACCGGTCTGGACCTGGCCACGGCGTTGATCTCCCTGGGCGTCCATGCGGGGGATCATGTGGGCCTGATCTCGGACAACCGCCTGGAGTGGATCCTCTGCGACTACGGCATCCTGCTGGCGGGGGCCGCGGATGTGCCGCGCGGGACGGACATCACGGATGACGAGTTGGTTTACATCCTCAACCACGCAGATGTGCGGGTGGTCTTCGTGGAAAATCTCACGACTCTCGAAAAACTCCAGCGCTGCCATCACCGGCTGAAGAAGCACGAGAAAGTCGTCCTCATGTCCTCGGGCGGGGAGCCGCCGCGCGGCGTCCTCCGGCTGGAAGACCTTCTCCTGGAAGGCGCCCGTCTCCGGCAACAGGGCGACCGGTCGGCCATCGGGCGGGCGGCGGAGGTGAAGCCGGACGATCTTTTCACCATTATCTATACGTCGGGCACGACCGGCACGCCGAAGGGCGTCCAGCTCACGCACGGAAACATGTGCTCGCAGATTGCGAACCTGCCGTTTGATCTGAGACCCGGGGACCGGACGCTCTCGATCCTGCCCATCTGGCACAGTTACGAGCGGATTTTTGAGATGGTGGCGATTGCCATGGGGGCCTGCACGTATTACACGAGCCTCCGGGGCATCTCGGAGGATCTGAAGGTGGTGCGCCCGACGCTCATGGCCTCGGCTCCGCGCCTCTGGGAGAGCCTCTACCAGAAAATCCTCGCGAACGTCAAAACCTCGTCCCCGGTGCGCCGGGGGCTCTTCCACGCCGCCCATGCCTGCGCGAGGAATGTCCACCGCGCGGAGCGGTTCTTTCTCGGCCAGGAGCTCGACATGGAGGGACGCAGCCTCCCCGTCAAGGCGGCTCTCGCAGTGAAGCGGGCGGCGGACTGGCTGGTCTCCATCGTCCCGTATCGCGTGCTCGATCCCCTCGTGCTGGAAAAATTGCGGGGCATCGTGGGCGGCAGGTTCCGGGGCACGATCTCCGGAGGAGGGGCTCTGCAACCGCATGTGGATGAATTTTTCAATTTCATCGGCATCCCGGTGCTGGAGGGCTACGGCCTCACGGAGACCTCCCCGGTGCTGGCCGTCCGCACCTGGAAAAACCTGGTCATCGGCACGGTCGGCCATCCCTACCCCGGCACCGAAGTCCGCATCGTGGATCTTCACACGGGCGCGATTCTTTATCCGAACACCTGGAAGCGCGGGCACGGGCGCGGGCTGCGGGGCGAAATCCACGTGCGCGGGCCCCAGGTGATGAAGGGGTATTACAAAGATCCCGAGGGCACCGAACGGGTCCTCCGCGACGGATGGTTCAACACCGGGGACATCGGGATGGTGACCTTCAACAACTGCCTGAAGATCCTCGGCCGCTCGAAGGACACGATTGTGCTCCTGAGCGGGGAAAATGTGGAGCCGGTGCCGATCGAGGCCCGCCTGGTCGCCTCCCCGCTGATCGAGCAGTGCATGGTGGTCGGCCAGGATCAAAAGACGCTCGGTGCGCTGATCGTGCCCGATGCCAACGGCTTCCGCCACGCGGGGCTGAAGGTCTCCCAGATCGCGGACATCCTGCCGCGGGAGGACGCCCACCGGCTCATGGATGCGGAGATCCGCCGGCTGGTGTGCGCGGAGACCGGCTTCAAGCCCTTCGAGCGGATCGCCACCTGGCGCTTTGTCCCGAGGTCGTTTGAGGTGGGGGATGAACTCACCAACACCTTCAAACTCAAACGTCACGTCATCACGGAGCGCTATCCGGAGCTGCTGGCGGAGATGTTTGAGCGGAGCCCGGCTTGATCAATTCGCGGATTTTTCCGAGCCATTGGGCAAAATCCGGGTGGGTGGGATATGTCCTCACCAGCACCATGATCTCGCCGAGCCCACGGTTCGGCTGGCCGAGGAGGATCATATCCTGGGCCCGCTTGAAGAGGAGCTGGGGACGGGTCACCGTGTTGAAGGAATCCGCCTGGTAGTCGGAACGTCCCGTCGTGATTCGGTCGGCCTCGACCTTCATTTGCAGATCCCAGGTCTGGATCAGGTTCGGGGACTTGGCCTCGCGCAGGAGGGGACGGATGTTTTTCTCAAGAATCCCGGCCACATCCCCGGGTTTGGCTTCCCAGAGTTTCGCCTCGGGCAGCCAGGGTTCGAGCCTCAACCATTGGGAGAAAACCGACTGGCCCAGGGGTTTGTCGAGCAGGGCCGTCCGCTCATCCTGCGAGGGAGCTTTTTTCTTTTTCCCATCCACCGGCGGCGGGGGGGCCAGAACAAAAAGATCGTCCGCGGCAATCAAATCCCCGACATAATCCATCAAAGCAGGCAGTTGGGCCTCGGGTTTGTCCATGTCTTTGCGCTGGATGGCAAGCAGCAGATACTTCAGGTGAAGCTGGACGGCTGTCTGCATCTCCTTGGAACGCAGCAGATCCTCATGGGACTTCCTCCACTCCTGGAAAGCTTCCCCCTTGCCCGGCTTGCCCTCGAATTGCACCGCTTCCACGGCGTCGGCATAGAAATTGGCCGCTGCCGAACCGCTCGCCGAAGCGGCCTGGATTTTTGCCATGAGCAGGGATTTCTCGGACAGCTTGCTCTGTTTTTGCTTCAATTCCAGGGCGGCGATCTCCTTGGCCAGCGCGTTCAGGTCCGGAGGTGCCGCATCCTGTTGCTGGGCCTGCAAAAGGGAAAGCGATAGGAAAGTCGCGGCGATCACGAAACGGGGGATGCTCATAAAACCCGGAAAATGACACTTCGCCACGCTGCCGTCCAGCGTGTTCTGGTTGACAAGTGGACGAACCGGCCCCACGGTGCGGGGCGCTGAACAGGGACTGGCCCTTTTCCGCAGATACAAATCTATGAAATCTTTTTGGAAAGAAATCCGTTGGACCAACTCCGTGTTCCTCATTGGAACATTTCTGACCACCGTCACCGCCGTGCCACTTTACATCTGGAAATTCGGGTTGTCCCCGCTCCAGATCGGGCTGTTCCTGTTTTTCTTCATCTCGACCGGCCTGAGCATCACGCTGGGCTACCACAGGCTCTTTTCGCATCTGACGTTCCAGGCCAGCTGGCCGGTGAAGATGTTCACCCTCCTGTTCGGGGCGGCGGCTTTCGAGGGCTCCGCGCTGGAATGGAGCGCCGACCATCGCCGCCACCACAAGTTCGTGGACCAGGAGGACGATCCCTACGACATCAACAAGGGGTTCTTTCACGCCCACATCGGCTGGCTGCTTTTCCGCACCGGGCCGGACACCCCGCTCACCTGGGTGCGGGATCTCAAAAAAGACCGCCTCGCCTGGTGGCAGCACAAATATTACGTCCTCCTCGCCGTCGGGGTCAGTTTCGCGCTCCCGACGCTCATCGGCTGGATCTTCGGGGGCCCGGTCGCGGCTCTCGGCGCCTTCCTCATCGCCGGCGTGGCCCGGATCGTCTTCGTGCATCACATGACGTTCTGCATCAACTCCCTCTGCCACTGGATCGGTGACCGTCCCTACTCGACGGATTGCACCGCCCGGGACAGCATCCTGATGGCCTTTTTCACCTTCGGGGAAGGCTACCACAACTTCCACCATGAGTTTCAGCACGACTACCGCAATGGCGTGAAACCCTGGCAGTTCGATCCCACCAAGTGGACAATCTGGCTGCTCAGCAAGATCGGGCTCGTGCGCGGGCTGCGCACCGTGCCGGAGGAGAAAATCCTCAAGGCCCAAATCGCGGAACACGAACGCCGGTTGCAGGCCCGCCTCGGGGAGCACCAGCTCAGCGACTCCCTCCATGCCGTCCTCGAAAATGCCAGAACCCGCCTGAACGCCGCCTTGGAAAAATGGGAAACCCTCCTCCGGGAATATCGTGAAGCCGCTTCCCGCCGCGGGGAACTCTCCCGCCGCGAAATCCGGGAACTCCGCCAAAATGTCCGCGAGGCGGCCGACCAACTCCGCGAGTCCCTCCGCCACTGGATCCAGACCCACCGGGAACTCCCCACCCCGACCGCCTGACGGGATTTTTCACCCCTCCTCCAGCGCCATTTGCGGACAGCGCAATTCCGCGCTTCCCTCCGGAACGCGGAGAAGGTAGTCACTGGGAATGCAAATCGAAAAAGAATCTTCCGGAGACACGACCACGCTCAAGCTGTCGGGAGAAATTGATTTGCACGCTTCCCCGGTTTTGAGGGCCCAACTTCAGGACTGCGCCCAATCCAAGACCCCCGTCCTTCTTCTGGACTTCTGCGCCGTGGAATACATCGACTCCAGCGGACTCGCGACCCTGATCGAATATGTCCGGGAAAGCGCCCGCTTCGGCGGAAAACTTGCGCTCTTCGGACTCCAGAAAAAAGTCCGCACCATCTTCGATCTTGTCCGCCTGAACGAACTCTTTGTGATCAGCGGCACGGCGGAGGAAGCCGCCGCCGCGCTCGCGGCAAAATGAGTCTGTCGGAGGACTTCCGCACGTTCTTTTCCCTCAACGGGAAAATCCTCTACTGGCTGTTCCTCGGCCCGTTCCGGGGCAAACCCGTCCGCCTGTCCGCCGTTTTCCAACAGATGGTGCGGATCGGCGTGCAGGCCTTCCCGATGACCGCCCTCACCTCCCTGAGCATCGGCCTCACCCTCGCCATGCAGGGAGCCCAGGAGCTCTCCCGCATGGGCGCCTCTTCCTATGTTCCCAATCTGGTCGCCGTGACGATCCTCCGCGAACTCGGCCCCCTCCTCGTGGGCGTGGTGGTCATCGGTCGCAGCGGCTCTGCCGTGACCGCCGAGCTGGGCACGATGAAAGTCGGCGAAGAAATCGAGGCGCTCGAAGTCATGGCCATCAACCCCGTGCGCTTCCTGGTCGTCCCCCGCTTCCTCGCCATGCTCATCATGCTCCCGGTGCTCACGGTTTTCGGGAGCTACATCGGCATGGCGGGCGGATGGACGATCTGCCATTTCACGCTGGATATGAACACCGCCGGCTACATCCAGCGCCTGATGGAAGCCGGCAGCCCGATGGACCTCTACTCGGGCATCATCAAGAGCTTCGTCTTCGCCTGGCTCATCATCCTCATCTCCTGCCAGTCCGGCCTCGGTGTATCGGGCGGAGCGGAGGGCGTCGGCCTCGCCACCACTTCCTCCGTCGTCACATCGATCCTGGCCATGCTCGTGGCCAATGCCATCCTCACCGCGTTTTTCTTCTTCCTGTAAAATGTCCGATCCCGTCATCGAAGTCCGCGATCTGGTGAGAAAATTCGGTCCGCGCACCGTGCTCAACGGCGTCTCGTTCTCCGTGAACAAGGGGGAGACCGTGATCATCATGGGCGGCTCCGGATGCGGAAAAAGCACCCTGCTGCGCCACATCATCGGGGCGATGAAACCCACCTCGGGCTCCATCCGGGTCTTCGGCGAGGAAATCACCACCATGCCGCAGACCGCGCTGGAAAAGCTCCGTCTCCGGTTCGGGATGAACTTCCAGTTCGGCGCCCTCCTCCAATCGCTCACCGTCGGGGAAAATGTCGCCCTCCCGCTCGTGGAAAACAGCCGGGTCGATCCCGAAATCGTCGACCTCATCGTCAAGATGAAGCTCGAACTCGTCGGCCTCACCGGCTTTGAAAACCTGAAGCCCGCGGAGATCAGCGGCGGCATGAGAAAACGCGTCGGCCTCGCCCGCGCGGTCGCCCTGGACCCCGAACTCCTCTTCAGCGACGAACCCACTTCCGGCCTCGACCCGATCATGACCGCCGTGATCGACCAGCTCACCCTCGACCTCACCCGCAAGCTCGACATGACCGCCGTGGTCGTCACCCACGACATGGTCAGCGCCTTCCGCATCGGCACAAAGATGATCGTCCTCGGGGCAGGCAAGAGAGCCGGCACCATCATCGCCCAGGGAACCCCGGACGAAGTGAAAAACCACCCGGATCCCGAAGTCCAGCAATTCATCAAGGGAGAACCCGACGGCCCGGTCCCCCTGAAACTGTCCCCGGAGGACTACATCGAACGCCTCCTTGGCCACGAACGCGAAAAAGGCGTGAGCTACTGACCCGGGACCGGTTTTTTTCTCCGCGTCCCCTGCGGCTCTGCGTGAGGAACCGCCGGATCCGGGGATGACCCCACGAAAAAACCGCCGTCCGGAAAAACCGAACGGCGGTTTGATCAAAGGATCTGCGGCAATCCGCTCAGAACGTCAGACCGGTATAGAAACCAAGGATCGTGGCATTCGCGATGGCGCCGCTTCCGGCCGGGCGGATCTCATATTGCACGAACGGCTGGAGGAAGGCCCAGTCGTTGATCTGGATGCGGTAGCCGCCTTCCAAAAAGATCGTGTAGTTCGGCTGGTTCACGTTCCCGGTGTTCTGAAGGTTCTCGATGTTGTAGTAGCTGTAACTGCCGTAGGCGATCGAGAAGATCGTGAGGTCTTCGTCACGGTGCGGGATGAGGCCGGTGTAGACGAGGCCGGATTGGAAGTAGAACGGGTAAAGGTTGTTATACTTCGGGGCGAGGCTCACCAGGTTGAACATGCTCAGGCCCTGCTTGGAGAGCTTCGGAGCTTCGGTGGAAACCGGGGCCTTGAAGTCTTTTCCGGAAGCAACGCTCTTCCCGTCGGACGGTCCCTTCGCCAGCGGCGCAGGTTCCTCGGAAGGCTCGCGATACAGCATTTGGTCGGCCTGGAAATACATTCCGTATTGCCCGTATTGGGACGTCCCGTTGAAGGAATTCTTCTGCCCGCCGTAGTAATAACCGCCGATGGCATACTTGCCGGGGAGTTCAGCAGGGCCGAACTTCGGGGTGATGCCGGTTTCCATCATCGCCATGAGCCCGTTCAGGCTCGTGTCCGGTCCAAACCCCTGATAGGCCAGGCCGTGGTTGCTGCTGGAGGTGGCTTTCGGATAGGCCATGAAAAGCCCGCCCTTGATGTAATAGGACTCCACCGGCTTGACCTTCAAAGTGCCGCCCCATGTGGAGAAGCTGGAAGAGAACGGGATGTTTCCACCCACGCCCTTCGCGCTGTTCACGGCATTGTTGAGGAACAGCTTCGAGAGCGGTTGATCAATGAATTCTTTCTGGGGTTGCAGCCAGCCGCCGCGGAGGACCACCATGTCTTTCACGGGGAGGAGATCGCCGGTTCCCAGCTCCAGCCCGAACTGGAGAATCCGGAACTGCGTGCCGGAGTACCAATTGGTCGGGTTGAACATGTCGGCTCCCTGCACGAAGGAATTCGGATTCGCCGCCTGCTGGGAATCGCGGTAACGGAATTGCGCAAAACCTTTCACCCCTTTGAGCGCGTCCACATTGAGGAGCTTCCCGAAATTCTGCTCGGCTCCGAATTCAATCCCCTGGTCCCAGAATCCCCGGGCACCTTTCTGGCTGTCCACGACGCCGAAAAATGCGCCGTAATACTTGCCGTTGAATGTCAGGCCGACATCCGCCAGCGTGTCGCGGAACCCGAACCAGTTCCCGGTCATGTATTTTCCGTTCCACCAGTCGGCAAGCGGCGTGGAGGACTTCTCGGCAGGCTCGGGGCTGGAAGTTCCAGCGACAACAAAGCTGCCGGAAAGCAGGAGGGCGACCCCCACCGCGGCCAAACCGCGCAGGGAACAGAGGAGAGAGTGAGATTTTGGCATAGTTAAGCAACGGCTATGTTTGCAGCCCGCGCATTCCACTCAAGGACAATTGTGTGACAATTTTGTAACAATTCGCCTCTTGCCCGTTTGGAACGAAACCCCATGGAAGAAGTGACAAACCGCCCGGAACAGGGTTTGATTTCCCTCCCGTGAAGGTCACCATCCTCAAGCTCAACTGCCCGGACGCGGTCGGTCTGCTCGCCCGCATCACCGGTTTCATCGCCACCTCCGGAGGCAATCTCCTGGATGTCAGTCAATACACGGATCCCATGGCCGGGTGGTTCTTCGCCCGGCTGGCTTTTGCAGGGGGCAGCGCCATCGAAAACCCGGAGAAATTCCGCGCCGACCTGTCGCTGGTTGCGGCGGAAATGAAGGCGGACTGGACGCTCCGCCCCGCGGACAGACCGATCCGGACCGCCATTCTTGTCAGCCGCCAGGATCACTGCCTGGCAGACCTGCTCTGGCGGTGGAGATCCGGCGAATTGAACATCTCGGTCGCAGGGGTCTTCTCCAACCATGAAACCTGCCGCCCCTTCGTGGAACGGGAAGGACTGGCATTCGAATCCCTCGATTTTTCCACGGACAAAACCGCGGCGTTTGAGAACCTTGTCGACCGGCTCCGCGCACTCGACGTCGAACTCGTCGTCCTCGCCCGCTTCATGCAGATCCTTCCCGACTGGCTCTGCCGCAGGTATCCCGGACGAATCATCAACATCCACCACTCCTTCCTCCCCGCCTTCGTGGGCGCAAATCCCTACCGGCGGGCCTTTGAACGGGGGGTGAAACTCATCGGTGCCACCTGCCACTACGCCACCGAGGACCTCGACGACGGTCCCATCATCGAACAGGAAGTCGCCCGCGTGGAACACTACCACGAACCGGACGACCTCGTCCGCCTCGGACGCGACTGCGAGAAACTCGCCCTGGCCCGCGGCGTCCGCTTCCATGTCGAAGACCGCGTCCTCGTGCATGGAAGCCGGGCGATTGTCTTCCGGGATTGAGCCCCCTCCCAACGTCGCCACGTCTCCCGCCCCCGCGGCCACGTGTTCGCATTCCAAATTTGCCTCGCTCGCTCCCGCTCGGTTGCCTCCCGGCTACACATTCGACTTGCCTTTCTGAACGAGGCGCTATCGCGCGGGTGTTGCCCTCCGGGCTGCCTCCGGCAGGCTACCCGGGCCGCCCCCGCGGCCACGTGTTCGCATTCCAAATTTCGCATTCCAAATTTCGCATTCTCCCTGCTACTGTCCCGCTCCATGCGCATTCTTTCCGGCATCCAACCCTCGGGCACTCCCCATTTGGGAAATTATTTCGGCATGATGAAGCCGGCGATCGAACTTCAGGACAAGGGTGACGCCTTTTACTTCATTGCCGACCTGCACGCGCTCACCACGGTTCAGAATGCCTCGGCTCTCCGGGCCAATGTCCGGGAACTGGCGGTGGATTTTCTCGCCTGCGGCCTCGACTCGGCCCGCTCGGTTTTTTTCCGTCAATCCGATGTGCCGGCCGTCACGGAACTGGCCTGGATCCTGAGCACGGTAACGCCGATGGGGCTCCTCGAACGCTGCCACTCCTACAAGGACAAAACCGCGCGCGGTTTCGCGGCATCGCACGGGCTTTTCGCCTATCCGGTCCTGATGGCGGCGGACATTCTCATCTGCGACAGCGATCTCGTGCCGGTGGGCCGCGACCAAAAGCAGCACCTTGAGGTCACACGCGACATCGCGGTCAAGATGAATGAGACGTTCGGCGAGATTTTCAAACTCCCGGAACCCAGCATCCGAGAGGACACCGCCATCGTTCCCGGACTGGATGGAGCGAAGATGAGCAAGAGCTACGGGAACACGATCGAGATTTTCGCGCCGGAAAATGTCCTGAAAAAAAAAATCATGGGCATCAAAACCGACTCGACCCCGGTCGAAGCCCCGAAGCCGGTGGAAAACTCCTCCATCCTCGGCCTCTACAAACTCGTGGCCTCCGAGACGGATTACCGCGCGATGGAAGCCGACTTCCTCCGGGGCGGCACCGGTTATGGAGACCTTAAAAAACGGCTTTTCGCCGGTGTCTGGGAGTTTTTTGCCCCCCAGCGCACACGTCGCGAAGAAATCCTGGCCGACCCCGGCCTCGTGGACCGCGTCCTGTCCGAAGGAGCCCTCAAGGCCCGCGAGGTCTCGGATGTCGTGATGACACGCGTCCGAAAGGCGGTCGGGCTCTGAAAAGCCGGACACCCTGCCGCGCCAGGGTGCAGGACAAATTTCTGATGACGCAGGAGAGGAGATTGCTTGGAAAGATATTTGGAAGAACGCAGGGCATTGAGCCACAACGTGGCTGGATCTTGGAGCCCGGGGTTGCGAAGCCACCCCGGGTCTATGGCAGTCCCTCTATCAACCCTGAAGGGGTTGCCTCAGTCCCACATGTATCGCTCGTCAAAGGCAACGCCGTGCTTTTCCAGACGAACTCATCCTGAAAAGAAGACGGGGAGCAAAAAGACACTGGACAACGATTGGGCCATGGAGACAACCCCGATGGGGTTGATCGCGGTTGATACAATACCCGGGGTCGCTTCGCAACCCCGGGCTGGGAGAGTTCATCCCCTTCGGGGATTGCCAGAAGATTTTTGTCTCACACCTGCCGCACCAGCGGACATTTTTTTGCCCTTGACGAAAGTCAATTCCCGACGATCATTCCCGCAATCTTATCGAGAGTGGCAGAGGGACTGGCCCTGTGAAGCCACGGCAACCGCTGGAAGCGGCCGCTTGTCTGATGCAAGGGGAAACTTCCGGGCCCAGGTGCCAAATCCAGCTCCGGATCCGGACGAAAGTCGGGCGCCGGGGAAAAGATGAGGTGCGTCAGTTCCCTGGCACGGATTGGCCCGTTTCTTCGTCCGCTCTCGATTGGACCCATCATACCATGAGCGACCAAAAGACCTTTTTTTCCAACCTGAAGTGCCGGGAATGCGGACGCCTTTACCCGAAGGAAGCGATCCACATTTGCGAATTCGACTTCGGCCCGCTGGAGGCGGCCTACGATTATGACCAGATCGCCCGGCACATCAACCGCGACATCATTTCCTCGCGGCCGCAAACGATGTGGCGTTACCGCGAACTGCTCCCGATCGATGGCGAACCCACGGTGGGAACCCAGGTCGGCTTCACCCCGCTCGTCAAAGCCGACCGCCTGGCGGAGAAGCTCGGCGTCTCGGAACTCTACATTAAGAACGACACGGTGAATTACCCGACCCTGTCGTTCAAGGACCGCGTGGTCTCGGTGGCCCTGAGCCGCGCCCGTGAGCTGGGCTTCCAGATCGTGGCCTGTGCCTCCACCGGGAATCTGGCAAACTCCGTCGCCGCCAACGCCGCCGCCGCCGGACTCGCCAGCTACGTGCTCATTCCCGCCGATCTGGAGAAAAGCAAGGTCGTCGGATCGCTCGTCTACGGCACCCAGGTGATCGGCATCCACGGTCCCTACGACCAGGTGAACCGGCTTTGCTCGGAGATCGCCGGCAAATATGGTTGGGGCTTCGTCAACGTGAACCTCCGCCCCTACTACGCCGAGGGCTCGAAGAGCATGGGCTTCGAAATCGCCGAACAACTCGGCTGGAAGCTCCCGCGCCACACGGTCATCCCCATGGCCAGCGGCTCGCTCCTCACAAAGATTCACAAGGCTTACAAGGAGTTCATCCGCGTGGGAATTCTGGAGGAAACACCGTTCTCCGTCCACGGCGCCCAGGCCACCGGCTGCTCGCCAATCGCCGCCGCACAGAAAAAAGCCACGGACATCGTCAAGCCGGTTCCCAACCCGCAGACCATCGTGAAGTCGCTGGCCATCGGCACCCCCGCCGACGGCTACTACGCGCTCCGCAGCATGCAGGAGACCGGCGGCAGCGCCGAGGATTGCACCGATGACGAAGTCGTCGAGGGCATCCGCCTCCTGGCCGAATATGCGGGCATTTTTGCCGAAACCGCCGGCGGAGTCACCGTGGCCTGCGCCAAAAAGTTGATCGAGTCCGGAAAAATCCCGCGCAACGAGAGCATCGTGCTCTGCATCACCGGCCACGGTCTCAAGACACAGGAAGCCATCCAGGGACGCTGCGGCGAGCCCCGCCTCATCAATCCCAGCCTCCGCGAATTCGAGGCTCTCATTGCCAACGACGCCGCCGTCACAACCAAATAACCATCCATCAAAAAAATCATGTCCGTCCAAGTCCGCATTCCCGCACCGCTCCGCAAGCTCACCAACGAGCAGGAAGTGGTTCCCGCCGAAGGAACCACCATCGGAGAAATCCTGACCAACCTCGACAAGGCCCACCCCGGCCTCTTCGAACGCATCTGCGACGAGCAGGGCAATGTCCGCCGGTTCGTAAATATTTTCGTCAACGACGAAGACATCCGCTTCCTGGAGGAAAAGGCCACCACCGTCAAAGCCGGCGATGAAATCAGCATCGTTCCCGCCATCGCGGGCGGCTAGGAACCACCGGTTTTCCGGCTTCCCTTCCTTCCGCCTCCCCGGCTAGCCTGAGCGCATGAAACGTCTGGATACCAGCCGCCTCTCCCGCCCGCGGCTCTGCGTTCAATCAGTCGCTCCGGAGTTCGGGGAAAACTACAGGCCCGGCTACATCGGGTTCACGCACACCGGCTCGTCGCAGCTCTCGCGCGGCATCGCCCATTTTTCCAATTGGTCCCGGCTGGGGGACATCCATGTCGCCCACACGCTGGTCGTCACCGGGGAAAACTCCTGCGTCGAAGTGCTGGCCGGGAAAGGCGTCGTCCAATCCCCGCTCGCCGGGTATTTCGACGACCCGAAGACCCAGATTTTTTTCCGCAAACCGAGAAAATGCACCCCGTCTGTCGGACAACGGATTGCCGAAACCGCTCTCGCCCAGACCGGCACAAAATACGACTCGCTCCTCGTCGCCGCACAGATGCTCGAAGGCAGCTTCCTCCGCCGCTGGCTCCTGTCCCACTTCCGCGAAAGCCCGGACCACTTTGTCGGACGCCTGCTCAACCGCGACAGCCGCTGGATCTGCGGGGAACTCGCCGCCTATTGCCTGGATTGCCAGCCGGAATATGCGGACAAAGGCCTCCTGGAAAAACCCGGCCACGCCCTTGATCTCCAGGAATTTTTCGAGGACCAGGAAATTTTTTCCAACTGGCGGAGCGAGCCGGAAGAAGGCCCGAAGTCTCCCGCCATCCGCCGGGAGTGACCTGCACAGGCCGCATCGCCCCGACCCCCACCGGGTTCCTGCACCTCGGCCACGCCGCCACCTTTTGGACCGCCTTCCGGCGCACCCGCGAGGCCGGTGGCCGGGTCCTCCTCCGCATCGAGGATCTCGACCCCCGCCGCTGCCGGGAGGAATACGTGCAGGCCGCCATCGAAGACCTCCGCTGGCTGGGCATCGACTGGCACGGCGCCCCGATCTTCCAAAGCCGCCGCCGCGAACACTACCTCGACGCCTGGCGCAGACTCCGCGACGGTGGCTGGATCTACCCCTGCCCTCGATCGCGCAAGGACACCGCCACTCTCGCCCCTCACGAGGAGGAACCGGTTTTCCCCGTCGCCTGGCGACGCGATCCCGCCGAAGCCCGGAAACACGAAACCCCCGCCGGCATCAACTGGAGATTCCGGGTCCCGGACAACCGCCGGATTTCCTTTGAAGACGGCCATTTCGGATTCGTCGAAAAGACCGCCCTGCACGACTTCGGAGACTTCCTCGTCTGGAACCGCGACGACATCCCCGCCTATGAACTCGCCGTGGTCGTCGACGATGCCGGGATCACCGAGGTCGTCCGCGGTGCCGATCTCCTCACCTCCACCGCCCGGCAAATCCTCCTCCACGAAGCTCTCGGCCAATCCCCTCCCCACTGGTTCCACTGCCCGCTCGTGCGGGACGCCTCCGGAAAACGCCTCGCCAAACGCTCGGCCGGCCTGGGCATCCGCGAATTGCGGGCCGCGGGGCACTCTCCCGATTCCCTCCTCGCCCTGGCCTTTTCGATGCAGGACGGCTGAAAGAGCCCTCCTACCAAAGAATCACGGCGCACACCACAAGCGCAATCCCCCACGCGACACCGGCCAGCGCACCGGCCTTGAGACGGAGCGGGTTGGCAGTGACCCACTGGAACGCATCCCGGAGAAGGTAGGGCATCCCGACAAGAAAGAGCCCCGCAATCACCCAGACATAGGAAAGAATCACCAACAGCCGCCGCGAGTCTTCGTTCCGCAGCATCGCGGACTCCAGCAATGGCTCCGCGGCCAGCAGCAACAGCATCCCCAGTGCCCGGACCGCCAGAAACTCCGGCACATAAATCCAGGAGAGAATCGAACCCGCCACGATCGCCAGCAGCATGACATTCCGCAGCGGGGAAAATTCCCCCAGATCAATCGAGCGGACGAGCAGGAAACTCCAGACCGCGGCAACCGCCAGCAGAATCGTCCCCGCCACCCGGCAACGCGGAAATCCCTTCGCCCACGCGGAGAACGGCCCCGGAAAAACCAACGCATAGGCGTGGCTGATGATGAGAAAAATCCCCGCCGCGAGGCCGGTCGCTTGAAGTGAGAGTTGATAAATCATGATGTCTTGCGGCGTTTTTCCCAGGGCCGTTGGTCGAGGGCGCTCACCGCCGCGGCCACTTGGGCTTCTTTTTTGCTGAGTCCCTCCCCCCGCCCGAGTTCCTGGCCGTTCCAGACCACGCGACAGACGAAGCGCTTGGAATGCTCGGGACCGGTCTGGGAGAGAAGTTCGTATTCCGGGGCATTGGGGGCGATGGATTGCAGCATCTCCTGAAGAAACCCTTTCGGGTTGATCTCTTCCGGCTGGCTGGCGAGATCGGCGAAAACCTCCTCCATCTGCCGGAGCAGGAAAATCCTCGAGGCCTCGAATCCACCGTCCAGGTAGATCGCCCCGACCACGGACTCGAAGGCATCGGCCAGCGTGGACGCCCGCTCGCGCCCGCCACTCGCCTCTTCCCCGCGTCCCATCATCAGAAAACTCCCCAGATCCAACGCCAGTGCCCGCTCGCGCAGCGCCATGCGGGAAACAATCCGCGTCCGCAACTTCGTCATCCGCCCCTCGCTGAAGTCGGGAAACATCCGGAACAAATGCTCGGTCACCACCACCTGGATCACCGCATCGCCGAGAAATTCCAGCCGCTGGTTGTCGAACGGATAGTCCTTTCTCTCCAGCGAAATGCTCGGATGCGTGAGCGCCTCGGCCAGCAACAGGGCGTTGCGGAATTTGTAGCCCATCCGCCCCTCAAGCGGATTCATGATCGAGGATGTCAACATATCACGCCCGCCTGCCGAGAAGATGGTCGGGATTCAATTTCTTGAGCGCCGGCACCGTGAAGAGCCCGTCCCGGCGGATCAGCTTCCCGTCGAACCACACCTCTCCCCCGCCGTAATCCGGACGCTGGATGCACACCATGTCCCAGTGGATCCGGCTCGTGTTTCCATTCCCCGCAATCTTGTAGGCCTGCCCGGGAGTGAAATGGAACGACCCCGCAATCTTCTCGTCGAACAGGATGTCCCGCATCGGGTGGAGAATGTGGGGGTTGAACCCCAGGCTGAATTCCCCGATGAACCGTGCCCCGGCATCACTGTCGAGGATCTTGTTGAGGGCGGGCGTGTTGTTTCCCGTGGCATTGACGATGCGGCCCCTGGAAAACTCCAGCCGCACACTGTCGAACGCCTGGCCCTGATAGATGCTCGGCACGTTGAAGGACACATGCCCCTCCACGCTGGTCTTCACCGGACAGGAAAACACCTCGCCGTCCGGGATGTTGCGGTCGCCCCCGCAGGTCACCGAGCCGATTCCCTTGATCGAAAACCGCAGATCCGTTCCGGGCCCTTTCAGGTGAACCCGGTCGGTCCGGTCCATCAGCGCCTTGAGCGCGTTCATCCCGGGGGTCATCCGCGAGTAATCGAGCGTGCAGACACGGAAGAAAAAATCCTCGAAGGCAGGAGTGCTCATCTGCGCCTGCTGCGCCATCGCCGGGGTCGGCCACCGGAGCACCACCCACTTCGTCTTGTTGATCCGCCAATCCATCACCGGCCGCATCTTCCCCGTGATCAACCGCATCTTCTCATCCGGCACATCCGACATCTCCGTGATGTTGTGGCTCCCCCGCACCGCGATGTAGGCCTGCATCTTCTTCATCCGCAAAAGCTCGACCCCGCTCGAGACCGCCATCTGCGCCTCCGTGGCCCCGAGGGAAAGCTCCCGGGCTATCCGGGAATGATGCACATTCACAAACGGCACCGCCCCCGCAGCCCGCACCGCCCGGATCAGGGACACCGCCATCTCATCCGGCGCGTCAAACACCTCAATGAGAACGTTCTCGCCCTTTTCGAGCTTGGTGGAATGACGGGTCAAAACATCGGCCAACTTGTCACAACGCGGATCGTGCATTCCGCCGAATCTCTTCCCCCCGCAGGAAAAATCAATTCCGGAATGCACCCCCCTTTCCTTTTGCCCCCGGCCCCCCAATCATAACCCGTGGAAGCGGCAGGATGTCGCTTCTACAAGTCCCCCCGTCCCGCCACGTGCTCCGGGAGTCGCAACACCCTGTCAATGAGTGCCTTTTAGTGGAATTGAGTGGTTCCTCTGCGAAATTCAGCTTCAAAAGCCTGAATCCCAACACATTGCCCTTCCAACGAATTTTTTCTTGCTTCCCCCCCGGCGGCGGTGCAAACCTGTCAGAAGTCAGACATAAAGCTCCCTATGAGAAAATTCCTCCCTCTTCTCCTGGCCGTCGCTCTCGGCCACTCAGCTGTCGCGCAAAATGCCACTACGGATCCCGTGGGAGCGATTACCTACCAGCCTCTCGGCCTCTCGGATACGATGATTTCGCTTCCGCTCCACCGTCCTCCGGCTTACGAAGGGGCAGTTTCCTCGGTCACGGGGGGAAATGTCATTACTGTCAGCGGCTCCCCCGCATGGACAGCGAGCCAGTTTGTCTATGCCTCTGGCACCCAGCCAAATACCTACTACGCCCTCATTACCACCGGCTCCTTGGAAGGGCGCTACTTCAAGATCTCGGCCAATACCAGTAATTCCTTCACCCTCGACCTCGGCACCGACTCCCTCGCTGCCCTCCAACAAAACGATCTCGTTTCCATCATCCCCTACTGGACTTTCGGCTCCGTCTGGCCTGATGGCTTGGGCGTTTCGGGGGCATCTGTTCATGGAACCCGGCCAACGGAAATCCTTCTTTACTCGGGAACAAATACCGGAATTAATTTTGCCGCCTCGCAGGGTTATTACTATTTTACCGGAACGTCACCGGGATGGAGAAAAATTGGAGGTGGGGGATCTACTGTCCGTAATGACGACGTCATTCCCGTTGGGGCATTTATCATCTACCGACAGAATACAGCAGTCGCCAATTCATTCACACTCATCGGCAATGTGCAGATGGCAGCCAGCACATTCAAACTCGCCACCAAACTGGCAAACGTCAAACAGGACAACCAAATCGCCTTTACTGTTTCCGCGCCGATGACCTTGGCTCAATCGAATCTCTTTCAAAGCGGAGCATTTGAGGGCTCCTCATCGCATGGCTCGCGCGCCGATGAATTGCTCGTTTATAACAACGCTGAGGTAAAGAAAAATAAGGCGGCAACTGTCGGTTATTATTACTATACAGGTTCCCCGGTCGGTTGGAGAAAAATTGGTGGAGGCGGATCTACAGTGAGAGATAACGATGTTGTTTTTGAGCCTGGAAATGCCTATGTGATTCGAAAAAAGGCTTCTGCAACACCTTCCGAAGTTGTGGTTGCAACGGTTCCTCCCTACCTTGAATAACGCCAACTTTCTCTATTAAATACATTTTTAGCTTAACAAATCTCTCATGAAAAAAACGCGCCCTGTCTTGGCAATCGCTTTGCTGTCAATTGGATTCCTATGCCTGCCTGTTATTTCCACATCTCACGCCGCAGTTCTTTTTCTTGGCCTTGATGAGGTGCGAGATGCTTTGGGGGCCGCAGTCGGGACCAATGCGCTGGCAATTTTGGTGGTAGACAAAGATGCAAGTGGCACATTCGACACTCCCGAGGATACTTGGACAACCAGCATTGGAGATTTCGGCTCCGATTACATCGCATGGCGCGGAGATTTTTCCGGATTTGGCACCGCGGGTGTCTTTTTTGATTCTCCCTCATTTACCATCGGAACGCCTGATGTCCCGTACAACGTGGCTTTTGCACTTTACTGGTTCCCCACACTGACAACAGCATCAACAACATTGACCACGGGAGACAAGTTTGGTTTCTACACCTCGACCAACGCCACGCAATTCAATTCGGATTCCGCATGGAACACGGGAGGCAGTGACTCCGCCACTTTGAACATCAATGCCTACACCATCGACAACACCGGCAACCTGCCCTCCTCCAACCCCGATCCCTCCGGCCTGTCAAACACGTTGTTGCAGGCAACAGGAACAGTCGTCCCCGAACCCGCCACGTGGGCGCTGCTGACCGGAGCCTTGACAACCGCGATGGTCTTCCGTCGCCGCCGTCAACCCTGAGCCTTTCCCCACCCGAAAAACAAAAAGGACGCGGAGAAATCCGCGTCCTTTTTGCTTTTCTGCGGAAAGAAGATTCTCCCAGTCCGTCCCCCCACAAAGATCCGGGGACCACGCCCGCCCCCGGGCGTTCTTTCCAGCGCCCCCGCTGGAAAGCCTCCCCCACACACCACCAGGCATCTATCACGCTCCCCTGTCCCTGAATCCCGTCCCCAAACCAGATCTTTTCCTCCCCAAACTCCGCGTCCCTGCATGCCCCCTCCTGTTGTCCATCCCTCAATCTGTGAAAATCTTGTTCATCTGCGGCTGAACCTTCTGCTGGATCTGATTCCATTCCGCGTTCTCTTCGGTTTTCAGGGCAAAAACAGAAAAAAAGCCATCTGTTTGAGTATTGAAGTCGGTTCTCCATTGCCCGGCACGAATTCCTGTGCTCTTATCACCGTTTGCCCATGAATGTCGTTTGTGACCCACAACCCAATTGTATCGTCAACCTGCAAGTCGAACTCCCCGCCGACCAGGTGACCCGTGAATGGCAGTCCGTTGCCAAAGATTTCCAACGCCACGCCCGCATCCCCGGCTACCGCCCCGGCAAGGCTCCCCAATCGCTCATCGATTCGCGGTTCGCCAAGGACATCCGGGAGGAACTGGAAAAGAAACTCCTCCGCGAGAGCATCAACGACGCGATCAAACAGAAGAACCTCCGGGTGCTCACGGTCGCAAAAGTCGAAGACGTGCAGATCGGAGCCGACAAGATCATGCGCTACCGCGCCAGCGTCGTCACGGCCCCCGAGTTCGAACTGCCCGACTACTCCGCTCTCACGGTCGAAGTGGCCAAACGCCCGGTCGCCGACGCCGATGTCGAGAAGTGGCTGGAACAATTCCGCGAACCCCACGCCACGTTTGAAACCGTCGAAGGCCGCCCGCTCGCCATGGGCGACTATGCCGTGATGACCTACGAGGGCAAAACCGGCGACCAATTGCTCTCCGAAGCCCTCCCCAAGGCTCCCGCCCAGTTGCAGGGCCGCAGAAATGCCTGGATCTTCATGGACGAAGGCACCCTCATCCCCGGCTTCGCCAAGGCCGCCGAAGGCATGACCCTCAACGAGGAACGCACCTTCACCCTGGACGTCCCCGCGGACTTCCCGCTGGAAGACCTCCGCGGCTCGAAGGTCACCTATTCCACCACCCTCCACGGCATCAACGTCAAGCAACTCCCGCCGCTGGACGATTCCCTCGCCGAAAAAATCGAGGCCGGGAAAACTCTGGAGACGCTCCGCGGGGAAATCCGCACCCACCTCGAAAAACTCGCCGACTCCCAATTCGAAAACGGCAAACGCAACGCCGCACTCAAACAACTCCTCGCCTCGGTCCAGTGCGAACTCCCCGAACAGGCGGTCCAGCGCGAAGTCTCCGGCATCCTCCGCGAAATCGTCCAGGAAAACCAGGTCCGCGGCGTCAGCGACGACGAATTGCGGTCCCACCAGGACGAACTCATCGGCATCGCCCAACAGAGCGCCATCGACCGCGTGCGCGGCAACTTCCTCCTCCTGCGCGTCGCGGAGAAGGAAAAACTCGAAGTCACCGAGACCGACATGCTCATGGCCGTCTCCGAGATGTCCCGCCGCTACGAAATCCCGGTGAAGAAACTCGTCAAGGATCTGCAGGCCCGCGAGGGCTTCGGCCCGATCCGCGAACAGATTCTCATGGGCAAGGCACTTGATTTGATCGCTTCCAATGTTACCGTTCGCGAACCGGCGGCGGGAACCCCCGCAGCCACAGCCTGATATTCCATTCTATGTTGGTTCCCATCGTTGTTGAACAGACCGGGCGCGGAGAGCGCAGTTACGACATTTATTCGCGGCTCCTCAAAGACCGCATCATCTTCATCGGCACGCCGATTGACGACCATGTCGCCAACCTGGTCATCGCCCAGCTCCTCTTCCTCCAGATGGAAGACGGCAAGAAAGACATCAACATCTACATCAACTCCCCGGGGGGATCGGTCACCGCCGGGCTCGCGATCTACGACACCATGCAGTTCGTCACATGCGACGTGAACACCTACTGCATGGGCATCGCCGCCAGCATGGGAGCCGTCCTCCTCTGCGCCGGAACCAAGGGCAAACGCTACGCCCTGCCGAATTCCGACATCATGATCCACCAGGTCTCCGGCGGAGCCCAGGGACAGGCGAGTGATGTGGAACGCCAGGTCGAGTTCATGTTCAAACTCAAGAAGCGCCTCAATGGCATTCTCTCCCTCCACACCGGGAAGCCCGTGGAGCAGGTCGAGAAGGATGCCGACCGGGATTATTACATGACCGCCGAAGAGGCCAAAGCCTACGGCCTCGTGGACGAAGTCGTCTCCTCCCGCAAGGAAGTCAAGGAACCCGAGAAACCGGCCGAATAGAACGCTTCCGCATGGCCCGCTCAAACAATCTGACCATGTGCTCCTTCTGTGGCAAAAGCCATGCGGAGGTCCGCAAACTCATCGCGGGCCCGGGAGTCTACATCTGCGACAGTTGCATCACCGTCTGCAAAGGGATTCTGGACAAGGAATTCAAGGAAGAGAACAAGAAGGCAAAGAGTGCCATCCGGGTTCCCAAGCCGGCGGAAATCAAGAGCCAGCTCGACCAGCATGTGATCGGCCAGGACCAGGCGAAGAAGGTCCTCGCCGTCGCGGTCCATAACCATTACAAGCGCCTGCTCCAGGAATCCCCTTCCTCGGTCGGTCTCGACCCTCTTGCCGAGGTCGAAATCGAGAAGAGCAACATCCTGCTCATCGGCCCCACCGGCTCGGGCAAGACGCTTCTCGCCCGCACCCTCGCCAAACTTCTCGACGTCCCCTTCTGCATCGCCGATGCCACCTCGATCACCGAAGCCGGCTATGTTGGTGAAGATGTCGAGAACATCGTCCTGCGCCTGCTCCAGAATGCCGACTACGACGTCAAACGCTGCGAAATGGGCATCGTCTACATCGACGAAATCGACAAGATCGGTCGCAAGACCGACAATGTCAGCATCACCCGCGACGTCTCCGGTGAGGGCGTCCAGCAGGCCCTCCTCAAAATGCTCGAAGGAACGGTCTGCAACGTCCCCCCGCAGGGCGGCCGGAAGCACCCCCACCAGGAATACATCCAGATCAACACCGAAAAAATCCTCTTCATCTGCGGCGGAGCCTTTGTCGGACTCGACAAGATCATTCACCGCCGGATCGGCGGACGCTCGATGGGATTCCACACCCGCGCGGATGTCTCCGAGGATCTTCTCAACAAGGAAACCCTGAAGAAAGTCGAACCCGAGGATCTCCTCAGCTTCGGGCTTATCCCCGAATTCATCGGACGCCTGCCCGTTGCCACCACCCTCGACGAACTCACCGAGGACCAGCTCGTCACGATCCTCACCGAGCCGAAGAATGCCATGGTCAAGCAATACACCAAGCTTCTCGGAATGGACGGGGTCGGCCTCAACATGACCAAAGACGCCCTCCGCGCCCTGGCCGCGGAAGCGGTCAAAAAAGGCACCGGAGCCCGCGCCCTCCGCGCCATGCTCGAACGGATCATGCTCGACATCATGTTCGAAGCTCCCGGCCGCGATGACATCGCGGAGATCACGATCAACCGTGCCGTCGTCGAAGGCAAACGCTCCCCGATCATCCGCAAGAAGCAGGAAAAAGACGCCGCCTGACAGGGCCCGGATCCCCGGGATCGGGGCACTTGTTCATGCCCATGCCGGGCACACTGTGGACGGCGCTGCCGTTGCTTCGCTCAATTTCCGGCATCCTCCTCCGGGAAGTCCCCCTTTCTCGAAAAAGACCGGTTCAGCCGTCAAGAAGACCGGGAACCATGTCGAGCGGAAACAAGGCCGGCTGGACACACCGGTTTTCGATTTCCACCTTGTGGCCGGATGTGCTGGACTTTTCAAAAGCCGTCATCACCTCAAGCACGTGCAACGCCAGCATGGCGTCACAACGGTGCGGCCTCGAAGAGTGGATGGCGTGGGCCATATCGGCAACTCCGATCCCACGGGAATTCTCCCGGTATCCGAAAGCACAGGGCATGACCGTCCAGGCCTTCTCTCCGGAACGGCAAAGCTCGACCGGTCCGTCAAACGTGTTCGGATCGGGCACACTGAGACTGCCCCCGGTTCCGTAGATCTCGATCGGAGAATGCTTGTGACCGGGAACATCGAAACTGATATTGACCGTGACGACGGCCCCATTTTCAAAAACCAGGATTCCGCTGTTGTAGGTGGGAACTTCCACCGGCAGCCTCTCGCCGAAGCGTTCCTTGCAAGTTGCAAGCCGTTCGTCATGCGTTTTGGCAGTCACCGCAGTAACGCTGACCACCGGACCGAGCAGGTGGACCAGGGCGGTGATGAAATACGGCCCCATGTCGAACATCGGTCCGGCCCCGCGCTTGTAAAAAAATGCAGGATTCGGATGCCAGCTTTCCGGCCCCAACGACATCAGGAATGCGGTCCCTCCCACCGGGCGTCCGATCCATCCATCCTCGATGAGTTTCCTGGAGGTCTGGAGACCCGCTCCAAGAAAGGTGTCCGGTGCGCAGCCGACGCGCAGCCCTTTGTTCCGGGCCAGATCGCAGACAGCCTTCCCTTCGGACAGTTGCACCGCCAGCGGCTTTTCGCTGTAAACGTGCTTCCCGGACTCCAAGATTCTCATGCTGGTTTCCGCATGGACGGAGGGGATCGTGAGATTCACGACCAGGCCGATGGAGGGATCGTCCAGCAATTCGTCCACTGTCATGGCGGCAAGGTGGAATTCTTCGGCGCACAGGCGTGCGGCCCCGGGGAGAATATCCGCGCAGGCTTTGAGATCGAGGGCACGGAACATCGCACAACCTTTCGCATAGGCAGGAAAAATATTCCCGCATCCGATGATGCCGATACCGAGTTTTGGCGAGGAGAAGTGGTTCATGAAAAGACTATCGGTTCCCTGTTGCGAGGCCGTTTTCCGTGAGGAACCGGTAGCTTTGCTCCACGGCTTCAAACATATCGGTTTTGCAGGTGTCGAGTTCGACGACCAGCCACCGGGTGACTGCGGGATCCATCGCGGCAAGGATCTCGCGGACATTGATCTTCCCGCTTCCCACGGCAACATTGGCCGTGTCCGTTCCGGGCACAACTTCGAGCGTGTCGGTTTCGGAATTGTACCGGGACTGCGGAGCTGCCAGAGGACCGTCCTTGATGTGCAGCAACGGTGCACGCGAAGCAAAACGGCGCATCATTCCGGCAGAGTCGTTGGCCCCGAAGTTCGAAGCCCAATAGGTATCGAGCTCGAACTTCACCTCCGGACACAGCTCGCCAAAAATTTCATATTTGAGCCTGCCATCCAGAAATTCAAACTCCCACGCATGATTGTGGACAACCAATGTCCGGCCGGCCCTGGCAAGTGTACTGTTCATTGCGGCGGTGATTTCCGCCGTGCGTTTGATGGAGTCCAAATCTTTGAAATCCGCGGCGCCGAATCCTGCCGTGACGAATTCCGTTCCAAGAATCCCGCTGATTTCGATCACCTGATTCAGAGTGTCCGGCCGGGCCCACGGACTGTGCGTGGAGCTGACGACCAAACCAAGGTCGTCCACATACTTCCGGAATTCCACTGGCTGGAAATTGAAGAATCCCGCCGGTTCGACTCCTTTGTAGCCCATGACGGCCACACGGCGGAGGACATCGGGAAAATCGGTCGAGGCCGCTTCGCGCAGGGTGTAGAGTTGAACCGAAATCGGTTTGGCAGGTGAATGGGTGCGGGGTGTCATAAAGTCGGGGTTCGATTTTTTTGGTTTCGTTCATCGCAAAGGCACCAAAAGCAGCTTCGAAAACAGGAGGAGTATTCCAACGGGCGGTTCCATCGCCGGATCAACCGCGGAAACTCCCCTCTTTTCAACTTCGCTTAAGATGCCAGATCAGGCTTTCAAAATCCTTCGAAAGGGCAACCGGAAGGCCAATCCCGGCAAGCACATCGCCGGGCCATTCCCCCGCAGGACCGTAAACGCAATGGTACTTCGCGTCAGGATCGAGCCCCCGCAATTTCAAACGGGGCAGGGGACGGTTGATATCGGCAAAGGAAAGCACCGCAGTGACAAGGGCTTCGCCTTGATCTGCCGCAACCAGCATCCAGGCTGTGAAGTCGTTGGAAAAGGGGTCCGAAAGACGGTGAAAATTTCCGTATCGCAAAAGATGGCGGGTCTGCTTTGCCAGAGCGGTCAGCCTCCCCGCTTCCGCCAGATCTTCCGGCGGGAGGATGGATGGATCCAGTTCGAATCCGAATTGCCCTGCAAGCGCCACATGTCCGCGTGTCCGCATGGGTGTCGTACGGGCATTCTGATGGTTGGGAACCGCGGAAATATGCGCACACATGGAACAGGGCGGATAAACCAAAGAGGTTCCATATTGGATCTTCAGACGGGCAATGGCATCGGTATTGTCCGAGCACCATGTCTGCGGCATGTAATGGAGAATTCCAGGGTCGTAGCGCCCGCCCCCGCCCGAGCAGCTCTCGAAAAGGACTTCCGGAAATTTTTGGGTGATGTGCTCCATGAGGCGATAAACACCGAGAATGTGCCTGTGGAAGACTTCACCCTGGCGTTCGACAGGGAGAGCCGCCGATCCCACTTCCGTCAGGTGGCGGTTCATATCCCACTTCACATAGCCGATTGGATTCTCCGACAGGATCTTCTCCAGTTGGATAGCGATACTCTGGACAACCTCCTCCCGCGAAAAGTCCAGGACAAGCTGGTTGCGGCCTTCGGTGCGGTCCCGCCCCGGTATGTGCAGACACCAATCGGGATGTTTCCGGTAAAGCTCGCTGTCGCGGGAAACCATCTCCGGCTCAAGCCACAATCCAAAATCCAGTCCGAGACCTTTGATGCGCGAACCCAAACCGGCAAGTCCCTCCGGAAGTTTTTCCAAGTCCGGAGTCCAGTCTCCCAGCGATGAGGTATCGTTGTTCCGCCGGCCGAACCATCCGTCATCCAGAACGAACAGCTCGACGCCGAGTTCGGCGGCTGTCCTTGCAATTCCGAGGAGTTTGCCGGGAGTCAGATCGAAATAGGTGGCTTCCCAGTTGTTGAGCAAAACCGGTCTCTCCCTGTCGCGCCACTTGCCGCGCACAAGACGCTCGCGGTACAGGCTGTGATATTGTGCGGAGAGTTCCCCCAAACCTTCAGCAGAAAATGCCAGCACAACCTCCGGAGTTTGGAATTCCCCGCCCGGTTCCAAATGCCAGGAAAATCCGTCGGGGTGGATCCCCGAGATGGCCCGCGTATGAAAAAGCTGGTCCACCTCGGCACCGCCGATGTGGTTTCCGCTGTAGACAAGGCTGAAACCGCGTGCCTCCCCCTGCGTCTCGTTTGTTTCAGGATCGACAAGTGCAAAAAACGGATTGTGTTGATGACTGCTCGCACCGCGCCGGGAACCGACATATTGCGTTCCGGAGTGCAACGGATGTCTCTCGATCCACCTCTCCCTCCCCCAGGCACCCGGCAGATGGATCATCTCGAAGGCGCTTCCCCCGATATCCAGCGACGCACTGAACGCCCGCAGGAGAACGGCCGGTGCCTGTCCGTCATTCCGGATTTTCGCCGACCTTGCGATCACGTTCCGGCTCTCAAAGACCGTGTAGGACAACACGACCGAAATTCCATCCCGGACATCGTGCAATTCCACTTCCAGCGTCCGGGCTTCCTCTCCGCTCTCGACGTAGGTCGCGGGAAGTCCGGCCAGCCTGGGTTTTCCGGAAAGGACACGGTGGCTGTGGTAAAGCAGGCGCAATCCGTTGGTTCCATCCGCATGGCACACATCAACGGCGGGCGTTCGGAAATCACCGGTGTTCGCCGTGGGATACTCGTAACGCAGAACATCCAACCCGGCTTTTTCAGCGTCGCTTTTGTACTCGGGACTGAACGCAACGGGCTCGCGGTCGAGAAGGGTCTCCGGAGACATGTCCGGAGCGATCTTTTCCCCCCAGTGCAAATGACAAAGGTACCCGGCCGGATGCACTCCGAAAATGTAACTCGACGATACCCCTTGCAGAAAAAAAAGCGGGCGGGCGGGATGAGGAAAAAGAATGGATACCAGAGACATGTCAGATACTGAAAAAATCTCATTTCCAGGCCATGCACTCAACGCCGGTTTCCATGGAAAATAGTTTACGTAAACCAATGCAGCGGCAGCCCCTTTTCCGACACGAACGATCTTCCTGTATCCGCCCGAGGAACAGGCGGTCGCCGGAGGAGATCAGGGACGTCGGAGCCCCCGGATTTTCCGGGCGGTGGTCCCCGGGTGCCAGGTGCCCTGGATGAGCGTCTGTGCCGGGTGGAGGGGCACACCTTTGATATCGTGATTGATCGCATGGACAAGCTGATCCACCGCGACCTGTCCGATCTCCGTTGCATTTTGCCTTATGCCGGAAAAAGGAGATTCCCCGCCGGGATGGTCCAGCACACTGAATCCCACATGCCGGGAAAGACTTTTTTGGACACGCGCCAGGACCGGATGGGGTTCCCCTTCCATGGCAATAACCGCATCGATGTCGTGATCGCGGATCCACTCGCGGAACGCGGCTTCGGGCAGGGCTCCATAGGGATAGACAAATCTGGGCAAATCCTCTTGGAAGCTGCGTTCGGCGAGCCAGTACAGGTAGGCCGCCGTCCAAAGACGGGAGGTGAGCAGATCGCCGGATTGGACAATGGCAAAACCGATGCGGCGGTATCCGAGCCCTTCGAGTTGCTGAAGGGAGTGGAACATCCCATGGAAATGGTTGTGCCGGACAATGTTCACTTGGGGCCTGCTTATGGTGGAATCGATCTGGATGACAGAATAGCGGCTCCAGTCCACATCCAGCCCGATATCCGGGCTCTGGATTTGTTCGGGACTCAGAGGTGCCCCGAGAGGAGAAATGACGATTCCCAGCACTCCGCGTGCACGAAGCACTCCCGAAAGCTTCTTGCGGAGAAATTGCGGATCCCGCGTCCAATAATCATTGAGGCTGTAACCGAGTTCCGATGCCCGCTGTTCGGCTCCCTCGCGACACTTGGAGAAATAGGGGGACTCCCTCCATCCGAATTCGGTCTGCCAGCTCGTCAGGAAAGCAATCTCTCCCCGGAAAGCATGCGTGCTTCGCAAATGCGACAACTCCGACATCAAGCGCGAAATTTTATAGTCCGGGTAAAATCCCAGTTTGCGGGCTGCGGCCAGCACCTTCAGGCGGGTTTTCTTGGGAATGCGGGGATTCTCGCGAAGGGCGAGTGAAACTGTCATGCGGGAGACGCCGAGTTTCCCGGCAATATCGCGCAAAGTGACGCGCGGTCGGATTTCCCCTTTCGCCGGGACCGTCCTCCTGCCGGAAGAGCGCTTTTTCCGGGAAGTCTTTTTGGCGGGAGAAATCTTTTTCATTCCACCGGTTTTCCATCCGCACCCCGTTCTTTTCCGCCCCTTGCTCCCGGAGAGGAGAAATTCCGCCGGAGCAAACCGGTCCGGCCCGGAAGTCCACCCGGAGAGAGGCCTGAGCAGGATCTCACAATCATAGATCCGCACATTTTGTCGGCCCGGCTTGCGTTGTCAATTGGCATCGTCCCCTCCTCCGGTCCAAGGACGGGGAGAGGCTCAGCGGCCTTCCGCCCTCTCTTTTTCCACACGCACCTCCAGGATTCTGGCTTCCGGAACACCATTGGTTTTTTCGACAACGATGCGCAGTCGCCGTGTCGTGACAGGTGCGGCCGGGCAATGGGTCACAAGACGGAGATAATTGCCCGAAACCCTTGTGAGGAGATGCGGACATCCGTTTTCATCGAAGGTCTCGATCCGGTAGTCGCAGACAGTTTCCGGTTGGGGCCGTCCCCAGCACATCCTGGCGATGGCCTCCTCCGACATCGAGAGAGTGAGAGGCCTGTGCAGCCCGGTATCGAAAACAATCCGGATTCCGGCAAACGTGACCGGTTCCGCCCACTCAAGCTGGATCCATGCCGGCAGTCCCCCGGCGGCATCGCTCATCCAACGATGCGTGCCAGGCACCGCACGAACCGCCACCGCCCCGCCTTTGCCGTGCACTGAGCGGGTGAATCCGCTCAGGATATTGATGGCGCGGGCCTCCGGCAGTTCGCTTGACGCCGAGACAGTGGCAAACCGGGCGAGATCGGCCGGGTCCGCATTGCCAATCCCGATCAAATACCCATCCTCGCGCAAGATCTCCTGCTGGATGGCGGAAATCGCGGCAGGATCGTCACAAAGCTCCACCGGATCGATTCCCAGTCCAAGCGCATGCACCGCGGCAATCCCGACCGCCTGCCCCATGCTGGCACAGGTCGCCATGACGCGCGTCGAAGCGAAAGCAATGTGGGTCGCGCTGATATTGCGTCCGGCAAACATCAGGTTGGGAACATTCCTCGAGACACAACATCCGAGCGGAATATCAAACAGGTACGGCACCCAGTGCTGCACACAAGGAGGCTCCTCGGGCGAATCCATTCCCTTTGGCGGGTGGGTATCGACATACCATCCGCCATAGGCGATCGCATCCGCGTGCGGCCGGGATTCCATGACATCATTCCCGGTCAGGATCTTCCGTCCCAGAAAGCGGCGGCTCTCCCGCTTGCCGGGGAGAAACCCGAACCACTCAAGCGCCCAAAACTCCGACCCCGGATAGAAGCCGCTGTTCTTGATGAGATCCCACACGCCGAAGAGAATCGCGGCCACCTCGTCGCGGATCACCTCGTTGTCGGCAATGGTATCCAGATGCCCGCCCCATTCCAGCCACCAAAATCCATAATCGAGACCTTCCGCGGGATCGTCCGGCTGGAAATGCAGTCGTCCGTTGGCAACATCCTCCGGAGAGATCTTCCTCGCCCATTTTGGCGCGACAAAAGGCATCGGAACATCATGCTTGCGGGCTTGGAACAGCAGACTCGAGCCGAGAGAGCAATTGTCCGCCCCGGGCCGGGCAAGCGACTCGCCGAATTCGGCGCGGCCCTCCCGCCCCCGGCGGAAATCCGCCCCTGCTTCCGCCCCCAAGCGTCCATCCCCCGTGCAATCGACAAAAATGCGGGCTGTGATCGCAAAGGATTCCTCCGTCATGGCCCGTGTCGCCAGAGCCTTCACGATCCTGTCCTCCGACATTTCCACTCCATCCAGCACCGAGTTCAGCAGAAGCACCAAATTCGGTTCCTGCCGGCACAGATCGTAAAGTGTCAAATCGAGCATTGTGGCGGACCTTTGCCCGTTCCGGACCGCCTGTTCCAGGCGGATCTCCTCGATAATCCCGCCTTCGCGGGCCTCGACCGCCAACTCCTCCCCCCGGTGCCCGTGACAATCGGCCCCGACAATATGCATGCGGATCTCACTCGATGCATTGCCACCGAGCACCGCGCGGTCATGGACCAGAATCACTTGTGCCCCCGCCCGTGCGGCAGCCAATGCGCATGGCACCCCTGCCGGCCCCCCTCCGGCAACAAGGACATCGCACAGCAAAGAGCGGGGATTGCCAGTGGCGGAAGGAATACGTGTCATCTCAAAAAAACCGGGTTGCCGCGTACAATGCACGCACGTCTGTGGAATGTCTTCGTCATGAAAATACCTGCCGGCAATCGCCCCGGCCGCACGGCCTTCTCCGGATCAGTTTCCCTTTTTCGTCTCCCCTGCACCACTCCGGACGGGAGCGGGCATGGCATCCAGGCCGCTCACCTGGCTTTTCAAGCCTTTGGCAACGGAAACCGGATCCGCCGGAGGGGAGTCCCCATCGATTTTATAACAGTCAATGTATCCATTCCCTTCGCTTCCTCCCCCGATATAAAGTTTTCCCTCCCGGTCGAACGCGATGGAAAAGGGATTCTCCAGACCGGTCAACATGGTCCGGGGCACAGGGTCCAGATTTCCCCCGCCCAGATTTGCAAACTTATAAACCTTCCCTTTGTTGCTGGAAACAGCCCAGAGATTGCCGGAGGCATCAAAGGCCAGGTTGTTAATGGTGCCGACACCGGCGGCGAACAAAGTGGCAGTGCAAGTCCCGTCGGCACCGGTATAAGCCAACAACTGTTCATTGGCAAAGTCCCCCGCATAAATCTTCCCCGTTGCCCTGTCGACAACCAGCCCGATCAAGTTGACCGGCTGCTCCTGCCCATCCAATGTCACAGCCTCCGAAAGCCGGTTTTTGTTCCAGGAAGAGCCGGAAAGATTCTCATCCCTGAAGAGACCGTCTGTCCCCGCACCCACATATACCGCCCCGGAGCTGTCAAGCGCCACAGATTGCGCGTTGACCGAAGTCTGCACAGGGGAAACAGCATAGGTTCCCCCTGTTTCCGGCGTGTAGCAAACCACCTTCCCAACATTCCAAAGAGTGGCATATATCTTCCCATCGCTTCCAAAAACCACCTGTTTCGCCCCCGGTGCGTTTTCATCAACGGAGATGTCCTCCCACCACCCGTCCGCTTTTGAAGAAAGGATGCGGACCGAATTGCTGTCCCGCATGGAATAAGCCAGGGACATCGCACGGCAGGAATCCGCCAGCCCCAGCAGGCAAAAAATCACAGGGAAGACCGGCTTGACCATTTTCTTGTACATGGGACGGAAGGCCGGGCCGGTTGATTCCGAGGGAACACGCGTCTTTCTCACACCTGGCAATATTCGTCCCGCCGGCTTTCCCGTTCAATGATTTTTCCCGCAGAAATCAGTTTACGTAAACTCCACATATCCGGCACCCCCCTTCCCTCCCCACGGTCTTTCACCCGGAAAATCATCGGGAGAAGAAAGGAAACCGGGGCTGAGGCATGCGTGGGACGGGACAAAGCCGGAAAGATCATTGAAGAGGGTAGACCGGGAACCGCCGACCGGGGGGGGATGCAAGAAAGTTTCACCACTTGAGAATACGGCGGTACTCCCGAGGCGAATGGCCGGTGGACTTTTTGAAGGCCCGGCAAAAATAGAATTCATCGCAATAGCCGAGCCGTTCGCAGATTTCGCGACTGGTAAGGTGTGTTTCCACCAGCAGGCGACAGGCTTCCACAATTCGCAACCCGTTCAGGTAATTGTGGAAAGTTTTGCCAAAAACCCGCCGGAACCGCTTGCGAAACGCGTCGGACGTCATGCCCAGACGGATGTGGATTTCACAGGCGCCGGGGGAGAACACCTCCTTTCCCTGCAATTCCGCTTTGACAGAACGACTCCAATCACGGTCGCCCGGACGGAGTTGCCCGTTTTCCTCCCGCCCGCGGCACAAATCGGCGAGCAGGTTTTGGAGGCGGCAGATTTCGAGCAGACCATTCTCCGCGTTGTTCAGATCCTGGTGGATCAGGAGTGTTTGGAGTCTGTGGAGCCAGACGCCCGGCGTGAGGTTGCGAAAGACGGGACGCCGTTCATCCAGCCATCCCAATTTTCGCCAAAGATCGAAAACCGGGCCGCTGAACACCAAATAAATTTCGCGCCAGACTTCATTCTTACAAGGCCCGTAGGAATGCCATACACCGGGAAAAAGCAGGAACAGGTCTCCGGTCTCCACGGGAGTTTTCCCGTGGTTTTCGTCGCAAAACCAGCCCTTCCCCTCCAGAAGGAGAACAATGGCGTAATAATCAAAAACCCGCCGCGCTTGGGGGGTTGTTTTGTTCGACTCGCCCGTCTGCACGATCTGCCCGAGCAATTGCCGGTTGGTCAAAAACGAGCGGTGCCGGAGTTTCATGAATACGGGCACAGTAGTTTTCCGGCCAAAAAACACAAGTTCTGCCGTGGCGTCCATTCCAACAGCCCGGTTTTCCGTGCAATATCGGCGCATGACAAACAGGAACGACATTCATAATACACAAATGAAAGTGGCGATCTTTGGCGTCGGAGGTATGGGGAACAATCATCTTCAATGCCTTCTCGGGCTTCCCGGCATCGAAATTGTCGGCATTTGCGATATGCGGCAGCAGGCCCTCGACGAAGCACTGGCAAAGATCGGCCACCCCGTACCGGCGTCGTTGGACGGCCTTGATTTCGCCGGAAGGGTGGAGTGCGATTATGCGGTTGTCATCGTCCCCAATCCCGCCCGGCTCCCCATCATCGAGACTCTTCTGACCCGCAGGATCCCGGTTTTCATGGAGAAACCCGCCGCACACACGCTTGAGGATTTTGAAAAAATTCTGGGGTGGCAAAGGGCCGCCGGAGTGCCTGTGATGGTGGGACAGAACTACCGTTTCATGCCTTCCTCCCGTGTGATCCGCAAGCTCGTCGAAGCAGGAGAAATCGGCGACGTGCTCTCGGTTCACGGGCGTTTTCAACGCAGCCATTTTATTGCGGAAACCGCCTATTACGGAACACTTCCGGATGTACTGCCTTTCCGGGTGGAAATGGTGATTCACCATATGGATATGGTGGCTTACTGGCTGAATAGCGCTCCCGGTCGGGTGATATCCGATGGATTTCGTACGGACATTTCATGGGGGACCGGCCAGATGGGATGCGATATTTTGGCCCGCTTTGAAAGTGGGGCCCGATTGAACTACCACGGGGACTGGTCCATCGCGACAAATCTAACCAGCTTCAACGGTCATTGGACGCTCTGCGGTTCGCGGGGCACGATCCGCTGGGAAGACGGTCCCGTCATTTTGAAGCGCAGGCATTCCTCCCGTTACGATGGAGACAACGGCGAGGAAATCCGCATCACACCGGCGACAAATGCGGAGAACCCTTTGGAACCCGAACACAGGGAGTTTCTGGCAGCCTTGAGGGAAGGCCGCACTCCGGAGTCCGGCATAGAAGAGAACGCTCGCTCGCTGCGACTCTGCCTCCAGGCAGCCGGACAAAACTGTCTCTCATGAAACTCGGAATCAATCTCCTGCTTTTCGGAGCCGGATTGAAAAAAGACGCGGCGGCGATCATGGAAAACATCCGGGAAATCGGCTACAGCCATGTCGAAATTCCCGTTTTTGAAAACAATCTGCCCCGGTGCCGGGAACTGGCGCAGATCGTCGCGGATTGCGGCCTGACGGCCAGCATCAGCAGTGCACTGCCGGCAGGGGCATCGCTCGCGGGCAGTCGCAGGGAACTGCGTGCGGCCGAAGCCTTCCATGAAATGCTCGTGGAGTCCGCTCTCGTCATGGGCGCAAACCCGATTGCCGGCCCGTTGTATCACCCGGTTGGCAGGATGATCGTCCCGTTCGACCGGGTCCGCCTGCACAGCCGCCTGGAAGAGTCCCTCGCCGTCAATATCTCCCCGATCTACACCAAGGCCGGTCTCCGTTTCGCGCTGGAACCGCTGAACCGCTTTGAAACCAATGTGGTCAACACATGTGCCGACGCCACCACCCTTTGTGGGAATGCGGGAGAAGACTGGCTTGGCATTCTCACCGACACCTTTCATCAGCACATGGAAGAGGTGGATTCCGCGACTCCCCTACGGACTCTGGGAAACCGCTGGATTCACGCCCACGCCAGTGAAAATCACCGGGGGATTGCAGGCAGCGGCCAAGTCGCTTGGAAAAACTGGGCCCCGGTCGTTCTCGCTTCGGGCCCCGATCTTGTCGTGTTTGAAAGCTTCGGTCCGACGATTCCGGAATTGGCGGCGGCCACCCGGACCTGGCGGGATCTGACAGGCGATCCCTTCGTCTGCGCCAGGCGGTCTTTTCAATTTCTCGACTCCCTTCTCAATACCAAATCCTTATGAAAATCGGTTTCCACACAGACGCTTTCAACAGTTCCTATTCTTCCTTCGATTACTGCCTGGAGTGGGCAGAAAAACACGGCGTTCACTCCATCGAGTGCGGCCTTATCGACGGGGTCAGTTGGATCCATGGACTCGGTTATCAGCCCCATGTCGCTCTCTACGAGGATCCGGAAATCCTCCGCCGCCGTCTCGTCTCCCATGGTCTCTCGTTCTCACAGGTGGACGCGGCCTTTCCTCTCTCCGGTCCCGAAGGGTTGACCCGCGGGGTTGCCTATGTGAAAAAATCCATCGCTTGGGCGAAACTGGCCGGGTGCCCTTGCGTGGACACGACCGATGGACTTCACCGGCCCATTGCCTATGACGACGACCGGGCGATGGATTTGATGAAGTTTGCCTATGGCCAGATTCTCGAGACGGCTGAAGCCCATAAAATCACAGTCAACATCGAACCTCACGGTTATTTTACGACGAACCCCGATCGGATGGAGCAGATGCTGGCCTTTTGCGACAGCCCGTTCCTGCGTCTGAACATGGATACCGGAAACACCTTCATCGCAGGACGGGATCCCGTGGCTTTCTTGCGCCGCTTCATCGACAAGGTCTCCCACGTTCATGTCAAAGATGTATCCGCATCGCTTGCCGAAAAGGTTCGGGGAGGGCAGACAGGTATCGCCGTGAGCCACTGCGCCGTTGGCGACGGAGTCAACGCCGGGAATATCCGCGAGTGCCTCTCCCTGCTCAAAACCCACGGTTATCGCGGTACGCTCAGTATCGAATGCGAAGGCCAGGGCGGCCCGATGCTCGAACAATCGCTGGCGTGGCTCCGGCGCACTCTGTCCGAACTTGATATACCGGAAACATGCCGGCCCTGAAACCTGATCTCAGAAAATATGAAAACAAATCCTGTGTGGAAATTTGAATCCGATCTCATCAAGGCGCGGGTGGAATCCGATGGTGGGAAACTCAGCAGCGAATTCCTCGAGAAAACAACCGGTGAAAGCATCGGCAATCTGTTGTTGCCCTACCGCATTCTCTCCCACGATGGCTGGCATGGGGAAGCACGTGAAATGCCGCACCGGTTCATGCCCGGTGACGATGGATACGAGATCCAATGGCCTGCGGATATCGGGCATCCCGTGCGCCTTGGCATGGTGGTGAAGGCCTCCGGCCAAGGAACGTTCGATGTTCGCCTGCGTGCGGAAATCCTCGCTCCCATCCGGAGCTATGAATTGTTCCAGTCATGGTATTTCTCCCCCGGCTACCAGGGGGGAGCCTATGTTGTTCCCATGGCAGATGAAACCCCGACGGCTCCCGGCCTGCTCCAGGTTTGTCCGCTTGACGTGGACATTTATCGCGAAATGTATATCAGCTTCCCGCGGGACGAACGGGCTGCGGAAATGCTCTGCGATGGACGATGGCAAAGGGGACGCCACTTCACCCGCTTCCTGCCCTGTCGTTACTACGCCTTGCCGCTCGGTTTCTACGCCAATCCCGCCAATAACATAGGCATCGTTATGATGGGACAACGCAGGGATGTGTTCTCCGTCAACCTGGCCTACCATTCGGACAATCCCCAAAGTGCTGTCGGCCAGCACAATTCATTCTACCTTTCCCTGCTGGGCAGGGATGTGCAGCCGGGCGAAACCGTCGAAGCAGATTATCGAATGATCATCGGGCGCTTCGGGACCAATGCCATGAGCCACCTTGGATTATGGAACACCTATTCCAGCCGTCCCTGAAAAAGTTCTTATGCCGTTTTGACAACAAATAGGAGATCGGACAGAACCGGGGGCCAAAAAGCAACGACTGTCAGCATGGGGCCGGTTCTGTCCCGGCCAAGCCTTTGAGGAGACAGTATAGCAACAAGAAGTACGGTTCATCCGCAAATAGTGTGCTTATGTCCGGTTTCATAGAGGGAATGGGGGGCAGCTGCATGGCCCTTCCAGAGCGATCCGCGCTACTCGAGGAAAAATCCGGCACTTATTCCGTTTTTCCTTGATCTGCACTGCCCGCCCCGGAAGAAGTGATTTCATCTTCATGGAGAGAACGACCGCAGATGAAAACAACACCGGAAGCACGCCAATCAAAGGCTCTCCTGCCGCTTGGAGAGACGGTCTCCTTGGTGTTATTATTTTCAGCGGGTCGCTGCCGGCCACGCGCGTTGCAGTCACCGATTTCCCGCCGGTTTTCCTCACGTCAGCACGTGCTGTAATTGCTGCACTGCTGGGCGGCGCATTTCTTCTTTTGCTTCGACAGACCCGACCCATGCGCCGGGATATTCTGCCATTGGCGACCGTTGCGCTGGGGGTGGTGGTCGGCTTTCCTCTGCTGACGGCGCTGGCTCTCCAGCACATGACATCCGCTCACTCCATCGTATTCCTCGGGTTGTTGCCACTGGCAACCGCCATCTTTGGTGTCTGGCGTGGAGGAGAACGCCCGAAGCCCGCCTTTTGGATGTTCTCGATCTTGGGAGCGGCCACCGTTTCCAGCTTCGCTTTGGCCGGAAGTGACAACGGTCCTGGCTTGGGGGATGTTTATATGGTTGCTGCCATTCTCCTTTGCGGGCTCGGGTACGCCGAAGGCGCGAAGCTCACGCGCCAATTGGGCGGATGGCAGGTGATCTCTTGGGGTTTGCTCCTCTCCTTCCCGCTGACGGTTGCCATCAGCCTCTGCACCCTGCCGGGCCAGTGGAGCGCAATAAGCGGTCCGGCGTGGATCGGCCTCGCTTACGTTTCGATCTTCAGCATGTTTGTTGGATTCCTCTTCTGGTATCGCGGCCTTGCCCTGGGCGGCATTGCCGGGATCGGACAGTTGCAACTCCTGCAACCGTTCTTCGGGTTGCTTCTGGCAGCCTTGTTTCTTCATGAAAGCGTTTCATGGAACATGATTGTCTCCGCCGCCGTAGTTGCTGCTTGTGTCGGGGGAGCCAGGCGTTTTGCCTGAAGCCTGTTGGACACTGTCCGAAAACTCAAATCGGGCATGAGATTTGCTGAAGAGGGGGAGTTCATAAGCGATGGGCAACGGAAGGTCTTGTGGCTGCTCTTGAAGTGCCACAGGAAGAGCGAATCCCGGCGCCTGTGCGCAAGCAAAGGGAGGTTTTTGAAGCGGCGGTGTTTGTCTTCATGCGGCATCCGGGAGGGGGGGAAGTTTCTGCCGGGGACATTTTTTAATCGCACCCCCCCTGTCGGCAGACGTCATGCCGGTACAATCGCAAGTCTTTCTCCATATCACTCAGGTGTGCTTTCCGTTCTGCCGGCGCTTGTCCGGCAAGACGCCAATCTGTTCGTATTTTATTGTACATCAGTTAATTGCACAGCGCCCTCGTGCTTCTTGCTCCCTCCCGGTGATTGGAGGCAACACGGACAAAAATCCAAAGTTTACGTAAACTATTTTCTCCGAAGATGGGAGTTGAATTCAAGCATCGTGCGTCGGATTGTCAGTTAGCTTGAACACCAACCCTATGAACACACACTCACCAATCCTGAAAAAACGCGGTTTTGCACTGTCTCTCATCGCAACCACAATGACACTCTGTCCCTTGGTTCATGGCCAGACAACCTACCAATGGAACGGCACGACCGACACGGATCCTTCCGTTTCTTCGAACTGGCAGAGCTCCAGCATACCACCGTTCAACACGAGTTCGAACTCGCGGTTGAATGTATTCAACGGCACTAACAACCAGATGATTTACTCTGCGGCGCAGGGCAGCACCACATTCACCTCTTCCACCCGTGGCTTGGTCGTGGGATCCGTCACTTCCGGACAGATAACACTGACCGGAGGAACCCTTTCGACAGCAGGTTCGACGAATCTGGACCTGCTCGGCAATGCGGGTGCCACGGGCACACTCATCGTGAACGGAGGCAATTACGTGAACGTCAAGGGGCTGGCCCTTGATTTTACCGGGGCCTCCACGGGCGTTCTCACTGTTTCTGCCGGAACAGCGAATATCCTGGCGGTGTATCTGGCGAACTCGACCGGCAGCGGCGAGACCAACATAGCCACCGGCGGATCGGCGACAGTGAATCTCGACGGCGGCATTTTGACGACCGGCAAAATCTTTGCCGGCAATGCCAATGCCATCAGCACCTTCAACTTCAACGGCGGCACCCTGCAGGCCGGAAACTCCACAACGACTTTCATGGGAGGCTTGACAGTTGCCAATGTGCGCAACGGAGGTGCCAACATTGACTCGAATGGAAAGACTCTCACCATCAGCCAGGCACTGGTTCACTCCACGGTCGGCGGCGACAACGCCATCGATGGCGGGCTCTCCAAAAGCGGCACGGGCACACTGACCCTTTCCGGGACAAACACCTTCACCGGGACGACGACGATCTCGGCGGGCACACTGGTTCTTGCCAGCACGGGCTCGATCACCAACAGCAACGCGGTTGATGTGGGTTCCGGTGCCACATTGGATGTCTCCGCCGTCAGCGGCGGTTTCAGCATCGCAAGCGGCCAGACCCTGAAGGGAGCGGGAACGGTGATCGGGGCGGTAAACGTGGCATCGGGAGGAACGCTTGGCATCGGCAGCAGTCCGGCCACTCTCACGTTCAACAACAACCTGACGCTCTCCGCGGGAAGTGCCAGCGACTTCCAAATCAACGGCTTCACGAGCGGTCTCTTTGATCTTGCTTTGGGAGGACCGGGCAGCCAGACAGTCAGTTTCGATGGCACACTCAATCTGAATTTCAGCACGGGTTTCAACACCGAGGGAACAGTCAAGATATTCGACTTTGAAACCCTCACGGGCAGTTTCACAAGTGTGAATGTCACCGGTCTGGCCAGTGGATATGGGGCTTCCTTTGACAATGTCACCGGTTTCGTAACAGTCGTTCCGGAGCCCGCCGCATGGACACTCCTCACCGCAGGCCTCACCCTTGTGACCGTTCTGCGCCGTCGCAGAGTTTCGCCGCACGCGGACCGGTAAAACGAAAAAGACAGGAAACACCGCCGGGATCCGGTCCGCCAAGTCGCGTGGCGGGTCTCCCGGCGGAAGATTCTGCACAGACCGAATTTTCACAACACCGGAACCGATCCTCCGCCCGGAAGGGCGAACATAAAAAATGTCCATTCCCCCGGCGAAAAAATACATCCGCCCTTTGTTTGGCTCAGTGATCCTTGCCTGCCTCATGGGCGCATGCAACCGAAAAGCCGGTCCCCCGACGGATGGCGGGTCCGCCGGACCTGCTACCGATCTGACCCGGCCGGATGCCCAGACGCTGTGCCTGCAAAGAAACGGCAAAGTCCTGCCGGGTTATTTCCCGATGGGTTATGTCGGAGGACTCCCCTTTCAGCCGCTTGGAATGGGCTACAACCTCTACCATGACCATTGTGAAAACGGGAACTTTGCAGACGGCACTCCTTTGACGCTTCCTGCGGAAGATCCGCTTGGGATGCGTTATATTTGCCGGATGGACCCGGCCGGAGCCTTGGGAAGCCGCTTTGTTGCGGCAAGGAACAAGGGCGAAACAGGCATTGTCACCGGAAGATACGGGGCTCTGCCAATGGCTCTCGATCCGGAAGGCCAACCGGGCAAAGCCAGGGACGGAAAAACACTTCTGGATATTTTCCATGCCGGGACCCGTCGTTACCTGATGGACTTTGCCGCTGCCATGGGGTCCACATGGGGGGGACCACGGAGTCCCCTTGCCGAACAAACCGTTTTCTGGGGAATGGACAACGAGTGGGAGGGGAAAGCCAATTACTCCCGGTATGCGCGCACCGCCTTTGCCTCCTGGCTTGAGAAAGCCTACGACGGGAAGATCGCGGGATTGAATACGGCTTGGGGGACATCCTATTCCGATTTTTCCGCCGCAGCCATGGGTCCCCTGCCGGGCGAGAAGGATTACGCATCCAAGCCGGCTCCCTTTCTGGACCTTTATCACTTCGAGACGGACGCTTTTGTTCGCCTTATGGCGGATATGGCCGGAACGGTGCATGAAGCGGATCCCGCCAAAAGACCGGTTCTTCTCAAGACGACCCAGCAAACCATCGAAATGCCCGCCGCCAACCGGCGCTTCCTGTTTGATCATTCGGAATTCGCAGACCTGATCCGGCCGATAAGCGGCGGACTTTATGCAATAGACATCTATGGCGCTGGCGATCGCGAAGAGTACGAGTGCAATTACATCTACAACTGCATCCGCCCGCCGGATCGCGCTCCGGGCTACGGAGTGATGCTCAGCGAGGCCAACAACCACGGCGGTCCGGCACAGGAATTCGCCGGCACGTATTGGAGGGTTCTCGGCAATGGCGTCAAAGCCATGGACTTTTTTACCCTCGGCTTCCCCGGAGCCAGGGATGATTGGGATCTCTACGGATTCACAGATGCAAAGACCGGAAAACCGAAAGCGAAACTTTTCTATGCCGCGCGATGGGCGCACATGGTCCATCGCTCGGAGCAATTCTGGACGGAAAGCGTGCCAGCGGAAGACTCTCCCCGTATCGCCATGTTGCTGCCACGACGGGATATTTTGCTGGCAAATTCTTCCCAACAGGACTCGCAAGCCTCCATATGGGCTTACGCGGAGAATCACCGCTGGATGCTTTATCGCAGACTTCGTGAGCAGGGCTATTGGGTGGATGTCATTCCCTATACCAAATTGACGCCGGACTACCTTTCCGCCTATCAGGCTCTGTTCCTTGTGGGCGCGGAACACCTGACGGATTCTGAAAGAAAAACCATCGGCGACTATGTTGCGCAGGGCGGAGTGCTCGTTGCCGATGAAAGGCCGGGATATTATGACGGGCACCACAGGCCGGCTGTGCCGAACGGATTGGAAAAAGTGCTGGGGATACGCCTGCCTGGCAGTACGGACGGCACCCCGGCGTTCACACTGGATATGGACGGACATGCGGTGGAGGGGGGACGACGTGTCCGGGTCACCCCCGACCAGGGAAGGATCATCGCCGGAACTGCGGAGACACCGGACGCCATTGCAAACGAGTTCGGAAAGGGCCGCAGCCTGTACTTTCCTTTCGCCTTGGGAAGATTGACGAACAGCCGTGCAAGCGGAGAGGACAATTCCGTGCAAGCGGATGGCCCCACCGCCGGCAGGGAAGTCTATCTTTCCCACCCGCAGGAATTTGTCATCGGCGAATGGATGGGAAAACTCCTCGCCCGGATCGGACTCCGTCCCGGTTACGATGTATCGCCGGACAATCGGAAGATCATGGGACTTCTCCGGGTGGAGGAACCGTATGTCGATGCCGGGGGCAATTGCGCTCTCCTGATCGGCAATCGGGCGCAGGCGGAGAACGAGCCTCTTCCTCCGCTCACTCTGCGCGTGCATCTTCCCGATGGAAACTGGACATCCGCACTCTGGGCACCGGCCGAAAACGACGGTTTGAACCGGATCGACGTAAAGAGAATCGAAAGGGGCTTGTACGAAATTTCCCTTCCCCGGATCGAAACCGCAGGGGTGTGTTACCTGTTCAACAATCACGCCCCTTTGCTGGGAATCGATACGATCCAAACAGGCGCACGTGCCGTGGACGGGGTTTCTCCCGTCGCCAAACCCGGCATTCCTTTCACCATGATGGTCCAACTTTGCAATACGACTGGCAACACCGTGTCTCCGGGAGAGTTGAGGGCGGCAGTTCCTCCGGCTTGGACTGTTGAGCCATCCGTTGTCCGCACCAAATCTCTGGAATGCGACGGGGTGACAACAGCTTCCTTCAGAGTCACCCCTCCTGCGGATGATCCGGAGACAAAGCCTGATTGGCTCTATCCACTTGTCGTTCGTTGGAATGATGGCACCGGAGACAAATCCATCATCAGCACCAATGTCGAAGTCGCTGCAAACCCCGCTTTTTTGCTCACATCAAACACCGCGTATCCGGCAGAATATCCATTCAAGATTCCGACAGGAGCCACCTACCGGTGGATCATACCGGCGGATGGCGGAGCAAAAGATCCTCTCGCGGAGAGCCAGACGCATCCCGCAAATACGGCCCTTGTCAATGGCTTCGGCTGGACCGGACGCGATGGCTCGCGCATGTCCGCCGTCAACGAAGGAGGGTTTTATGCGAAAGTCAACGCCCCTGTTGCCGAGGTTGTATTCGATCTGAAGACCCCGCGTTCCCTCTCCCGTCTCAATGTGGTGTTGGGGCCCGGAAAAGTTCTTCCCGATTCCGTTGTGGCCATGGTTGGAAACGATGGCACCAATTACAGCGGGCCGGTCCCCCTCCGCTTTGCAGGCTCGGTCCTGGAACTGACCTCCGCCATTTCCGGGCAGACAGGACGCTATGTGAAACTGCGGTTCCAATGGCCGCAGGCGGGCGGCACCGTCGATGAAATCGAGATTTGGGGAAAATGACAGCCCCCACCCGCCAGAACAGGAAACCGAAAACAACCGGCCCGCCCGGATTCACCTTGATCGAGCTGCTTGTTGTGGTATGCATCATAGGCCTTTTGGCCGCCTTGGTGGTTTCTTCCATCCGGAGTGTCCTCCACAACGCATCGTCCGTTAAGTGCCAGTCCAACCTCAGACAACTGGGAACAGCCGTTCATCTTTATATGACGGACCATAACAACGAGTTGCCGCCCCATTCCGACCAGTCGACCCCCTCGTGGACACTCTGGCAGTCCTATATCCACCCCTATATTCCCGACCAGTTCCAAGGGAACGTCAAACGGGCCAGTATGTACTGCCCAGAGATCGAGCAGACCAAGACCAACTACGCGTACACAGGATACGCTTTCAACGCCAATTTTTATCTGAACGATGTCAAAAACAAAGTGTTCGTTCCCACAAGGGTAAACGGCCAGTTTCAGAACTCGAAACTTGTCCTCGTTTGGGAGGATGTTCAGAAACTCAATTTTGACGGGGGATTTCCATCAAGCACTTATGGCGGATCATGGTACGAGTTCGCATTCCGGCATGCTGGAAAATGTCACCTTTTGCTTCTGGACGGCCACGTTGAAGCCATTCCCAAAAAGGGAGACTTGAGCGCAAAACAATACCCCGAATATTTGTGGGGACCGTGATGGTCCGGATCAAAAAATCTCAGGACAAGCATCAACATCCTTACCATACCGGCCTTCTCGGACGGCCCTCACACGAATCTTTTCAAAACCGGCTCCCCTTCTGGCATTATGCATCTTCTCGACTGGATATTGATCTGTTTTCCGCTGCTGGGGCTCCTCTTTGTCGCCATCCATACCCGCAAGTATATGAAAGGAGTGTCGGACTTCCTGTCCGGGGGGAGACTGGCGGGACGGTACCTCCTCGCTGTGGCCAAAGGGGAGCAGGGCATCGGAGCGGTTGTATTCGTGGCCACATTTGAAATGATTTCCAAGTCGGGATTCATCCTCACCTGGTGGGGATGGCTGAGCATTCCCGTGACACTGATCGTGGGAATCAGCGGGTGGGTGATCTACCGTTTCCGGGAAACCCGCGCCCTCACGCTCGCGCAATTCTTTGAAATCCGTTACAGCAAATCATTCCGTATTTTCACGGGAGTTATGGGATTCGGCGCGGGTCTGCTGAATTTCGGCATCATCCCGGTGGTGGGAGCCAGGTTTCTGACCTGTTTTCTGGGGTTTCCGCAGACCCTGGTCATTTCCGACTGGCATGTGGACACCTATATTCCGCTCATGGCTCTTTTGCTGGGACTCTCCCTGGCTCTGACCCTTTCCGGCGGGTTCATCACGCTCATGATCACGAATTGCATCGAGGGCATGCTCTCCCAAGTTCTCTTTCTGGTCATCATCGCTGCTCTTTTGATGATGTTCAGTTGGCACGAGATCAGCCAGGTCTTGGAAGCCCGGCCCGCCGGCCAATCCCTGCTCAACCCCTTCGATTCCATGGGGCTGAAAGATTTCAACATCTGGTATGTTCTCCTTGCTCTCTGGGGAAACACCTATCGCATACTGGCCTGGCAAAACCAGAGCGCCTACAACGCGGCGGCGGTCACCGCCCATGAATCCAGAATGGGAAACATCATGGGAAATTGGAAGGGCTTGGGAAACACCGCTGTTGTGACGTTGCTGGCCGTCTGCGCGATGACGTATCTGTCCCATCCGGATTTTGCGGTCCAATCCGCGGCGGTGCAATCCGACCTGTCGCAGATTGCCCAACCACAGATCCGGAGCCAGATGACGATCCCCACCGCTGTGGAGCACATGCTTCCCGCCGGAATCAAAGGCGTCCTTTGCATCATTTTGCTGATGGGTGTCTTCGGGGGGGATGGAACGCATCTCCACTCTTGGGGAAGCCTCTTTATCCAGGATGTGCTTGTGCCGCTGCGCAAAAAACCATTCACACCGGAACAACACATCCGGCTCCTGAGATACTCCATAAGTGGGGTGGCATTGTTCGCCTTCCTCTTCGGCTGCTTCTTCAAACAAACCGAATACATCGCGATGTGGTGGTCGGTCACGGAAGCCATTTATGTCGGCGGAGCCGGTGTGGCCATCATCGGCGGACTTTACTGGAAAAGAGGAACAACAGCAGGCGCATGGGCGGGGCTTCTGACAGGTTCCCTTTTGGTGACAGGGGGTATTCTCGCCCGGCAAATCTGGGGACAGGAATTTCCGCTCAACGGAATTCAAATTTCGTTTTTCGGTTCGATCTCGGCCTGTCTGGTTTACATCGTGGTTTCGTTGGCAACATGCAAAGAATGTTTCGACATGGACCGGATGCTGCACCGCGGAATCTATGCGGTGGAATCGGAAAAGAAGTTCGAAACGAAATCCAAGTCGCGGGTGAGCTGGGGCAAATTGATCGGCTTGGATGAACATTTCACTTTCGGAGACAAAATTCTTGCCGGCGGACTTTTTGCCTGGAGCATGCTCTGGCTTGGCGTGTTCGTGGTGGGTACGGTCTGGAATCTGATCGCTCCATGGCCCATCGGCGTATGGTCCGGTTTCTGGTTCGTGGTGGGAATAGGGATCCCCATCTTCTTTGCCCTGGTGACGTCCGTCTGGTTCTCATGGGGAGGTATCCACGACATGCGCCAGTTCTTCCGGAGACTTAAAGCGGAACGCGTGGACGTGCTGGACAACGGAATGGTGGTCAATCACCACAACTTGGACGAGAACGGCCGCCCCTGAGAAAGCCGATCTCATACCCGCATCCAAGCAGAACAACCGGTGGAACAGACTCCGGAATCATTCCGCTCAACGGGAAAAATCCGATTCCCGCCCCCCTTTCCGACGCGACCGGTTGCCGGGATCGCGGGCAAAAAAAAACAGGCAAAGTCATTGCCCTCCCCCTCCCCGATGTGAAAACCTTGGCGGCTCTTTCATGAAGATTCCCTCACCTCTCCGGCTCGCCATCGTCACACTCTTTGCCATCGGCATTGCCCGTGCGGACGTCAAACTCCCCGCCCTCATCTCCGACCACATGGTCCTCGAAAAAGCCGCCAAGGTTCCCATCTGGGGCAAGGCGGATCCCGGCGAGGATGTCGCCGTGACCTTGAACGGGCAGACAGTCAAAACCCAGGCCGCTCCGGATGGAAAGTGGATGGCGGCATTGAACCTTCAAGATTCGGCGGCGGGTCCGTTTGAAATGACGGTGGAAGGGAAAAACAAACTGACCATTCAGGATGTCGTTGTGGGCGAAGTCTGGGTCGCTTCGGGCCAGTCGAACATGGAGTGGGTTCTCAAAAACACCATCGACGCCGAAAAGGAAATCGCCGCTTCCGCAAATCCCCTTCTTCGTCAGTTTCTTGTCAAAAAGAACGCCTCTCCGGAACTCCAGGACGACACCGAAGGCCGCTGGGTGGCCGCTTCTCCGGAAACATCCGGTGATTTCACTGCCGTCGGGTATTTCTTTGGGAAAAAACTTCAGAACGAACTGAAGGTTCCCGTGGGCTTGTTGCACACCTCCTGGGGTGGCACCCCCTCGGAGGCTTGGACCAGCCCCCAGGCGATTGCCTCCGTCCCTGAAATCGCCGATTCCGGCAAAAGCAAGCAGGCGGTCTTCCAAAAATATCCCGACAAAAAAGCGGCTTTTGTGAGCGGGCTCACCGCCTGGATCAAGGAAACCGGGCGTGAGGACAAGCCAACGGTCGATGCCTCTGCCTTCGCCGGAATGGATGTTTCCACCGAAGATTGGACCTCCGTGGACCTCCCCGGAGCAGTCCGGGCAAAGGATCTTCCCGACGCCGGAATCGTCTGGCTGCGGAAGGATGTCGATGTTCCCAGGAAAGGATCGAGCCTTTCCCTCGGCCTTCCCATCAATGGATATGACAGCGTCTATTGGAATGGAAAATTGCTCAAGCAGACCACCTTCCAGGAATTTCCCGGCACGGGATTTGTGCGCCGCTATGGACCGTATACCATTCCGTCGGAAGCCATCAATGAAGGCCGGAACGTCCTGGCCATCCGGCTCTATGAACCGGTGGAACCGGCAGATTTCCCCGCTGCTCCAACGGCCGGAAACATCTCCCTTGCCGGGAAATGGCTGGCGAAAACAGAAGTGGCGTTTCCTCCGGTGGACGCCCAAAAGACAGCCGCCGTTCCGAAACCACCGACCAACCCTCTGCCCCCCCAATACATTGCCTCGTCTCTCTACAACGGAATGATCAATCCGCTCCTCCCCTATGCGATCAGTGGAGTCATTTGGTATCAGGGAGAGACCAATGCGGGACGTGCCATTCAATACCGGACCGCCTTCCCGCTCATGATCGCCGATTGGCGCAAACAATGGAACCAGGGAGACTTTCCGTTCTATTTCTGCCAGCTCGCCAACTTCATGGAAAAGAAATCCCAGCCCGGGGAAAGCGCCTGGGCGGAACTTCGTGAAGCCCAGTCCCTGACCCTCAAACAGCCGAATACCGGCCAGGCCGTCCTCATCGACATCGGGGAATCGGGCGACATCCATCCCCGCAACAAAAAAGATGTCGGAGACCGCCTCGCCGTCATTGCCCTCGCCAAGGACTACGGCAAGGCCATCCCGTATTCCGGCCCGGTCTACGACTCGATGAAAGCCGAGGACGGAAAAATCACCCTCTCTTTCCGCAACACGGACGGCGGCCTCGTGGCCGGTGCCCTGCCGGAAACCTATGTCGTCCAATCCAAAAGCAACCAAACAGCCCCGCTCGTCCGCAACAGCCCGTCGAGCCAGCTCGAAGGCTTCGCCATTTGTGGGGAAGACAGGAAGTGGGTCTGGGCGGATGCCAAAATCGAAGGAGACAAGGTGGTTGTCTGGTCGGACCAAGTGCCTGCCCCCGTCGCCGTGCGCTATGCGTGGGCGGACAATCCGACCTGCAACCTCTTCAACGGTGCCGGCCTCCCCGCATCACCTTTCCGCACCGACGATTTCCCGCCCACCACGTTGAACGGAAAATACTGATCCCTTTGTCAAAGCCTCTCTCCCGTTCCAACAGGCGGGAGGGAGCCCGTTCCTTCCGTCGCGCCTTCGCAGGCGTTCATGCTCCCGGTCAAGGATTACAGCAAATTCCGAAGCCTCCCCATTTACAGAAATCCGGCGGAGTGGCTTGATGGTCCGGCATGTCTCCCAAATCTCTCGAAATCCATCCCAGTGGCGGAGTCAACCTCCCCAAGGGCATCGCCCTCCTCAAAGACTCCCTCCTGAACAAAGGCACCGCCTTCAGTCCCGAAGAAAGAGACGCACTGGGCCTGCGGGGCCTCCTGCCGCCCCGCATCTTCCCCATGTCCCAGCAGGTGGAACGGGCGCTGATGCAGCTCCGCAAAAAAGAGTCCGATCTCGAGAAATACATCTTCCTCACCGCCCTCCAACAGCGGAACGAAACCCTCTTTTTCCGTCTTCTCCTCGACCACCTCGAAGAGACGATGCCCATCATTTACACCCCCACGGTCGGTCAAGCCTGCCTCGAATACGGCGGCATTTTCCGCAGTCCGCGGGGACTCTGGATCAGCATCGAAGACCGCGGTCAGGTCGAAAGCGTCCTGCGGCACTGGCCGAATCAGGGAGTCAAACTCATCGTGGTCACCGACGGCGAGCGCATCCTCGGGCTCGGGGATCTCGGGGCGCTCGGCATGGGGATTCCGGTCGGGAAGCTGGCCCTTTACACCGCCTGCGCGGGGCTCCACCCGTATTACTGCCTGCCCATCACCCTCGATGTGGGCACGAACAACGAAAAGCTTCTCGATGATCCGTTCTACATCGGCCTCCCCCGCAAGCGGGCACGCGGCGCGGAGTATTCGGAATTTTTGGAGGAATTCCTCGCCGCGAGCCAGAAGGTTTTCCCGGGAAGCCTGATCCAATTCGAGGATTTCGGGAACCACAATGCTTTTGACCTCCTCGGAAAATGGCACAACCGGATCTGTTGCTTCAACGACGACATCCAGGGCACGGCGGCCGTTGCCCTGGCGGGCCTGATCGCCGCGACAAAGGAAACTGGCGTGCCCCTTCGCGAGCAAAAAGTGCTCTTCCTGGGAGCGGGCGAAGCCGGCACGGGTATCGGGGAACTTTTTGTCCGCGCCCTGGCATCCGAAGGCGTCGCCGAGGCGGAGGCCCGCAAACGCTGTTGGTTCGTGGATTCCCGCGGCCTGCTCGTCAAAAACCGCGGAGACGAGATGCCCGCCCACAAACTCCCGTTCGCCCATGAGGCCGATCCCGTCACCTCGCTTTCCGGGGCGGTGGAAAAAATCCGGCCGACCGCCCTGGTGGGTGTCTCGGGCGTCGCCCGCGCCTTCACTCCGGAAATCCTCCAATCCCTGGCCGCCATCAATGAACGCCCGGTTGTCTTTGCCCTCTCCAACCCCACCTCCAAAGCGGAATGCACGGCGGAAGAAGCGTACCTTCACACCGAAGGCCGTGCGATCTTTGCCAGTGGCAGTCCGTTCCCGCCGGTGGAATGGAATGGCCGCACCCTGTATCCCGGGCAGGGCAACAACGTCTACATCTTCCCCGGCGTCGGTCTGGGCGCCCTGGCCTGCGCGGCCAGCCGGGTGGACGATTCCATGTTCCTCGCCGCCGCCCGCACCCTCGCCGCCGAGGTCACCCCGGAAGATCTCGCCCGGGGCAGCGTCTATCCCTCGCTCAAACGCATCCGCACCGTCTCACAAAAAATCGCCGTCGCCGTGGCGGAACAGGCCTACGCTCTCGGCTGTGCCCAACTTCCCCGCACGGACGACTTGAACCGCCAGGTGGCGGACCGGATGTTCACTCCCGATTACAAAGCTTACTGATGCCATAAAAAACCCGGGAAATCCGGCGGCGAAAAAAATTTAAAAAAACTCTTGCGTCCGGAAAGAACCCGTATACTTTCTTCATCGTTCTGGGGGGAACAGCAGGCCGTCGTAACACTCGTTGCGGCGGCCTGCATTTTTTTTGTTTCGAGAAGTCTTCGTGACGGAATCCGATCGGGCGCTATGATATTCCCTTTCCTCACCCATGATTTTCCTTGGAATTGACTGCGGCACCCAGAGTACAAAAACAATCGCCTTGGATTGGGAGACAGGAGCCGTTCTGGCTTCCGCCCGACAGGCCTGCGGCTTTGTTCCGAATCTCCCTGCCGGAGCGATGGAACAGGACCCCGCGGAGTGGATCGCCGCCGCGGACACCACCATCCGCAAAGTTCTTTCCGATCTGGGGAGCCGAAAAAACGAAGTGCGGGGAATCGGGGTCAGTGGCCAACAGCACGGGCTGGTGCCTCTGGATGCCGACGGGCAGGTGGTTCGTCCGGCGAAATTGTGGTGCGACACGTCCACGACCGCGCAATGCGGAGAAATCACCCGCCACTTCGGCGGCCCCGGGGAAATCATCAAACGAACCGGCAACGCCATGCTCCCCGGTTACACGGCTCCCAAGATCCTCTGGCTCCTGCAAAACGAACCGGAAAACTGGAAACGAACCGCAACCGTTCTGCTGCCGCATGATTACCTGAATTTCTGGCTGACCGGATCTCCCGGCATGGAATATGGCGATGCCTCGGGAACCGCCCTGCTGGACATCACGACCCGGCAATGGGCCCGGGACATGGTGGATTTCATCGCGCCGGATCTTTTCCAAAAGCTCCCTCCCCTCCGTCCATCCTCCCGGGCAGCGGGGCACCTGACCGGCCCTCTCGCAAAAGAATGGGGCCTGTCGCCGGATGTCGTCATCAGCGCCGGAGGCGGGGACAACATGATGGGGGCGATCGGCACCGGAAACATCCGACCCGGCATCGTCACCGCAAGCCTCGGCACCTCCGGGACGCTTTACGCTTTTTCAGAAACGCCGGTCATTGATCCCCGGGGCGAGGTCGCGGGATTTTGCGACAGCACCGACCATTGGCTGCCGCTCGTCTGCACCATGAATCTGACCCTGGTCACCGAGCACGTGCGAAACCTCTTTGCCTGGGATTTTTCCGCCCTGGATGCCGCTCTGGAGTCCGTGTCCGCGGGATCGGACGGCCTGCTCATGCTTCCCTACCTCACCGGCGAACGCACTCCGAACCTCCCGCACGGCAGCGGCGTCCTGCATGGGCTGACGCTGTCGAATTTCACCCCGGCCCATCTCGCGCGGGCCGCATCCGAAGCCGTGACCATGGGCCTCGGGTATGGTCTCTCGCGATTCCGCGAACTCGGGCTCGCCCCGGCGGAAATCCGCCTGACCGGCGGCGGGAGCAACAGCCGGGTCTGGCGGCGGATTTGTGCCGATGTCTTCGGGGTGCCCGTGGTGTGCCTGCGCAGCGGGGAAGGAGCGGGGCTCGGAGCCGCAATCCAGGCGGGTTGGACAGCCGGAGGAAGCACGGACCTTGCGACCATCACCTCCCGCCTCGTGGAAACCGACGACTCCACCCGGGTGGAACCCGGCGAAAAAAATACCGCCACCTATGCCGCTTTGCTGGAAAAATCCCAGCTTCTCCGCGAGACTCTTCAGGGAAAGGATCTCCTGTAATGCGCATTGTCCTCGCAGCCACCGGCGCCAGCGGCACCATCTATTTGCAGCGGCTTCTCGACCATCTCTCAGGTCCGGAACATGAGCTGCATCTCGTGCTCACCCCCTACGCCAGGCAGGTGGTGCAGGAGGAGGCCGGCGGATTGCGCCTGCCGCCGAATGTCACCGAGCATTCGGACAAAAGCATGAACGCTCCGTTTGCCAGCGGCTCGACCCTGTTCGATGCCATGGTCGTCTGCCCCTGCTCGATGGGAACGCTGGGCCGCATCGCCGCGGGCACAAGCGAGACGCTCACCCTGCGTGCCGCGGATGTCTTTTTGAAGGAACGCCGGAAACTCGTCCTCGTGCCCCGGGAGACCCCCTGGAGCCGGATCCATGCCCGGAACGCACTGACCGTCCTCGAAGCAGGGGCCGTCCTGCTCCCGGCCATGCCCTCCTTTTACAGCCATCCAAAAACCCTGGAGGATCTTGCCGACACGGTCGTCTGGAGAATCCTCGACCAAATCGGCCTCCCCTCACCCAACGCCTGCCGGTGGCAGGAGACAGGAGATGAATAACCTTTTCGATGTCGCAATCATTGGCGGCGGCCCGGCCGGCAGCACGGCAGCCGCTCTCCTGGCCATGGCCGGAAGAAAGGTGGTGGTTTTGGAAAAAGACCGCTTCCCGCGATTCCACATCGGCGAGTCCCTGCTCCCCCGGTCGATGTCCACCTTCGCCCGGACGGGCGTGCTCCCGAAAATCGAAGCGGCGGGATTTCTGAAGAAATTCGGTGCCGAAGTCGCTTCGGGCGACGGGGACAAGGAAGCCCGGTTTTATTTCAAGGATGGTTTCCAACCCCGGTGCGACCATGCCTTTCAGGTCCAAAGGGCGGAATTCGACAAGCTCCTCCTCGACCATGCGCGGGAGAAGGGAGCCGAAGTCCATGAAGAAACTCCGGTTTCCGGCGTGTCCTTTCCTCCCGGGGAAGTCCACCTCCAGACACCACAGGGGATTTTTTCCGCCTCCTATCTGCTCGACTGCTCCGGAAGGAACACCCTTCTGGGCTCCCAGCTCGACATGAAATACCATTATAGGGGGCTCAACAAATTTGCCGTTTACGCCCACTACGAAAATGTTCCGCGACCGGAGGGAATCGATGGCACGCTCACCCGCATGGTGCGGACAAAAGACCGTTGGTTTTGGATGATCCCGCTGAGCCCGACAAAAATGAGCGTCGGGGTTGTGATGGACACCGCCCATTTCCGGACATCCCACACCACCACGGAAAACGTCCTGTTGGAAAGCCTGGAAAGCCTGCCTCTCATGAAAGAACGGCTGGCGCACAGCCGACGGTGCTCGCCGGTCTGCGCAAGCGGTGACTATTCCTACGGGAACTCCTCGCTGCACGGCGACCGTTGGCTGCTCGTCGGCGATGCCGCCGGATTCATCGACCCGATCTTCAGCAGCGGGATCTTTCTGGCCGTCATGGGTGCGGAACTCGCCGCCGACGCGGTGGACGCGGCACTCCGGGATCCCCGCACACAACTCCGTTCCTTTCCCCTCTACGAACGCAAGATGCGCGGGGTGATGAAGATCTACCTCGATTTTGTCAGATCCTGGTACCGCCAGGAGTTTGTGGAAATCCTCCTCAACCCACGGAACATCCTGGAAATTGTCCCCGCGGTGAATGCCGTGCTGGCGGGCAATGTCAATGGCTCGTTTGCCCTCGCCTGGCGGCTTGCACTCTTCCGCGCAATCGTCACGATCCAGCGTTTCTTTCCGCTCTGCCCGAGACTTTCGTTTTCATCAAAAACCCCATGAGAAATCTGCTTCTTGCCGCCTGCCTTTGCCTGGGAGCCTGTGCTTCCCGCCCCGACCCCGTTGCATGGACCCCGCCGCTCCAGAATTCCCGCGCCGCTTTCCTCTGGAAACACGCGGGCGGCAGCCTGGCAGGAGATGCCGAAATCACCAACGATGTCCGCGGAAATGTCCACCTCCGCCTGACCAAGGATCTCCCCCGCCCGCTTCTGGAGATCACCTCGATGACGGATGGAAAATTCCGCGCATCCGGCCCGCTTGCGGGAGGCGGATGGTCGGGGGACGCCTCCCGGGCTCCGATGCGCTTCAGCCTCTGGACCGCGCTCCCCGCAGCCTGGCGGGGAGCCCACCCCGCCCGGGACGGACGCCAGGAGGTTCACACCGACAGCTACCGGGCCGCGGTCTGGAAGGAAGCGGGACGGATCCGCGAACTCAGCGTGAGTTCCGCGGACAACGGCGAGGTCATCCGCCTCGTTTTTCGCTGATCCAAACTTGACGTGCGGGCGGGACAAGCTCTTATTGACGCGAATTTTCAGCCATGAACCGACTGCATTCCACTCTTCTCGTTCTCGGACTCGCCGCCATGGCGGGCTGCGCCTCCTATGACACCCGGCTTACGAGCACTTCCACAAAGTACCTCGGGCAGGACGGATCGATCATCGCGCGCTCCAGTGAATCCACACTCGCCGAGAAAAATTCCTATTGGGACGGCGACGGGGTCTCGGGTGCCCCTTCGATCCTCATCGACCTGTCCGAACAGACCGCCTCTTTCTACAAAGGCTCGAAGCTCGTCGGCGTCTCGGCCATCTCCAGCGGACGCGAAGGCTTCGGCACACCGGTCGGAAACTACAAGATCCTCCAGAAAAATCCGAACCACGTTTCCAATCTCTACGGGGATTACGTGGATGCCAACGGGGTCGTGCTTGTCCGGAATGTGGATGCGAAGAAAGATCCCAAGCCTCCGGGAGCGGTCTTCGCAGGAGCCCCGATGCCGTTCTTCATGCGGCTCTCCAACGCCGGTGTGGGCATGCACCAGGGCTTCCTCCCCGGCGTTCCCGACAGCCACGGCTGCATCCGGATGCCGGAGAAAATGGTGAAGATCTTTTTTGAAAACGTGTCGGTCGGGACTCCGGTCCGGGTCGTGAATTGATGGCCCGCCAATTGATCATGATCAAAACCGGGGGCATTTCTTCTTGTCAGCAGACAGGGTGTGGAGATCCTAACCCGCGTTCATTTTCGTAAAAACCAAACAACATCATATGTCAGCAACAACCATCACCGCCATCCGTGCCCGTCAAATCCTTGATTCCCGTGGAAACCCCACCGTCGAAGCCGACGTGGAACTCGCCGGAGGCATCTTCGGACGCGCCGCTGTCCCCAGCGGAGCCAGCACCGGGGAACATGAAGCCGTGGAACTCCGCGACGGAGTCAAAACCTCCTACCTCGGAAAAGGGGTCACCAAAGCTGTTGCCAACGTCGGCAAGCTCCTCGCTCCCGCCCTCGTGGGCCTCGACGCCCTCGACCAGATCGGCCTCGATAAGACGATGCTTGCCGTGGACGGAACCCCGACCAAAAAGAAAGTCGGCGCCAATGCCATTCTCGCAGTCTCCCTCGCCGCCGCCAAAGCCGCCGCCGCGCAGATCGGCACCCCGCTTTACAAGTATCTCGGCGGACCGAACGCCAAAGTGCTTCCCGTGCCGATGATGAACATCGTCAACGGCGGCGCCCACAGCGATGCACCGATTGACTTCCAGGAATTCATGATCGTTCCGAAGAACTTCCCGACCTTCTCGGAAGCCCTTCGCGCCGGCACGGAAATCTTCCACGCCCTCAAGGGAGAACTGAAGAAGCGCGGTCTCTCGACAGCCATCGGTGACGAGGGCGGGTTCGCCCCCGCGTTCACCTCGGCCGAGGACGCCCTCGACACGATCGCCAAGGCCGTGAAGGCCGCCGGCTACAAGTTCGGCAAGGACGTCTTCATCGCGCTCGATGCCGCCTCCAGCGAATTCTACGACGCCACGAAGAAATCCTACATCTTCAAGAAATCCGACGGCTCCAAACTCACCGACGACCAGCTTGTCGATTACTACGTCAAACTCTGCGGCAAATACCCGATCATCTCGATCGAGGACGGCTGCTCGGAAAACGACTGGACCGGCTGGAAAAAACTCACCGACGCCCTCGGTGACAAGGTTCAGCTCGTCGGCGACGATCTCTTCGTCACCAATGTCGAATTCCTCCGCAAAGGCATCGACCTCGGCGTCGGCAACTCGATCCTCGTCAAGGTCAACCAAATCGGCTCGCTCACCGAAACCCTCGACGCGATCGAACTGGCCAAAGAAAACAAATACACCGCGGTCATCAGCCACCGCTCGGGCGAAACCGAGGACACCACGATCTCCGACATCGCGGTGGCCACGAACGCCGGACAAATCAAAACCGGTTCGCTCTGCCGCACCGACCGCGTCGCCAAATACAACCAGCTCCTCCGCATCGAGGAAGAACTGGGCGACGACGCCATCTACGGCGGAAAAATGAGAAGCTGATTTCCCACAAAATCCGGTTCTTTCACGGAAACGGGGCGCACGGACAGTCCGTGCGCCCCGTTTGCTTTTCCACCAACCGAAATTCTGTGCAAAGTCCGCCGGATTCCGGTATTGGCAGAAACGTCATGCGAGAAATCCCGCGTTTTCTTCCCAAGTGGAAAATTTTTGCCCCGGCTTTTTGGCTGGCATGTGCTGCATGGGCGGGGATTTTGATCTTCGCCTCCTCCCAGCCGGGCATCCCCTGTCCCGAGACTCCGGTGCTCGGCATGGACAAAGTGATGCACTTTCTGTTTTTCGCGGCCGGAGCCATGTCCCTGGGCGCGGCGATCCGGGCGACTTTCCCCATCCGCTGGGCCAGTCTTTTTCTTGTTGTCATCATCACTCTCAGCGTCTTCGGGCTGGCGGATGAAATTCACCAGTTGTTCGTGACCGGACGGAGCGGCGGCGACCCGTTTGATTGGCTGGCGGACCTCCTCGGCACTTCCTGCGGACTGGTCCTTCTTCGAACCTTCTATGCAAAACAACCCAGAGAAAGCACGGATTCAGGAGCTCCGGAGCCGGATCGAGCGGCATAACCGCCTCTACTACGAGCAGGCTGCCCCGGAGATTTCCGACCGGGACTTCGATCTTCTTCTCAAGGAACTGGAGGCGCTGGAACGCGCCCATCCGGATGAGGCCCCCTCGCCCGCCAAGCAGGTGGGCGGCCGCCCGTTGGCGGAATTCGAATCCGCACGCCATGTGGTCCCCATGCAGAGTCTCGACAACACCTACTCCGCCACGGAACTCGCGGATTTTCTTGCGCGCGTCCGGAAGCTGGCCGGGGAACTTCTTGTCCCATTCACGGTCGAACCCAAAGTCGACGGGGTGGCCATCGCCCTCCTTTACGAAAAAGGGAAACTCGCCCGCGCAACAACCCGGGGCGACGGAACCACGGGAGACAATGTCACCCAAAACATCCTCACGATTTCAAACATCCCCCAAACTCTGGAAGGCACTCCTCCCGGGCAAATCGAAGTGCGGGGCGAAATCTACCTGCCGAAAGCGGTTTTCCTGCGGCTGAATCAGGAACGCGACGAGCAGGGACTCCCCGCCTTTGCCAATCCCCGCAATGCCGCAGCCGGCTCGCTCAAGCAACTCGATCCGGCAATCGTCGCCGGACGCGGACTGGCCGGGATTTTTTACGGATTCGGCGCCTGGACCGGACCCCAACCTCCCACCGGCTCAGCGATTCTGGAGCTCTTCAAAAAATGGGGGCTCCCCATCTCGGAAAAAGTCCTTCTTGCGGAAACAGACGGGGAGGTTGTCGCCGCCGTGGAAGAACTCGGCCGGGTGCGACACGACTTCGCCTACGAGACCGACGGAGCGGTCATCAAACTGGACAGCCTCCGCCTCCGCAACGAACTCGGCTCGACCTCGAAGGCCCCCCGCTGGGCCATCGCCTACAAATACGAGCCCGAACAGGCGGAGACCCGGCTCCGCGCCATCACCGTCCAGGTCGGGCGCACCGGCGTGATCACTCCGGTCGCGGAATTGGAACCGGTCTTCGTCGCGGGAAGCACCGTCTCCCGGGCCACTTTGCACAACGAGGAAGAGATCGCCCGCAAGGACATCCGGATCGGCGACACCGTTGTCGTGGAAAAAGCCGGGGAAGTCATCCCCGCTGTTGTCAGCGTGAAGAAAGACCTCCGCACCGGTGCCGAACAGGTCTTCCGGATGCCGGAAACCTGCCCATCCTGCGGGGCGGCGGTGTTCAAGGACGGCGTGGCCTGGCGCTGCGGAAGCCCGGCCTGTCCAGCGCAGCTTCGACGCCGGATCGAGTATTTCGCCTCGCGCGGAGCGATGGACATCGAGGGATTGGGGGAGGCGCTTGTCGGCCAGCTTGTCGACGCCGGTCTGCTCAAAAGTCTGCCGGATATTTACTCGCTCTCGCGGGACGCGCTCATCGGCCTCGAACGCATGGGGGAAAAGAGCGTCGCCAATCTCCTGGAAGCCATCGCCGGGAGCAGGGATCGCCCGCTCTGGAGGCTGCTCAACGGCCTCGGCATCCCCCATGTCGGAGTCGCCTCCGCACGCGACCTCGCCGCCCGTTTCGGAACCCTTGATGCCCTCGCCGCGGCGGAAAGGGAAAGCCTTCTCACAGTCCACGACATCGGGGACATCATGGCCGATGCCATTGGCGCGTGGTTTCGCTCCCCCGCCACCCGGGAAACCCTCGAAGCCCTCCGCTCCCACGGCTTGAATTTCGGCGAACGGGACGGAAACCAGGGGGCTGCCGGAAACACCCTCGCCGGTACCATCTGGGTTCTCACCGGCACACTCACGATTCCGCGCGATGAAGCGGCCGAAATGATCCGCTCCCGCGGCGGAAAAGTCACCGGCAGCGTCAGCAAAAAAACCACCCATGTGCTCGCGGGCACGGAGGCCGGAAGCAAACTCGACAAAGCCCGCGAACTCGGGGTCCGGATCCTCGACGAAGCCGCCTTCCGCTCGCTCTGCCATCCGGATTGACCCGCGGAGGAATTGTCCGAAATGGGTTGCCGCCCGCGGCCCCTCCCGCTAATCATTGCCGCCGGAGATGCATCCCACGCCGTTCCAAAAGAAAATTTTCTGGGCCGCCATCGCGACCGTATCGGCCTATGCCATCGGCTACATTCTCTATCTGGTGGGCAGCCTCGTCGTGCAAACCATCTCGTTTTTGCAGCCGGTTCTCATCCCCGTGGCAATCTCCGCCATCCTCGCCTTCCTTCTCGATCCGGTCGTCCGATGGCTGATGCGCTTCCGGATCTCCCGGATCTTCAGCATCATCATTGTCTACCTCTCGGTGGCCGCCATTTTTGTCGGCATCCTCATCTGGGTTCTCCCGGCGGGGTACCGACAGGGCAACGAGTTCCTGAAAGACTTCCCCTCCTATTCAAAAAAAGCCCAGACGCTGGTTCTCTCCACGATGGACCGAATCCACGCCTTGTCGGAGAATCCCCTCTTCAAGAGCCCCGAAGACCCCACCCAGAGCCAGGACCAGTTCACCGCTTTCGCCTCCCGCAGCATCAGCGAGGCGGGAACCTGGCTCCAGCAGAAAGTTCCCGACCTTGCAGTCGAATCGGGGAAATTCCTCCAACGCAGCGTGGGCGGTTTCCTCGGTGTCTTCGGATTTCTTCTCAGCATGATCCTCGTTCCGATCTTCCTGTTTTTCTTTTTGAAAGACAGTCCGGCCATCGCGAACAACTGGAGCAAATACCTTCCCCTGCGTGCCTCCCCTCTCAAAAGCGAGATCGTTTCCCTCGTCGGTGAGATCAATTCCTACCTCGTCAGCTTCTTCCGCGGCCAATTGCTCGTGAGCCTCATCGATGGGGCCCTGATTGCCACCGCCCTTCTCGTGATGGGCCTCGACTTCGCCGTCCTTATCGGCCTGATGGTCGGCGTTCTCGGCCTCATTCCCTACCTGGGCATGATGATCACATGGATTCCCGCGGTGATCATCGCCGCGGCGCAATTCCAGGACTGGGCCCATCCGTTCTGGGTCACGGTCATTTTCATCGTCGCCAACAACATCGACGGCATCTTCATTGCCCCGAAAATCGTCGGCGACTCGGTCGGCCTGCATCCTCTCACCGTGATCATCTCGGTCCTGGCCTGGAGCCTGATCCTCGGCGGTCTGCTCGGAGCCCTGCTCGCCGTGCCGCTCACCGCCACCTTGAAAGTTCTGTTGAAACGCTATTTCTGGGACAGACCGGCCCCAACAGCCTCCTCTTCGCCTCCCTGACGCGGACTCAAAGCGGCAGGGTCTGATAACCCAGGCAAAGAAAAATGGTCCGTTCCTCTCCATCCGGAGCGGAAATTTTCCGGAGTGGCTGCACTTCCAGGAACGCTCCCTTGATCGTTTGCGGCAGGTCGTGCCCGACATAGATCGCGTTGCGTCCCAGGAACGGATTCACCCCTTTCTGCTCGGTGAAATACTCGTCCACCACCCTGTCGCTCTCCACGAAATCCGCATAGGACGGCCAGATTCCAAATTGGTTGGAAAGATCGGGCGACTCGGGAACAAACACCGCCGGATACCCCTCCCCTCCCGGCAGGTAATACCCCAGAACCGCCGCCAAATCCGCATCCTCCGCGATGAAAAATCCCGCGCCCTCCGCCGCCACCGGCAAATCCCGCGCCGCAACACGCAGTTCCCCCGCCATCGCCTTCCAGGATCCCTGCCCCAGGCTCCAAAGCAGGAAACAGGACATCAGCAGCGCGACAGCCGCCGCACAACCGGCAAGAACACGGCCCACCCGGATCTTGCGGATCGAGAACAACCCGAAGGCCAGCAGCGGAACCACCCCGAGAAAAGCCGCCGGCACCGCCTCGCCGCCGCGCAACAAAACATAGACCGTCCATCCCCACACGCCTCCGCATCCCGCCAGCAAAAAAACCGCCCGTCCATGCAGGCGGGCATCCCGGACAAGCCAAACCAAAGCAGCGGCCAACCCCACCGCCACCGGTGCCGAAAAGGCCGCGAAAAAATCCCCCAGGCTGGAAAGAAACGGCGCCGCACGAAACTCCCAGGCCGTCTTCCACGTCCCCCCCGCAATCGGAATCCACTCCAGCGACGCATTCCAGCGAAGCGCCGGCACAAGCGCCAGCGCACACAGTCCCACCATGGCTCCCAGCCCCGCAAGATCCGCCGCCGTCCGGCGGCGCTCCGAAGACAGCGCAAAGAAAACCAACCCCGCCGGCACAAGAACCGCCTCGTAGCGGAACAACAGCGCCACGCCAAAAAACACCCCCGCCACCGCCCACCACCCTTTCCTCCCATCCCAGGCCATCCGGGCAAAGACCAGCCCCGTCAGGACCGACACCAATGCCGGCAGAAGCGGCCCCACCGTCACCGCCGCAAAATTGAAAACCGGCAGAACATTCAAAAAAAGCACGCACCACCCCGCGACGACACCATCGTAAATCTTCCGCACAAGCAGCCAGGCCGCCCAACTGCAAAACAGCCCCAGCACAGGCCAGAAGAGCCGGGCCATGTCAAAAGCCTCCCCAAACGCCCGCACCAGAAACGCCGTCCCCGCGGGCCCGTCAAAAAAACCCGCCGCCAAATGCCGCGAACACATCCAAAAATACGCCTCTGCAGGAACAATCTCATGGGTCGCAACCCAGACCGCCCGCAGCACGGTGAGCAAAAAAAGAACGGCAAACAGAATTTTGGGTTTCATCATCCGATCAGCGAAGGGTGTTTTCCATGCCATGCGGGGAACCACTTTGCCCCCCATCTGCGCCAGGCCCCATCAAGGCACGCCACCACGAGAAAGGCAATCCCCGCCCCGAGAAAACAGGAGACCAGCACATCCAACGGCCAGTGCGAGCCGACATAGATCCGGCTGTAAGCCACCAACGCCGCCGGCAGAAACGCCAGCCACCCCCACCTCCGGTAAAACACCGCCACCACGGTTGCCATCGCAAAATTGTTGGAAGCATGTCCGGAGGGAAACGAGTTCCCGTGCGCGGGCCGGATGCCGGGCTGCGAATATTCCTCCTTCAGCGGCCTGCCCACCGCAAGAAATCGCGGTTTTGCCTTTGCCAGATCCAATGTCCTCGCCCCCACGAGCACCTCATGCGGTCGCGGACGCCCGACCAGGCTTTTCAGGGAATCCACCACCACACCGTCGGTGATCCCGACGGAGAGCCCGATCGCCAGCAACATCGCCCGCGCCCGGAATCCGCCGCGAATCACGACAACCAGCCCGCCCACAACCAGAACCGGCCACCAGAAATCCCAGCTCGAAGCCACTGCCATCGTCATGTCCAACGCGGGATGCGCCCAGAAGTGGTTGATCAAATAAAACGCTTCCTGGTCCATGGAAACCCCCATTCTGTCCGCTCCGCCCGAAAATGTGAAACGGGAAATCGCGCAGGTGGATCGCGACCTCCGGGCGCGATGGGAAAAATAGTGGCGGCAGAGCCGCGTGAGCTGTCCCATCGCGCCCGGAGGTCGCAATCCACCCATCGCACATCCAAAGCTTGAGTTTGCGGCAGGATTTGTCTTTCTGAGCTCATGGACTACCTCGGATTCGGTGCCAAACTCCACCATGAGATTCCGTCATGGGTTGAGTCCGGAGCCCGATTTCACATCCGGATCCGCTGCCATCAGGATTCCCCCTTCCCGCTGACCTCACCAAACATCGCGGAGAAAATCCTGGGATCCGCCAACCACTACGAAACCTGCTCGATCTGGCATGTGGTGCTCCTGCTGCTGATGCCGGATCATCTACACGCCATCCTGAGCTTTGGACCGAACCGCTCGATGAGCAGCGTCGTGGGGGATTGGAAGCGCTTTACGTCAAAAGCTTTCGGCATCATCTGGCAGAAAAACTATTTTGACCATCGCCTGCGCAATGAGGAGCAGTTCTCCCTCAAATACCATTACATCCTGAAAAATCCCGTGGTCGCGGGATTATGCGATTCTCCCGAAGATTGGCCGTGGTGGATCTCGGAAACCCGCAAACAGAATTCACGCTGAAAACGCCCGGTGGATCGCGACCTCCGGGCGCGATGGGACAGCCACGCGGCCCAGCCGCCATTATTTTTCCCATCGCGCCCGGAGGTCGCGATCCACCAATTTTCCCAAAAAAAGAGATTTCCAAGCCATCCCCGCCGGTGTCCTCTGTGGGATTCCGATTTATGAAAAGATTTGAGAATCAAGTTGCCATTGTCACGGGAGCAGGCCGGGGGATCGGCGAAGCCATCGCCAAACGCCTTGCCGCCGAGGGGGCGAAGATCGCCGTCGTCAGCCGCACGGAAGCGAATTCCGCCAGAACCGCCGATGCCATCAACGCCACGGCCCCCGACACCGCACGCCCCTACGCCGTGGACGTGGCGGATTTTGACGCGGTCCAGAAAACCGGGGAACAGATCCTCGCGGACTTCGGCCGTTGCGACGTGCTGGTCAACAACGCGGGCATCACCCGCGACACCCTCGCCATGCGGATGTCGAGCGAGGACTGGGACATCGTGCTCCAGACCAACCTCAAGGGAGCCTTCAATTTCACCCGCGCCATCCTGCGCACGATGGTCAAACAACGCAGCGGACGCATCATCAACATCAGCTCGGTGAGCGGGCTCATGGGGCTTGCCGGGCAGGCCAACTACGCCGCCAGCAAGGCCGGGCTCATCGGCATGAGCAAAAGCATCGCCCGGGAACTCGCCAGCCGCGGCATCACGGTCAACGTCATCGCCCCCGGCTTCATCGAGACGGACATGACCTCGGTGCTCAACGAGGAAATCCGCAAGGGCGCGATCGCCCAAATTCCCCTCGCCAAATTCGGCGAAGGCCAGGACATCGCGGCGGCCACGGCCTTTCTGGCCAGCCCCGAAGCCTCGTTCATCACCGGCCAGGTTCTGGCGGTGGATGGCGGCATGTCGATGTGACCGCCATGACCATCGGTTTCCTGCGACATGCGGAGGCGGAAGATCCCCGCGGGTCCGACTTCGAACGGCGGCTCACCCCGAAAGGCCTCGAACAGGCCGAGAAAGTCGGGAAATTCTGCCTGGACAACGGCCTCGTCCCGGATCTCACCATCACGAGCCCCGTCGTGCGCGCCCGCGAGACGGCCAGGATCGTCACGAAGACCCTGGGGGGAGATCTGGTCGAGGAACACTGGCTCGCCTGTGGAATGGAGCCCGACGCCTGTCTCCGGGAAATCCGGGCTTTTGCCCACAAAGAATTCCTCCTGCTTGTCGGACACGAACCGGATTTCAGCCACACGATCGCCCACCTCATCGGCCTCGCCGACCCGTCCGCCTTGAAAATCCGGAAGGCCTCGCTGACGTTGGTGGAACTCGCGGGATTCGAGCCCGGCTCCGGACAGTTGCAATTTTCGATCCCAGCGCGTTTGATGTGATCATGTTGCGCGAAATCCTCCACACCCAGTCCTTCGTCCCCGATGCCGTCGCCCTGATCACCCGCGAAGCGGAGCAGGCCATCAAAGAACGCGGTGTCTTCCGCATCGCCCTGAGCGGCGGCAACACCCCCCGGCCGGTTTACGAAGCCCTCGCCAAGATGGGCCTGCCATGGGACAAATGGGAAATCACCTTCGGTGACGAACGCTGCGTTCCGCCGGATGACGTTCAGAGCAATTTCCGGATGGCCCGCCTCGCTTGGTTCGATCCCGCCGGCATCCCCGCCGCAAACATCCTCCGCATGGAGGGCGAAACCGATCCCGCTGCCGCCGCCAAAAAATACGAGGCCGCCCTGCTCGCCAGGTCAAATCCCTACCGCCACGACCTCATCCTCCTCGGCATGGGGGATGACGGCCACACCGCATCTCTTTTCCCCGGCACGGAAGCCCTCCACATCAAGGACCGCCTGGTCGTTGCCAACTATGTGCCGAAGTTTTCCACCCACCGCATCACCTTCACCTATCCGCTTCTGGATGCCGCCCGCCACGTCTGCTTCCTCGTGAGCAGCGCCGGAAAAGAGGCCGTCCTCCAGCAGGTTCTCGCCGGGAACAGCGACTACCCGAGCGCCGCGATCGCCCCCGCCGACGGCCGCGTCACATGGCTTCTCGGCGGCGGAGCCTAGATCTGTTCCCGGGCACATTTTTTCTCCATCCATGAAAGCTTTGTTTCTCACCAACGAATACCCCCCGAGGATTTACGGCGGGGCCGGTGTACACGTCCAATACCTCAGCCGCGAACTGGCAAAGCTGATGCCTGTCGAAGTGCGCTGCTTCGGGGATCAGAACTCGGTGTCCCCGAATCTCACCGCCCTTGGATTCGGCCTCGTCTCCGACGCCTACACCTGCCCGAAGCCCCTCCACCCGGTCTTCGGCGCACTCCAACGCTGCCTGGACTTCAACACGACGGACATCCGGGCCGATGTCGTCCACTGCCACACATGGTACTCTCACTTCGGCGGCATCCTCGCGAAAATCAACTACGGCATCCCGCTCGTGCTCACCGTCCATTCCCTCGAACCCCTCCGCCCGTGGAAACGCGAGCAGCTCGGCGGCGGATACGACTTCACCTGCTGGGTGGAAAAAACCGCCCTGGAGATGGCGGATGCCGTCATCGCGGTCTCGGAGGAAACCCGGCGCGATGTGGAACGCCTCTTCCACGTCGATCCCCGAAAGATCCACATCATCTACAACGGCATCGACCCGGAGGAATACCATCCCGTCGAATCCCGCTGCGCCCTCCGCCGCCTGGGAGTCAACCCGCACGAACCCTACATCCTTTTTGTCGGCAGAATCACCCGGCAAAAGGGAATCATCCACCTCGTCAACGCCATCAAACACCTTGACCCGGGGTTCCAGATCGTCCTCTGCGCCGGCGCTCCGGACACGCCGGAAATCGCCGCGGAAATGAAGCAGGCCGTCAGCACCGCCCAACGCTCCCGCCCCGGGGTCATCTGGATCGAGGAGATGGTGGACACCCGCTCAAAGATCGAACTCTACTCCCACGCGGGCGTCTTCGTCTGCCCCTCGATCTACGAACCCTTCGGCATCATCAACCTCGAAGCCATGGCCTGCGGCACCGCCGTCGTCGCCAGTGCCGTCGGTGGCATCCGTGAAGTCGTCCGCCAGGGCGAAACCGGGTATCTCGTGGCCGTCGAACAGATGAAGGAAACCCCGTTCGAACCGCTGAACCCCGCGCAATTCGCCAAAGACCTCGCCGCCAGGATCAACGAACTGATGGCCGATCCCGCCAAACGGATGGCCTTCGGAAAAGCCGGACGCCAGCGCGCCCTCGACGTCTTCTCCTGGAGCTCCATCGCCCGTCAGACCCGCGATCTCTACGAGATGCTCTGACCGGATTTCCCGTTTCAGTCCGCCGCTGTGGCTGCCGGTTCGCGATAATAAACCGCCGTGTGGCCGACCTGCTGGACCAAGACGGAAGCGGTCATCACCGCCAGCTCCTTGGAAAGGGTCTTGCGCTCATCCTTGAGTCCCTCAAAACGCAGCTTGACCAGATGATTCCGGTCCAGCACTTCGCCGAAAGCGGCAAGAAATTCCGGCGTCACCCCAGCTTTGCCGAGGTGAATGGTCGGTTTGAGAAGTTGCGCACGGCTCTTGAGTTCCCGGAGACTGGACATGACTCCCACCTTGCACAGTTTCCGGAGTGCGCTTCCAGAAAGAAATGATTGGGGCACTTTCCTTCCACGACACCAATGAGGAAAACCGCCCTCCATCCCGCCGAAAGATCACTTTCCGCCGCACAGCATGTCACGCGCAACCTTCTCCATCAGGAGCCGGAAAATCGGAAGAGACACGGAATGCGGCTTTGATGGTGTTGTCCTTTCCTATTGCTTCCTCCAGTGCGTCTTGATTGAGCCAGAGGTGTTTTTCGGCAGCTTTCATCAGTTTTGTGCGCATTTCCAGCAGGACCATTTCAAACTCCTCCTCGGTCTGAAAGGTCCAACATCTCCGCATTCTCTGCCAGTCGGGAAGCTCCTGCCATGCCGGAACTGCAGCAAGGCGGCCCTCTTCGTCGCAGGTACGTTCCCCAAATTCCAAAACGATGCTCGGACGGCAATCCGGACGAAGCGAATCAAAACCCACTTTCAAGAACAGATCGAAGCGAAGATACAGAGTTCCGTCCGCTTCGCTTTCAGTGAAACCCTGTTGTTCAAGATATTTTCCAAGGATGCGCCGATGAGCAATGGATCGGTCCGCTGATTTTGACAGAGGGTGGAGGGGATCGTCACTGAGAAACAATGGGGTCATGGAGCGTTTTTCGGTGCAACAATGGGAGGCGAATAACAACTGTTAGGTGCGGCGTCAACGTTCATTGGGGATATGCAACATGCGTGCAGCCGTCAGAGAAAAAACGCGCGGCGTTCTGCCATGCTCTTGCCTTGGTGATTCAAAAGCGCAGAAAGGAACTCAAACTTTCCTTGACCCAACTTGGAGTCCGCGCGGGTCTTTCCCAGCAAAGCGTCAGCTACCTTGAACGGGAAATGCGCTCTCCCAATATTGAAACCCTTCTCATGGTGTCGTGCGGACTGGACATCGAATTGAGCGAACTGATTCGCCGGGCCGAATGCAAGGCAGAGTCTTCGGATCGCAAAAACTCCTCTGGGAAAAAACTTGGGGGCCGTCTCTGAAATCATTTGTCCGGACAATCTTATTTTTTGAATCGATTTTTCGTCCTGTTTTCCGGTTCATCCGCAAATAGTGTGCTTATGTCCGGTTTCATAGAGGGAAAGGGGGATAAGCGACCAGGCCATTCCAGAGCGCTCCACTCCGCTCAAGGAAGAATCCGGCATAACTCGCTTCGCTCGGCCTCCGGCGCTTATTCCGTTTCTTCCTTGATCTCCGCTACTCGCTCCAGAAGAAGTGGTTATAACTTTTCGTTCCGAAAAGTATCTTTCCTGACTTCTTCCCGTGCTGCCCGGTCCCAACGTGAGGAGTTTCATGGCCTGCGGCGGCTCAACCCGCGATTCCTCCGCCCCTTCCAGCCCCTCGCAAAAGTCGATTTTCCCCTCTGTAAGCACACTTTTTGCGGAAGAGCCTGTTTTCCGTGTGACATCTGAACGGCACAAACTGCGCCGCGAGAAGAAAAGATCAACTGTCCAGCAGATCCTCCCACCCACAGCCAAACCCCTCTTTGAGGCGCTCCACCACCCCGATGGAGGGGTTCCGATGCCCGGCCTCGATGGCCTGAATATAGCGGGGATGCACCCCGGCCATCCGGGCAACCTGCACCTGGGTCAGGCTCGCCTTCGTTCGGAGGGAAACGAGGTTTTCTGCAATTCTTTTCTCAATGGACTGGTGGTTTTTTATCATGACTCAATCACATCTTGCTGTTTGGAACCGTCTCGAAACAAATCATTGTGTCAATGGTTTCTGCTTTGTTGGTTCCGGAACAAATGTTTTCGCGCGTTTTTTTCCTTCTTCAATTTGTGCGGAGGTCATGTGAGGTAAAAGATTTTTCATGTTCACCGTCGCTCTTTGCTTGGTTTCTTTGTCTGGATGACGGGCAAGTGCAATCAGGAGCCATTTGTAGGCCTCCACATGGTCTTTCTTTACTCCATCGCCGGTCTGGTAAGCATACCCAAGGCAATTGGCCCCCGAAGCATCGCCTTGACGGGCTGCGCGCTCGAATAAAGACACAGCCAGTTCTTTATCTGCTGGCAAGACCTTGCCGATAATATACACGAGTCCCAACTGCACCTGGGCAACTGGCAAATTATTGTCCGATGCTTTTCTCAACCATTTGACACTGGATTCGATGTCCGCAGGAGTGCCTTGTCCGTTCATCAGCATGATCCCGACAGAGTATTGCGCCAATCGATAGTCTTTCTTCGCTGCTTTCAGCAGCCAGCCGAACGCCGCTTTGGGATCTTTTGCAACACCATTGCCATCCAAATAAAAGGTGCCAATTTTGAAACAGGCTTCCGCAACTCCCTCCTGTGCCAGCTTTTCATACAAATCGAGGGATTCCTTCGTCTCTTTCTGATTATAGAGAGCCTCGGCCAATTTTGTTTGTGTCCACAAGGTGTCGGCGTGCTTTGGACCGAAGACGCGGGATTGGAGTTCTATCAGTTCTTTGCATTCCTTCTCAATTTCCTCGTATTTGCCTTGGGGAACCAGTGAACGCAAAATGCTCACCCTCCCGCTCAGAGCTGTTGGATGCTCTTTGCCAAGGATGCGTTGCTGAATGCTTAGCCAAGTGCGATACACGGCCTCCGCTTCCGCATACTTGCCCTGGTCGAACAGCACTCCCGCTATGTTTCCCAGGCTGCTCAATGTTTCGGGATGCTCGGGGCCAAGGACTTTCTCACGCAATTTGGCGGTGATTTGATACTCCTCCAAGGCCTCGTCATTCCTGCCCAACCGATTCAGCACATGAGCCAGATTGTGTCGGCTTCTCAATGTGGAGGGATGCTCCGGCCCAAGAAGACGTTCGCGAATTTCGAGGATCGCCCTGTGTTCCGATTCGGCTTCCCGATATTCCTTCAAATTAATCAGGGCATTGGCCAGATTATTCCGGGTTTTCAGTGTGTCAATGTCCTCCGGACCGAAAAGGCGCTCTTGCAACTTTATAATATCGCGATACTCCATCGCAGCCTCTGCATTCCTTCCCTGAGAGCTCTGCGCCAATGCCATTCCCATTCTGCTTTTGAGGGTTTCCCGATTGGTAGGGCCAAGCACGGATTCCCGGAGTTTGAATACGGCTCTGTGTTCAGCTTCAGATTCTATATATTCGCCGAGATCATGAAGTGCCGTGCCCAAGTTGCCCCGGCTGGTCAAGGTAGCGGGATGTTCAGGGCCAAGAATACGAGTTTGCGCCTCGACTACAGTCCTGCCTTTATCGACAGCCTCCTGATATTTCCCCTGTTCCCAGAGGAGGACTGCTGCTTCGCTGCGACTTTGCAGGGTATCCGGATGTTCGGCACCCAAAACACGGGTGCGGATTTCCAACACCTTCAGATCTTCGTTCATCGCCTCAGAGGTTTTCCCTTGCTCCTCCAAAAGAGACATCAAAAAAGTTCGAGCGGTCAACGTATCCGGATGCTCGGAACCCAGGGTTTTCTCCCGAAGACTGATGACGGATCGAATTTCGTTCTCCGCGTCACCATATTTGCGCTGACAGCTTAGCGCAAATGCCAGACAGACGCGGTTCCATAGTGTATCCGCGTTTTCTGATCCGGCCACACGCTCCTGAATTTTGAGCAACGCCCGGTGCTCCGCTTCCGCCTCAGTGCATCTGCCAAGACTGCTGTGTATCAGGGCCAGTAGCATCCTGCTTTTCAGGGTCTCGGGATGTTCCTCCCCGATTTCTTTGGCTTGGAACGAAATGAGTGTGTTTAATACGGTTTCGGCATCGGAAAATTCACTGCGTCTCAAGTGAAGCAACGCCAGCATTTTCTGCATACCAATCCATAGCAATGGAAGATCTTTCTTGTCCGTCATGGACAAAGCCTCCTGAATACGTGCAGATGCCTTTGCAAGGTCCTGCTGTTCGAAGGCACAGCCAGCAGCGAAATACAGTCCCAGCGCGACCAAAGAATTGTCCACAGGAACCTTCATTTTGGCTTTGGCGATTATCTCCAGAGAAATACATTCTCCCTTTGCGTAATCATGCGCTTTAAGCGCCTCAATGACAGGCTGCAGTTCCGCAGCATGAAATGGTTGATCAAACGACGCCGTTGAAAGTGACGGGTAAAGAATGCTGTCAGGCAACCTGATATTCCTTTCCGCCCCTCCAGTTGAGGTTGCAAAGGCAGCAATGGCAGATGGCCTGCAAGTCCAAAGAACCAAAAGCACAGCGAGTCTGAGTAAAATTTTTATGGAGAAAACTCCTTGGAAAGAAGACCCCTGTGTTTTACAAACTGCCTGTGCGCGATGAGGCGAGGTGGTTGAATGTGTGTCCGACATTTGCTGGATTTGGTTCATTCTAAATTTGCAGGTTCATCATAAGAACCCAATTTTATTGATGAGTTTTGTTCCTTCAGCCAAGCAACAAACGCATGCATTTCTGCTGGCTGAAGATTAACTTCCAACTGCGAGCCATCGCGCAGGTGCAGTATTGCAATATTGCAGTCGGTTATCGGTTCTTTAGACAGCAACTTGTCTTCAATTCGAGTTGAGTGCGCCCAAAACACAGCTTTTGGATTTTTGCGAACTTTCAAAGCAACTGTATATCTTTGATGAACGATGCGCGCTCCCATGCTAAAAAGCAAAGCGCCTAAAAAAGCAGAAACACTCCAACAGCGATACTCTGGAAGCACCAGTGCAAGCCCCGTGAATATCGCTAAGGTCAATGAAATCGCGCTAAATAATACTCTTCCACGATAAGCGCGGCGCAATAGTAATTGGTATGCTCTTGGAGGATTCATTTGCTCGTTTAATGTCAATAAATTGATCCAGAAGAAATATAGCTTGCCAACTCACATGGTATCGGTGATGCAAAGCCATTTTATTCCACCGCTGTTCCAAGAACGCAATTTGTGAACAAGCTCATAAGTATTGTATTGAACGGGTTTAATGCCATTCCCAGTAACCGTCACTGAAGCAATCGCGACATTACTCGACGACCGCAGAAGAAATTGTTGATGGGGTTGAAGAATAATTTCTTTGGGAATGCCGTTTTTATACAGAACTTTAATATAGATTGTAGAGTGGCTTTCGTTTAAAAAACCTGGTCCCACTGTATCTCCTGGAAATACACAGGAGGAAATAAGCAGACTCGCTAACAATGTTAAAAGCCCGAATAGCTTTCGATTTGCTGTGTAGAAACCATATTGATTCCTTGTTGGAGATGGGTTAGAAGCAG
>CAZPEN010000012.1:0-95546 GCA_964585615.1 uncultured Chthoniobacter sp. | reverse complement strand
CTGCAAGTGCCTGCATATCAGCAAAACGTCTTCTTAAACTGCGGAACTTGGGCTAGCCCCACTTCGCGGACTGAAGGCGAAAATCAGCTGTTTTCAGCCTGCCGAGGCCCGCGGACCCGCATAAACACAGGGGGATAGTCCTTGAAAGGGCTTGTAGTGCCGACCTACCCCCTTGTGCGTTTTCGGCGCGAACTGATTTCATGGGCAGGTCATGTTTCTTCGTTGCAAAAAACGCTACAAGGACGGCAAAGAGCACCTCTATTGGAGCATTGTCGAGAACAGGAGGGCGTCCGGAGGCAGGGTTCTCCAGCGACACGTTCTCTACTTGGGGGGAGCTCAACGGCCGACAGGAGGCTTCCTGGCAAAAGACCATCGATTGCTGTGTTGAAAACATAATCATGAACAAGGAGCCCCTACCGATGGAGGGCGTAAGCCAGGACTCGGATCGTGGCTTCTTTGAGGAGATTGCCATCCGTGCGGGAAGAGAGAGCTGAGCCCATCATGCGTTTGAGGCCACTGAAGAAGGATTCGATATGCCACCTCTTTCCATAGCAGGGGTCAGGCCGTGCATGTGTGCAAAACCGCTGACGCGCGAGGGGAGATTGAGCAAGCGAGACAGGCTGCACAGGTGGCTCGTAGGACGCCGAAGTCGGAGGGTTCGTCATCAAAGTCGATCAAGGAATGCCTGCAGCAACGACCGACTCGGACACGCGGGACGCGTGTGCTCCCCAGCAAAAGCCCCTCGGGCAATGAGTATTGCGTGTGCTCAAGGGCGAAGAATTTCAATGCGTTTGCCCTGCCCATGCGTTGGCAATCCGCCCATCCAATTCGATGAGGAGGGATCTCCCAGGACGGTCATTGGCCTTCGCACTTCTTGTTCCGTCCGGGCTTGCTCTGCTCAGGGGAGTTTCCGGAGCGCGTCGAGCAGGATCGGCTCGGTGAGAAGCTCGGGCAGCACGACCGGCTGGCCGGGATTTCCCGCCGGGTAGATCACGTAGAAGGGAACGCCCACCCGCCCGAATTTTTTCAGTGCGGCGGTGATTTCCGGATTCGCATTCGTCCAGTCGGCGCGCATGGGGACGATGTTTTTTTCCTGGAGCAGCTTCCGCACGGCAGGCGTGTCGATGGCGGTGCGCTCATTGAATTTGCAGGTGATGCACCAGTCGGCGGTGAAATCGACAAAAACCGTCCGGCCGGCTGCCTGCATCGCCGCCAGTTCCCCGATGGAAAAAGGCACCCACCCGATGCCGCCAGTTTCCTTTTGTCCGGCCCCGGGAAATTTTTCCCCAAGAAAATACAGGCCGCCGCCAACAGCAAACAAAGCGGCAAGGCAGATGGCCGCCGCCCGCGCGCGGAGACCGGAGGGCGGACCGCAAAAACTTCCGTAGAGCCAGCAGGAAACGGCGAGGCACAGGAGAAAGCACAGGAACCAGAAGACGCCGTCCGCCCCGCGCTGGGCGCCGACGATGCCCAGAATCCACACCAGTGTCGCCAGGAGCGGGAACCCCATGAATTGCTTGAGGCGCTCCATCCAAGCTCCCGGGCGCGGAAGGAATTTCATCCAACCCGGGCGGGCAGTCAGCACGAGGTAGGGGAATCCCATTCCGAAAGCCACGGAGGCGAACATCGCGAGGATCACCCCGGCCGATTGGCTGAACGCAAAGCCCAGCGCCGTTCCCAGAAAAGGCGCGGTGCAGGGAGTGGCCAGCAGGGTGGCAAAGGCTCCCTGGAAAAACGATCCGCCCAGTCCGGAAGTGGAGGCCGCCGACTCAAGTGCCGTGCTGGCGCGCCCGGGCAATACCAGCTCGAACACCCCGAACAAATTCAGGGCGAAGACAAACACCACGGAGCCAATCGCGACATTGAACCACGGGTTTTGAAACTGGAAGGCCCATGTGACCTCGGTGCCGCCGGATTTGAGGGCCACGATCAGCAGGCCGAGACCGAGGAACCACGCGAAGATTCCCGAAACAAAAGCCAGCCCGTGAGCAAAGACCTTCCGGGGTGACTCGCCCGCCTGCTTGAGAAATCCAAAGATCTTCAGTGAGATCACCGGCAGCACGCAGGGCATGAGGTTCAGGATCAGTCCGCCAAGGAAGCCGTAAAAAAGGGCCAGCCAGAGGTTCTGCGTCGGCGCGAAGGCGGCGACAGGTGCCGTGCTCTCGACGATCCAGGCCTTCCGCTCCGCCCCCCCGCCAACGGCCAGCACGCCACGGAATGTTCCGTCCATCGCGATGCGGAATTGACCTGGACCGCTTTCAACCGGATGCCCGGCCGACTGGTCGGTGGCCGGAAGCGGGAAGAGGTCTGCTTTTGCCCCGGGGGGAAGCCCGGAAACCCGGAGATCCCACGCCGCGCCGGAGGAGGTCCATTGGAGAGCGAACGGTGGAGGTTCCGCGGAGGGAATCTGCGCCCGGAATTCGTTGAAGATCTCTGCATTGGCCTCCGCGGCCTCAGCGGCGACGGGAAGAGAGAGTTCCACTTCGGCGGAACCCGGCACGCACATGTCCTTGCAAACCAGCCAGGACGCCTTGGCCCGCAGGGTGACGGTCCGGCCCGGCGTCAAATCCGGCGGTGGAACAATCGTGGTGAACAGGAGAACCCGGTCGGCATACCCATAGGTCCAGATTTCCCCCGGCTCGATCATGAGATGCGGTGCCGGCCACTGGATGGGACCGCTTCCGAAGCCTTCGGGGAGCGTCCAGACAATCTTCGTCGGCAACCCGGCATCCCCGCTGTATTCCCAATACGTGTGCCAACCGGGGGCCATCTCCAGCAGCAGTCCCACTTCCAGAGAGCGACCGGGGACGATGGCCGTCCTGGAGGACAGCAGCCTGGCGGTGACCAGTTGGTGCCCGTCCAGCGTCTGCGCGTCGGAGGCCGCCGGGGTGGCCAGCCAAAACACCGGGAGAAGAAGCACTCCGGGAAGGAACCGGGAAAAGAATTTCGCCATGCCCTTCCCTACCACCGGATTGCCCGTTCGGCAAACTCCGGGTGGTCATTCATAAGTGCCGCGGGTGACCCCGACCTGGCTTCTTGCCTTCAAATCCCGCCAGAGCGTTCCCCCGGCAGCTTCCCCGGACAGAAGAGCCTGGTAGGAAGTGACAACCCGGCGGGTTTCTTCCGCCGATTCCTCCAGAAGTTCGATACGGAAATTCCGCAGCCCGGCATCGAAAAATTCCGTGAAAAAGCCCGCGCCGGATTGGGGCACGGCATTGAAAAGAGTGTTCCTGCATCCGACATCGGCCCGGAGCGGATGCTCCACTCCCACCCGGTCCCGCAGGTGGACCCGGTGGTGCTCACACGGACGCCCGCAATTCGTGTGATCCGTCCCGTTGGAGAGAAATGCCGCGAAAACGCAATGCTCCATGTGAAACATCGGCATGTGGTGGTGGATCGTCAGTTCAAACCAGTCCGGGGGGGCTTTTCCAAGCAGGGCAAGGATCTGCGGGAGATTCAGATCGTGGGAGATCGTCAGACGTTCCAATCCCATCCGATGGAAAACATCCGCGGTCACCGGGTTGGCGACATTCAGGGAAAAGTCCCCGACGCGCCGCAGCGGGCTTTGGGAGAAATGGAAAATCCCGCCGACATTGCGGATGAGGACTCCGTCGGGAGAAGCGTTCTCAATCAACTTGAAAAATCCCTCCTCGCCCGCCTTCTGGATGCGCGGAGTGGCGAGGAAGATCTCCGCCCGGCCGAACTCCCTCACCGTTGCCACGGCGTCCCTGTAACGCCGGACATCTTCGTAATCGACGGCCACTTCCGTCACCCCGCACTCCAGTGCCGCGCAAAGCTGCTCGTGCGAACGGCAGAGAACCCGGAGCTGCGCCGGGCGCGGCGGCGGACAAAGGAACGCCGGCAGCACCGCCTCCAGCGTCGTTTGGGGAGTGATATCCCTCTGGGAAAGCCGGAGGATGATTTCCCGCCGCAGACGGTTGAGTTCCGAGAGGGGAAGGAGGAGATTGCCTTCGATCTCATTGCGGATTTCTCCCAGAACAAAGGGCGTTTCCCCCAACTTTCCGAGTTGCGCACGGAGGGATTCCTCCGTCAGCGGTCGCGTTCGCGCAGGCTCCAGCGGCATCTCCGACAACACCGCGATCCCCCCGCACTCCAGCACCAGCGGGCTCCCGGCCCGTCCGCGCACGGTGAAATCCAGTGTCCGCTGCCGGTCGGGACGCGGGGAGATTTTTCCGGCGAAGGATTTCCGCAACTCCCGGTCGAGCGCGGGATCGTCGGTCTTCCACACACGCGTTCCGGCGGGAATCGCGGAGAAGTCGATCTTTCCGTGTCCAAAAAAAAGATTTCCTCCCCGGATCTCAAAAATCCGCCCGCCCTGCTCGTGCTCGGTGTCTTTCCCGGTATCGAAGACCACCCCGTCGCCGGGTTTCAGGTGAACGAGCGGTGTTTCCAGCCCGACGTGATCGCGGCCGGTTCGTGAAACCCGTCCCACAAACGCCCCGCGTTTTTTTCCAAACCGCGCACCGACAAGCTCCTGGTGATTCACCCCGTGCATCCATCCCGTGGAAAGCCCGCGGGAAAACGTCATTTCGAGCCGGTAGCGGTCTTCCTCCGAAAGTCCGGCCCGGAGCCCCGCCAGGGCGGCATCAATCGTCTTGCGATAAACCGCAGTGACCGCCGCGACATACTCGGGGGACTTCAGCCGTCCCTCGATTTTGAAACTCACCACTCCCCGCCCGATCAAATCCGGAATCTCCCGCACAGCGGCCAGATCCTGCGGGGAGAGCAGGTATTTTCTGTCCCCCAGGTCGCGAAGCGCCCCGTCCACGATCAACTCGTAAGGCATCCGGCACGCCTGCGCACACTCGCCGCGGTTCGCGCTCCGGCGGCCCAGCGCCTCGCTCGTGAGGCACTGCCCGGAATAGGCCACGCACAACGCCCCGTGCACAAAAACCTCCAACGGCAGCACCGACGGAAATTTTTCCAGCTCGCGAAGCGACAGCTCCCGCGCAAGAACGACCTGGCGGACACCGAGCGACTCCGCAAAACGGACGCCTTCCGGCGAGGTGATCGTCATCTGCGTCGAGGCATGGACCCGCAGATCCGGGAACATCCGCCGCGCGATCTCCGCAAGCCCCACATCCTGGATGATCACCGCATCCACCCCCGCCGAATGGAGCAACCGGAGCTCCTCCACCGCGTCCCGCAATTCGTCCGTGAAAATCAGAACATTCAGCGCCACAAAGGCCCGGACCCCGTGGTTGTGAAGAAACGCGACGACATCCGGCAGTTCCTCGTTGCGAAAATTGTCCGCCCGCATCCGCGCATTGAAACGGGGCATCCCGAAATAAACCGCATCCGCCCCGTTCGCCACGGCGGCCCGCAGGCAATCCCAATCTCCCGCCGGAGCCAGCAATTCCACAGACATGCGCGCACCCTAGCGGTGCCCGTTTCCCCATGCCACTCCAAAAATCACCCGGCGCGTATTATCGGCGGTCGTCTTCGGCTTCCAGAAGAATCCGGCGGATTTCGGCGATGCCTGCGGGGTGCTCGTTGGCTCCGTGACCGGAGGGGATGATTTTTTCGGAGGCGGCGCTTTCCAGGTGGGCGCTCCGGTAGGGCACGACTCCATCGCCCCCGCCCGGCGCGTCACCCCGCCCGCGGTCGCCAATGATCGAATGGTAGGGAATATCCCGGGAAAGGGGCAGTCTCTGAATCGCAGTGAGCAATGGAGAATCCGCCTGGAGGAAACGGATGCTGTTCACGGGCATCGCAATGAGGTGGCGGGCGTTCCGGTCGACGGCCTGCAGGAGCGCGGCGCGATCGGCCCGGCTGAGCAACTCGGGAAGCCGGACCAGCCGGGCAAGGAATCCCGCCAGCGGGTTCGTCGCAAGGGCACTTCCCCGGTGGGGCGTGGCAATGAAAATGACACGGGAAATGTCGCTTCTCGGAGGGAAATAAATCAGCCGTCCGATCGTATACTTGGCCTCCGGACTGAGCGGCAGATGGTCCACCTGGGTGGCGAAAAATTGGTTCCACAACCGGTCTCCTCCCTGTCGGATGATCAGGCTGGAAATCACTCCTCCCATGCTGTGCCCGATGAGGACGACCCGGCGCGGGTCCGGCCCGTCTTTTGGCAGTGCGCATTGGAAACGGTCCAACTCGGATCGCAGCAGGGCCGCCGACTTCCAGACCGGCAGGCCGGTCGGATACAGGAGAAACCAGAACTGGTAACGGCGGCGGATCCCGGGATCGTCCAGCAGGCCGTTGAGCGCACGAGTCCAGGCTTCCGGACGCGAAAGCAGCCCGTGCACAAAGACCACGGGGATTTTCTGCGGATCGTACGGCTGGAACTGGAAAAGCCCGGCGCGTCCGAACATCTGCCGCGTAAAAAGGAAGGCGCGGAGGTCGATCGAACGGTTGGCACTGCGGGAAAGGAGGACGGCGATGGGTGCGGAAAAATCTGCCGCCAGACGGACCTTCCGGTGCCGGATCACAATCTGGTCGCTCCACAGGGGATCATGAAAAGTCAGCCGCGCCTTCCCGCCACCGAAGGTCAACAGCGCCGTCGCGGGAACCGAAACACCGAAGGGCGCAATGCCCGGTTGCCCCGCCAGGAAGGGGGAATTTTGTTTGTAGGAAAACACATAGGGCACCCCGGGACCGGGTTGGACGGCGCGGGTGCCGATGCCTGAAATCCGGACACCGGCAGCCGCCACGATGGCGGTGGGTTGCAGCGGATCGAGCACCCCTTTTCCTGCACCGGAAATTTCCAGACGCCAGGATCCGCCGGTCCCCGCAATCGTGCGGTTCCCAAACCCCCGCGCGTGCAGGATCGCCACCACCTGGCCGACAGCCGCATTGTAGATTTCCCTCGCGTCACCCTCTCCCCGCAAAGCCTCCGGTTCCGCGGCCTTCGCCGCCCCAAGCAGAAAGCCCAGCCGGTCTTCGGGCCGAAGCCCCCGCGCCTGCGCACTCCGGAGCAGATCTGCGGCCGGGGAGGAAGGGGATACCGTGGCCGCCACCCGGCGGGACTCCCGTTTCTGAAGCGCTTCAAGCCGGGAATCGAACCGGATCCCCAGCGTGGAGCAACCGGACAGCACCACCACCAGACCTGGAAGGAAAAAGCGGGGGAGCTTTCGGAACAGGGCGGCCATTTTTTACCCCGTCGGAGAGAATGTTCCGTTCCAAGGGACGATGCGGAGGGGCGTCATGGGGTTTTCTTTTTCAACCGAGTGACCCCGGCGCACCATTTTCCGCGGGCGACGATGTGCGGAGGCTCAAACCCCACGCGCACCAGGCCGTCCGCGACTTCCTCCGACTGCTTGCGGAGCACCCCGGAAAATATCAGCCACCCCCCACGGGCAAGCCGGCGGGAAAAACCGGGCGCGGAGGCGAGAAGGAGTTCGCTGAAGAGATTGGCAAGAATGACGTCCGCCCGATGAAAAGAGGCCGTCTTCCGGGCATCGGCTTTGGTGATCCGGATCCGGCGGCATCCGTTGTTTTTGGCGTTCTCTTTTGCGATGCGGACACAGGCGGGATCGAAGTCGAATGCCTCCACGGCGGAAGCCCCGAGTTTTTCCGCCGCGATGGCCAGAATGCCGCTGCCGGTGCCCGCATCCATCGCCCGCCAGTCCCCGGGCAATTTCGCGGCGACGTCGCAAAGCAGGCGCAGGCAGGTGGCGGTGGTGGCGTGGTCGCCGGTTCCGAAGGCCATGCCGGCGGGAATCCAAACCGCCCCCTCCTTCTTGTCGGCCTTCCTCCAGGACGCCTCGTCGGAATGGATCCACAGCTTCCCGCGGATCGCCAGCGGTGCGCGCGGACGCGAGGGCTGCCCGGTCCACACGTGGGCGGCAACCTTCGTGACCCGTCCGCCAAACCGCCGGACCAGCGCCCCGGCAGTTTTTTTGTCGCAGAAGGCCTCGATCTTCAGGGCCTTGGAATCCGGCCACGTCACCATGGCCACCCGCCCGGGTCCCAGAAATTGCAGTCTTTCCTCCCAGGCGTCTTCCCACTTTTGCGAACTCAGGCGTGTCCAGCGATACATCGGTTGAAGTATTCCGCAAATCAGTGTTCAGTGGCCAGCGCGATTCTTCAACCGATTCCTCTCATGCCACGCCCGAAACTGATCGTTGCCTCCAGCGAAACCTCCGCCGACCAGCTCTACGCCACGGGATTCCGCGCACCGGATTCCTTTGTCTTCCTCCACGATGGCGACCGGAAACTCCTCCTGCTTTCGGATCTCGAAGTGGACCGCGGACGCCGGGAAGCCGCCGTCACCCGCGTGGATTCGTTCTCGGAGGCGGAAAAAAAAGCCGGGTCGGGGAAAAAGAAAAAGCCGTCCCACGCCCGGGTGATCGCTTCCTGGCTCCGTGACAACAAAGTCCGCAGCGTGCTGGTGCCGGACGATTTTCCCTTCGGGCTCGCCAGGCTCCTGAAAAAGGAAGGCCTCCGGCTGAAACCCGCAAAGGGTCCGTTTTATCCCGAAAGAGAGAAAAAATCTCCCGCGGAAGTCCGTGCCATTGAAGCCGCTCTCCGGATCGCCGAAGCCGGCATGTCGCGGGCGATCGAGATTTTGAAATCCGCCGTTCCGCGCAAGGACGGATGCCTCGCGCTCGGACGCCGGATCCTCACCTCCGAAGCCCTTCGCATCGAAATCGAGACGGCGATTGTCCGGGCGGGCGGGGAATCGCGCGGGGACACGATCGTCGCCGGGGGTGAGCAGGCCTGCGACCCGCATGGACGCGGGACCGGTCCGTTGCGGGCAAATGAATTGATCATTCTCGACATCTTCCCGCGTGACGCGCGGTCCGGATACTTCGGGGACATCACCCGCACGGTCGTCCGTGGCCGGGCAACCGATGCCCAGCGTCATCTTTGGGAGACCTGCCTCGCCGGACAGGCGATGGCATTGGAAAAAATGAAGCCGGGCAACCAGGGGGCGGTTGTCCACGAATCGGTCAAAGCCTATTTTGCGGAACACGGCTACCCGACGGGGATCCGGGACGGACGCTGGCAGGGGTTCTTTCATGGAACCGGCCATGGACTCGGGCTCGAAGTCCACGAATCCCCGCGCTTCGGCACGACGATTTTCCTCCCCGGGCAGGTGCTCACGATCGAACCCGGCATCTACATTCCCGGGCTGGGAGGAGTCCGGCACGAGGATGTCGCCCTGGTGACCGCCCGTGGACCGAAACTCCTGACCAAAGCACTGAAGCCCTTCGAGATTTGAAGTTTTCCCCCCGGACTCCCCCGCTTGCCTAACCGGTGGGAATCCTTTAGAAATCCGCCATGTCCCACCGCTTCATCCTCGCGCTCTTCGCCGTCCTCCTTCTCCCCCTCGTCCTCCATGCCGACGAGACCGTGCTTGCCACACAGAAAAAACTCACCCAGCTCGGGTTCTACAAAGGCACGGTTGACGGCCAGATGGGCAGCCAGACCAGCGCCGCCATCCGCCGGTATCAGATCGCGGAAAACCTGAAAGTGACCGGCGAACTGAACCGCCAGACGCTCGAACAACTCGGCCTCAAGGGCTCCACTCCCATGCCCGCCTACGTGGCCATTGCCGACATCTTCAAAGGCGGACCGTATATTTCTGTCGGCCCCGAAATGCAGGTCGCCGTCGTCCGACAGGCCCAGAGAGATCTGAAACTCCTCGGTTACTACAACGGCCCGGAGGACGGAATGCCCAACGGCGCACTCGTCTCGGCTCTCAAGGTCTGGCAGAAAAGCGCGGGCTTCCGGCAAACCGGCCGCTTCGATGAAAATACGCTCAAAGGCCTCGACCTGATGCCCGACTGATTGCATCCTCGCACCATGAACGAAGTATTGGATCTTTTCCGCCAGACCGGGGCGCTTTTGAACGGTCATTTCATCCTCCGCAGCGGCCTCCACAGCCGGGAGTTTTTCCAGTGTGCGCTGCTCCTCCAGGATGCCGCGATTGCCGCGCGGGTGTGCGGGTGGCTGGCCGACAAACTCGGCAATTACGAGGCCACCACCGTGATTTCGCCCGCCGTGGGAGGCATCATCGTGGGACAGGAAGTCGCCCGACACCTCGGCAAACGCCATATTTTTGCCGAAAAAGACGGGAACGGCGGACTCGTCATCCGGCGCGGATTCACCATCAAACCCGGGGAAAAATTCCTGGTCGCCGAGGATGTCGTGACCCGTGGCGGCCGGGTGCAGGAAACCATCCAGATTGTGAGGGACCACGGGGGCATTGTCTCCGCCGCGGGTTCCATCGTGGACCGCAGCGGGGGAAATCTGCCCGATTTTGGATGTCCGTTCGTTTCGCTCGTGCAAATGAACGTCGAGACCTTCGATCCTTCCGACCTGCCGGCCGACCTGCGGGAGACCCCCGCCATCAAGCCCGGCAGCAAATAGCCCCGGCCCGCGGGTTGAAGAACCCGACCGGCTGCGCCATCATTTCCCGATCCCATGGACCGACTTCTGCTATCCGGTGCGACGTTCTGCCTGCTGCTGAGTTTCGGCTACACGCTGTTCACTCTCGGAGCCGGCCGCTTCCGCCCGGGGTTGGTCAACCTGGTGGCCATCATCGGCGGGTTTGTCCTGCTTTCCCTCGATCTGTGGAACCGCGGACAGGCCCAGGGGGCATGCCCGATCAATTCCCTTTTTGATGTGCTCGTGTTCATGAGCTGGTCGATCCTGCTCATTTATTTGATCGTGGGACCGGCCTATCACCTTTCCCTTCTCGGGGCCTTCACCTCGCCGCTGGTGTTCCTGGTGCTTTTGTTCGCCCAGCTCGGTCCCGTCGGTTCCACGGCCCCGGGGCGGTTTCATCGTGATCCCTGGGTCGAGTTCCATGCGGCGCTGACCCTGATCGCCTACGGAGCCTTCGCCCTCGCAGCCGTGGCGGGGTTGATGTATCTGATCCAGGATCGCCAGCTGAAAAAACGCAAAGCCGGGGCGCTTCTCTACAACCTGCCTCCGATCACCGATCTCGGGGTGGCCAATGCCCGGCTGCTCTGGCTGGGATTCGCCCTGCTGACCGTTGGGTTTGCCGCGGGATTCGTCAGTGGAATGCCCGTGGTTTCATTGAAATTCTGGACCTCGGCCATCATCTGGGCGGGATACGGCGGCATCCTGGCCCTCAGGAAAATCCACCGGCTTCCTCCCCGGCGCACGGCGGTGGCGTCGATGGCGATTTTCACCATGGCCCTGCTTTTCCTCCCGGCCATCCAATATCTTTCCTCGCCGAAATGAACATTCTCTGCGCGGGCATCAACCACCGGAACGCCACGGTCGACATCCGGGAAAAATTCGCCATCGGTCCGCACGAGCTGGAAGAAACCCTCGCCCGCATCCGCGGCATTGACGGGCTGGCCGGGGCGGTGATCGTCTCCACCTGCAACCGCGTGGAATATTACACCGCCAGCGTGTGCCCGATCCGCGTGCTCGACGGGCTCCGGGACTACCTCCAGGAACGCACCGGCGGAAGCGAGGCCCCGCTTTACACGCACGATTCCCCCTCAAGCGTCCGGCATCTCTTCCGCGTCGCCAGCGGCCTGGATTCCATGGTCCTCGGCGAGACGGAAATCCTCGGGCAGCTCAAGCAGGCGTATGCCGCGGCCTCCGGATGCGGCGCCACCACGCGCCACCTCAACAAGCTTTTCCAACACGCCTTCCGCGTTGCCAAGCAGGTGCGCAGCGAGACTCACATCACCCGCGGCTCCACCTCCGTCGGCTCGGTGGCCGTGGATCTCGCGGGAAAAATCTTCGGCGACCTCTCCGGACGGATGGTCATGATCCTGGGGGCCGGGGAAACCAGCGAGAAGACCGCCCGGAGCCTGGTTTCCCGGGGAGTGCGGACGGTCATCGTGGCCAACCGGACCTTCGACCGCGCCGCGCGTCTCGCCGGGGAGATCGGCGGCATGGCCGTTCACTTCGACCACTGGCAGAACGCCTTTGACAACGTGGACATCCTCATCTGCTCGACCGCCGCCCCGCACCCGATCGTCACCCGCGAAAAAATCGAACCCATCCTGCGGCGGCGGGACGGCCGGCCGCTTTTCATCATCGACCTCGCCGTGCCGCGCGATGCGGAACCCTCGCTGAACGAACTGGAAAACGTCTACCTCTACGACATCGATTCGCTCGAACAAATCGTCCGCCAGTCGCTCGACATCCGCCGCGCGGAGGTCGCGCGGTGCGAAAAAATGATCGACCAGCACGTCGGCGAATATGTTGCCTGGATGCGGAACCACACGGCTTTTGTTTCATGAAAAAACTCATCCTCGGCACACGCGGCAGCGACCTTGCCCTGATCCAGACCCGGGATGTCGCGGCCCGGCTCTCTCTCGCGCATCCGGAGCTGGTCCTGGAAGAAAAGATCATTAAAACCACGGGAGATAAGCGGCTGGATGTGAATCTCTCCGCACCCGGTTCCCTCGACAAGGGGCTCTTCACGAAAGAACTTGAAGAGGCCCTGCTCCGGGGCGAGGTGGATGTTGCGGTTCACAGTTTGAAAGATCTCCCCACCGCCCAGCCGCCGGGGCTTGTGCTTGGGGCGATCCTGGAACGTGCGGACCTCTCCGACGCGCTGGCCTCGAAACATCCGGGCGGCTGGCAGGGACTTCCCCCCGGCGCGACCGTGGCCACCTCCAGCCTCCGCCGCAGGAACCAACTGCTGCTTCTCCGTCCGGATCTCTCCATTGAAGCCATCCGTGGCAATGTTCCCACCCGCCTGCGCAAGGTTCTGGAAAACCCCGGGCTGGATGCCCTGGTGGTGGCCCGTGCCGCACTGAACCGCCTCGGTGACGAAGTGGTTCCCGACGGATTGCAGGTCAGCGTCATCGCGGAAATGCTCCCCGCTCCCGGCCAGGGGGCCGTGGCCGTCGAGTGCCGGGAAGAGGACCGGGAAACCCGGGCATGGCTTGCCGCCATTCACCACGAGCCCACGGCTCTCTGTGTTCACGCCGAACGCGAACTCCTCAGCCGGCTCGGCGGAGGCTGCCACCTCCCGCTCGGAGCCCGCGCGGTCATCGAAGGGGGAAAAGTCCGCCTGCTGGCCGGGCTTTTCGAGACCGACGGCATCCGCTGGCTTTCCCGCTGAGAAAAATCAACGGCGGCGGCGGAAGTTTCCCCTTCCTCCAAAACGCGGCTTCCCATCCATCCGCGGCTCCACTTTCGGCTCCCGCGGGCGGGGCGGCTCCCCGTTTTCCGGCACTTGGAATCCCTCAAGCTTGAGGCGGTCGATCTTCTGCCCGATGAACCGCTCGATGGCGGTGAGTTTTTTCATTTCCTCGTGGGTGACGAGGGTGAAGGCATCCCCGGGTTGCTGGGCGCGGCCGGTCCGGCCGATCCGGTGAACGTAATCTTCCGGATGCTGCGGAACATCGTAATTGATGACATGGCTCACCCCGGCGACATCGATTCCGCGCGCGGCGATGTCGGTCGCGACCATCACCTCGTATTTGCCCGACTTGAAGCCGTTGAGCGCCTCGATGCGCTGGTTCTGCGAGCGGTTGGCGTGCAGCACCGCCACCGAGTGGTTGTTCGCGCGGAGTTTCTTCGCGATCTTGTCCGCCCCGTGCTTGGTGCGGGAAAAAATGATCACGCTCTGGTAGTCGGTGGCCGTGAGCAGCGCAAGAAGAAGGTCGAACTTCCGCGTGGGATCGACGGTATAGACCCCGTGCTTCACGATTGAGGCCACGGAACGCGAGGCCCCGATCTCGATCCGCACCGGATCGCGCAGCGCAAATGCCGCCAATTCCGCGATCTCCGGAGGCAGGGTCGCCGAGAAAAACAATGTCTGACGGTCTTTCGGGCACTTGGCGATGATCCGCCGCATCGGTGGGAGAAACCCAACGTCCAACATGCGGTCCACCTCGTCGAGCACAAGCACTTCGATGTCGTTCAACCGGAGGGTTCCCTGCTGAAGGTGATCTTCCAACCGGCCGGGAGTCGCCACCACGATGTCCAACCCCTCGCGCAACGCCGTCCGCTGCGCCCCGTATCCCACCCCCCCGAAGACCGACCCGACCCGCAGGTCCGTGAACCGCGCAAAATCCCGCATCGCCGTCTCGACCTGCATCGCCAACTCGCGTGTCGGTTCCAAAACCAGGCACCGGCAGCGACCGTGCGAAACCAGTTTTTGAAGAACCGGCAGCGCAAACGCCGCGGTTTTTCCCGTCCCCGTCTGGGCGGAGGCAATGACGTCCCGGCCCTCAAGGGCGGGAGGAATCGCCCGAAGCTGGATCGGGGTCGGATCTCCATACCCCATCGCCTGGACGCCGTGCAAAAGTGGCTTGGTCAGTCCAAGCTTTGAAAATGGCATAGGGGGTGAACGTGGGGCCGGAGGCGCCGCTTGTCAACCCGGGCGATGCGCCAAAATCCAAAGCCCTTGCATCCGGGTGATGTCGAAAATGCCGGAAGGGAAGTTGTTGCTCCAGGGCCCGTTTTTTATTTCAAGAAACCGGGATTCCAGCCCCCTCGGGGTGGACGGCGAGGCAGGCGGCTCCGATGATGCCGGCTTCGTTGCGCATCTGGGCCGCTTCCACGAGGACTTCGGTCTTGGAGGTCAGGAAGGGCAGGAATTTTTCCGATTTTTTGCTGATGCCTCCGCCGATGATGAACAGGTCGGGGGAAAAGAGCTTCTCGAGGAGCGCGAGGTATTCGCTGACCCGTGCGGCCCATTTTTTCCAGCTGAGGCCTTTTTCTTCCCGAATCTTTTCGGACATGCGTTTTTCGGCGTCCTTGCCGCGGAGCCGGAGGTGGCCGAATTCGGAATTGGGCAGGAGTTTTCCGTTGTGGAAGATTGCCGAACCGATGCCGGTGCCGAAGGTGAGAAGGATGACGACCCCGTCCCGTCCGCGGCCGGCACCGAAATGCATCTCGGCGATGCCCGCCGCATCGGCATCGTTGACCACGGTGACCGGTCCGCCGAGATGGCTTTGAAAAAGCGTCCGGGCATCCGTTCCGATCCAGGATTTGTCGACATTCGAGGCCGTGTAAACAACGCCTTTCTTGATGATGGCGGGAAAGGTGATGCCCGTCGGACCGGTGTAGTTGAAATGGCGGGCAATTTCATCCACGACATCGGCCACGGAATTGGGAAGGGCCGGCCGGGGAGTGGGAATGCGGAAGCGTTCCGCAAGCAACTCTCCGGTTTCCACGTTCACCGGGGCACCTTTGATGCCCGTTCCGCCGATATCGATTCCGAGAACAGTCATGGGAAAATGAAGGGGGGTCTCATGCCAGCCGGAGACAGGATACAGTCGTCACCGGGATATTTCAAATTTCAAATTCCCTGTTTTCCATCCTAGGCGCCCAGGAGCAGGCGGGCCGGGTTTTCGATGCAATCTTTGACCCGGACGAGGAAGGTCACCGCCTCTTTCCCGTCCACAACACGGTGGTCGTAACTCAGGGCGAGGTACATCATCGGGCGGGCGACGATCTGGCCGTCGACAACGACCGGGCGTTCCTGGATTTTGTGCATGCCGAGGATGCCGCTTTGCGGGGGATTGAGGATCGGGGTGCTGAGGAGCGATCCGTAGACGCCGCCGTTGGAAATGCTGAAGACTCCGCCCTGCAGATCGTCGAGGGAAACTTTCCCCTCGCGGGCTTTCACGGCGTAGTGGGCGAGTTTGTTCTCGATGTCGGAAAAGGACATCTTCTCGCAGTCCCGCAACACGGGAACGATGAGCCCGCGCTCGGTGCCGACGGCCACGCCGATGTCGAAGGCGTTGTTCAGAAGAAGATCATCCCCGTCGATCCGCGAGTTGATGGCAGGAACCGCCTGGAGGGCATCGACGACGGCTTTGATGAAGAAGCTCATGAAGCCGAGTTTGACGCCGTATTTCTTCACAAATTCGTCCTGAAGTTCCTTGCGGAGTTGCATGACGGCGCTCATGTCGCATTCGTTGAATGTGGTGAGGATGGCCGCCGTGTGTTGGGCCATGACGAGCTGGGCTGCAATCTTGCGGCGGAGCGGGGACAGTTTTTTCCTGACCGCGCGGGAGTCTCCCGCCGACGGAGTGGATGGAGCCATCGAGGAAAATGTCGCCGCGGGAACTGCGGGAGCGGTTGGTGTGGGAGCCGGTGCGGGAGCAGCCGGGGCCGGCTGGGGAGCTGGTTCGGAGGCAGCAGCCTTGGAGGCGGCTTTTTTCCTGGAGGCCGGTTTTTCGGGGGTCTCTGCTGCCGCCAACGGGACGATCTCGGCGACAACCTGGCCGATTTTCACCTCCTCCCCCTCCGCGGCTTTTTGGTGGACGACGCCGGCTTCGGGAGCCATGACCTCTTGGGAAACCTTGTCGGTCTCCAGGGTGAAAAGGACATCGTCTTTGCGGACGGAGTCGCCTTCTTTTTTGTGCCAGACAGAGAGGATGCCGGAAGAAATGGATTCTCCAACGGCAGGGACTTTCACTTCGATATTCATGAGAATGGGAAGGGGTTTTACACCTCGAAGGCCTGTTTGACCAGCGCGGCCTGCTGTGCTTTGTGGGTGCCGAGGGAGCCGGCGGCGGTGCTGGCGCTTTCGGGGCGTCCGGCGTAGCCGATGAGCGAACCGACGAGACCGGCGATCTTCGGGGCGATGAAATTCCAAGCACCCATGTTTTCGGGTTCCTCCTGGCACCAGACGTAGCGTTTCACATTCGGGAAACGCTTCACAATGCGGACGAGTTTTTCCCCGTAGAGCGGATAGATCTGCTCCAGCCGGATGATGGCGGTGGAATCGGTCTGCCCCGCCTCCCCGCGTCCGCGCACGAGATCGTAATAAACCTTGCCGGAACAGAAGACGATGCGGGTGATTTTCTTCGGATCTTTGACCGCCGAATCATCAAGAATCTCGAAAAACCGGGAGTTGGTGAAATCCTCCCCGCGCGAAGCCGCCTCTTCCGAGCGCAGGAGGCTCTTCGGAGTCATGATCACCAGCGGCTTGCGGAAGCCCCTGTGGATCTGGCGGCGCAGCGCGTGGAAATACTGGGCGGGGGTGGTGAGGTTGCAGACCTGCATGTTGTCCTCCGCGCAGAGTTGGAGGAAACGCTCCAGTCTCGCGCTCGAGTGTTCCGGTCCCTGGCCTTCGTAGCCGTGGGGCAGGAGCATGACGATCGAGCTCGGCCGCCGCCATTTGGACTCCGCGGAGGCGATGAACTGGTCGACGATGATCTGTGCGCCATTTGTGAAGTCTCCGAACTGCGCTTCCCAGATGCAGAGCATGGAGGGGAAATCCATCGAATACCCGTAGTCGAAGCCCAGCACCGCATATTCCGACAGCGGGCTGTTGTAAACGCAGAAGCGCTCCTGCTTCGGGGCGATGTGCATGAGCGGGGTGTAGCTCCGCTCGGGATTGGTCTCATCGTAGAGGACCGAGTTGCGGTGACTGAACGTGCCCCGGCGGCTGTCCTGCCCGGAGAGGCGGACCGGCGTGCCTTCCAACATCAGGGATCCGAAGGCCAGAAGCTCCGCAAAACCCCAGTCATACGGTCCGCCGGACTTCCAGATCTGGAGGCGGCGCTCCAGCACTGTGCGCTTGATTTTCGGAACCACATGGAAGTCCTCGGGGACGGTGGTGAGGGCCCTGGCCAGTTGTTCCAGCGTGGAGGCGGAAATGGCGGTGTTCGCCGGTTCGTGGGTGTAGGGCGGTTGAAAAATCGCCGTCGATCCGGCGAATTCGCTTTTCTTGGAATCGAGAGGTTTCTTTGCCTCCACGAGGGCGGCTTCAAGCTCGGCCAGTGCTCCGGCTTTGATTTCCGCGGCGGTCTCGGCGGAGACCGTTCCCAGCGCGGCGGCTTCAGCGGCAAATTTCTCGCTCAGGAGCGGATGGCTCTTGATCGTGTGGTAGAGATTCGGCTGGGTGAAGCTGGGCTCGTCGGTCTCGTTGTGGCCATGGCGCCGGTAGCAGTAAATATCGAGCACCACATCGCGGCCGAATTCCTGACGAAATTCCAAAGCCATCCGGGCGACCTCGATAACCATGAGCGGATCCTCGCCGTTCACATGAAAAATCGGGGCCTCGATCATCTTGGCGATGTCCGTGCAATACATCGTGGAGCGGGCGTCTGCCGGGAGCGTCGTGAACCCGATCTGGTTGTTGACGACGATGTGGATGGTTCCCCCCGTGCGATAACCGGGGAGTTGGGACATGTTGAACACCTCGGCCACGATGCCCTGGCCGATGAAGGCGGAGTCGCCGTGAATGAGGATCGGCACCACTTTTCTGCGTTCCGCCGTGTCGCCAAGAACCCGCTGCCGGGCGCGGGCCTTGCCCTGGACAACCGGGTCCACCGCCTCGAGATGGCTGGGGTTCGCGGCCAGGCGGATCTCCACCTTGTGCCCGCCCGGGAGCTTGCGCGTGGTCTGGTAACCGAGGTGGTATTTCACATCCCCGTTGCCGCCCACGAGCTCGGGAATGAAGTTGTCCTGAAACTCGTTGAAGATGATCTGCAACGGCTTGTTGAGGAAATTGGCCAGCACGTTGAGACGGCCGCGGTGGGCCATGCCCATGACAAGTTCCTCGACGCCCCGCACATCGCAGCTTTCCAGCATGGCATTCAGCACCAGGATCAACGATTCGCCGCCCTCCAGCGAAAACCGCTTCTGGCCGACGTATTTTGTGTGGATGAACGACTCAAACGTCTCCGCCTCGTAGAGCTTGCGCAGGATGTCCCGGTGCATGTCCGGAGTGTTCAGTTTCCCGCCCGTGCGGTTCTCGATGCGGTCCCGCACCCAGTTCCGGATTTTGGGGTTCTGGATGTGGACGAATTCCACCCCCACCGTCGAACAGTAGGTCGCCTGGAGGTCGGCGATCATTTCCCGAAGCGTCATCTTCCGGTCTTCACGGAAGAAACGGGAGGACACCTGGAGATCCAGATCCTTCTCCGAAAACCCCAGTTCCCGCAGGCTCAACAGCGGATTTTCCCGCGGTTTTCCCGCCAGGGGATCCAGATGGGCCATGGAATGCCCCATCGTGCGGTAGGCATACACCAGCGCATCCACACGGGTCTGCAACGACGGGGCCACCGCCCCCTCCGCCGGCGCGTCCGGCGCGGTTTCGCCATTCCTGTGACTCCGTGCATACCCCAGTTCAAATCCCTCGAAAAACGCAGCCCAATCCGCATCCACCGAGTGCCGGTCCTGCAACCAGCGTTCATAGTTTTGGTCAATCAACGCCTCGTTTGGCCGGGCGGCGAGAGAAGTATTCATGCAAGTATGTCGTGATAAAAAACCGTGACGGAAATCAATCCCTCCCACGGTGAAGAGTCGTCTACCATGGGGGAACATCCCCGTTTTCGCAAGCCGTCAATTTTTCCGGAGATTTTCTCCCCCACCTCCCGGAAGGCAGGGCAACCGCATGAAAATCCGGGGAGGGACAGAATGGGCAAGTGATCCCATGAGGCATTTGTCTCCGGCAAAGGCGTCAAAGCGCGGGACCGGCCCCGTTGTTTCCGAATCGCTCACGAAAGGCCGCTACCGTGTCCGGCCATTCTTTCTCTCGCCAGCTCAAATTGCCGGGATAGGCGGCGTCAGAGTTCCAGTAAGTGTGCGCTGGCACGCCGTGCTCACGGAGAAAGGCCGACATGCCCTCCACGAAGGGAGCGGCATCCGGTCCCCACACGCCCCACTCGTCAATCTGGAAGGGCTTTCCCTTCTCCTGCGCGAAGTCCAACATGCCGATCAGATTCCATCCGTTGTAGCCATTGCGATTGATGCGCAGCCGCCACGCCTCGCGCGGATCATTCGTCTCCCAGCCTTCCCCGCCCATGGCTTTTGGCTTCCAATACACGTCGTATCCCACGAGGTCCACGAACTCATCGCCCGGCCACATCGGCCGGGGATCGCTTGCCCCTTCACTCGGAGAGAAGCTGAAGCGAAAGCGGGATCCGCCCCGGACGCCGCGAAAGATCCCGTGAAAACGCCTCCACGATTCGATGAAGTTCGGAATTTGCACGGAACGCGATCCTCCCACCCCCCAGGCGAACCATTCGCCGTTCATCTCGTGGCTGGGACGAATCAAAATGGATTCCTCTCCGGGATTGTTCGAGATGATGGATTCTGCGAGACATTTCCAGTGTCCGTCGTAGGCACCCTCCTTCGCTTCGGCGTAACTGGCACCCTCAATGATGATCGGAACATCGTAGACGAGCCGCCGGGTTCCCCGGTCGCCATAGACCGTATTGCTGAGCCAGTCCGAATAGCGATAGTTCTCCCACTTCTGAAAGTCGACTGTGCAGAGGATGATGTCCACGGGACGTCCCAGCCACGCTTCGAACTCGAGCACCTGTTGCATGGAATTTTCACCGTAGACACCGAGCCGGGGCACTTCATCGCCGCGACTTTGGGGCGGGATAATGGCATCAGGGAATGCCTCCACTTCCTCGGCCGTTTTTTGCAGAACCATGCGATCGGAGAGGATGGCGGGCAATTTGATGTCCGCCCCGGCAATGCCGGTGGAAACAAAGGCAAGGAACGCGTATCGAAAGAACAGGGAGGATTTCATGGAAAAAGGTTCAACGGATGTCAGGAGAAGTCATTCCGGGAAGGAGCAACACCATGGTTGCCCTGTCATGAGGAGGTCAACCGGAGTACACCTGACACAGTTGAGTGGAAATGCGTTTTTCAACAGTTCGGTGCGGCATAATTTTCGGGACCGCCCAAGGCCATGAACCGGCGGTGGACAACCAGACCGGCGGCCACGGAAAGCGCCATCAGAAGAAAGCTGCCCAGAAAGACATGGCGGTAAACGTGGTGGGTCAGATCCAACCAGACACCCAGCAGTGGGCCGACCATGATGGTGCCGAGACTGGTGACCAGAGCGGAGGCGGAGGCAAACTGTGCAAATTTTTCCCGTGGCAAAAGCCTTTGGTTCAGTGAGGCGGTGGCCGTCATCCATGCTCCAACCAGAACCCCCTGGGCAACCATCACCACGCGGAATGTGCCGCCATCGTGCGCAAAAAATCCGCCCCACAGCGTGACCAACAGGAAGAGTGATTGGGCCGCCAGTCCAAGACGCAGTGGATGGATGCGATCCGCAAGAGCACCCAGCGGCCAGGCCAGGAGGAGCGAAATCAGGTAGGTCAGGGCAAGGCATTTCCCGTAGTCGTCCATGCTCAGGGAAATGCTCTTGGCGTAGTAGACCCCAAAAAGGACCGGAGGGATGCTTGCCATCCATGAGAAAGCCATCGCCGCAAAGAACCAGCGATAGTAGGAGTGTCCGAAGCAGTCCCTGAAGTAGCTCCGGACGGCATTCTGGAAGCTTCCCGCCAACCCGGGTTGTTCAACGGGTGGTGGCGGGTATTCGCCTTCTTTCACCTTCAGACACATGGCGGTGAACCCGAACCCATAGAGGGCCGCCAGGCCCACAAAAATGGCAAAGAAGTGAGTTTCCGCAACCCCCATAATCGAATAGTTGAAAAGAATCGCCGCAGCCAGGCTCAGGGCACGGAAAGCCCCGTAAAACCTTCCCAATACTTTCGAAGGCACCACATCATTGATCAACCCTCCGAACACCGCATTTGAAACAATGGTGGAGAATTCAAAAACCGTCCAAAAGACGGCGAAAGAAACAAGCACCCCTGCATTGAGGCCCATGCCGGACCACCGATGAAGCCAGTCCCCGGTTGCCGGGGCAAAAGCCAGCCCGATCATGGCAAAAAAGGCAACCGGCGTGGCCGCAAGCAGGTAGGGAATGCGCCGCCCCCACCTGCCACGGTGACGGTCCGAGCAATAACTGACAACGGGTCCCAGAATCATCCCGAGAATTCCGGGCAGGGAGCCCACCAGGATGCCTGTGAGCATGTCGGACGCCCCGTGTTTTTTCAGAAGGAGCTGAAGCACGGAAGGAATGGAGCGTTCCTTCATCGACCAGGCGAAATCCCCCCAGAGAAGCCAGAAAAACAACACCATCAGCCCCGTCGTCGAGTAGGCGAGAGTGCCGACCCGCCATGTTTTGTGTTTGGAGGTTGCCTTCAAGTTTCTTGTGAAAGGTGTCTTCGAAGATACTGAAGATCGGCGCAGGCATTTTCAAAAATTTCATCCGGGCTTTCATTTTCCACGGCGGTCCCTTTTGTAAATTCGACTGTCAGCGATCCGCGGAACCCCCTCTGACGAAGGATCGCGCATTGGTTTTCATTGTGTGCGGCGGAGGAGCTCAGAAGACAAAATGAACCGTTTCCATCCCGCTGATGAACGTGCAGATGGCGCAGGGAATCCGGAAAGGCGTCAAACCAGGCATGCAAATCCGCCGGGGAAATGCAAAAGGGATGCACAATAATTCCCATCCGGGGATTGTTGATTTTATTCAGTATGGTTCTGGCGGCAGCGGGAGTGTCCCCCACATCGCCCGGATGGCATTCGTAAAGGAATTGCATCTCTGGAGGCAGGGTTTTGCTCCATTCGCAAAACTGACTGATATATTCCTCCTGTTGGGAAGCATCCATTCCCAGATTGAATTTCACCGCCCTGGACCCCGTCTCGACAATGGCCCGTGCCACTTCGTTTCTGTCCGACCTTGATTCCTCCGTATTCTCAAAAGTGGCGTACGAACTGAATACGGCAGGAGGCACCGGATGGGAGGACAGGTTTCTTTTTTCCGGCCGGGCTGCCATGGTGTAATGACGCTGCCACAGTTCGATTCCATCAAAGCCGGCTGCCGCCGCCCGGGAGATCCACTCTGAAAACGCGATGACGGGCTGCCGCCCATTTTTCCAGCGGTTGGCTTCAATCGCAATTGACCCGAAATATATGGGGTTTTTCATGTCATTTATCCATGTCGCAAGCACGGCACTCCCCGGTGCGTCAAGTTGGGGGAGCGGCGACGTTACCTGACCGGCTCGATCACAAAATCATCCACGAAAAGCTGTCCGGTGGCTTTCCACAGGAACAGGCCGGCCCGCATGGTTTCCGTATTTTCCGGGACAGTGAATGTCGATTCGACTTTGGTCCATGTCTTTGGCACAGGTTCGGTCGCAAACCCGGTGAGCGACTCGCTGGGCTGCATGGCCTTCGCATGTCCCTGCCAGTCGATGGTGACGATCTCAAGGGCATCGCGGCTTTGCAGCATGTCCACGCGGATCAACAGGCCGGGCTGCCCGCTTTGGGCTTCGAAGTCCTTTCCGGCCCGGACCCACGCCACAAGCCGGTATTTCTGTCCCGCTTCGACCGCCATGGGCATTCCCTTCGGAGAAATCGCGATGCGTCCGTTGTCCGTGGATTCCAGCATCCCGCAGGATTTTCCGGAGTGGGGTTCTTCGGCGCTGATGGAAAAACTGCATCCTTTGTCCTGGCTGTCATTGGGCACATACGGCAGGTTCCACCCCGTGTCTCCTTCTTCAAATCCGGGATCCCTCACGATGTTTTGTGCGGAGAGCGGATGGGAAAGAAGGGCAAAGGCGGCGAGGTAAAAGAGAGGTTTCATGTCAGGAAATTTTGAGTTCAACCGCGGTTATGTGCGCCGGTTTTTTTCCTCAGCCCGAAGAGGACAACCGCGATGCCAATTCCCGCCAGCAGGGCAACACGGGGTTCGGGAACCGCATTGACGGTAAACTGGAGCAGATTCCCGTCACCGCCATAACTGAAGGTGCCCGCCCAGCCATCACCCATGCTGGCACCAGAGAGCGCAAAACTGTCCAGGGCAATTCCCTGCGTGGTGCCCCCGAAACTGATCAAGTCGTAGGTGTTTCCCACCATGACGTCCCCGTTGTTGATGAGGTCGAAAGCTATGCTTCCGGTTCCTCCCGCAGCGGACCCGATCATCGGGGTGCTGGAAAGGACAATGCTGTCCTGTGCCGAGCCCAGGCGGAATTCAATGGTGGCACTTCCAAGAAAGGCAAGTCCGACGGAAGAAGCGTTCCCGCCGGCCAGAGTCATTGTTCCGACGGCGTTTTCACCACCCGGTTTGAGGATGCCGCCGCTTTCGATGGTGACATTGCGGGCCGTGGCACCGGTGGACAACGACAGGGTGCCGTCGACGCCGAGAAGGGCACCGTTTTTGACAATGTAGTTTCCCTGCCCGGTGACTCCGGTAAATCCGGTGCCGTAGGTGCCGCTCAAAAAGAGTTTGCCGCCTTCCACCGTGGTTGCGCCTTCGTATCCGCCGGTGCCGCTGATGGAAAGCGTGCCCGTGCCCGCTTTCGTGAAGGCCAGGATGTGATCGGTGCGGGTCAGGTTTTCCCCAATTGTTCCCGAAAAAGTCGTGTTCGTGGACTGGTCCACTTTCAGCGTCCGGGTTCCTCCGGTTGTGGAAAATTGACCGGGGAATTTGATCTTTCCGCTGCCGGAGAGCTCGCCAATCGTTGCCGTTCCTCCGATGGCTCCCGGACCGATCTCCAAGTTGCCGTTGCTGACAAGCTGGATCTTGGTGTTGACTCCGGTCGAGCCTGTGGTTCCCAGATTGCTGTCGATCACGACACTGACGGTGGATGTCGTGGAGCCGTTCACTGTGATCGTTCCGTTCCATGCCGAGGTGCCCGTCAGAAGGGCTTTGAAGCTTGCACCCGCAGTTGTCCGGTCGTCACGCAGCGCAAAATTTCCGCTGCCACCTCCCGAAAGAGTCAGTCCATAGCTCGTTGTTCCCGTGCCTGTCTGATAAAATGTCGCTCCATTGTCCACCGTCAATGTGGTGGCGGTGATATTGTAGAGCCGGATTTCGGGGCTTGCCGTCACGATCTCCGCCGCGTTCCCATTGGTCCAGTAGGTGGAGGGAGAGGAAACGGCATCCGTGGCCCAGGCGATTGTCGAAGTGCTCGTGGTCCAGGCCTGGCCGCTGGCTCCGGTATAATAGAGCGTGGCGGCTCCGGCGGTTTGCGCGAGGAGGAGAAGGGTGGCGAGGGCTCCTGCCAGTCGCAGGACGAAACGCCTGGCGGGGTTTTTGGCGGGGGTGGGGAGGATATGGGCTTTCATGGTTGGATTTTGTGCAAATATGGGTTGGGTTTTCCGATGGAACAAATGGAAGATCGCTAACACAGTTTACTCGGACACGTGTGCGTTTCCTGAAACGGGTTCATTTTCCGGGAAAAGTCGACCTTTTCGCGACCTTCCCTCATGGCTTCCATCAAAGCGACCGACTGCCGGACTTCTTCGAGGCCGGGGAATGGTTTTCGTCCTGTCCGAAGGCAGTTCAGGAACGATTCCAACTGGGCCTGAAACCCCCAGCTTTTGTGATCTTCCTCCCGGGTTCCGCGGATTTCCCGGAGGAGATGATTTTGCTGCCAGACGCGGAGGGTGCCCGGGGAGTCGAAGCTCTCCCAGATGGGAAGGTCCACGGTGAAAGTCATTTGGAGGCCATGAATGGCGATGCGTTCGAGAACGGTTCCCGCCGCCGGTTGGAAGTTGCAGCGAACCCGTGTTCCACTCCGGCAGGTGGCTTCCATGGCGGTTGCCAAAGCCGGTTTTCCGGTCGCCGGCAGATCCTGATAAAAAAAACGCGCCTCCTGATAGGGGGATCGGGCGAGGAACAGGGCGGCATCTATCGCGTGGATGGCGGTTACAGAGAAATCTGGTTCCAGCCGGTTGAAGCGGATCATGTCGTAGTTGATCTGGAAGACGGCTTCGGGTTTCAGGTGGTGATCCAGAAAATCGTGTGTCAGGGAAATCAGGGGCATGAACCGGCGGTTGAAACCGACCTGGACCGGCGTGCCTTCCCGGCTGGCACTTGCGATCAGCTCCGCCAACTCGGCGGAGGCAAGCCCCGGAGGTTTTTCCATCAGCAGGGGGATGTGCCGGGGCAGAAGCTTTTGTGCGATGGAGCAGGTCAGTTCAGGGGGGAGCACGAGCACGACCGCGTCCGGATCTTCCCGGTCAAGCATCTGTTCCATATCGGTGTAGCACCGGGAAAAACCGAACTTTTCCCGATAGGAAGCCGCACGGTGTTCGTCCCGGTCGCAGCAGGCGTCGAGCGAGACGTCCGGCTGTTCCTCCGCGCAGGACTTCAGGGAGGGGCCGTGAAGTTCCGTGGAGTGTCGGCCGCAGCCGATGGCGCAGATTCTCATGCACCAATCCTAGGCGTCGAAAAATCCGGCAGCCATTGCCGGCTGGCTAACACAGTTTACCGGCTGCGGCGGGATCTTTGCGGGCGGCGCATGGGGAGCGTGCTGCCGGACACCCAATAGCCCTCGACAAAGACCCGCTGGAGCACCGATGGAACACCGCGTTCATCGCGTTGGAGCATGGCGACGAGCTGATCGACGGCCACTTCGCCGACAAGGAACGCATTCTCACAGATGCCGGCAAGGGGTCCCTTGTCGTGGGCCAGAGAGGGACAGGCCAGGGCGACGTCCCGGGGAATTTCGAGGCCGGCGTTCCCAATCATGTCCGCGACATCGAGACTGACAAGAAGTGCTTCCGGGCGCACCTGTTTCACCCACCCGCGCAACTCTTGCGGCGTGCATCCCTCGGGCCGCATCGGCAAAACAAGGGGTTCCTCTCCGTGCAGGAACATTTCCGCGAGATAGACCGAAAGGCTGCTGTGGTTGAACCGTTCGTCCTGCATGCTGGTGGAAGCGAAGCCGATCCGCCGGTAACCCTGCGCACGGATGTGCCGGATGGTTTGAAGCGTCGCTTGGTACACGCTGGATGTCACGCAATGGAGGGCTGGCTTTGCCAGCGTGAATCCGAAAGCGATTGCGGAAAAGTTTTCCCATGGGAAATCCAGCGTGGTGTTCGGCCGGGGCTGCGGAGCGACGAGGATGCCGGAAATGTTGCGGGCGCGCAGGATCCCGGCCATGCGTTTGGCCGTCATGCCCGGGGTCTGAAGGTCGAAAACTTCCAGCGTGTATCCATGGCTTTTTGCACTGGCGACTGCGCCCCCATGGTTTTTTTTGAAGATGCCTTTTTCCCTCCAGTCGAAAGGAGGCTCATTGTTGGCCAGCCAGGCCAGACTGCCCTGAAACGCCCGCGGGTGCTTCCGGTCGCGATAGACCGCCAATGCGGAAAGCATGGGGTCGGGCACATAGCCGAGCTTGTCGGCAAGCGTTCGGATCTTTGCCCGGGTCGATTCCGGGATGTTCGGATGATTTTTCAGCGCCAGGCAAACCGTGGTTCGATGCACGCCCGCCGCCTTTGCGATGTCCTGCTGGGTCACCCGGGGCGCTTGGTTATTCACTTGTGTTATAAGAATGGCTTTTGCGCGAATTGTCGAGTGGCAATACCAATATGCTGAACTTAGATTTGAATATTCCCATGGCATTGCCTTCCCCCCATTTCCGTCCTGCGGAGCCCGGCGGTTTTTCCCTTGTGGAATTGTTGGTTGTGATCGCAATCATTGCCGTGCTGGGCGCACTTCTGGCACCGGGTGCCGGAAAAATGAGAGACCGGTCGAGAGAGGCCAAATGTGCGGCGACAATGCGGGCCTTGGGGCAGGCGGTTGCAGTTTATCAAGCCGATCATGATGGGTATCTCCCTGCCAACAAATCCAGTTCCGGTGGAACGGCCGAACAAACGTGGACCGTGATGCTCAGGCCGTATCTGGGAATCGAAGATCTGAAAACATATGGTTCGGGAACGGACCGGATGGCGGCCCTTCTGACATGCCACTCCAGTGAAGCCACCAATAAGCCGTCCAAGTGGTGGGAATCGAACTACGCCGCCGGACTTTGTTTCGGCACCGATGGTACGCCGAGGCGGACCGTGACGAGGAATGCTTCCGCGACATTGATGTTCATTGAAGGCGTCACACCATCGACGAGATCGCTCAACATCACGCCACTGCCGTGGACTTCGGTGGGATACCGTCATGGCGGCCGGGCCAACGCGGTCTTTTTGGACGGACACGGGGAATCCCGCACGGTGGCGGACGTTCCCCAGACGCTCGGCGACGTGTTTTGGGGGGCGAATTGACAACTATGGAAAAAAAACACATCACCCGGGCCTGGCGGTTGACGGTTCTGGCCGTCTTCGTCGGAAGCCTTCCCCTGATTGCCGGAGACGCCATCACCCCGCAGGAAGTCACCGAATTCCGCGCCCGGCACGAGGCGGAATGGAAAAGCCGGATGACTCCGGGATCACGGTTGTTTTATCGGGAAAGCGAATGGCCGGACGTGCTGGCAAGGGTGCGGGCACTGGAGGGGCCTTGTAAAAAATGGAGGGAGTTGTCCTTTGCGACCGCCGCAAAAATCATCGAACAGCCCCTGCCGGTGTATCGGCCGCCCGAGGCATTTGTCGGCTCCGACACGTCGCCCGCCGTCTCCCGGGAAGAACTCTGGCAGCGGCCGGTGGGCAACACGATCGTCTTCCTCGCTTTCATGGCCAGGCTGGATGACAACCCGAAATACAAAACGTATCTTCGGGATCTCGTGCTGGCGGCCCTGGGGTTTGACACGTGGGGCCACAAGGAATGGCAGGACAACGACCTGGCCGCAGCCAGCATCGTGCGCGGAGTGGCAATCGCCTGGGACTGGCACCGTGACATCTTCGATGCCGCACAGCAGGCATTCATTCGTGAGACGATGGCCCGGCGGGTGCCGGTGCTCCTTGCCGCCCTGCACGGGAAACTTTTCTGGGGAAAAGAATACCGGGCGAACCACAACCACATCTGCACGTCCGCACTGGGACTCGCAGGACTGGCGTTTCTGGAGGAAATTCCGGAAGCCGGCGACTGGCTCGCCGCCGCCCTTCTCGATTACGAGCGGATCGCGCAACACATGAACGCGGACGGAAGCTCCGAGGAGGGGCTCGGCTATTGGAGCTACGGAATGAACTACATCCTGCAATTCATCGAAGGCACCCGGAATGTCACCGGCTCCGCCTCGCTCTACAACGCGCCGTTCCTGCGGAATGCCGCCAACTACCGGCTCGCCTGTTCGACCCCGGGATTCGAGGGAGTGCTGATGTGGGGCGACGCGACGGGCAAGGACTTCTACGGTCCCCAGCAGATCCTTTACCGCCTGGCATCCCAATACCGCGACGAGAGCGCCCAGTTCCTCGCCGACCGGCTGCCCTTCGTTCCGCGAGGTTCGGAGCCGCCCGGAAAAAACTCCAACGACGTCCTGGCCTTCACGTTGCTCTGGTACGATCCGACTGTCGGTGTCCGCAACCCGGAGCAACTCGATTTTCACATCGCCGATTGGGGAGTCATCACCTCGCGCAGCGGCTGGGGAAATGGAGACTACCTTTTTTCCATCAAAGCGGGACTCAACAACCGGCATCACAGTCACCTCGATGCCGGAGCACTCGCGTTCAACTTCGGCGGAACATGGCTGCTGACCACGCCGGGATATGGCGAGCACGGGCAGGAGGGATTTTGGGACCGCGAGGGCAAGAGGTGGACCTTCTTTTCCAATGCCTCCGAGGCGCACTCCACCTTGCTCCTGAACGGAAAAAATCAGCGCTCCAATGCGGACGCCGGCGGAGTCGTGTCGCGCATGGTCTCCGGTCCCCGGACGATGTATGCCGAGGTGGACCTGACACGGGCCTACGAAGGGGTGAAGTCGGTGACGCGCCGGATCCTTCACCGCCGGGGAGAGTATATCCTGGTCATGGATGACATCGATTCCCGCGAGCCCGCACAGGCCGAATGGCTGGCGCAGGTTCCCCCACGGGCCATCTTGCAGGATGACGCCATCGTTGTGACATCCAATTCCGCAGCCAGTCTGCGGATCCAATTGCTCGGAGATCCTCCCCTCTTCGTGGAACGCCAGCCGTTGTCCCCACATTTCAACATCGCGCCCAACAGACTCAAAACCCTGGCCGCCAAGTCGGGGGGGGCAACCTTCTCCGCTCTCCTGCGTCCGTTTTTTCCGGGCGAACCCCATGATCCATGGACCACCTCGCTGGAAGAGAGCGATGGGAAACAGACCGTCCGGATTGACGGGGAAAACTGGAAGGATGTGATCGAAGTGGTTTTGAACCCCGGTCAGACCGCCAATCTGGGGGATTCCGAAGTCCATGGAACCGGGAATGCCCTCGCTGTCCGGAAAAGCGGGGAAACGTTCGCTTCGCTTGTCATCTCGGGAGCCTTCCAGTTGGACTGCCCCGCCTTTTCGTTCCAGTCGGAAAAAGCGGTGAATGTTTCGGTGGAATGGTGCCCGGACGGTTCTTATGCCATCGATTTGGACGGTTGCCTGGAGGGGGAAATCCACCCCAAGGAGGGCTTCAACTTGCAGACCAAAACCGGGGAACGCATCCCGGAAGACAAGGGCTCCCCGCTCGCAGGCGGAAGTTATTTCATCCGGAGTTCAAACCAACCCACGCCATAACCCCCCAAGTCCACAAAAACATGTCCACCATACCGAGTGTGCCAGAATTTCCCGAATCCTTCACCTGGGGAGCGGCCACCGCAGCGTATCAGATCGAAGGCGGCTGGGATCAGGGGGGACGGGGTCTGTCGATTTGGGATGTCTTTGCGCAGACTCCCGGACGAACCTGGGAAGGAGATACGGGAAACGAAGCGTGCGATCACTTTCATCGCTGGCGCGAAGACATCGGTCTGATGAAAGCACTGGGACTGAAAGGATATCGCCTGTCGCTTTCGTGGTCCCGCATTTTTCCGGAGGGAACCGGAAGGGTGAATGAAGCGGGAATGGCCTTTTATGAGCGACTGGTGGACGGTCTGCTGGAAGCCGGCATCGAACCCTGGATCACCCTTTACCATTGGGATCTGCCTTACGCTCTTTATTGCAGGGGCGGTTGGCTGAATCCAAAAAGTCCGGAATGGTTTTCCGACTATGCGCGTTTCGTGGCGGAGAGGCTTTCCGACCGGGTGAGCCGATGGATCACGTTGAACGAGCCACAGTGTTTCATCGGTTTGGGAATGGACCGCGGCATCCATGCTCCGGGACTGCGCCTGGGTGCAAAAGACATTCTCAAGGCGGCCCACCATGTGCTTCTGGCGCATGGCCGCGGGGTGCAGACTTTGCGCGAATATGCGAAAAAGACCCCGTGTGTCGGTTGGGCCCCGGTGGCCGTTTCTGCCATTCCGGACACCGGATCCCCCGCGGACATTGAAGCCGCCCGCCGGGCGATGTTTTCCTGGGAAGACCAGAGCGTCATCACAAACCCGTGGGATACTTCGATTGTCTGGAGCAACACATGGTGGGGAGATCCCGTCGTCTTCGGGCAATACCCGGAAGACGCTCTTCGCATCCTGGGTCAGGACGTGCCAAAGTTCACTTCAAAAGAGATGGAAACGATCTCATGCCCGATCGATTTTTACGGGGCAAATGTCTACCATGGCATCCGCATTCGCGAAGGGGAGGGAAAGGCTGTGGAGAAAGCTCCGGGGTCAGCCGGACGTCCCCGCTCGTTGTTCGGTTGGGAACGCTGCGAAGAAGTGCTCTATTGGAGCACGCGCTTTCTTTATGAACGCTACCGGCATCCGGTGGTGGTTACGGAAAACGGCATCGCCTGCCACGACTGGGTGGATGTCGACGGGGCAGTGAATGATCCCCAGCGCATCGATTTTACCAAACGCTACCTCCGCGAACTGGCCTGCGCCATCGGTGACGGAGTTGATGTGCGCGGATACTTTCATTGGAGTCTCATGGACAACTTTGAATGGGCGGAAGGATTCAAACAACGCTTCGGCCTGATCCATGTGGATTTCGCCACGCAAAAACGCACGCCCAAATCTTCCTGTGATTGGTACCGCGATGTGATTGCCTCCAACGGACGGAATCTTTTTTGACATTGCAGCGCGCCAGGAACCGCCGGATGCGGAAAACCACACGTCCGGTGGTGGGGAGAGTCCGGCGGACGACGTGTTTTGCAAAGTTGGCTTCCTTCGAACAATCGGGATTCCCACCGGCCCGGCATGTTGCTACGTTGCTCTCCATGGAAAACCGGGCATTGGGTGAGGCGAAGTGGATTTTGGCTGCGATTGCCGCGGCCTGGCTGCTCACGGCTTTTGTTTTTCCGCTGCTCTCGATCTTTTTTGCCCTTGCGCTTCTGTTCACGTTTTATTTTTTCCGGGATCCGGAACGGATTCCGCCGCCGGGGGAAACGGTTGCGGTGGCTCCGGCGGATGGGCTTGTGACTGCGGTGGACGAAGTGGAGGAGGAAGAATTCCTGAAAACGAGAGTCCGGCGCATCAGCATCTTTCTCTCCGTGCTTGATGTCCATGTGAACCGCGTCCCGCTTGCCGGGGAAGTTCTGCATTCCGAGCCGAAGCCGGGCCGCTTTCTGGATGCCCGTGATCCGCTGTCCTCGTTGCTGAATGTCAGCCGTTCCTGGGTCTTTTCGGGACCGGCTGGAACCGTGATGGTGCGGCAGATCACAGGGGCCATCGCCCGCCGGATTTGTCCTTGGGCCGTGGTGGGCGACCGGCTTGTGCGCGGCGACCGGTTTGGCATGATCCGCTTCGGCTCGCGAACGGAGCTTCTGCTTCCGTTGGATGCCGAGATCCTGATTCAACCCGGGGATCGTGTGCGCGGAGGGGAGACTCCCGTGGCCCGGATGGCTGCTCTTTTGTCCGGAGAAGACCGGGCCCCGGGGGACCGGAACAAAACAACGACACTTCCCGCATGAGCGAGCCCAACGAGCCCAAAATCTACCTCCTGCCGAATCTCATGACGGCGGGAAATCTCTTTTGCGGATTCGCGGCGGTTCTCCGAATTATTGACGGTTCCCTGCTTGTAGCCGCGGGGCAGTCGGCCGGATCTCTTTATCACGAAGCCATTGCTTTCATCCTCGGTGCCTGTGTCTTCGATTTGCTCGACGGCCGCCTGGCCCGGTTGGGCGGCCATGAAAGCGCGTTCGGGCGGGAGTTCGATTCGCTGGCGGACATTGTTTCATTCGGGGTGGCCCCCGCGCTCCTCGTGTATCAGATCGTTCTCCGGGACTTCCAACGCACGGGGTGGTTGATCGCGTTCTTTTTTCTCCTTTGCGGGGGACTCCGCCTGGCGCGGTTCAATTGCACTTCCCAGGCTGCGGGAGACAAGCCGGACAAGGATTTTCAGGGGTTTCCGATTCCTGCCGCCGCGGGGCTTATTGCTTCGCTGACCCTCCTCATGCTGTGGATCCAGGCAGATGACAAGGCCATCGGTCCGTGGAAATTCGCCCTGCCGGTCCTCCTGCTTTTTCTCTCGTTCATGATGTTCAGCAAGGTGAAATACCCGAGTTTCAAGGGACTCAATTGGAAAACCCAGCGGTCGATTCCCGCGTTCCTGATCCTCATCGTGGTGCTGGCTTTCACCGCGATGAATTATCGTTGGATGCCCGCCGTGCTTTTTGTGGCTTTTCTCATTTATGGTTTTGTCCGGCCTTTCATCTCAAAAGCCATCCGGCATGAAATCGAGGAAGACGAGACGGAGATTTGACCCTTCCCCCGCGGGCGGTTGCGGGGGAGACGGAAAAATTTCCCCGCCGGAGTGAACTTTCCGGGCGGCTCTTTCCACGTAGAGGGATGGAGGGCATTGCTCCTTTTCCAATTCACATGAACGAGACCGCCGACCATTCCCTTCCCGATATGGAAGAGCTTTTCCGCAGGAGCGGGGATGATTTGCTGCGGTATTTTTCCCGCCGTCACGAAACCGGCGATGTGGCGCGGGATCTGGTGCAGGAGACATTTGTCCAATTTGCCCGGGCGATCCGGAACGGGCAGCGGCTGGATTCCGCAAGAGGGTATCTTTTCGGTATCGCCCGGCATGTGAGCCAGGCGGTCTGGGCAGGCCGCCGGCACGGGGTGATGCTGCCATTGGATGAGGAATCTTCCGAGGTGGCGGCCCCGGCTCCGGATGCGCGGATCGGGGCGGCGCGGGAAGCGATTGCGTTGCTTCCGGCCCTTCAGCGCGAAATTCTGGATCTGCGATTTTCCCAGGGACTTTCCTATGCGGAGATGGCCGTGGCCCTGGACATCCCCGTTGGCACGGTCCGATCCCGTCTTCACCATGCCCTGATCCAGCTCCGGTCCCGAATAGAGGCCGACAACATTGTTCCCCATGATGAAAAATGAATCTTTGCAGGCTTTGGTGATTGATCACCATTTTGGAGAACTTCCGGTCGATGTCGCGGAGTTGCTGGAAGCCCATCTCGCGGCGGATGCCGGTGCCCGGGAGGAAGCCCGGAGGGTCCTGGCGACCCTGGCCGCGACCCGCGAAGCGCTCCACAGATATCCCGAACTGGTCCGGACGCCCGATCCCGCCCCCCTGCCGGAGCCGGCTTTCCGGGAATGGGTGCCGTTTGCCCGGGTGGCGGCTGTTTTTCTTTTGGCGGCTCTGAGCGGGTTCGGAGGGTTTCTGATCGGGCGCGGCGGTGAAAAGACATTCGGGGAAACCACTCCGCCGCCGGTGTCGGAGAGCCCCTGGATACGCTACCAGCTTGCCTCGAATTCCGGAGAGCCCGGACTTCAGGTCGTCCGTCTCGAAAATTCCCACCACCCCATCCTCAAATGAAAACTCCCCTTCTTTCCCTGTTGTTGGCGCTCTGCCTGTTGCTGGGCGGCTGCCTGCCCGAAGAGCGTGTCTGGTGGTCGCCGGACGGCCAGAAGGCTGCTGTCCTTTGCGAAGGCGCATTGTATTTGGTCAAACCCGGTGGCGCACTGGGAGATCCGGTTTCCGGAGGCCCGGCGGACAAGGAGATGACACCCCGGGCCGTGAGTTGGCAGCCCGATGGCAGCGGGTTTGTGCTTTGCCGCGAACGCCGGGTTGCTTCGTGGGAAGAAGTGGTCCGCCTCGTTCCGGTTGCCGAGTCTTCCAAGATCTCGCTGCTGGCTCTCACAATTCCGGCTTTGCTGGAAGGAGCCGGAAAATTGGCCGGGCCGGAGCAGGATGCGGAGGCGTTGCTGGCCTCGGTTTCCGGGGATTCCGGCGACTACCTCCTGGCCCTGCTGTGCGCCTACCAGGCCCACAGGGAAGAGGTGGGAAAATGGCTCCGTCAACTTCCCAAAGGCCCGGAGTTGCTCTCCAGTTTGGAGGGCGAGAATTCACAGTTTACGGTTTATGAAGTCGTCCTCGTCCGGCCCGCAGACAAGGGAATTGTCGTTCTTCCATTGGCTCGAAGCCTGTATGCCCTGTCACAACCGGGCGTTTCACCCGGGCAAAAAGCGGTGGCCTGGCTGCGGACGGAAGGAAAAACCGTCTCCCTCGAAGCCGCCAGCCTGGATGGGCAGGAACAACGCACGGTGGGAACGATCGTGAAGCCGGCTTTTGACTGGTCGCCGGATGGCCGGACCCTTGTCTTTGCTTGTCCGTTGGCCGGAAAAGAAGACTCCCTGGCAAAGATCCAGCGTGTGCCCGTGATCGGGGACTCGGGGGAATGGATCCGCCAAAACAACACGTCATCGGGAGTCACGGAGCTGGGACTGGCGATTTTGTTGGATCCGCCGCGGTTGCAGGTGTTGCCAGACGGACGGTTTCTGTTTTCCAGCCAGGCGGTGTCTTTGCCGACGACGGGACCGGAGATTGCCCCGAAGTTGTTTGTATTGTCCGCAGATGGAAAAACCCTCACGCCCGTTCCCACCGCACCCGGTTCGCTGCCTGCGAATCTGAGCTTCTTCACCGCTTCTCCCGACGGGCGGTTCGCGGCCGTTGTCGAGAGCGGCAACGATGCCGTCGCGGTGGTGGATCTCGGCTCCGGAGCCGTGGAGGTGATTTCCCCGTCCCACCCGGACTGGCAGTGCCGGACCATGCCGGCTTGGAAATCCCCGGACGAGCTGACTTTTGCCGCACTCGACAAATCCGGAAATCCCGCCTGGATGCTCTGGAGCAAAGTGGAGGGAATCCGGACGCTCAGTGAAAACTGGCCGCCCCGGGCCACCGCCGACTGGCTCAAAAAAGAAGAACCGGAAAAAGCGGCGACGCCCGGGAAACCCGCGAAGTAAACCCGAATCGGGGATTGCCCGCGAAGCCGCGAAGGAGAAAAAGCCCTGATCAGGGCACCACGGCAATCTTGATCCCCTCCATGGCGATGTTTGTCTCCATCGCCCGGTTGATGTCCTCCAACTGGAACGTGTGCGTGACGAGAGATTCGATCGGGATCCCGATGCGGATCAGGTGGCGGATCATCGCGATGGCGATGGGATATTCCTGGGCGGTGTAAACCCAGGAGCCGACGGCCGTGATTTCCTTTTTACAGAGATCCTCATGCGGGTTGATCGAGCACTCCCCGTTGTCCATAAAAAATCCGACCTCGCAAAGTCCGCCCCCGCGGCGCACGAATTTCCAGATCTGCGCGGCTGCTGCCGGGACTCCCGTGCATTGGAAGGCGAAGTCCGCGCCACGGCCTTTCGTGGCGGAACGAATGGCTTCGAGTGTCGCGGGGATTCCCAGGGCCTTGATGTCGAGCGTGGTGGAAGCCCCCATTTTGCGGGCCATTTCGAGCCGTTGGGGAACCGTGTCCACGGCAATGATGTTTTCCACCCCGTAGGCGAAGACGGTGGCGATCATCATGAGCCCGATCGGTCCGCACCCCTGCACCACGACCGTGCTGGCGAAGTTGAGAAGTCCGGTGGTCTTGGCTCTTTCCAGAGCGTGGAGGGTGACCGCCATCGGCTCGATGAGCATCCGTTGCTCCAGGCTCATGCCGTTGACCTGAAACACCGTCGATCCTGCCCGGATCACGATGTGTGAGGCAAAATACCCGTTCAGGTGGTAATCGGGGGAATCCGGAAACAGGCCGTAAACTCCCAGGCTGTCGCTCAGGTTCGAGCGATGGGGAAAATCCTTCGTGAACGGGCAATCTTCGGGAACAAGCACAGAGGTCACAATCTGGTCGCCAACGGCCAGCGGGGTGCCGGCGGTGTCTGGTGCCGCATCCGGTCCCATGGCCACGATCGTTCCGGTGCCTTCGTGCCCGAGGACGACGGGGATCAAACCAAAGGGATCCCGCTTGTATTCATGAACGTCGGTGCCGCAAATCCCGCAACCTTCCACGGCGACCAGAAGCTCTCCAGAACGCAGCTCCGGAACCGGAAAGGAACAGATTTCGATCTTCTGGGGAGCGGTCAAAACCGCCGCCCGGGCGTGAGAGGGAAGGGATGCCATGATGTCCGCATCATGGCGGGTTTTTGCTCTGTGCAAAATAAAATTTTCTAATGTCACGCCATTCGCGGAATGCCGTCCTCCCGGACCGCCCGCGATTCAACAAATCCGCCAAAAGAGAAACTCTCCGGGCTCCCCTTTGCCGTCACTTCTGAAGCAAAAATTGCCGGGAAACCCTCTGCACTTCGACGCCCTCCGGAGCCCGGATATCCGCCTCGATTTCCCCGTCCTGTTTTTCCCAGGAAACATTTATCCAGCCATCGGGATGGGCGATTCGCCCCGATGCACGGGTGATGCGATGCACGACAGGAGCAAAAGTAAATCCCCCCCACGCAATGAACCCGGGTTTCCCGTCCGGCATGCTCTGGTAGGAGGATGCTCCAAAAAAATTCACCTCCACGGAAATCCGGTTTGCCCCGGGACGGAGAAACGGCGAAAGCTCGTGCGTGTCAAACTCCGGAAACTGCGTCACAAACCGCCCGGGACCGGCGGCCACAAACGCGCCGTTCACCCGAAGCCTGTAACGGGTGTCTGCAAAGAGACTCAGGGGAAACTTCCCCCGGATCTCCTGCAAATGAAACCACCTCTCAAACCGAACGAACTGATTCCGCATCGGCCCGGCCTGCCATCGCCACAGGCGCACCGGCTTGTTGGAAGAAGAACATCCCTGTGTTCAACAGCCGGGTTCGCAATGAAACTCTCAAGCCCGGAAAAATCTGGTGTTGGTAAACTCATGGTGACTCGGCATGACGCCGCAAAACTACCATGAGAGCCTCCGCTCCGACTGTCATTTCCGGATAAAATAAAACCGTTGAGGCGGATTCTGGGACGCTTTTCCTGTTTTGCGGATGCACTCCATCGCAGACTGCGTGCGAAAAACCGCTTCCGCTTGGATGCGGTTTCTGTGGTTGAAGTCGTTCGTCTGGCGGTGAAAGAGACCGCGCGACCGCGCGAAATGGAAGTTTGCAGAACGCTTCGGGGGGAAGTAATCTTTCCGGCAGGACGGTTTCTTGCCATGCACCCCTCTCCTGTTTTTTGGTCGGTCCGGAAAATTCTGGCGCTCACAGGTGTTTCCCTTGCCCTCTATCTCCTCTGGGTGGGACCGGAACGGTTTTATTACGAATCGTTCGGGACATGGATCGTCTCCCCGGCGATCTACCCGCGACTTCTTCCCTCACCATGGAATGGATGGCTGATTCAGACGTTGCTCCATGTTCCGGGAGCCTGTCTGCTTCTGCAGGCCATCCCGGTCCTCCTGCTGCTCGGAGCATTGGCAGCGGGGATTTTTTCCATCCGCCGGGATTCCCGTCCGCTTGCCTGCCTGTGCCTCGGGTCGACCGCGCTGGTTTTCGGTGTTTACCACTGGCTCCAGCCGTTCGGAATCACCCTTGTTGCGGGGTAGCACCCTTTTCGGTTGAATCCCATGGCCGATATCCGGAATCCTTTTGACTGGAAATCCCCGCAACCGGGGTTACAAGTGGTGAAATTCTTTTTCCGAAATGCCAGCCGATTACAACAAAGATCCCGATCCCTATCTTGACTTGGAGGACGACGCCTCCGGGGAACTCGGCGACAAGGTCCAGCAGGTCCGCGCCGAACTCGAAAGCCTCAAACAAAAGCAGGAGGAAATCGAGCGGGAGAAAATGCGCCTGGAGGAACTCAAGCGACGCCAGGACGAGCTCGACACGGGGCGCTCGGACATGCTCGACAAACTCACACGCTCGCTCGTCGTGGTCCAACGGGAAGTCGAGGAAACGCAGAAACGCCTCGAACAGCTCCACTCCATTTACAATTCCTTCACCCAGCACCTCCGCCATCTCGAATCGATCAACGCGCGCACCTGGAGCAGCGCCGAACTTCCCCGCGAACTCAGCAAGGCGATCAGCTCGGTGGAAGACGCCCGGGCGGAATACATCAAGGCCCAGGCAAAAATTTCTTCCGAACCCGTTTCCAACGAATCCCCGTCCATGGCGGGAATGGAAGGCGATTACGCCATGTACGAGGAGCGCGGTTTCAACTACTGGCTGAAGAGCGGCTTCGCCTTCACCCTTCCCATTCAGGTTCTCGGAGCCATCGGCCTCCTTGTGTGGGTCTGGTCCGTTCTTTCCACAGCGAAATAACCCATGTCGCGTCCGTCCCCTTCCCGTCCCAACAAATTGACGGCAGAAGAACGCCGTTTGCAGAAAACGGCCGAGGAGTTGCGCCGCAAGGAACAGGAACTCGAGCAGCAACTCCGCCGCCTGCCGGCACAGCTTGAAGCCCGACGCTCCAAGGAAAAAGAACTCGCCAAGCTCCGCGCCCACACCGCCTCGCCCGCCATCTCGCTCAACGGAGCCCGGGGGGCCAGGCAGGCCCGGCCGAACGGAAAACGCCGCCCCCTCCCGGCCCGCGAACTTCAAAACGCCAGGATCAAGTTCATCGTCCTGTGCCTGATCCTCGCGACCATCGGCATCCTCCTCTGGCGCGCACTGCCGTAAAACGCGGGCGGGACGACAGAATCACGGCGTGTCCCGAAGAGAAGAACGCACCCGCTTTTCCCAGTCGCGCCGGAAAACAGGTTTCTCCTGAACAAGGGAGCCCCCCTTCGCTCCGGCAACCTGGAAATGGAACAACATTTCCACCGTCACGTTCTTGAGATTGTCGGTCACCGTGACCTTGAGCGTGTATTCTCCCTCCGGATCCCCCTCCTCGATTTTGAGTCCTCCCTGCGCCTGACAGAGACCGACTCCCTTGGGCGGCACTCCCTTGATCACCGCCAAATCCTTCATGTGTTCGTATATGGAACCATCGGGACGCCGGAAAAGCAGCGTGTACGTGATGTCCGCCCTGCCTTCGGAATCCACTGCATTCGTGGAATACATCACGGCAGGGAAAACAATATCGCCCCGCTGAAACGTTGTCCGTGTCTCAACCGATGGCAATTGTCCCGACTGTTTCCACTCCGCCAAAAATTCCCGCGGCTTCTCCAGCAGAGCCACCTTGAGATACAATCCGTCTTTTACATAGACACTTTGGTCGGCCAGTTCCAAAAGCCCCTCTTCTCCCCGGGCAAAAACAAGGCAGACCCACAAAAAAAACCCGCAGACGCTCCGCAGCCAGCCGGCTTTCATCCTCCTTCTGCTCCGATGCGTCATCCTGCAATCATACCATGGACGCCTCTACAAGTCATGCAACATCATTTCAAAAATCATGCAACGTTTTTGCCTTTATCAACAAAACAATAGGGGAAAAATCTGCAACCAGTTGATTTTTTTATTGCATTTCCCGCTCAATCCGCAATTTTACATCCCGCAATGAAAAACACTTTTAAGAAAAAATCCGGTTGGGGAACAATGCTCAGCATGGCTGCTGCCATGGCTTTTGCTTCCCTGCAGACCCAGGCCGGTTACGTTGACATTACCGTCAATGACGGAAGCCCGAGCAGCAACTACGGCACAGATCCGCGTGCGGGCCTTGGAGAATCCGGTGAAGTGGAGGCCGGCTGTGTCTCCAACGCCAGTTGGGATCTTCGGGCCATGGCTTTCGACATCAACACCAACGAGTTGGTGATTGTCAGCGGCTTCAATCCCCTGACGACCAACGATGGCATTGCCTTTGGCGACATCTTTATCGACATCAACAACTCGTTCACGGTTCCCAACCGCCCGAGCAACACAAACGGCTTCCTGACGTATCTCAACTCCACGGTTGGTTACGAATACGCCATCAATCTCATTGATCCCGCCACCGGAAGCCTCAGCTACAACATCGTGGCTCTTGGAGGGGCCTCGACATTGCAGTCCGGAAAATACGCCCAGAATGCCCTGAGCGATCCGGCTGTCCTCATTGCAAGCGGCGCGGACACCCTTCTTTCCAGCGGTCTTTTCTCGATCACACAAAAGACGGACGCACAAGTTCTTGCGGACCTCGGAATCAATGTGGGAACAAATGGCGGAACGAACTATGTTCTGACCTTCGATTTGTCGGCCGTCTCCCTTGCCAACGGAGCCACTTTTCGTCTCACCGAGACCTGCGGCAACGATTTGTTGGTTGGCCAGCTTGCCGCTACTTCTGTCACGCCCGTTCCCGAGACGAGCACTTGGGTGATGGCCTTCCTGGCCGTCGGGGCCGTTGTGTTTGTGGCCCGTCGCAATCGCGAAAAGGCTTGTATCTGATCGGAACCCGGCTTCCCGACCGCCCACCGGACATCCGGCGGGGCGGTTCCCGGGACTCTGGCAACATGTGAACAACAGCCCGGGCGACAAGACAGGCAGCCGCACGGAGAACTTCTCTGCGGTGCCGCCTTGGTGGCGTGTCCTGGCAATTCTCGGTTTCGCGCCGTTGCTGACGGCGTTTTTTCTGAACCTCTGGCAGCAACCGGAATACCAATTTTTCCCGATGGCCGTGGTGGCGGCGGTCTTTTTCGCACGGACCCGCTCCCGGGAAATTCCCCGCCCCCTCATTCCCGGCTCGTTGGCAGGATTTTTAACCCTGCTGGTCCTTTCCCTTGTCGGCCTCGCCGCGGCAACGCTCATCTGGTCCCCGTGGCTCGGAGCGGTCTCCGCGTTTCCCGCAGGCATCGCTGTGGTTTGGCGCCTGGGGGGAAAGCCCATGCTCCGGGCCTTGTGCCCCACATTCATCCTGCTGGCGGTCATTCTTCCTCCTCCCCTGGGACTTGACGCGCAATTCGCCCTCTTTTTGCGTTCACTGGCCACCACCCTCAGCAGCCATGCCCTGCATTTTCTGGGAGTCCTCCACACGGTCGAAGGCCATGTGATTGCGCTGCCAAAACAAAGACTTCTGGTGGAGGAGGCATGCAGTGGCATCCATTCCCTGGTCTTTGTCTCCGCCTTCAGTCTTTTTTATCTGCTGTGGAAACGCCGGGAATGGTGGTGCTATTTGGTTCTCATTCCAACGGTTCTGGCCGCAGTGGTGGCGGGAAATGCATTCCGCATCTCAATCGGAGCCTGGCTTCGGTACCATGACAGCATCGACATCCTCACCGGTTGGAAGCATGAAGCTCTCAGCATCGGCCTCGTCGTCGGTTATATCGCCGTGGTCCTGGGGGTGGAGCATTTTCTGCCTCGCGGCAAAAAACCGGCGCGGGAGGAACCGGAAAAACCGGTTGCCTTTCAACAGATGCCGGGACAAAAGTTTTCACCGGGATGGACATGGGTTGCCGGAATCGCCTTTGCCGCCCTCGGGCTTGTCGGAGGAGTTCGGGCTTGGGAAAAATCCGCTGAGGGGATCGAACCGCTTCGGATGGCTTCCGCGACTCTCCGGCAGGATGCCGTTTTCCACCTGCCGGCAACCCTCGAAGGATGGACCCGCCAGCAAGCCGGGCCGCCCTTGTTGAACAAAATCGAATCTCTCGGGCTTTCCACTCTCATCTGGACCTACGAATACCACGGCCTCACGGCAGTGGTGGCCCTCGATTACCCGATCTCCGGCTACCATGATGTCGGAGGGTGCTACGAGAATGCGGGATGGCAACTGGGGCGAAAGGAACATGTGAACCCCGGTGCCGGGAAACCGGACCGGATCGAAATCGACATGGTGAAACCTTCCGGAAATCATGGAATGCTCTGGTTTGCCACCATGAACGAACAGGGACAGCGGGTGGACGAAGCCACCTTCCAGAGAAATTTCTGGGGACGGTTTGTCAATCTCGGCGCACCACGCGAGACCACCTATCGCATCCAACTCCTCATTGTCAGCGCAACCCCTGTGAACGAAGCCGGTCGCGCCGCTGCCGAAGAACTGTTCGCGGCAGCCAGCAACACCCTCTTTCCCCAGATTCTCGGGCAACTGAACAAATAAAACGGTCTCACTTCCCGTCCGCCCGTGCAAAAAAGCCAACGATGGCGGCGATCAATCCGGGAACATCGTGAAGCTTTGCTTCCACATCCACTGCAAGGCCGAGTTTTTTCAGGGTTTTTGATGTCACCGGTCCGATGCTGGCATGGCAGACACCGGGGTGGGGAGGCAGGTTGAGTGCATGGAAGTTTTCCACCGTGGACGAACTGGTGAAGGTGATGAGATCGGCTCCCTCCTCCCGGTATCTGCGAATGCCTCCGGACACGTCCCCGGTCTCGGGAACCGTGCGGTAGGCGGCAATGTCGTCAACGATTGCACCCAGCCGCGTCAGTTCTTCGGAAAGCACCTCGCGGGCTCCTTCGGCCCGCGGGAGAAGGATCTTCAGATTTTCAACGCTGGTTTCCTTCTGGAGCGCCCTGACGACTTCCTCGGCCACGTATTTCTCCGGCTGCACATCGACCTGGAGGTGGAAAGACCGCACACGGGCCGCAGTGGCCGGACCGATGGCGGCAATCCGGGCCGCCCCGAGATCGCGGGCGTCGTGATACATCTCGAAAAAGGCTTTGAAGAACGCATCAACCCCGTTTGGACTGGTGAAAACAATCCAGTCATACCCATGGCTGTAGGCCACCGTCTCATAGAATTCGCGTTTGTCCGGAGCCGGCTCAATCCGGATCGTCGGCATCTCGTAGGCGTCCGCCCCGAGCGCCCGCAGGCCGGCGACCAACTCCCCCGCCTGCTGCCGGGTCCGGGTCACCGCAATCTTTTTCCCGAAAAGCGGCAGCGTCTCGAACCAGTTCAGTTTTTCCCTCAAATCCACGACATCGCCGAAAACCGCGACCGCAGGAGCCTGGAAGGCGGCGTTTTCCGCTTTCTCCGCAATGTCGCCCAACGTTCCGATGAGCGTCTTCTGGCGGCCGGTCGTTGCCCAACGGACGAGGGCAACAGGCGTTTCCCTGTCCATGCCCGCCACCCGGAGCCCGTCCGTGATCGTTCCGAGCCGTTCGATCCCCATAAGCATGACCTTCGTCCCCGGAGCCCGCGCGATCGCGGCGTAGTCCACGGAGGTCTCCGGCTTTGTCGGATCTTCATGTCCGGTGAAAATCGTGAGCATCGTGTTGTGGGCCCGGTGGGTCACGGGAATTCCCGCATAGGCCGGTCCGGCAATCGCGGACGTCACCCCCGGCACCACCTCAAAGGCGCACCCCGTATCCGCCAGGGCCGCCGCTTCCTCGCCGCCTCTCCCGAAGAGAAACGGATCCCCCCCCTTGAGGCGCACCACGATTTTTCCCGCCTTCGTCTTTTCCACCAGCAGGGCGTTGATCTCCGCTTGTGACAGCGTGTGGTCGCCGGCCTTCTTCCCCGCATAGACCACCTCGGCTCCTTCCTTTGCCCACTCCAGAAAGACCGGATTGCTCAAATAATCATAAACCACCACATCCGCGATCTCCAGACAATGGCGGCCCTTCAACGTCAGAAGCAGCGGATCACCGGGACCGGCTCCGACGAGATAACAAATTCCATGGGTCATCCGCGAAGGTTGCCGGGAATCCGTCCAATGATCAAGGCGTGCTTCCCGCAAATGGATTGTCGGGCGCACTCCCGTGCCCAAGTCTCCGGTGTCTTCCCCGGCTTCCAGACCTGCCTGTCTTTGATCTCCCCTTTTTGTCCAGATTTGTTTGCAACGCCTCCCAATCTGCGAATTTGTTTGCCACAACACGTTCCCGGCGCATAGTAGGCTTTGTCCGTCCGACCGCGGCAACGGCGGGCTGGTTTTAAAAAATCGATATGGCCCGCGAACGACTTGTTGCCGCCAGTTTTTACAATCACTGATATCGGGGTGTAGCTTAGCTTGGTAGAGCGCCTGGTTTGGGACCAGGAGGTCGCAGGTTCGAATCCTGTCGCCCCGATTTTCTTTTTCGGAATAGAGAGGTTATCTCATTGTCTTGCAATGAACTCTGTGAGTCTGTCCAAGCAGGAAGAGTGATCGCGCGGGCAATCGAACAGCACTCGATTTTTTTGCTTTGCAAAACTCCACCAGAGAATTCTGGTGGAGCCTAGGGGATTCGAACCCCTGACCTCCTCAATGCCATTGAGGCGCTCTACCAACTGAGCTAAGACCCCGAGTGAGTTGGGAAGAATGAGCAAATTTTTGCAAGAGATCAAGAAGGATTACAAGCAGGTTAAGGATCGGGCGTTTTCATTTTCTTTTTTCAGAAAACGGGCCATATTTCGGGAGAAACCGGCCCCCCTCCTCTATGAAGCCTCGTTTGCGCACGGTTATTTTTTTGATCCAGGTCATGGGTTTTGCATTCCCTGTCTTTGGGGAGGAGCGTTCCGGGAACCTGTATTGGGCACCGCCCACGGTGACAGTGGGAGGGGAGAAAATCGACACGTTGTTGAACGTCATTTTCGGTCTCACGCTGGCGGCCTTTGTTCTCACGCAGGCGGTTTACCTTTTTTATCTTGTCCGCTACCGGCGGCGTCCCGGGCAGAAGGCGCATTACAGCCATGGGAACAACACCATGGAGTTTTGGTGGACGCTCATCCCCACGGCCATCTTTCTCCTGTTGGCTGTTTGGAGCAATCGGGTGTGGTTTGATCTCACCAAGTCGCCGCCTCCGCCGGATGCGGTGACGGTGGACATCGTTGGTTACCAATTCGGCTGGGATCTTCGCTATGCCGGTGCGGATGGACGGTTGGGAGCCGCCGATGTGAGGAAGATCAGCTTGGAAAACAAATTTGGAGTCGATCCCGCGGATCCCGCTGCGAGGGATGATTTTTCTTCCGCCGAGTTGGTGATTCCGGTGGGCAAACCGGTGCATGTGTTCCTGCGTTCGCGGGACGTGATCCATTCGTTCTACGTGCCCCAATTCCGGCTCTATCAGGATGCGGTCCCCGGGCGGACGATCAAGTGGGTCTGGTTCCAGACCACGCGGACCGGGGAGTTTGAACTCGCCTGCAGCCAGCTCTGCGGGACCGGGCACTACAATATGAAAGCAAAGATCCGCGTGGTGTCGCAGGAGGATTACGACAAATGGTACGCGGAAAAGGCCGCCGCCGTCGGTACCGGATCCTCAGGGGGCGTGGTTGCCGCAGCTCATTGAGCCTGGGCCTGCATGAGGGGACCAATCGCTTCGAGCGCCCGGGCGTAAAGGGGGTGTCTGCCACCGCGGCTGAGTTCCGCGAGGAGAGTGCTGCTGAGGCGGTCCTGTCCGGCTCCGATGGTCATGGTGGAGTCGGGGACTCCGGGAGCCCGGAGATTCGCATGGAAACACCCGCCTTCCGTGCCGCGTTGCAGCCGGAAGCAGCAGTCGGTTCCGCAGAGTTCCACCATGGAGACACCGGGGCCTCCGGTCTCCAGAATCTCGAAGGAGATCTGCCTGCCATCCGCGGAGAGAAAGAAATTTTCCGAGAGCAGGGGTTGAAATTTCCAGCCGAGTTGTGCTGCCAGCCAGCCGAGCATCAGGAGCGCGGCGGTCCGCTCCCCGGGGGCGCAGACGATCCGTGTGATGTCGATTCTTGAAAGGCAGGCCAGGGCCGCGGAATGGTCGAAGAGGCTGGCGAGGGCAAATCTCCACCGGTGCAGGCGCGTCCAGTTCAGGTCACAAAGGACGGTTCCCCCATCCGTCACGGACGGGATTTTTCGGGTCAGGGAAAACTGTTTTGCAGGAGCCTTCCAAGTGGCGCTGTCGAAAATCAACCGATCCACCCAGGACCAAAGTTGTTCGTCGAGAGGCTCGCGAAATTCCGCCTGCGACCAGAAGCAGAGCGGGAGATCGGACTCCAGGTGCGAGAAAACAATGTTCGGGAGAGCCGAGGCACTTTCCCCGTCGAGGCGGAAGGTGATTTGTTCTGAACAAATCTGGCGGCCGCCTTTGCCGGCCATGTGGCAGTGGGCGCTGATCCAGGCTTTGGCTCCGGAGGTTTCGGCACGGGGATTGGCCAGGATCAGGATCGCGCGGAACGCATGTTGGCTGGCAATGGTCGAGATGAGGTCTGTGTTGGCATCCATCGCCCCGGGATCCTCGGTATAGACAACGAGGTTGATCAAGGAAGCCCGGGTCTTGGTGTCACCGCTGGACTCCCAGAGTTTCCCGAGTTCCTTGTCGATGCGGCCGATTTCGACCGGGAGTCCGGGCTCGTTCACAGGCGCCTCCATGAAGCGCCGTGGCGCTTGATCAGTTCTTCCGCCTCGGTGGGGCCCCAGCTTCCGGAGGAGTAGAAGGTGAGATCGTCGGAATTTTCCTTCCAGGCCGCGTGAATGGCGTCGACGAATTTCCAGGCTTCCTCGACCTCATCGCGTCGGGCAAAAAGCGTGGGATCTCCGCTCATGGCATCCAGCAGGAGCCGTTCGTAGGCTTCCGGAGTCGCCTTGCCGAAACTTGTGCCGTAATGGAAATCCATTTTCACAGGTTCGATGCGGAGACTGGAACCGGGCATCTTGGCGCTCATCCGGAGAGAAACACCCTCGTCGGGCTGGATGCGGATCACGAGGACGTTGTCATCCACCGATTCGCCGGTGGCCTTGAACAGCACCGGCGGCACGCTCTTGAAATGCACGGCAATCTCGGTGCCGCCCTTCGGGAGGCGTTTGCCGACGCGGACGAAGAAGGGAACCCCCGCCCAGCGCCAGTTGTCCACATTCACCTGGAGGGCAACGAATGTCTCCGTGGGGGATTCCGGGTTCACATTTGCCTCGTCGCGGTAGGCGGCCACCCGTTTGCCGTTGATTGCCCCGGCTCCGTATTGTCCGCGGATGACATGGCGGAAAACGTCCCGGCCTTCCAGTGGACGGAGAGAGCGGAGCACCTTGACTTTTTCATCACGGATGGCATCCGCGTCCAGCCCCGTCGGAGGTTCCATGGCGGTGAGGCACAGGAGTTGGAGCAGATGATTCTGGACCATGTCGCGCAGTGCGCCGGACTTGTCGTAATATCCGGCCCGGCCTTCCACGCCGAGGGGTTCGCTGGCGGTGATCTGGATGTGATCAATGTAGCGGGCATTCCACATCGCTTCAAAAAGGGCGTTCGCAAAACGCAGCACCATGATGTTTTGGGCCGTCTCCTTGCCGAGGTAGTGGTCGATGCGGTAGGTGTCCGCTTCCGGGAACGAGCCTTCGACGAGGTCGTTGAGATGCCGGGCGCTCGGAAGATCCGTGCCGAAAGGTTTCTCGACAATCACCCGGGCCCAGCCGCCGTTCGCTCCCCGGTTCAGTCCGCTTTTTCGCAGGTTTTCCAGAATGACCTCGAACTGGTCCGGAGCCACGGCCAGATAAAAAAGCCGGTTGCCCCGGGTGCCCCGGGCGGCATCCAGAGCGGCCAGGCGCTCTGCCAGGGATTCATAGCCCGCGAGATTGTCGAATTCGCTCCGGTGGTAGGAAATTGCGGCGGCAAAACTTTCCCAAAGCTCTTCGTTGATGCTTTGCCGCGAAAACTTTCCGGCGGCTTCCTTGAGTTCCTTGCGGAACACCTCATCCGTTTTGTCCCGGCGCGCAAAGCCCACCACATTGATTGCCGGCGGGAGTGCTCCATCCGCAGCCAGATTGTAAAGCGCTGGAACCAATTTCCTGTGGGTCAGGTCGCCGGTCGCCCCAAAAATCACCAGGGAACACGGCTCGGGCAGGGCGCGACCGGCCAATCCTTCGCGAAGGGGGTTTGTAAGTACGACTGAATTCGACATGATTGGTGGGTAATATCCGATTGCCAGGGAGGTTTCAACCGGGAAGATTGCCGGAATGGGCTGGCCAAAACTTTTAAGAGAGGCGGAAACCGTGGTGACCGTCACAATGTCCGAATTGCCCGCCCCTGTGCAGAAGATTCTCCGTGACGTTCCCATCCTGATGGAGGCACGGCCTTCCCCCGAGGACATTGACAGCGGAATCGAATCCGACACGCTGGGATTCTTCGATGAAGATGCCACCGGGATCATGCGCATCCGGCTCTGGCTCGAAAACATCCGGGAGTATGCGTTGGACAACGACCTGGCCTTCACGGACGAAGTTCGCACCACTCTCCTGCATGAAATCGGGCATGTCCTCGGGTGGAATGAAGAGGATCTTGAGGAACGGGGGCTGGAATGAGGGAAGTTTTTCAAGAAAATCATTTCCTTCATTTTTTATTGAAGAAATTATAGTTTGGTGTATTTCCTTCGGGTGAGATGAGTTCCGTTGTGGAGAAATCGTCGGAGGCCAAGTTGTCCGAGTTGGACATTGAAGCCATAGAGATGTTTATCAGTTTTCTGAAGCTGATTGGTCTGCCGAAGTCGGTTGGGGAGATTTACGGTCTGCTTTTTGTGGCCTCCCGTCCGTTGTCGATGGACGACCTGATGGAAAAGTTGCAGATCAGCCTGGGAGCGGCGAGCCAGGGGTTGAAGCTGTTGCGTTCGGTCGGCGCGGTGAAGGTGGTTTATGCACCGGGGGAGCGGCGGGATCATTATGTTGCAGACCTGGAGTTGAGCAAGTTCGCGACCTCTTTCATCAAGGAGGAATTGAAGCCCCGCATGGAGCGGGCCTTGCAGCGGATTGAGCGGATGGAAAGTCTCGCGAAGGACATGGATGAAAAAGAACGCCGGTCCGCTTTCCAAAGGATCGACCGTCTCAAGCACTGGATGGAGCGCGGGCAGAAGATGATGCCTTGGATTCTGAAGTTTTTGGTGAGTTAGTGCGCCGGTCTGGCGCGGAACCTGTGAAAAGCAGGAAAAAAATCGAAAAAAACAGCCGTGGACCGATGGGAAATCCCGCCGATGACCAAAGGCGGCAGCCTGTCCGCATCCGGTGCGGGAAGGAAAAACGGAGCCGGGCCTTTGTCGGAGGCACATGTTTGTATGGAAGTCCGGAGCGTTGAGGCCATTATTGGGGCGCTGAATGGCGCGGGAGTCCGGTATCTGATTGTCGGCGGGCTGGCGGTCAATGCGCATGGATATGCCCGTCTGACCCGGGATATCGATTTGGTTTTGAAACTGGAAGTCGAGAATTGTACCAAGGGGCTTCGGGCGCTCATGGACATTGGATATCAGCTTGCCATTCCCGAGGATCCGGAAAGTTTCTCGGATCCTGTCAAACGCGACCATTGGCGCAGAGAGAAAAACATGATTGTGCTGAAGCTTTGGAGCGATGAGCACCGTCGAACGCCGATCGATGTTTTTGTTTATGAGCCCTTTTTGTTTGATGAAGAGTACGAACGCTCTTCCTCCATGGAAATTGCCGATGGAATCTGCGCACGGATTGTGTCTCTGGAAACCCTTATTGCCATGAAACGGGAAGCCGCCAGGCCACGGGACCTCGACGATATCAATGAACTGGAGCGCTGCAAAAGACTCTCCCGTGAATATCCCGTCTGATTTTCGATGGGGAACCCCGGAAGGCAGTCGTGATTTCGACCGCCTCATGGATCTGCGGATGCCTTTTCGGGAAAAATTGGAGTGGCTTGAGGAGACCGAGACCCTGTCATTGAGGTTGTCAGTGAAACACGCCGAACACCGGCCTGCGCAAGGTCAGAATGAGGCATCGGCGAGCTGAATTTTTATGTCTGTTGTTTTGATCACCGGAGCCGCGGGGTTTCTCGGACGTCACATCGTCCGGGAAATGCATCCTGCCGGGTGGACGGTGCTGGCGGTGGACTCCGCTGCCGAAGAGGATGCCGCGATGCCACCCGGGGTGTTGTATCGGAGGCTCTTTCTGCCTGATGCCGGGTTGGAGCGGCTGGTCGCGGAGTTCCGCCCGGAAGCCTGCGTGCATTGCGCGGGACGCGCGTCGGTGGCGGGGTCGGTCAACGATCCCCGCTCGGATTTCGAGTCGGGTGTTGTTCTCACTGCGGCCGTTCTTGAAGCCCTGCGCCGGGAAGCCCGGGGCTGTCGGACGGTTTTTCTTTCCAGTGCCGCTGTTTACGGGCAGCCGGAAAATCTTCCGGTGCGCGAAAACGCGGAATCCCGTCCGATGTCGCCTTACGGATACCACAAGCGGATTTGCGAGATTCTCATGGAACAGTCCGCCCGGTTGCAGGGAGTGCCGGCGGCGTCCGCCAGAATATTTTCGGCCTACGGTCCGGGATTGCGGCGGCAGGTGCTGTGGGAAACAGCGGTTCAATTTGCCGAAAAGAATGCGGCGATCCTGAAGGGAACGGGGAGAGAGTCGCGCGATTTCATCATGGCTGCGGATGTCGCCCGGGCCGTCCGGCTGCTCGTGGAAAAGGCTCCCTGCGAAGGCGAAGTTTACAATGTGGCCACCGGACAGGAAACCTCCATCCGTGAGGCCGTTCAGGTTCTCTCCGGGTATTTTCCCTCCGCAGCTCCGGCGGTTTTCCAGGGAGGAAAAACCTCCGGCGATCCGGAGCGCTGGGTGGCCGACTGTTCCCGCATCCGCGCACTGGGATTCGGGGAAACTCTTCCTCTCGAACACGGACTCCGCGCTCTCGCCGATTGGGTGAAGGCAGGGAACGGAGGGGGAACTCCCAACGGTTGACTTCCTTTTATGACTGACACCAAACCGGAAATTTTGATTTCCCCGCGATCCAAGCTCCAGCTTCTGCCCTGGAAGGAACTGTGGGAGTATCGTTCGTTGATCGCGCTTTTTGTCCGGCGTGATTTTGTGAGCAGTTACAAACAGACCATTCTTGGGCCGTTCTGGTTTGTCATTCCACCCCTGATTCAGACTTTTGTCTTCACGATCATTTTCGGAAGAGTCGCAAAAATTGACACGGGGAGCGCCCCGCAGTCGCTGTTTTTCATGAGCGGGGTTCTGGTGTGGAACTTCTTCGCATCGACGCTGGCCCGCTCCGCTTCGACTTTCACCGGCAATGCCGGGCTTTTTGAGAAAGTCTATTTCCCGAGACTCAGCGTCGCGATTGCAGCGATCATCAACAACTTCCTGAGCTTCGCGATCCAATTCGTGCTTTTCGTCGGGATCTACATTTACTACGGGGAAAATTTCAAGACCGTGAACCCGACGTTCACGATCCTGCTGGCTCCGCTGGTCATTGTGCAACTGGCCCTGCTGGGTTTGGGAGCCGGATGCCTGGTGACGTCACTGACGACACGCTACCGGGATTTCGCCATGATGCTTGGCTTCGGCATCCAGCTCTGGATGTATGGAAGCTGCATTGTTTATCCGCTGTCCGAGGTTTCTCCAGAATGGCAGTGGCTTTTTCTCCTGAACCCGGTTGTTCCGGTTGTGGAGACATTCCGGTTCGCTTTCTTCGGGGATTCCGCCATTACGCTCGGGCAGATTCTGATCGGCTGGCTCGTCACGCTCGTTGTTTTCACCATCGGCCTGCTTTCCTTTCATTCTGCCGAGAGCAATTTTGTCGACACGGTCTGAACCGGAGAACCGTCCGACAACAGCCTTTCCACCATGTCCATTGTCATTTCCACAGAAGGTCTTTCCAAACGCTACCGGCTCGGGGTGATCAACCGCCGGTATCTGTACAAAGACATGCAGAGTTTCATGGCCCGCTGCCTGGGGCGGCAGGATCCCCATGCCGAGGTCGATGCTCGGGTGAGCCATTCCCGGGAGGGGGTGATCTGGGCGCTCAACGACGTAAACATTGAGGTGAAGGACGGGGATGTGGTCGGGGTCATCGGGCGGAACGGCTCGGGGAAATCGACGCTGCTCAAAATCCTTTCGCGCATCACCACCCCGACGCACGGGACGGCGCGGATCAAGGGCCGGTTGGCGAGTCTTTTGGAAGTGGGCACGGGATTTCACCCGGAGTTGACCGGTCGTGACAACGTGTATTTGAACGGATCGATTCTGGGGATGCCAAAGGAAATGATCCGCACGAAATTTGACGAGATCGTTGCGTTTTCCGGTGTGGAGGAGTTCATCGACACTCCTGTGAAACGCTATTCCAGCGGCATGAGGGTGCGGCTTGCCTTCGCGGTGGCGGCCCATTTGGAGCCGGACATCCTGATTGTGGATGAGGTGCTTGCCGTTGGAGATGCCGAATTCCAGAAGAAATGCCTTGGAAAGATCGGGGATGCCGCCAAGAGCGGGCGCACGATCCTTTTTGTCAGTCACAATGCCGCAGCCGTGGAGAATCTCTGCACCAAGGGGATCGTTCTCAGCAACGGGGAGGTCCAATTCACGGGAACCCAGACCGAGGCCATTCAATTTTATGCGGATTCCACAGAGCGACGTTCTGAACCAATAGGCGTGAGAAAAGACCGGAAAGGAAGTGGAGAAATCCGCATTTCGGAAATTCGACTTTCCAACCTTTCAGGAAAGGAGGTGGCGTCCATATCTCCGGGCATGGGTTTGAGGATCAGTCTCCGGTATGACAACCCCGATCGCCTGTCTTTTCCTCACCTTATTGTTGGCATCACCATCAAATCCCATTTGGATGTTGCGCTTCTCAACATCAGCAACTATCTGACCGGTGAGGCGTTGGGGCCAGCCCTTGACCGCTCGGGTTGGTTCACCTGTGAGATTCGCGATTTGTCGCTTTTGCCGGGATCCTATCGGGTGGATTGTCTTTTGTCGACGCAACCCAAGGGGGCCCGAATTCTTGACCGGGTCGAGTCCGCGACGGAGTTCGAGGTACAAAGCGGAGATTTTTATGGAACTGGAAAACTGCCCCATATCGGGGTGTTCATGGTTCCGGCACGCTGGGTTGCGGAGAGCTGAAAAATGCTGAAAGCCCTTTTTGAACATTTGCATTGCACGAAAGCCTTCTGGCGGGCGGGGCGGAATGCAAAGCGGTATATAAATCATCAATCCAGGCGTTGGAAAAGAAACGGCCACGGTGATGGAGTGGTGCTGACGTCTTTGTGCGCGACGCCTTCCGTTATTCATTGTTATGCCGAGTTGTTGCCGAGATTTGCCGAACGATTAGAAGCGAGAATTGAAGCGTTCCAATTTCAACAAAAGGCCCCGGATCCCCTTCTTGTGGCTCTCTATCGTTCGTTTGGAGCGTTGCTTGGCCTGCGGATTTCCCGGGACCAATTGCTTCGGAAAAAAGCGGAAACCCGTGCGGCGGAAATTTTTTCCCAACTTCGTTCCAAGCAGGATGTGAACCGGATTCGAGAAAATGGGATCTGGCTGGGGGATCTGATTTACGACACCTACCTGCGGGATCTTCTGCTTGCCACCGTGGACATCCGGGATCCACGTCTCCTGGGATATATCCGGGATGCGCTGCTGTATTTGTATTCTTCCGAGAGCTATCTTGGATCCCATCAGGTGAAGGCGGTTTTTGCCGATCACCTGGTCTATATTTGGCAGGGAGTGTTGCTTCGGGTGGCAATGGCTCAAGACATTCCTGTTTACACAGTGTATTTCAATCCCCGCCCCGGAGCGCAGCGAGTGGATTTGGTCGCGAGGCAGGAGGGGATTGAAGTTCCAACGCGTTTCAATTACTGGCTCTTCCCGCAGATTTTTTCCCGTTTTCCGGAAAACGAACGGATGGAGGCCTGCGAAAAGGGGCGGGCATTTTTGGAGCACCGGGTTTCCGGAGGCATCCAAAACCACGTGCTGCCAGGGCAGAGCGCCTATTCCGTTGGGGATGGCAGGAAGGTTTTGAGCGGGACTTCCTGTCCCAAACTGCTGATTCTGCTCCATGACTTTTGCGATGCATGTCATGTGTATAGAAATTTACTTTTCGACGATTTCTACGAGTGGATCCATTTTCTTTTGAAGGAAGCATCGGAAACTTCCTTTGAATGGTATGTGAAGCCGCATCCCAACATGAATGATTACCGCCGCCGTGGGATTGAAAATGCCAACCAGAAAGTCATTGAGGAACTGAGGCGGACTTATCCGAAGATTCGTTTTCTGGAGCCTTCCATCTCGAACCGACAGCTTGTTGAGGAGGGAATTTCCGGGGTTTTCACCATGTATGGAACGGCGGCCCACGAATTTCCGTTCCTCGGGGTGCCGGCGGTTTGTGGAGCGGACAATCCCCATGTGTCCTACCCGTTTGCTCAAACTCCCAAAACGGTGGAAGAATATGCCGGATTCATCCGGAGCGCCGGATTGCTTCGGAGCGTGACGGGAGCGGATAGAATTCCGGAGTTCTGCTACATGAATTTTCTTTATGCGTCCGAACATCTCGGGGCGGAGACAAAGATCTTTGATCCGCAGCCTCTTCCCGGGCAAAATGCCGAAGAGGTATGGGATGCCGCCCTCCGGGCTGCTTCCCCGGAAACAGACCGTGTTCTCGACACCTATGTCCGGGATCTCTTGGAGGGGAAAACCCCTTCCTGCGTCATGTGAATCCTATTGCTTATGAGCCATCCAACATCCAGCGAAGCCTCGCTCAACAACTTGCGAATCCTCATCACCGGGGGTACAGGATCTTTCGGGCAGGCCTTTGTGCGCACACTGCTCGAAAGCCATACGCCTGCACGGATCGTGATCTACTCACGGGATGAGTTGAAGCAGTTTGAGATGGCGCAGAAGTTTCCCCACTCAAAATACCCGTGTCTCAGGTATTTCATTGGGGATGTTCGCGACAAGGAACGTCTCGGGCAGGCGATGGAGGGTGTCGACACGGTGGTCCATGCCGCCGCACTCAAGCAGGTGCCCGCCGCGGAATACAATCCCTTCGAGTGCATCAAGACAAATGTCCTCGGCGCGCAGAATGTGATTGATGCGGCCATGGCGCACGGGGTGAAGCTGGTGGTCGCCCTGAGCACCGACAAGGCCGCCGCACCAATCAATCTCTATGGCGCGACCAAGCTTTGCTCGGACAAGCTGTTTGTCGCGGCCAACAATTACCGTGGTCATCGGGACATCCGTCTCTCCGTCGTCCGTTATGGCAATGTCATGGGGAGCCGCGGCAGCGTGATTCCGTTCTTTTTGGAAAAGCGCAAAACAGGTGTCCTGCCCATCACGGATGAGCGCATGACGCGGTTCAACATCACTCTTGAGGAAGGGGTGAAGCTGGTTTTGCAGGCTCTGCGCGACATGTGGGGCGGAGAAATTTTTGTTCCAAAAATCCCGAGTTACCGGATCACGGATGTAGCCGAGGCGATCGGTCCGGACTGCCGCCGCGAGGTCGTCGGGATCCGGCCCGGCGAGAAACTCCATGAGGAGATGATCACGGAAACCGACGGTATCAACACTCTGGAATTTTCCGGGCATTATGTGATCCAGCCCGCCATGCCGCTCTGGGATGCGGAGGAATACTGCCGGGCGTTTCAGGGGAAGCTGCGCGAGTATGGATTCAATTACAGCAGCGGAAACAACACGGAATGGCTGACGGCCGGGGACATCCGCCGGTTGATCCGCGAACATGTTGACGCCACGATTTGAAATCATGAGTTACAAAACACCACAGGAAGAATTCTGGGCAGGGGAGTTTGGCAACGCCTACATCGGCCGGAATGCCGGAGACGCCTTGCACGCGGCCAATGCAGCATTTTTTTCCAGAGTTTTTTCCCGGGCGACCGGCGTGGGAAGCGTATTGGAGATTGGAGCCAACATTGGGATGAACATGCGGGCGATCCGGCCCCTGCTGCCCTCCACATCGCTTTCGGCAGTGGAGATCAATGCCGAGGCGGCGGGAGAGCTTCGCAAGCTGGGCTTTGTCGAAACGTTCCACCAGTCCGCCGCCGACTTTGAGCCGGGGGAGAGGAAATGGGATTTTGTTTTTACGAAGGGAGTGATGATCCATCTTCACCCCGAGCTGTTGGCTTCTGTTTACGACAAGATGGCCGCTGTTTCCTCGCGGTATGTGATGATCTGCGAATACTACAATCCAGTGCCGGTTGCGATTCCTTACCGGGGACACGAGGACCGGCTTTTCAAACGTGATTTTGCGGGGGAGTTTCTTGACCGTCATCCGGGGTTTCATCTCATGGATTATGGGTTCCTCTACCGGAGGGATCCGGTTTTTCCGCAGGATGATTGCACTTGGTTTTTGATGCAAAGATCGTGATTCCCTACGGCAAACAGACGATTGGCGATGACGACCTGGCCGCTGTTGCGGAGGTTCTGCGTTCCGACTGGCTCACCACAGGCCCGAAGGTTGTGGAATTCGAGCGGGAGGTGGCGGAGTTTTGCGGGGTGGAGCACGGTGTGGCCATCTCCAATGGAACGGCTGCTCTTCATGCCGCTATGGCTGCGGTTGGAATCGGTCCGGGCGATGAAGTCGTTGTGCCGGCGATTACGTTTGTCGCCACTGCAAACGGCGTGCTCTACCAAGGTGGAACACCGGTTTTTGCCGATGTGGATCCGGAGACTTTGCTTGTGGACCCGGCATCCGTTGCGGAAAAGATCACGTCCCGCACGAAGGCGATTGTGGCCGTGGACTATGCCGGGCAGCCGTGTGATTACGATGCCCTGCAGGCCGTGGCGGAGCGGCATGGCATTCCCCTTGTGGCGGATGCCTGTCACTCCCTCGGGGCATCCTACCGGGGGCGGATGGCGGGAGCCTTGGCGAATCTGAGTACATTCAGTTTTCATCCGGTGAAGCCGGTGACCACCGGGGAGGGAGGGATGATTGTGACATCCGATGTGGAACTGGCACGGCGCATGAGGATTTTTCGCAATCATGGAATCACGACGGATTTCCGGCAGCGCGAATCGGCGGGGTCGTGGGATTACGACATGGTTTCGCTGGGATACAACTTCCGTCTGCCGGATTTGTCCTGTGCGCTCGGGATTTCGCAGCTCCGGAAGCTTCCGGAGTGGATTGAACGTCGCAATCACATCGCGGTCGCGTATCACAAGGCCTTTTCCGGTTCGGAAAGGATTCGTCCTCTGGTGGCCGCAGCAGATCGCACCCATGGATATCACCTTTTTGTCGTGCGAGTTTCCTGTGACAGGGATGAAGTATTCAGGAAGCTGCGTGCCATGGGAATCGGAGTGAACGTGCATTACAAGCCGGTTTACCTCCATCCGTTTTACCGGAGCAAAGGATACCCGGAGGGACTGTGTCCGGTGGCGGAAGAGGTCTTCAGCTCGGTCCTGTCCCTTCCCATCTACCCGCGCATGACGGATGCGCAAATCGCGGAAGTCATTGCCGGGATCTCGGAAGCCGTTGCAACCACTGCGTGACCGACTGTCTGGCCATCATCCCCGCCCGTGGGGGGAGCAAGAGGATTCCGGGGAAAAATCTTCGCGAGTTTGCAGGGAGGCCTGTGATTTGTCATGCGATTGAAGCGGCTTTGGAAAGCGGTTGTTTTGGGGAGGTGATGGTTTCCACGGATTGTCCGAAGATTGCGGCGGTGGCGGAAGAGGCGGGGGCGGGGGTTCCCTTTTTCCGCAGCGCGGAAACAAGCGGGGACCATGCGACGACCGTGGAGGTGATCCGGGAGGTTGTTGGTTGCTACGAACAGCGCGGGAGGTCTTTTGAAACCGCCTGCTGCATCTATCCGGCGACTCCGTTTCTGCGGGCGGAAAGGTTGCGGGAGGCGATGGAACTTCTTGGCGGCGACCACCCTCCGGAGACGGTGTTTTCCGCCCTGCGATATCCGCATCCGGTCCAACGGGCGTTTGCTGTCGTGGAGGGGAGGATGCGCCTGTTTTTTCCGGAACATGCGCAGACGCGAACGCAGGACTTGGTTCCGGCATTCCATGATGCGGGCCAATTTTATGCGTTTCGTACCCGCCCGATGCTGGCGCGGGGGAGTCTTCTGGGCCCGGAGTCTGCCGCGTTGGTTTTGTCTTTTGATGAGGCCCACGACATCGACACCCCCGAAGACTGGACCGAGGCGGAGTTGAAGTATCGTCTTTTGCAGGAGAAAACCCGCGGATGAGTTCTTTGCCCGTCCGCCGTCCCCTGGCATTCTTCCGGGTGGATGCAACACCCTCGGGAGGGGTGGGTCATGCCATGAGGTGTGTGGCTTTGGCGCAGGCCTGGAAGGACTCCGGAGGGGATGTGCTCTTTGCGATGGCCTCCCGAACAGGATTTCTCGACGAGGTTTTTTCCGGGGAAGGTTGGGAAGTGAAGCCACTGGAGGCGGAGGATTCTGCCACTGATGCGGCACTCACTGGTCAACTTGCATTGCAAGCCGGCGCGGACTGGGTGGTGCTGGATGGATATCATTTCGGACCGGGTTACGAACGGACACTTCGGAAGATCTTTCCGGAGGGGAGGGTGTTGGTGGTGGATGACCGTCTGCGGGAGACGGGGGCGGATTTGTTCGTCGTGCCTTCGGTACCTGTTTCGAGAATGGACTGGTTCGGGGAAGCCCATCTGCTGGGCGGCTGGAAGTATGCGCTTTTGAGGCGCGATTTCCGCAGTTCTCCGTCGGATATTTCCGCCGAGAAGCCCGTGATATTGGTTGTTTTGGGCGGCACGGATTCTGCGGGATTGGCTCCGGTGGTGGCCGGATATCTCGGGGAAGTTGCCGGGGGACGGGATTGGAAAGTGAATGTGGTTTCCAACGGGCCGCTTCCCGGCAATGCAAACCGTATTGTTCCTGGGAAGGATCTTTCTTTGCGTCTGAAGGAGGCGGTGGTGGTGGTATGCACGGCGAGCACGGTGGCGTTGGAAGCCTGCGCCTGCGGGATTCCCCAGGTCGTGCTGGTTGTGGCCGACAACCAGATTCCCGTCGCCGAGGCACTGTGTTCTGCCGGAGCCGCCGTGTTGGCCGGGGGAGCAGATCAGGTGGTAAAAAAAGTCGTTGAAATTCTTGGCGGTGACACGCGGGAACGAATGGCCCGGGTGGCATCCTCGCTTGTGGACGGGTACGGTGCCTGCCGGGTTGCCAATGCCATGATGGCCTGGAATTTTGATCTGAGGGCCGTTGGGATTGAGGATTCCGAAATGATCCGGCAATGGGCGAATGATGCGGGTGTTCGCGCCGTTTCGTTCCAGCAGGGGGAGATTGCGCGGGATGTTCACGCGACTTGGTTTCAGAAACGTCTTGCCGATCCCGCGTGCTGGATGCGCATCGCGGTGGACAGCGCCGGAAGAGATTTTGGACTGTTGCGGATTGAGGGGACACCGGATGCGGTGCTCTCGATCTCGCTCCAGGCCTCTCATCGCGGGCTCGGCCTTGGGGAAAGGCTTTTGACCGAAGGTTGCGCCGCATTTTTCCGCGAACGGCCACAGAAAACCATTTTTGCAGAAGTCAAACCCGACAACACCGCCTCGATCCGGGCCTTTAAAAAGGCCGGTTTCACAGTCGCAAAAACATCCGGGGATCGCATAGTCTTCCAGTTCGTCGCTCCATGAGTTCCTCCATAGAAATTTTCAGCCGAAAAATCGGAGCGGGTTTCCCGTGTCTGGTGATTGCAGAGCTGTCCGCCAATCACGGTGGCAGCCTCGGGAAAGCGTTGGAGCTGGTGGCTGCCGCAAAAGAGTGCGGGGCGGATGCGATCAAACTCCAGACTTATACTCCGGATACGATCACGCTGAAATGTGACAATCCTCTCTTCAGGATCGGTCCCGGAACAATTTGGGAGGGGCGAACATTGCACGACCTGTATGCGGAGGCGTTCACTCCGTGGGAATGGCACGCGGATCTTTTTGCCGCGGCCCGGAGTGCAGGCCTGCTTTGTTTCTCATCTCCGTTTGACGCCACAGCCGTGGAGTTTTTGGAAACACTCGAATGCCCGGCTTACAAGATTGCATCCTTTGAGTTGAACGACATTCCCCTGATCCAAAAAGCCGCCTCCACGGGCAAGCCTCTTGTGCTTTCCACCGGAATGGCGACGCTTCCGGAGATTCACGAGGCAGTGGAGGTGGTGCGCACAACTGGAAATGGCGGGCTGGCATTGCTCAAATGCACGAGCGGGTACCCGGCACCGGCTTCCGATATGAATTTGAGGACCATCCCGGCGCTTGCCGCAGAGTTTGGAGTTCCCGTGGGGTTGTCCGATCACACGACGGGAATTTCGGCTCCCGTGGTGGCAACCGCTCTCGGGGCTTCAATCATTGAAAAACATCTCACCCTTCGACGTTCCGACGGAGGTCCCGATGCGGCCTTCTCGTTGGAACCGGAAGAGTTTCGCGCCATGGTCCGGTCCGTGCGGGATGCGGAGGCTTCGTTGGGAGAAATTCGTTTCGAACCGGGACCGTCCGAGATGGCTTCCCGGAAATTCCGCCGCTCCCTTTTTGCCGTGAAGGATATTGCCGAGGGCGAGGAGTTCACCGCGGAAAACGTACGATCCATTCGTCCTGCTGACGGGTTGCATCCGCGTTTTCTTGCCGCCCTGCTGGGCCACCGCGCGCGACGTGCTGTTTTCAGGGGAACGCCGCTTGTTTCGGAGGATCTGCCATGAGCGAAAGCAACCTCGCCATTTTGGAGTTGAAGCGTCTCTACTCGGAGAAAAGAAACATCATGGCCCTGTTTCGCGAATGGGGAGGAACATCTCAGAATTCCCCGGAGGCGATTCTCGTTTCCTATGACCTTCAGAGCGGGAGTTATCTGGAGGCGATGAAAGACCCGGTCCACCGCCGGTTGCATGATGCGTATTCGACGGAGATCGCCGCCATTCTTTCCGAGACGTCCCCCTCCAGTGTCCTTGAGGCGGGGATCGGGGAGGCGACGACGCTTTGCTCCGTGTTGTCGCGCATGAGTCCGATACCGCGGGTGGCGGCCGGATTTGACATTGCCTGGTCGCGCGTGGATTGCGCGAAACGTCACGCGGAGAGATCGGGTTTCCCGGGATTGGCGCTTTCGACCGGGGATTTGTCTGCCATTCCGTTCGCCGACGAGTCGTTTGATGTGGTTTACACGGCGCATGCCGTGGAGCCGAATCACGGGCGGGAAAAAGAGATCCTGTCCGAACTTTTGCGAGTAGCCCGGCACCGGGTGATCCTCTTTGAACCATCCTACGAACTCGGTGGGGAGGCCACAAGGCGACGGATCGAGGAACACGGATATTGTCGGGGACTCCCCGCGGTTGCGCGGGAGACCGGGGCGGAGATTGTTCTCCACCGGCTGTTGGAAAATCCCATGAGGCGTGAAAACGCAACCGCCGTCTTGGTGATCCAAAAACCTGCAGGAGCGGGGACCGGGGGGCGTCAACAGTTCGCCTGTTCATGCTGTCACTCTCCGTTGGAGCCGGTCAAAGAGCAGTGGTTTTGTGGAAAATGCTCGTTGGTTTATCCCGTGATCGCCGGAATTCCCTGCCTTCTCAAGGGAAATGGAATTTTGGCAACCCATTTTCCGGATAATCCATGAGCCGGTTGTTTCTTGTTCCGGCACGCGGCGGATCCAAGGGGATTCCCGGGAAGAATATTGTGTCACTTGGAGGGAAGGCGTTGATTGAGTGAGCCCATGCTTGGCGGCTGATGGTGTTTTCGCAAGTGAAATATGGTTTGCATGACCATTGATACACATGAGATCGGGACGTCTGTCCGCCCTTTTGTGATCGCCGAGATGTCGGGCAACCACAATGGCTCGCTCCCTCGGGCGCCCGAGATCGTTGAGGCGGCGGAGTGCAGTGTGTCAAGAGCTGCAGACCTGCCGTGCGGACACGCTCGCGCTTGATGGCTGCGCGCGCGAGCGGTTGGGATCTCAGGTCAACGAGACCCAGGCGACACTGCTGGCCTACGATCTGCGTTCTGGTGGGTTCTTGAAGGAATTTAATCCCCCGGGAAATCCTCGGCTTTGCCGGAGGTTTCTGACTAGAGCGTGTCATGAACTTTCTGGAAAATAATGCTGTACAATGTAATTAGTCGGCCCTTAAAAACACCTCGCAGGCTCAGGGGCAGGCAGGAGATCGGTTTTTGAAAGCAAAAATTTGAGCAAAGCAAACAGAGCCGAGAGAGCCTTGCGCATCCAGAGGCTCAGGTTGGCAGCTGCGGACGCAAGCAGGAGGTTGATGGAGTCGCCGTTTTCCCCTTTGAGGAAGTTTCGTCCCAGGCGGTAGTCGCTTTTGAGGTGGCCGATGCGCGGTTCGATGGCGGAAGCGGGCGCGGGCCTTGCGTTTGACGTAGGTGGAGTCGCTCTTTTTTGGAACGCCGGGAATGACCAGAGAGGTATCGCCCCAGCGCGATCTGCCGCGATAACCGCGGTCGGCGATGGCCACTTGCGGACGGTATCCGCTCAGTCGCTCGACCTGTTGGAGAGCGGGTTCGACCGTGTGCCCGTCATAATCGTTTTCCGGCAAACTGTAGGCACCCAGGATGACGCCACCGTTCTTGCCGACCACAAGCGACGCCTTGGCTCCGAACTCGTATTTTTTATGCTCCTTTCCCTTGGACAGGTAGTAAACATGCGGCTCGTGGAGGGAGTAAATCTTGTGCGTATCGTGCTTCTTCTGCTCCAGCACTCGCCGGGCGATGGAAAGCCAGTGCCGGTCCGGATCGCCTTCGGGCACACCGCGCTCCAACTGGCGCACGATCTGCCTGGCAATGGTTTTCAAGCGGCGGGCCGCCTTGCGGGCGCGCAATGCTCCGCCCTTCGTGCGACGCCCCCGCTGCGCCTGCAGCAGTTTTGGCACCGTGCGCGCAAAGCTCTGCCGCAAAACGATTCCGTGCCGCCTCGCCCGCTTGACCCCGCCCCGCACGATCTTGGCCGCGAGTTTCGTGTCGGTGGGGAAGGTGATGTTCTTTTGATTCGCTGCACCTCACCCCTTCGGGGCTGTCCTCCGGACAGTCTATCTCCGCTTCGCTCCGGTTCCTGCGTGGTGGTGTCCACGACCACTTCTTTCTCCTTGGCCTTTTCCCCGTGCAATGCGATGGAGGCCGCCAAGATCTTCTCCGCGCCTCCCGGTCCAATCCTCGCTCGGAAGTGAACCAGTTCACTCGCCTCGCATGGCATCCCCCACTGCATCTCCCTCTCCCCGCAGAAGAACTGCGCGTAGGGGCTCAAACTCCAGAACTCCACCACCCGCTCGTCGCTGAGGTTGTGCAGGTGTTTGAGCATCAGAAGACCCACCATCCGGCGGATCGGTAGAGCCGGCCGTCCCTCCGGACTGTAAAGCGCTCCGAACTCTTGCTCGAACCACTCCCATCTCATGGCCAAGGCCAATGCGTAGAGCGGTTGCCGGGGATCGAGTTGACTGGAAAGTTTCGGCAGCAAAAAGCAACTTTGTTGGGCACACATGGCTTTGGGCTTCATGACTTGGATTGCTGGGTTTTTAACGGCTCCTCGCGTTTTTTCTGCAATCCATACAAGCAAGTCCCGTGCCTATTATCCTAATAACCAGAAGGTTGTCGCGTTTTTAAGGGCCGACTAATTACATCCGGGCATTACGCTTGGGATGGCACCAAAAAAGTTCAAGCAAGGCAGTGGTCGGATCGGATACTGGCTGGAAGAGGAGAATGTCACCGCCCGAGTGTTTGTTGCCGACCTGTTTGCGATTCCCTTGCGCGACTCCAGTGTGGATGTCGTCTATACCTCACATTCCTTGGAACCGAACGGCGGCAGGGAGAAAGAAGCCGTATCCGAATTGCTCCGGATCGCCCGGAAGGCGGTTGTCTTGGTCGAACCGATCTACGAGCTTGCTTCGGAAGCAGCACGGGAGCGAATGCTCCGGCACGGTTATGTCCGCGGGCTCAGGCAGGTTGCGGAAACTCTTGGTGCGCAGATTCTGGATTGCCTCCTTTTGCCATATACCGCGAATTCTCTGAACCCCAGCGGCGTTCTGGTGATTCAAAAAAAAGCAGGCAGGAACAGCGGAATTCGGACAGAAGAGGCTTTGGGCTGGCAGTGTCCTTGTACACACACAGCGATGGTTGATCAGCGGGACTTGTTTTTCTCTGCCGAGGCAGGGTTTGCCTACCCGGTTTTAAGAGGGATTCCCCTGTTGAGACCTGAACATGCGGTTGTGGCTTCCAAATTGGCGTAGAGCCACCGGTTTTATTTTTTTGATGAATGTCTTCTTCTTCCGTATGACGGGAAACCATCCGCCTGCCGCTGCGGCACTCCGGGACTGTCGCGGGGTTAAAAACACGATGAACAAGAAAAGGAGCTTGCACAGGGAATGGCACATCATCCAGAAGCTTCACTATGACATCTGAAGAACAAAGCAAGTTGAACGATTTTTATCGCAAGAGTTTCCTAGAACACAAGGGGGCACCGGAAGCCGTTCATTCCAGCGCGAGCGGTCAGCTGATGCGCTTTGACAAGCTGATGGAAATCGGGGAACTGAGCGGAATGCGGATTCTCGATCTGGGATGTGGCCAAGGCGACCTTTATTCGCATTTGCTCGGGTGCTTTCATGATTTTCATTACGTGGGAATGGATGTGGTTCCGGAGATGATTGAATTTGCCTCGGCGAGATTTCCCGAGGGCCAGTTCGTGTGCCGGGATATCCTCAGTGAACCACTTCAAGAAAAGTTTGATTACGTTCTGCTCTGCGGTCTGTTCAACATCCACATACCAAACTGCGCCGAATTCATGAGAAAAATGCTGCAGGCAGCATTTGCCTGCTGCGAAAAAGGAATTGGTTTCAATTTCATCTCTTCCCACGTCAACTATACCACAGAAGGAACCACCTATCATAACCCAGCTGAGGTTTTGGAGTTTTGCATCAGGAATTTGGGGACAAAAGTCAGCCTTCATCACCACTACGGCCGGGCGGATGTGGCAGTTTTCGTTTACCGCTGAAGATTCGTTATGCCATATGACTTGGTAGAATGTACGGACGACGTTTTCTGGGATGCCTGGGTGGCGGCTTCTCCGCAAGGAACCCCGTTTTCTTCCTCATGGTTTTTGCATGCGGTGGATGCAAGAGTGCTGCGGATGGTTCTTTACGAGGATGGAACCCCTGTTCTTGCAGGAATTTTTTTTGAACGGAATGGTCAGCTTCTCCCTTCACCGCTCTCATCGTGCTTTTATCAGGGTTTGCTTTTTGCTCCATCTCCAGATGACGCACCCGCGCACCGAATGGTTCGCAAGCACTTGGAGTGGACCGAAAATTTTCTCCGCCAACGGGAACAGCAGGCCTCCGCAATTTCGCTCTGCCTCCATCCATCTTCACCAGATTTGAGAGGCTTTTCCTGGTTTCATTACCATGAACCATGGCTTGGAATGTTTCAGGTTCAACTCCGGTACACCGGCATGGTGGACATCCGGCCTTATCCATCTTGCGGCTCTTACCTCCCCACCGTCCGCGAACTGCGGCGCAGGGAGTTTGCAAAATCCATCAGGTTGGAATGTGCCATTGCAGAGTCTTTACAGGAAGACTGCCTTGTGTCCCTTTTCAATGAAACCTTTGCACGGCAGGGTCTCGAATGTTCGTCCGATCAGTTGGACTTCGTGGGAAAGATCGCCCGCAAGGCCATGGAGAATAATGCGGGTCACATCCTGCACTGTCTTGATCGAACAGGTGAAGTGGTTTCGGCCGTTTTATTCCTGCACGACGCGAAAACGAGTTATTATCTGTTTGGTGGCAACGGCAAGGGGGCCGCTTCATGCGGTGCGGGAACACGAGTGATGATAGAGGCCTTTTTCAAGGGTCGAGAGCGGGGAAGCCAGTTTGTTGACCTGCTTGGCATTAATTCCCCGGGCCGAGGCGATTTCAAGACAAGCTTCAACGCTGTTCCAATGCCCTATTACCATGTTCATTGGGAGAGGAACCAATCGGATGAGTGAGAGCCCGTTGAAACGCGTTGCGCTGATTGGTCTCGGACGGATGGCTTCCTGGATCGAAGTGGAGGCCCCCGGAACGGGAGTTTGCTCTCATGCATCTGCGATTCGCGGCGTTTCAGGATTACATTTGTCATCCGGTTGTGATCCCTCAGCCAAGGCTCGCGAGGCATTTTCTCAGCGATGGGATGGGGTCGTCACTTATGAAACGGTCCAAGATTTGTTCGCCCATGAAAATCCCGATGTCATTGTGATCGCAAGCCCTCCCGCTTTGCATCTTGAACACGTGCTGGCCGCACTCTCCGCGAAAAGCGTGCAAACGATTGTGTGTGAAAAGCCGTTGGCCCTCCAGTCTGGGGAGTGCCGGAAAATCGAACGCTTTCTCCTGCACTTTCCTGACAAGCGCTTCTTTGTGAACCACTCCAGGAGATGGGGAGCAGTTTATCAAAAGGCGCGGGAATGGATTTCCGACGGGGCCATCGGCCCCATTCGCAGAGCCCACGCTTGGTATGGCCGCGGAATCTACAATATCGGCACGCATCTCATTGACGCCCTGCGGTTTCTTTTTGCAGAGATTTCTGTTGTCCGGGCTTCTGCAGAATCGGGAAATCCAGAGGATCCGGATATCGACGGCGTTCTTCAATCGGAGTCAGGCTTTGAAGTTTCCATCCAAACAAATTCCAGCGCATCATTTTTGTTGTTTGAGATCGAGATTCTTGGCGGGGAAGGACTGGTCCGAATTTCCAACAACGGTGAAGAGGCGCGTCTTTTCCGGCCAGAAAAACAGGGCGGCCTGTTGCAATTGGAAGAAATCTTTGCCAGACCGGCGGGAGAGCAACCGCTCGTGACTCTTTATCAGGAAGTCTGCAAAGAGCATGTTTCGCCCCGGTGTGACGCACGGGATGGTTCCATTGCCGTTCAGGCGGCAGATGCCCTCCTTCATTCGGTGCGTCACGGCAAACGCGAGGTTTCTGTGTTTGGTTTGGGAGGAACGGCATCGGACGCTTTATGAACAAAAAATCGTCGACTCTCGCGCTGCTGGGTGGAAATCCGGTCCGCACGCGCGACTTTCCTCCGGTTCCTTTTCTCGATGGGCACGAGGAACAAATTGTGGAGAAAATCCTCCGCTCCAAGAAGCTCTCGTGCCACATTGGGAGCACCTCTTCCGACATCGAAAATCTTCTCTCTCTCCCGAGTGTGGAGGCGGCGGAAGCCCCGCTGAATGACTTTAATTTTCTTGGTGGACCAATGGTCAGGCAGTTGGAAGCCGGTTTTGCACGACTGGCAGGAACAAGCCATGCCATCGCCGTAAACTCAGCCACCAGCGGACTCTCGCTTGCCATCGGGGCATGTCGCTTGGAACCCGGAGACGAAGTTCTCACGACATGCATGTCGTTTTCCGGGTCCGCAGCAAGCATTTTAACGTTTGGGAATGTGCCGCGATTTTCTGACATCTCTCCGGAAAATTATTGCATCGGGCCACGGGAAATTGAGAAGGCGATCAGCCCGAGGACCCGTGCTATCTTGGTTGTTCATCTGTTTGGATACGCCGCCGAAATGGACTCCATACTCGATTTGGCGCACAAGCGGAATATTGTTGTCATTGAAGACTGTGCCCAAGCTTTGGGAACGCAGTACAAGGGAAGAGCTGCGGGGACCATGGGTCGGATGGGAGTTTATTCCTTGAACCATCCCAAGAACATTACTTCCGGAGAGGGAGGAATAGTTGTCACGAATGATGCTGCGTTAGCGCGACACATCCGCCTCACACGAAACCATGGAGAGGTTGTGCCCGACGATTCCTGGTCCGGGGAAGATCTTGTCAATGTCGTGGGGTTCAATATGCGAATGACAGAAATCACCGCAGGAATCGGCCTCGTTCAGTTGGACAAGCTTCAGGCGAACAATTCCGCCCGAAATGAGAATTTTCTGCTTCTTGCCCGTGGGATCGCTGGAATTCCTCACCTGACCTTTCGCAACGCAGCGTCGCATACAGACCGGGTGGTTCATGTTTGTCCTTTCGAGTATGATCAGAATTCTGCCGGGGTCTCCCGTGATCTCATTGTTCGTGCCCTGCGTGCGGAGGGAATCCCTGTTGGAACAGGCTATCCTCGTCTGTTGCATATGCACCCGATGTTTCTCAGGAAAATTGCGTTTGGGAGGGGGGGGTGGCCCTTCTGTCTGAACAGAGATGTTCAGAATTACTCCCGCGGCCTCTGCCCGGTGGCTGAGGAACTGGCTGGCAACCGGCTGATTACTTTTGCTGCTGTGCATCGACCGTGTGGGGAAGCCGATATGAAAGACGTTGCGGACGCATTTCAGAAGGTCTTCGGACAATTGGACGCATTGCGGGAGATTGAAAAGGATCGGAAATGAGCACCAGTCACGCTATTCATGTTTTGGGTGTCATTCACGCCCGGGGTGGGTCAAAGCGGATTCCCCTGAAAAACCTCAAGCCGCTTGGCGGAAAGCCGCTGGTATGCTGGATGGTCGAAGCAGCTCTCAGCTGTCCGCTTCTTGATCACGTGATCGTCTCGACAGATCACCAAGGAATTGCCGAAGCTGCCACCGCTGCAGGCGCGTCGGTTCCCTTTCTGCGTCCAAAGGACCTTGCAGAAGATGTTCCGTCGGAGGCAGTAACCCAGCATGCAGCAGCGTTTATCGAGAAGCGACAGGATTTCCGACTGAACATCATCGTGACACTTCAACCCACGACGCCTTTCTGCCTTTCCGAGGATATCGCCGCGTGCGTGAAACTGGTTCAGTCTTCGAATCTGGACTCGGCAATTACCGTTCGCGAAGTTCGGGACAGACCGGAGTGGATGTTTGAACTGAAAAAAGAAAACGAACTGTCACGGGTTGCGGCAGGCCGCCTCGCCGGAGAGGAAGGCGTCTGGCAGTCACTGCCCAAGCTTTTTATTCCGAATGGAGCGGCTTATGCAACACGTCGGGATGTTCTTTTTGAAAAGCACTCCATCTTTGGAGATCATGTGGGTGGGGTTCCAATGCCACTCGAACGCTCGCATGATATCGATGAGCCTGTCGACTTTTTTGTCGCCGAGGCTCTCCTGTCGCAGCAACTTGCAGAGAAATGAATCGCCATTTTCAGATTCAAGAACGAATGGTGGGCGAGGGGCAGCCCTGCTTTGTGATTGCGGAGGCAGGGGTCAACCACAATGGGCGCCTCGCAACTGCCCTCAAGCTGGTTGCCACGGCGGCATCGGCTGGAGCCGATGCCGTGAAGTTCCAGACTTTTCGTGCTTCGGAAATTGCCGCCGCATCCGCCCCCTGCGCAGCCTATCAGCAGACTCATTCTGGAAGAAATTCCACCCAACGCTCCATGTTGCGCAAGCTGGAGTTGTCGCGCGCCGACTTTCTGGCATTATCCCGGGAATGCGAGGCCCTCGGAATTCGTTTTCTTTCGACGCCGTTCGATTTTTCCAGCGCGGATCTGCTTAACGAGCTGGGTGTGTGGGCATTCAAGATTTCATCCGGCGACATGAACAATCACCCGTTTCTGGAACATGTGGCATCCTTTCGCAAGCCCATGATTGTTTCGACTGGAATGGCGAACCTTGCCGAGGTAAAGGACGCTGTCGATTGCCTGAAAGGAGCCGGCTGCAACAACCTGGTTCTGCTTCATTGTGTGAGTTGTTACCCGGCACCTCCGAATCAGGCAAACCTCCGGGCAATGGACCGATTGCGCGAGGAATTCAATGTCCCTGTTGGATACTCCGATCATACTCTTGGTGATGCGGTGGCGGTTGCCGCCGTTGCACGGGGAGCCTGTGTAATTGAAAAACACCTGACGCTGCGTCGATCCATGACCGGTCCGGATCATGCGGCCTCAATGACACCCGCGGCATTCGCGATTCTGGTGAAAAGGATCCGCGAAATCGAATCATCATTGGGAAATGGAGAGAAATCCCCTGTTGAAGCGGAGGCAAATGTGGCTGCCGTGGCACGAAAGAGCATCCACGCGGCGAGAAATATCGCCGTTGGAGAAATTATTGGTCCGGAAATGCTGAGTTATCTGCGCCCGGCCGGGGGAATTCCGCCCGATGCGTGGCGAAAGTTGCTGGGACGCCGTGTGCTCGAGCCGCTATCCCAGGGCGAAAGAATCCGGATGGATGTTCTCGCATGATTCGCATTGCAATCGTCACTGTCGGACGTTCCGACTGGTCGATCTATCGTCCTGTTGTGGAGGAGATGCAGCGCGATAATCGGGTTGAACCTTTGATTGTTGCAGGGGGTTCCCACTGGTCTCCCCGAGATGCAATGTCCGTGAAAACTCTTGAACAGACCATTGTCATTTCGGAAAAAGTCGCGATGTCTCCCGCCTCGGATTCCGGTGCAGATATTTCGAAATCCATAGCTCGCGGTGTTGCAGGGTTCACCCGAGCATTTGTGCGGCTCGCCCCCGATTGGATTTTGCTTTTGGGGGATCGCTTTGAAATGCTGTCGGCATCGGTGGCGGCAGCTCCTCTCAAAATTCCCACGGCACACCTGCACGGCGGGGAAGCAACTCTGGGGGCACTTGATGACAATTTTCGCCATGCCATCACCAAATTGAGTCATCTTCATTTTGTCTCCACAAGAAGCTATGGGGAGCGAGTGCGGCAACTGGGCGAAGAGCCCTGGCGGGTGGTTGTCTGTGGAGCGCCCGCCCTTGAGCAGGTGAAACGACAAAGCCGCCGGTTTACGTTCCGTGAAATTGCGCGCCAGCTGGACGTTCCACTCCGACCCAACCCCCTTCTTGTTACCTACCACCCGGAAACGCTCTCCCATCAATCTCCGATTTCGGACTTCGGAGAAGTGCTCGCCGCCCTCGACCGGTTGGACCTTCCGATTATCTTCACTGCCCCCAATGCCGATGAAGGAAGCGCGACCGTGCGCCAAATGATTTCGACATTTCTCAAAAGGAAAACGCACGCTAGGTTTTTTGAAAATTTGGGCGAATACTACTATTCCGCGATGAGGTTTTGCGCTGCGGTCGTTGGAAATTCATCCAGCGGCATCATTGAAGCCGCCTCGCTCAAGATTCCGGTCGTAAATATCGGGGACCGACAAAGTGGGCGCATCCACGGACGCAATGTATTGAACGTGCCTCACCATTGCGCCGCGATCTTGGCAGGCATCCGGAAAGTTCTAACCCCGGAATTTCGCCAAACGGCTGCACAAGTCAGGAATCCCTATCAGCCTGCCTCAATCCCTCCCTCCAGAGTCATTGTTCACAGCCTTGTCAAATTCCGACAGAAGAACGATCTGCTTAGGAAAAAGTTTTGTGATTTTGCGATGCAAAGAGCCCGATGAATCAATATGTTCTCATTGGGGCCGGAGCTCACGCACGCGTGCTTGTCGAAGCAGTCCGGCTTTCCGGTTGTCCCGATCCAGTGGCTGCTGTTGACAGCAATCCCGACCTTTGGGGAAAGAAGATGGACGGAATTGAAATTGTGGGCGATGACTCCAAACTGCCGCTTTTGGCCGGATCTGGAGTTCAGGATTTTGTCATTGGGATCGGAAGCACAAGCACGACATCAGCGCGACGGGGTCTTGTCAAAAGGGCTATGGATCTGGGGCTCACTCCTCTGACAGTTGTCCATCCCCTGGCTGTTATTTCTCCAAGCGCGAAAATTGAATCTGGATGCCAGATTCTCGCCGGTGCGATTGTGGGAGCGGGGGTAGTCCTCGGACAGTGTTGTCTCTTAAACACCCGGTCCGTGGTTGAGCATGACTGCCGATTGGGCCGGTTTTGTCACGTGGCCAGCGGGGCGGTTCTTGCGGGCGGAGTCGTTCTTCGCGACGGTGTGCATATCGGTGCCGGAGCAGTGGTGCGACAGCATGTGCTGATTGGAGACCGAGCGGTGGTTGGAATTGGCGCGGCCGTTGTGAAAGATATTCCCCGGGACAATATTGTTGCCGGAGTGCCCGCGAGATTTTTAAAATATGTTGGAGATCTTTAGGAATTTGTCGGCGTTTCGGGTTGAAGCCACGACTTCAATGAGGGACGCCTTGTGCGCAATCGACCGAAATTACATGGGAGTTGTCCTTGTAATGGACGACAGCGATTTTCTGCTGGGGACGATAACGGACGGAGATCTTCGGCGGGCGATTTTGGCCGGTTTGCCCCTGGATGCCTTTCTGACACAGGTCCTTGAGCGTCGTCACGGAGATCCGGTTACGGCACCGTTCGGAATGCCGGAATCTTCCATCCTTTCATTGATGCGCAAGACCAGTATACGTCACCTTCCTCTGTTGGATGATCGGGGAAAGGTGGGAGCACTTGCTATTTTGGATGACCTCTTGGAGCACGAAAAGCGACCGCTGCGCGCCATCATCATGGCGGGAGGATTCGGGAAACGTCTTCATCCCCTGACAGACAGCCTGCCCAAGCCAATGTTGCCCGTAGGCGGACGTCCGCTCATGGAGCATATTGTCGGACAGCTTCGCGAAGCCGGGGTGCGCAAGGTTCACGTCACCACGCACTACCAGCCGGAAAAAATTCATGAGCATTTTGGGGATGGAAGCGAATTTGGATTGGAAATGGAATACGTTTCGGAAGAATTTCCCCTGGGTACTGCCGGTGCGCTTTCCCTCGTCAAGGATTTTTGTCAAACGCATCTTTTGATCAACGGGGATATTCTTACCGATGTGGATTTCCGCACGATGATCGGTTTTCACCGGGAGAATCGGGCGATGGTCACTGTCGGAGTCAGAAAATACGACGTCCAAGTTCCGTATGGAGTTGTCAAATGCGAAGGAAGTCGCGTGATGTCGATTGAAGAGAAACCGATGTTGGATCTGTTTGTGAATGCCGGAATCTATCTCGTTGAACCGGCCGCATTGGCGTTCATCCCATCCAACCGGCGTTTCGACATGACCGATCTCATTTCGGTCCTTCTGGCCTCTTCGCAGATTGTGGCGAGTTTTCCCGTGGTGGAATACTGGTTGGATGTCGGGCGGCATGATGACTATGAACGGGCGCAATCGGATTATTCCGAGGGGAAAATCGGAAAAATGGGCCGTCCCTCATGAATTTTCTCTGGCGGAAAAATTTGGCGCCGCTTCTTCGCTGCATCTGCGAAACCCCTCGGTCCCTCGGGAACAGGGGTTCTTTTGCGCGATTGGCCGATGCATACATCCGGCGCATTCCGCGGCATGGATTTATGCGCGGCAAAAGAGACGCCGGTCCCCGGGTGGGTGTGCTGATTACTCCATGGATGCAAACGTCGGTCCCCTTTTTCAACATGGAGCTGGCTTTTCAACTCCAGCGAAGAGGCTGTGACATCACTTTAATTTGGGACGGTGGAGATATTTTTTCCAACTTGACCTGGAAACCTGAGAGAGACGAAATCAAGCGGGTTCTTAACGTTCTGAATGGTCGATTCAAAATTTGCGATCTTGCGGAAGCATCTCCAGCCCCGCATGCGGCGCATGACCCGGCGGTTGAAATGCTCATACGAGAGAATGCCGTCCGGTTTGCCTTTGGAGAGAGTGCCGCCGACGATTTCCTCAGAAAAAATGAGCATGCGCCGGAAGCACTGCGGGCACATGTACGGTTGATACGCGGATTTCTTGACAAAAATCCTTTTGACTGGTTGCTCATTCCCGGCGGAATATGGGTTTCCAGCGGAGCATTTTGCCATGTTGCGGGCAAGATGGGATTGGATTTTTCGACGTACGACTCCGGTGATGGAAGCCTTTGGTTTGCCCACCGGGGCACTGCCGCCCACTCGTCCGACCTTCTGTCCGTGTTGACGGCTGTACGCAAAGTGACAAAAGAAGATTCACCTCAGTGGCAGGAAATGATCCGGCGCGCCCAATTGCGCCTTAATCAGCGCATGCAGGGGAATGACGAGTGGAAACTGCAACTGACGCCCGTCGGGACGGCTGCAGAGCCTGCGGCGGATTTATTCGTTCCGCTTAATTCCCGCTGGGATGCCGCCGCCCTTCTTCGACAGAATCTCTTCGACTCAATTTCGGACTGGCTTGCATTTTTAACCGATTTTGTCAGGGAAACCCCGGGTATCACGATGGCCGTCAGGCAGCATCCCGGAGAACGTTATCCGGGATTTGAGGCAAACGACGATTGGGAATCCATTGTGCTATCGCGGGGCAATGCCAACGGGAGGATTCGGTTTTATGGAGCGGATTCCCCTGCAAACAGTTATGACCTCATCAAGAGCGCCAAGGCAGTTCTCCCCTATACAAGTCGCATCGGGATCGAAGCTGCCATGCTTGGAAAACCTGTGTTGACTTCTGCTCTTTGCTTCTATCGTGATTGTGGTTTTTGCCATTCAGCCGAAACGAAGACCGGCTATAAAGAGGCAATTCTCCGTGCAATTTCTGGAGAATTGCCTCCTTCCAGAGAATCTGTGGAAGAAGCTCATGTTGCCTATTTTCTCATCGAAAATTGCCTCGAATTGAAAACGTCATTCACTCCAATGCCGGGGGACTACTCTCAATGGGTCAAGTCCGCCCCGAAATCACTCGGCGAGGAAAAAAACAACCGTTTGCTGATAGATTCGCTTATTTCAAGACGGCCTATGGGTCTCACTCAATATGAACACAAATATGCCGCAGCACTCTGAGCTCAGTCCGCACGGAGGGGTTTCTTCCCTCAAAGCTCTTGTCACCGGTGCCGGTGGATTCATCGGCAGTCATCTTGCCGAATGTCTTGTCGCGGAAGGCTTCGACGTTCGGGCAATGGTTCGCTACAATTCAATGGGGCGCCGGGGATGGCTCGACTCGAGTCCGGCGGCGGACAAAATGGAAATTTTGGCCGGAGATATCCGCGATCCATTTTTTGTGCAACAGGCAGTGGCTGGTGTGGATGTGATCTTCCACCTCGCAGCCTTGATTGGGATTCCCTATTCCTACACGGCTCCCGACGCCTATGTTCAGACAAACATTGCCGGCACTCTCAATATCCTGCAGGCGGCCAAACAACAGGGGAATATCCGGGTTGTCCATACCTCGACAAGCGAGGTGTATGGAACGGCACGGAGCGTGCCGATCACGGAAAAGCATCCGCTGCAAGGGCAATCTCCCTATTCCGCGACGAAGATCGGAGCGGACAAGCTCGTGGAGTCTTTCCATCTGTCGTTCAATCTGCCGACGGTGACGGTGCGTCCTTTCAACACATTCGGGCCTCGCCAGTCGGCGCGCGCGGTAATTCCCACGATTATTTCCCAGATTCTTGCCGGACACCGGACAATTCGTCTCGGAAGCACAACTCCCACTCGCGATCTCAATTTTGTTTCGAACACCGTGGATGCATTTGTCTTGGCCGGCACCAGAACCGAGGCCATCGGACAAACGATCCATTTCGGTTCGGGCCGGGAGATTGCGATTGGGGAACTTGCCCGGTTGATCGCAGGGTTGATGAAGGCCGAAATTTCGATCGAGACCGACGAAGCGAGAATACGTCCGGTCGGAAGCGAGGTGGAGCGCCTGATTGCTGACAACCGCCTTGCGACCGGGGTTCTGGGATGGAAGCCGTGCGTCACGCTCGAGGAAGGTCTGGAAAGAACCATTCGCTGGATGAGCGACAATCTTTCGCTGTATCGCGCAGGAACCTATGTCGTCTGATTTTATCCCGCTTTCAGAACCCTGCCTGCGGGGCCGGGAATGGGAGTATGTGAAAGACTGCCTGGATTCGGGGTGGGTTTCCTCTGTTGGAAGCTACGTCACCCGGTTCGAGCAGATGGTGGCTGCACGGGTGGGAACACGGCATGCCGTGGCAACTGTGAACGGAACGGCAGCGCTGCACATTTCCCTTCTGGGTGCCGGAGTGGGGGCGGACGAGGAAGTTCTCGTGTCCGACCTCACATTCATTGCTCCCGCCAATGCCGTGCGGTATCTGGCGGCTTGTCCGGTCTTTATCGATTGTGAAAGCAGACACTGGCAAATGGACTCCTCGATTGTGGAAGAATTTTTGATGTGCCGGTGCGAGCGACGGGGTACCGGAGTTTTCAACCTTCAGACCGGTCGGCGGATTGCAGCCATCCTTCCTGTTCACGTACTGGGCCATCCCTGCGATATGTCCGCGCTTGGAGAGTTGGCCGCAGCCTACGGTCTTCCAATTGTCGAAGATGCCACAGAGAGTCTCGGCACCCTCTGCCTCGGGCGCAGCACCGGCTCCTTCGGTATTGCGGGATGTATCAGCTTTAACGGCAACAAAATCCTGACTACCGGTGGCGGTGGCATGATTGTCACTGATGATGAGGACTTTGCCGCACGCGCCCGCCATCTCACGACCCAGGCGAAATTGAACGGATTGGAATACATTCACGATGAGGTCGGGTACAACTACCGGCTTACCAATGTGCAAGCGGCGATCGGCTGTGCACAGATGGAACAGTTGGACTCCCATCTCCAGGCCAAAGCACAAATTGCCAGCCGATACCGGGAAGCATTTCGTGATCTGCCCGGTTTCTCCTGGCAGGAGACAGCGGAATGGGCTGTTCCCAATCATTGGCTTCCAACATTGCGCATTGACGAAAACCTTGCGGGCACGAACGCACGAAACATCCGCGATGTCTTGGCCGAGAGGCATATCCAGGCGAGACCGCTGTGGCAGCCCCTGCATGCCAGCCCCGCCCATGTCGGTATGGGGTGGTTCTCCGGCAGAGATATCTCCCAAACATTGTTCCGGGAATGCCTGAGCCTTCCTTGCTCGGTTTCTCTGACCGCCGACCAGCAGGATTCTGTCATACATGCCATTTCTGCCAGTATTTGTTCCTGACATCCAATTTTGTTTGGATTCATTGGCGAGGTCAAAATCTTCCCTTCTGAAAGGAAAACTCTCTTTCTTGAAATGAAACGCCTTCTTAGCAATTTTTTTTGCAAACTCGGACAACGGGTCTGTCTTAAAAAGGCAAACCGTCTTGGCCGGTGCGGAGAGGGAACCTATATTGATAGGAGTGTTCAGCTTATTGGCATCCACCGGATTGAAATTGGCCGGAATTGCTGCATCGGAGAGGATTCTTGGCTGAATGTTAACGATTGGGAAAAGCCAGGGGCTGCCATTCGAATAGGTGATTTTTCCTTTATTGGCCGCAGGAATTTTTTCAATGCCGGCAAAGGAATTTTCATCGGTGACTATTGCCTCACCGGCCCGGGTGTTGAGTTGCAGGGAGCCGATCATTGCTTCTCCGATCCCATGGTTCCCTATATCAAAGCTCCCACACAACCGGGAGGGGAGATTTCCATCGGGACCAATTGCTGGCTTGCTTCGAAAGTTTCCGTCTTGAAAGACACCGTTGTGGGGTGCGGCTCTGTCGTCGGAATGGCATCTCTTGTCACGGAAGACATTCCGCCATTCAGTTTGGCCGTGGGAAGTCCGGCCCGTGTCATCAGGCGTTTCAGCTTTGCACGAAAGATGTGGATTCCAGTCAGGGAGTGGACCCGTCAGGATGAAGACAGCCTGCCCTCGGAAGACCAATATCGTTCCACTCTTCGGGAGTCATGTCCGTGGATCCGGATGCCAAGGCCCGCGGCAAGTTCGCTGTTTGGAGATCTCTGATTGAAAATTGGCATCGTTGATCTGCAAATGTCCGGATGGACGGCGGGAAGAAGCTACTCTCTGGGGCTGGCTCTTTCCTTGGAGCGGCATGGGGTGGAAGCAGGCTTTCTGACAGCGTCTCCCCCCAAAGACATCAGGCACGACCGGGTGGTTGCTCTGGAGCCGGAACATTATTTTCCAGGGGAATGGACATTGAGGAACCTGTTCAAAGCGGGCCGAAAGAATGTCCTCCAGGCAGCCGTCCACCAACATCGTCTTCAAGCGGTGGGACCGATTCTTCATCCGGTGCAACTTTGTCGTGGAACGCGCAATATCGGATGGATTCCGGATTTCCAGCCATTCATTCTGAGTGAGCTTTATGGGAAAGCCGAGCTGGAGAAAATTCGGATGCGCACACTGTCTCTGTTGGAGCGCAGCGATGCGGTGATTGTGTCAAGTGCGGACAGCCACAACACCCTCGGGGAACTGTTTCCCGCTTACAAGAACAAGGCGCGCATATTGTCCTTTCCGTCAAACTTTGCCTTTCTGGACATACCCTCCACCACCTGCGATGTGGTGGAGAAGTATCATTTGCCAAAAAAATTTGCGCTTGTTGCAAACCAGTTCTGGAAACACAAGAACCACCTTCTGGTTGTGAAGGCGCTGGGCTTGTTGAAAAGACGGGGATGTCCGATTGCCTGTGCAATGACAGGGTTGCCGGTCGACTTCCGGGACACCGACAACGCAGCGCTGTCCCGTCTTTTTCAAGAGATTGCGGCCCGGGATTTGCTGCCCGAGTGCCGGGTGCTCGGCTATGTTTCCGGTGGTGAGATGCAGCAATTGTTGAGATCCGCCACGCTCCTGATCCAGCCTTCGTTGTTTGAGGGATGGAATACAACTGTTCAGGATGCAAAGGCGCTTGGATGTCCTTTGTTGGTTTCGGATATTCCCATCCATCGGGAACAGGCTCCTTCGGCGGAAGCATTCTTCGACCCTTGTGATCCGGAATCCCTGGCCGATGCCCTGGAGGCGCATTTTGCATTTCTTCCTCCAAGACCCGACCGGGAGAAGGAAAAACTCTCGTTGGAGCAGGAAAAAAGTTTTGCCGCGGAGCATGGCGCGCGCGCGGCCGGGATTTTTTTGGAGGCCTCTTGAAAAAAACCTCTGGATTTGATGCGGATCGGATTCCGTTGTGGGGCTGCCTGCTGGCGATTTTTGCCGGCACTTGGTTTGTCTCCATTGGCATCCACAATGCCCCCGCTTGGTGGGGGGATGAATACGCGCATTTTTCCGCGGCCCGTCTGGTTGCTCGTGGAGAAGTCCGGTCCACAAACCTGTTTTACCTGACAACGGCCGCCTTCATGCAGGCGGGTATGCAACCGATTCAAATCCATTTCTTTTTCCGGGTGGCAAACACCCTGCTGTATGCCTGTGCCTTGTTTTTTTGTCTGGATGCATTCCGTCCGTTTCTTTTGCGGACGGGCTGCCTGCTCGCGACGCTTGTCTGGATTCCCTCTTTTTCCAGCATGCCGTATTCCCAGCAGGGCAATTTCCATACATTTGCGGCCTGCACAGCACTTTTTGGACTGGTTGTTTTGCTGAGGAATCCGACACTTTGTGGATTCCTGGTTTTCTCGCTGGCCATGATTTGGGCGTCCCAGATGCGAAAGGAACTTCTCCTGCCATTCCTTTTTGTCGGGGGTCTTGTGATTGGGAAAGCATGCACTGTCCGGAAAGAGTGGCGCTCCTCTTTTCAGGCGGCAGGCCGGTCTCCTGGTTTTTGGATTGCTGCGATTCTGGTTTCAGGCAGTCTGGTTTTTTTGAAAGTTCACCCCTCTTCCGCGCCAGAGGGATTTGTTGATCAATCCGACCAGCATTTGTTGATGGGGCTTGGGCAAAATTACGCGGTTTACCATCACAAGAACCATCCGGAAGAAGCATTGGATCCGGGAACCGAATATCTGAAAATTCTCAACTCCGTCTTCAAGCACCCCCGTTCGTTTCAGGAAGCCGTTCTCAACAATCCCGCGGAGGCCACGGCCTATTTTTTTCACAATTTCACCAACAACATGCTTCAGGTGGGGCCGAGAATGTTGAGTTGCAGAGATTCTGGAGGAAGGAACGGTTTGGGATTTTTCGCACGTTTTCATGCCGTGGTGCTTGCGGGTGTTCTCCTGATTGGCATCGGAGGAATTGTCCTTGTGCTTTTGAAACGTGGAGACGCTCTTTTTCCCCTCCCTGTTGGAATGACATGGAAACTTGGTGCCCTGTTTTGTTTTGGAACCGGATCTTCTGTGGCTCTTGTCATGCACTATCCGATGGAGCGGTATTGGCTGACACTCGGACCGCTGGTCTTCGGTTTTGTGGCATTCGCTTTCAGCGGAGTGCTGCGGGTTTCGAGGTTGGAAAACCGTCCTTTCCTGCAGGTGGCGGCAGTTTTCGTGGTTTTGCTTGTCTTTGACAGGCCTGTTTTTGCAGGTCTTCCCGATGGCAACGCGACGATAAGAAAGTTGCAAGAAGCCATGGCCGGACTTCCCCGTCCCATCCGGTTGGCCGCCAACAACCCTGCTCCCTTTTCCGTTTATCTTCTGGAAGGAAATGCAAAGCTGTCGAGTCCAATGGAAGGGTTTACTTTGGCGGATTTTCGTGCCGGTGCTTATGATGTTGTTTTGATTAACAGCGGCCTGCGAAATACTTCGTTATGGGCGGGTGCCAGGAAAGAATTTGAGGATGTTGTGGCCCATCCGCAGGTCTACGGATATTGCAGGGATGAGGCAGCCAGCGAGGGAGATCTCACCGTGTTGATAAAAAAGGCATCGCTTCGGGTTCCTTGAAATTCTTGATTGCCATTCCCGCGTTCAACGAGGCGGACCGTTTGCCGGTTTATTTTCCAAATCTTGTTACGGAGGTTTCCCGGAAGAGAATTCCGGCGCGCTTTGTCCTTGTGGACGATGGATCGTCCCCGGAACAGGGAAACAGGATGGAGGCGATTTGCCGGGAAATTGCCGGTGACGGTGGCGCATCGGTTGAATACCACCGGTTATGCATCAATCAGGGAAAAGGTGGCGCTGTTTATGCAGGCTGGGATCTTGCCAGGGATGAAACACAACTGGCGTTTGTCGATGCCGACGGATCCATTCCCGCCAGGGAAGTCTGTCGCCTGCTTCAGTATTCCTGTGAAAATTCTGAACTGGCGCTGTTTTCTTCCCGTGTCAAAATGCGGGGGAGACGTGTTGAGAGAACGATAAGGCGTCATTTGATGGGGCGTCTGTATTCTTCATTGGTCGGCTGCCTGATTGATCCTGATGTTTACGACACGCAGTGTGGTTTCAAGATCGTGCCACGGACCGCATATCTGAAAGTTCGCGCTCTTCTGTCCGAGCAGAGATTTGCCTTTGACATAGAACTCTTGGCGGGGCTCAACCATTTCGGGGTTCCCGTTCAGGAATGTCCGATCGACTGGCATGAGTGTCCCGGGAGCAAGGTTTCGTTCGTCCGGGATCCCCTGCAAATGGCCGGGGCGGTTTTCAGGGTTTCGCAGGTCATGAAAAAGTGGGAGGGAGAATCCTATGTTGAATGATCTGTTGGCCCGGATGACTGGGCGTTTTTTTATCAATCCCGCCTCCTGTTCCTCCACCCGGGAGATTGTTGGAGAAGAGGGAGGGAAATATCATTCTGTGGAGTTGCGGCTCGATCCGGAAATTCCCCTGCCCTGCAACCTCCGTGAGCAGGATCGTCCGTATTTTGAGCGTCTCCGCAAAATCTATTGTCCGGAGACGTTTCTTGCAGAGATGCCCGGAGGCTTTGTTCATAACGAGGGAGTTGTTATTTCCCCCCGCGGACAGGTTTGCAGAGATGTTTGTGTCGCCCACGGTTTCGAAAAGACAAGCCATCCGGTTGTGGGAAGAAGCCTGTTGCGCTGGTCCAAATGGAAAGGGATCACCGGCGTTCTCGCGTCACGGGGAACGGATTGCTATTATCATTGGATGTTCGATGTTCTGCCGAGGCTGGAACTTTTGGAGGGCCGGCCGGTGGACAGATACCTCGCTCCATCCCGGCTTCCTTTTCAACGGGATACCCTCGGGGCCATGGGCATCGCGGAGAAATGCATTCCCACCCATGAGTTCGGTTGCCGGGAGTTTGAAACCTTGTTCGTGCCCTCGCTTCCTTCACACAGCGGGATGCCGAATTTTCGTGTTTGCAACTATTTGAGAAGGAAGCTGCTCCATTCCCCGGGAGGGAGAACCCGAAAACTCTACATTTCCCGCGGTGATGTTTCAAAAAGACAGGTTCTCGATGAGCCCTGCCTTATTGAAGAGTTGAAGCGTGCCGGCTTCAGTATTTGTCAGTTGGGCGGCATGTCGCACGCTGCCCAGGTGGAGCTTTTTTCCAGTGCCTCGATTGTGGTGGCACCCCACGGCGCCGCATTGTCCAATCTTGTGTTTTGCAATCCCGGGGTTCCGGTTGTCGAGCTTGTCCATCCCCGGTATCCTCATTGGTGTTATTGGTATATTTGCGGCTCGGTCGGACTCAACTATCATTACCATGTGCCGGGAGATTCCCCGGCACTTGTGCATGATCATCGCTTTGCCTCAAAGGATGTTGCAGTGGATACGAAAAACCTTCTTGATCTCATCAACAGTCTTGCATGAATTTTCCGCGCATATCAATTGTCACGCCCACTTTCAACCAGGCCGGGTTTCTGCCGGACACTTTGCAGTCTGTTGTTCGCCAGGAGTATCCCGGTCTTGAACATATCGTGGTGGACGCGATGTCCACGGATGCAACACCGGAAATTTTGGAGACATATTCCAGGCGGCCGCAGGTGAGGGTTCTTCGTGAAAAAGACAACGGCCAGAGCGACGGCATCAACAAAGGGGTTGCTCTGGCGACCGGGGAGATCATCAGTTGGCTCAACTCTGACGATGTGCTTGAGCCTGACGCTCTCAAGGCGGTCAGGCAGGCGTTTGAGGATCATCCCAAGGCGGTGGCAGTTTGCGGGGTCGGTTCCAAAATGGATCGGAATGGAGAGCTGCTCCGGACGGTTCCATTCCGTCCCTTTGATCCGGTGCGCCTTCGGACAGCCCTGGAGTTCATCCAGCCGGCAACATTTTATCGACGTTCCGCATGGGAAGCCATCGGAGGGCTTCAGGAAGATCTTCATTACGCGATGGATTGGGATCTTCTGATCCGGCTTGCCAAGGTGGGGGAGATCATTTCTTTTCCCACGCGGATCGCCCGGATTCGCTATTATGAAGACACCAAGACGTCAACCGGCGGATGGAAGCGTGCCGCTGAAATTGCCCGTATTGGCAGGAAACACAACGGTGTCCTGGATTTCAATTTCGTGAGTTTTCTCATCCGCAGCAACTGCCCGAATTTTCGGCCTCTGCGTCGTGCTGTGGATGCGATTTTCTGGCGCATTTCAAAAAAGTTTCCCGTGATGGTTCTCGGTTGGCCGGATTGAAGAGGTGGAGACTGAAAAAAACACATCCAAGAATTTCGGGGTTGTTTACATTGCAACCGGGCCGCGCTTTGTGGAGGAGGCAAAAGCTTCCCTGCGCAGTCTTCGGAGGTATCACCCGGAATGGCCGGTGGTGTTGTTCACGGATGGTGGGGGCGATTTTTGCGGGGCCGGGTTTTCGGATGTCCGGCGGATTGAAAATCCGGAGTATTCTTTTGCGGACAAGATCGGGCCGCTGGGGGCATCTCCGTTTGAGAAGACGCTTTTTTTGGATACCGACACCCACGTTTGTGCCCCTTTGGATGATCTGTTCGCCATTCTTGACCGGGTGGATCTGGCTGCCGCGCATGCTCCCATGCGTGTGACCTGGCCGCAACCCGGGATCCCGGATGCGTTTCCGGAAATCAACAGCGGCGTGCTCGCATGGCGGAAGAGCGATGGCACCGGCGCTTTTTTTTCTGCATGGGAGCGTCTCTATCGCGAGCATGTTGCAACGACCGGGCAGAAGGATGATCAGCCGGCATTGCGCAGAGCCCTTTTTGAGTCGGACCTCCGGCTGGGAATTTTGCCGCCGGAATACAACTTCCGGACGGTTTTGCCATCCTTTGCCGGTCGGGGACCGGTGAGGATCATTCATGGAAGACATGGGGACATGGCCTTCATCGAACGACTTGTGAACCGGAGTCGTGGCTGCCGGGTGGTTCTGTCCGGCGACCGGGAATGGACGCCGGGGCGGCTGGTGGTGCTTTCCGGGGGCATCCGCTTTCTGGCATTTCCTGTGCAGGTTTTGGCGGCGGGCTGGTTTCGTCTGAAAGGTGTTCTGACGGAATTCAAGCGCCGGTTTTTGAAATGAAGGTGGCTTTTGTCTATGCGGGGGGGAGAGAAGGGCGATGGGAAGCCGCCCGGTTGGGAAAAGTTCCGGCCGATTTTTTTTATGGAGCCGTTGAGATGGAGCGTGCCGGGGATGGGGTGGCGGTTTTCGATTTGAATCCCCGGGCATCCAGGGTCGAGGGGCTTTTCCATCGTCTGTTGAATTTCCGGTTGCCACCAAAAACCCGGGTTGCAGATATTCTTGCCGCGGGGCGGTTGCTGCCGGTGTTGCAGGCTTGCGATGCGGTGGTTGCCACGGCCAGCGGATGTGCCTTCGCGCTTGGCATCTGGAAAAAATGGGGGCGTCTTCGCGTGCCTTTGGTCGGCATCCATTGCGGCATTGTGAACTGCCGGCATGACGGGCAGCGGCAGAAATCCGCGCGGACGATTTTGGATACGATGGTCCCCGTTCTTTTTTCCGACAATGAGGAGAAGGAGATCCGCGGTCAGTTCGGAACAGTGTCCTCCGTGCCCCTGTGGTTCGGGGTGGACGGGACATTTTGGAATCCGGGACCGGAAGGCCGGCAGAGAAGCGGCGTGCTGGCGGTTGGGAATGACGGGCGCCGGGATTATGAGACGCTGCTGAAAACCGCCGCACTGCTCCCGGAGGTGGCATTCAAGATTGTGACCCGGATTTCCCTGGGATCCCATTTGCCGCCAAATGTGGAACACATTCATGGCGACTGGAACGCCGCCGCGGTGAGTGATGAAACCCTGAGGGAATTCTACCGTGCGGCCGCCTGTGTGGCCGTGCCGCTTCGGGAAAGCGTCCAACCGTCGGGCCAGAGCGTGGCGATGCAGGCGATGATGTGTGGGGCTCCGGTGGTGATGACCAGAACCCGGGGATGGTGGGGGGGGGATGTGCTGAAATCGGGCGAACAGATTCTGGAAGTTCCCGCGATGGATCCGGTCTCTTTCACCGCAGCCATCCGACAGGCACTCGGGCGGGCTCCGGATTTTTCCGCACGACAGGCCCTGATAAATGAGGGGTGGACCAGCGAGGGCTTTTCCCAAAGGCTGGGGGCGGTGGTGAAGGGTTGTGCGGATTCCCCAATTTTGCAAAAACAGAAGGCCGCATTCCGGTCCAATTTGTCGTCATGATCTTTCGAAAATCTTCCAAACCGGTCATCGCGATCAGCATGGCTCCAAACCGTTCCCCATGGGGTGGAGCCAGTCCCTTTGTCTGGCAGCTTGATGCGACGATGAGGAGATTGGGGTGGAAGGTGCAGTATTCCCTCTCTCCAGTTCCCGATCTGGTTTTTGTGATTGATCCGCGAATGGATCATCCCAAGAAAAAGTTCGGACTGGAGGAATTGCGGCGTTTCCGCAAGGCGCATCCGCGGGTGCCCATCGTGCACCGGATCAATGAGTGTGATCAGCGCAAGGGGACGAACGACATTGACGAACTGCTCCGGCAGACGAGCGAACTGGCGGACTACACGGTGTTCATTGCGGAGTGGTTGCGGGATTATTTTGCCGCCAAATGGTTTGATCTGTCGCGTCCGCACAACTGCATTTACAACGGGGCCGATCCTGCGGTGTATCATCCATTTGGCAGTGCCGTTGCCCGCGAGGGGGAATCACTGACGATTGTCACGCACCACTGGTCGGACAATCCGATGAAGGGATTTGATATTTACGAAATGGTGGACCATCTCATTGCCGGGGGAGAGCTGCCGGGGTTTCGTTTGAGGGTGATCGGACGCTGGCCGAAGGAGATGAAGTGGCGTTCCGCCGAGTTGATCGGGCCGATGACCGGTCATCCGCTCGCCAGGAAACTTCGGGAGTGTCACATTTATCTGACGGCCTCGCGGTGGGAACCTTGTGGGATGCATCATGTGGAAGGCGCCCAGTGCGGCCTGCCGCTTGTCTATCATGAGGATGGCGGGGGGATTGTGGAAGCCGGGAAAAAATACGGATTGGGTTACCGTGGGGATCCTTCGGAGGCCATCCGGGAAGTGGCGGCCCGTCTGCCGGAATTTCGCCGCAGGGTTTTTACCAACATGCCATCGGGCGACCGCATGGCGATGGATTATGCCGATGTCTGCCGGATGCTGATGGCGGACCGGGGGTTCAACAGTTGAGGTGATATGATGAAAGGATTTCTGGACCGTCTCAAGCCGGTGTTGCCGGGGTTCGTTGCCCGGCGGCTTTTTGAAAAAGGACGTGTGGAAAATCTGGGCGGGCGGAGTGCGTCCGAGATTTTCCGGGACATTTACCGGCTCAATGCCTGGGGGAGCGCGGAGTCGCGCTCCGGGAGCGGATCGACGCTGACCTATACCGCAAAGTTGCGGAAGGAACTTCCGGCCTTTCTGAAGCGCCACGGGATTCGTTCGATGGTGGATGTTCCGTGCGGAGATTTCAACTGGATGAGAAAGGTGGATCTTTCGGTCATTCATTACACCGGACTCGATGTGGTACCCGAGTTGATTGCCGGAAATGAGAAAAGGTTTGGAAGTCCCGCGAGAGCCTTTTCCGTGTGCGATATTTTGCATCAGCCCCCTCCGGAGGCGGATTTGATTTTCTGCCGGGATTTGCTGATTCATTTCAGTTATGAGGATGCGCTTGCGGCACTGCGGAACATGGTTGCGAGCGGAAATTCCTGGTTGCTGACGACCACCTACCGGCAGGGAAAAAACCGGTCCGAACCAACGGGGGGATTTTATCGGATCAATCTTGAAGACGCTCCCTTTTCCTTTGCGGCACCAGTGGACATCCTGGCCGACGGGGAAGGAAAGGGTGCGCCGAATGGCCGGGTTCTCGGGCTTTGGAAATTGGGCGACATGGATTTGGCCGGATTGCCGGAAAGGATTGCCATTTCAAAAAACGTTTCCATTTCGTGACGCCACCACCAATTCTCATGCCGACGGCGCCGCGGTATTTGCGGCTGGCGCAATGGACGTGCGGGCAGATTGCGCGGTTTTGGCCCGGGCATCCGCGCATTTTTTTGTGCGGGTCGGAAGGAGATTTCCGGGCGCTTCCCCTGCGGGATGATCCGAAGGATTGGATGAAGATCACGGCATCCGCCTGTGCGGACCTCCTGGCGGACGGGTTCCGGCAGGCCTACGTGATTCTGGATGATCATCCGCCCATTGCCGCGTGCCATGCGGAGCATTTGGAAACGACGCTGCCGCGAATGGCGTTGGAACTGGGGATGACGAGCCTTGTTACCGGAGGCTATGGACCGCTGAACCGCCGCAAGGGAGCGGTTGAGCGTTGGGAGGGTTTCAGTCCCGAACGGCTGCCCCTGTCGCAGCCTTGGAAACTCCCATTGCATCCGGCGCTGTGGGATCTCCAAAGATTGCATGACATCCTTGTGCATCTGATCGGGCGGTTGCCGGATGCAGAGCACACACCCTGGGCGTTCGAGAGAATCGGGAGCGATTTGGAAAAGGGCGGGGTGCGCGAGGATTGGCTTTCGTCGTGCTGGCGGGTGAGTGCGCGGGAAACTTCGACGCCGGAGGCACGTCGCCTTCATGATTTTCGGGATTCCCTGTTGAGGAAGGCCATGGTGATCTGCGGGTATGACGCACTGCTGTTCGGCGGTTTTTCCGGACGGGAGGTCTTTCAGAATGCTGTGGCCGGGCTTCGCCATCCGCGGATCGGGCCGTATCCGTGTTTTTGGAGCGGGGTGATGAAGAAAGGTGCACTGAATGCGGACTATCTTTTCTATGCGCGGTTCAAAAACCGTCCGGAGTTGATTGGAGAGTTGGCGGGCATCCCCTTGTGAGCAGACGGGACACCATGAAAATAGTCGGCATTCTGCTGGCAAAGAACGAAGAGCGTTTTGTGGAAAGGGCTGTCAGAAATGCGCTCGATTTCTGTGATGAGTTCCTTGCCGTGGACAACGGTTCCACGGACCGCACGCCGGAGATTCTGAAGTCGCTTGAGGCCACCTCGGGAGGCAGGCTCAAATACCACCGGGCCTCGCATCCGAGGGTCAGTCATGAGTTGATCGCCGGACTTGCCGGTTCAAAGACGTGGGTGTTTGGAGTCGATGCGGATGAGATTTATGATCCGGCGGGGCTGGGGAGGTTTCGTACGCGGCTGGAGAGAGGGGAATTCGACGGGGATTGGTGCCTTTTTGGCAATGTGCTCAATGTCCGCCGCCTGGAAGGAAGCTTTGCCGAAGGGCATCTGGCCCCTCCCTGTCGCAGCATGACGAAGCTTTACAATTTCTCGGCCATTCATGCGTGGAACGGACCCTGCCTGGAGCGCCTTCACGGAGGACGGGTGATTTTTCGCGAGGGGTATGGAGACCATTTGCGGCGGGATTTTCATCAGGTCACCTCGTGGGAGGACGCGGACTTCCGGTGTCTGCATGTTTGTTTCCTGCCGCGATCCCCGGTTGATTCCCAAAGCCGGGGGCCGAGAAAAAACATCATGGACATGTATAATTGGAGTGTCCGGAAAGCGCTTGGGGAGATGTGGAACCGGCTCCGTGGGAAGCCGGAGATCGATTGGAAAGAACAGCGCTATGGGCGGGGGCCGCTTGTGAAACGGGATGTCTCGGCATTTTTTCCGAACGAAGAACGGATTTCCGGAGGAGCCTGTTGAAACACGTCGGGTTCATTATCAACAGCCGGATTCCGGCATGGAGTTCCCTGCAACGGGGAATGCGTCCGCATCACATGCTCACGGGCTGGCCGGACAAATATTCTCCGATGCACTTTATGCGGTTCGGATGGATTGCCGACGAGGTCAACCGGGGACGGGACATCCGGTATGAGCTCTTCAAACCGTGGAAAAAATACGATGCGGTTGTTTTTCTCAAATCGATGGAGGCTGGTTGCGTGCGGTTGGCGGAAAGCCTGCGCGAGCGGGGATGCCGGGTGCTTTTCGAGGCCAATGTGGACTATTATACGGAGGCGGGCAATGAATCGCTTCCTCGGGAATTGGTTCCGATGCCCGCCCAACGGGCTGCCGCCATCCGGATGACCTCGTTTTCCGACCGGGTCATCGCTTCTTCAAGGCACCTGACGGAGATCTGCCGTCAGTGGAATCCGCTTTCCGCCTGGGTGCCGGACAATATTCCGCCGGGGATGGTTCCTTCCGGAAATTGCGGGCCGGCGGTTCGGGAAGGGCGGCTCCAGGTTTGGTGGAGCGGGATGCCTGCGAAGATCGTCGATTTCCTGGCGATTGAGAAAGTGCTGGACGCGCTTCGGGGGCGGATTCACCTGAATCTCGTGACGGGAGATCTGGCGTCCGCGATGGGACGATTTTCTTCCGATCAGTCCGCCCGCATCGACAGGCTCCTGTCCACAATCGGGCATACATTTCATCGGTTTCAAGACATTCCGCGTCTTCTCCGGCTCTACCATCAGGGAGGCGGGGTGATCCTGTCGCCGCGTCTGCTCGACAATCCCTACAATCAGTCCCACACGGAGTGGAAAATCACTCTGGGCCTGGCCTGCGGGCTTCCGGCGATCACGAGTCCGCAGCCAAGTTACCTGGATGTGGCCGGGCGGTGTGGAGTTTCCCGGACGGTGTGCCTCTGTGAGAACGATGAGGATTGGCAGGCAGCTTTTGAGGAGGCGTTGGAGGGAAGGCAGGCGGAGGAAAAAAGCCGGGCCGCGCGCGAGGTTGTGAGGGAACACTATTCCACCGGGGTTGTGGCGTCACTGCATCTGAAAGAACTCCGGGAGGCACTGGGAGCATGAAGGACATCGTCTTTGTCAAATACGGATCCTTTTCCCATGTGAACGCGAAGATGGCGGAGCTGCTCCGGGCGCAATTTCCGGAGCACCGGCTTGTGGTGTTGGATGTGGCGAAGGACATCCTTCCGGGTTACCGGGTGGAATCGCTTTTTCTGAGATTGCTCGGTTTTGCGCTGAACCCCGTCACCTTCATCCGCGGGCGTCACAGCCAGTGGGATTTTGTTTTCCGGTTTGTTGCGACCTGGCGATTGGTCTCCCGGTGGATCGCGGGGCACATCCGTCCGGAAAACACAGCGTTTGTTTTTCAAACCCAGTCGGTCTTTGATGCCTCGCATCCGGAGATTCCGTTTTTTATTTACACCGACCACACACACCGGGCGCACGGGCGTCAGCCTGGAGGCGGAGCTCCCGCAAAGGTCGGGAGCGGGTGGGTGGAACGCGAGCAGGCGCTTTACCGGCGTGCGGACACGGTTTTTGCGCTGAGCAGGTTTTGTGCGGAATCGGTGATCGAAGACTACGGGGTTCCGAAGGAGAAAGTCGTTGTCGCCTCGACCGGGATCAACATTGCGCTGCCTGCGGAGATTTCGCATCCTGCTGTCGACCGGCCCGTGATCCTGTTTGTTGGCGGAGAGTGGAAGGTCAAAGGCGGTCCGGAGCTCCTGGCGGCATTCCGTGCGGTGAAAGAAAAGGTTCCCGCCTGTGAGCTGTGGCTTGTGGGGTCGCGTCCGCAGGAATTGCCGGATGGGGTGAAATCTCTGGGGAGGGTGACTCCCGGGCAACTGTCGGAGTTGTTTCGAAAAGCGACGTTGCTCTGCGTTCCAAGCAGAATTGAACGGGCGAGCATGGTGGCCCTGGATGCGGCGGCTTATGGGTTGCCCGTCATCACAACTCCGCACGGCGCGGGGGCGGAACGCATCCGGGACGGTGTCACCGGACTTCTGGTTGATCCCCGGGACACGGGTGCTTTTTCCGCGGCAATCCTGCGAGTGCTCGGTGATCCCGCACTGGCGGTTTCGATGGGCCTGGCCGGGCGGAAGATGGTGGAAGAGGAATTCACATGGCAGGCGGTCGGGGCAAAGGTTGGCGGAAAGATCCGATCCATTCCCGGGATGGCTTGCACAGGACAAAACCCATGAGCGCACCGCCAGATCTTCCAGCCGAGCTGACCAAGGCGTGGCGGCTGCTGACCGCTCCGCTCCGGCGGCTTCCGGATTTCATCCTGCCCGGTGCCCCAAAGTGCGGGACGTCCTCGTTGTATGATGCGATCATGCTGCACCCGGGGACCCGGCGTGCGGCGCGCAAGGAACCCACGAATTTCATCCACTATCCGACCAGCGAATTGCGAAGCCGGATGCACTTTCCCTTTCGCGCGGGAACTTTCCTGACCGGTGAGGCCAGCGTGGAGTATTTCATCCACCCGGAGACTCCCTTCCGGATCCGGGCGGTTCTTCCCGATGTGAAATTGATTTTTCTCTTTCGCGATCCGGTGAAGCGGGCGTGGTCGGATTACCAGATGTTCCGCAGATCCGGGCATGAGAAAGAGGATTTCGACACGGTGACCGCCCGTTGCATGGATTGGCTGTCCGATCCATCGCTTGATCCGCTTGTGCAGACTGCGGCCAGGCTGTCGTTCAGCCCGGTGAGGTATCTTCTCAACGGCATGTATCACCGGGTGCTTCAAAACTGGCTGACTGTTTTTCCCCGCGAGAATTGTCTTTTCCTCATCAGTGAAGATTTTTACCGGAATGGTCCGGAAGTCACCGCCCGGGTGTGGGACTTTCTTGGTCTTCCCCCGGTGGAGTTGCCGGCAACTCCGCATGCTCGCGAGGGAGGATATTCCGAAACGATATCCCCCGAGACCCTGCGGCGGCTGGGCGCTTTCTTCGAACCGCAGAACCAGGCCCTCGAAAGATTTCTCGGGCGCACGCTTCCCTGGTCGCGTCCATGAGCGTCTCTTCCAACAGTGCAGGAGTTTCCACGCCGCCCGGTTTTCTGGCGCGGGTGCGGTATTCCGCGCAGGAATTTCTCCGCTCGGCCTACCATTGGAATCGCAAGCGGCGTTTTGTGGCGGCCTTGCGCAGGCTTCCCTCTCTTTCCGGGAGCAAAGAGATCCGGTTGAACTGCGGGAGGATGCGTCCGGCGAAAGCGGGGCCGGTGATCGGCGGCCAGGTGAAGCTCATCCACTTGCGGGAGGAATTCCCCGAGTGCTGGCCCGATTTCAATCTGTTGTATCTGGTCAGCAGCGCACCGCCGACGTATGCGATCGAATTGGCGCGCGAGTCGAAGCGGCGGGGGTGCAAAGTGGTTTTGAACCAGAATGGGGTGGCCTATCGTTCGTGGTGCGGAGATTTTTACCCCTGGTTCAATGCCCCGCTCCGGGAGCTTTTGCAGTTGGCGGATTATGTGGTTTACCAGAGTGCTTTCTGCAAGATTTACGCCGATCACTATCTGGCGCCGGTGAAGGTGCCTTCGAGGATTCTGTTCAACCCGGTGGATCTTGAAAAATTCTCTCCTGCGGCAGAGTTGCCTGCGGCGGGTCCGCTGCGACTGCTGGCGGCCGGCACGTCCCATCATTTTTACCGGGTGCGGGCTGCGTTGGATTGCCTGGCGGTCCTGAAGGGGCGGGGAATTCCTGCGGAGCTGACCATTGCAGGGGCTTTTTATTGGAAAGGCGGTGAGCGGGAAGTGCGGGAGGCCATTGATGCGCGGAAACTGGCCGACTGCGTGAATATTTTCCCCGCCTTCACCCAAGATCAGGCGCCGGCGATTTATCGATCGGCCCACATTCTCATTCATTCGAAATACAAGGATCCCTGCCCAACGGTTCCGATTGAGGCGATGGCATCGGGGTTGCCTGTCATTGCTTCGCGGAGCGGGGGGATGCCTGAGCTGGTTCCGGATGCGGTGGGGAAGCTGGTGGACGTGCCCGACGATGACAATTGCGATCATGCGCCCGATCCGGTGTTGATGGCCGATGCCGTGGAGGTGGTTACGGCAGATTTGGTGAACATTTCCCGCGCGGCGCGGCGTCATGCCGTGGAGATCTTTTCCAAGGAGGCCTGGATTCAGGCCCACCGGGAAATTTTCCAGAATCTGGTTTCGTGAAGCCAATCACTGTTGTGATGCCGGTTTTCAATGCCGGGCGCTTTATTGAGGACTCGATAAAAGCAATTCTCCGGCAAAGTTTTGGGGAATTCGAGTTGTTGGTCATTGATGATGGTTCCACAGACGAGAGTCTTCAAAAGGCGCGATCCTTCCGGGATCCCCGGGTGCGAATTCTTGAAAATGGCAGGAATCTCGGGATTGTTGAGACACTGAACCGGGGGTTGTCCGAGGCGGATTCTCCCTGGGTTGCCAGATGCGATGCGGATGACATCAGTCATCCCCAGCGGTTGGAAAAGCAACATGCACTGGCCATGGCGGAGGCCGGGATTGTTTTTGTGGGAAGTGGAGCGCGTATTGTGGACGAGCGTGGCCGGACGAGAGGTTTTGCCAGGACGGCATCCTCGCACGGGGCAATCCGGTGGGATCTTTGTTTTCGGAATCCTTTTGCCCATAGTGCGGCATTCTTTTTGCGAGAGGGGGCGGAATATCGTCCGGTGCGGGCCGCGGAAGACTACGATCTTTGGAGTCGGATGTCCCGCGTGGGCCGCCTGGCGGCTGTTCCCGCGGCGATGGTGGATTACCGCCAACATCCGGATTCCATCATGGCGAGGCATGGAGCGGACATTTCTGCCGGGAAAAATGAGGAGGTGTTGAAAATCATGAGGGAAAATATCCGGAGTGTTTCCGGCAGGACACTTTCCGGAGCGGAGATCGAGCGACTTGCAAGCGGGTGGATTTTTCCGCCGGAAACGCGGGAGGGAATCTGTTCCTATTGGCAGGACTATGCCGCTTTGCTTGGGGACAAAAGGAAAGGGGACGGCATGGATCTGGTGGTTTCCGAGCATCTTTTCACGAAATTCTGTCAGTATCGCAAGCGGGGGTTTTCCAAGCTGTTTCTCTCATCGCTTCCCGGGTTTCTTTTCCGGAGAATGCCATTGTTCCGAACGCTTTTGTCTTTTGGACTGCCGGTTTGATGAAGATTCTGTTCCATTCGAGCCATGCACATCTGGTGCTGGAGCGCAGCACGACGCGGGTTTCCGGGGGGGCGGAGCTGCAGATTGCGCTGTTGGCCCGCGAGCTGGCTGCGCGTGGCGTTGAAGTGGTGATTGCGGCGGGAGACACGGGGCAGAAAGACGGGGAGGTGCATGACGGGGTCAGGATCCGCAATGCGGGGAGATTCCAGACAGGCGGCTTGAAGGACACTCTGCTGGCGCTGCCGCGGGTGATGAAGGTTCTGAAGGAAGAACGTCCGGATTGGATTTTTCTGTTGGGATGGACGACCTGGCTTTTCATTCTCCATATTTTGAAGCCGGTTTTCGGATATCGTCTGGGATTCATTTGCGGGCTGGACACGGAAGTGAACGGGGGATTTCGCCGGGAGAATCCGGTGCGGGGGGCATTTTTCGAATATGCCTTGCACAAATGCGACGTCCGCTTCGCGATGACCGAAGATCAGCGGCGTCTGTTTGCCAAGGGCAAGATGTCCTGTGGATTTTATCGGAATCTGATTCTTCCACGGACACGACCGGCGACCGGCGACAAGCCCATCGACCTTCTCTGGGTTTCCCGCTGCCAACCGATCAAACGTCCCCATCTTTTTCTGGATCTGGCCGAACGACTTCCGCAAGCCCAATGCCGGATGGTTTGCCCAAGGGAAGATGCCTCACTTTGGGAAACCGTCAGCGCGCGCGCGGCGCGTATCCCCAACGTCAAATTCATCGAGCGCGTTCCCTACCATGAAGTGCAGGCCGTGTACGATGCCGCGAAAATTTTTGTGAATACCTCGGAATGGGAAGGCTGGCCGAACAGTTTCATCCAGTCCGGTTTGGGCGGAACCGCCCTGCTTTCTCTGGATGTGAATCCGGATGGACTCTTTGAAAAGTTCGGGCCGGGGAAATTTGCAGCGGGAGATTTTGAGTGTTTGGTGGCGAACGCAGCTGTATTACTTTCAGATAAGAGGGTTTTGTCTTTAGCCCAAAAGGAGTGTTTGCGTTTTGTGGAGGAACTTCATAATAACAAAAGGGAAACGGAGGCTTTTCTTGCAGCGGTCAACCTAAGAAATTTGATGATTTCAAATTGAGCTGCTAATTTTGAAAAAAAATTGGTATACTGTAAAATACGAAATGTAATGAATATTATCAGGTCAATTTTAGCAAAAAAATTCCGCATTAGTTATTCGCAACTTGCAGAAGATATTATTGCTTCCGAGATATTGTCACGAAAGTGCACTATAACTTACATTGATATCGGTGCCAACCATCCCATCTTTGGAAGCAACTCATTTTATTTTTATCTCCGCGGTGGACAAGGAATATGCGTCGAACCCAACAAGGAATTTTCACAAATGCACCGACGCGTACGTCCTAAGGATAAATTCATTCCATCCGCAGTATCGGATAGCATGGAAAAAGAAATCTTTTTTACCAATTCTGGCAGATCTACGGACGCTTTCGCTTCTTTGGAAATTGATAGTCGGAACTCAGAAGAACATATTACGAAAGTGAACAATCTTCACATCAATCATGTGTTGGCTATGTCAAAAACTCCCAGAATAGATTTCCTCTCCCTTGACACAGAAACAATGGATGCTCGAATTGTACACGCGATCGACTACAGTAGATTTCAGATCTCGGTTATCTGCGTCGAAACCAACAAATCGGATCAAGATAGGAGGCTGATTGGTGACAAATTGAAAAAAAACGGTTTTTCTATATATGCAAGCAATCCAGTCAACACCATCTTTGCAAATAAATCGCTTCTGGAATAGCCCCGCACTCTAGAGCATTTAAACAAATAGTATAGCCATATATTGAGGGAATGATGTATGGGTAATCCCTGCGCAATCGAAAAACGATTTCATTGGATTTGCGGGAACGGATTTTGGAGACCTA
>CAZPEN010000011.1:0-97681 GCA_964585615.1 uncultured Chthoniobacter sp. | reverse complement strand
ATACAGGCGCAGTTTGTTGTCCTCGGGTGAGTAGGTGGCGGTCAAATGCATGGTGTTGGTGGAGTTGAGGGAAGCAAAAAATGGTGATGAGCGTGGGGAATTCGTCAGAGGCCCAAACCGTGGTGGAGGGTATTGATGATTTTTCCGAGATCCTCTTTTCGGACCGGAATCGGCGAAACATTGAGACCGATCCGTCCGTGTGCGTCACAAACCCAACAGTCGGCAACGAATGCGTCGCGAGGAATGTCCCGCGAGGCGGGCGTGTAGCAGTTGAACCGGGCGGCGGTTGCGGAAGCATCCTTCAGACCGGACTTCGTGCGATAGATTGCTCCGAAGAGGAAGTTGGGGAGTTTTTCAGACATGGGAGAGAGCGATGTGGTGGTTCTGACAGGAGGACCGCATGGCCAGGAGATCCGCATTCCAGTCTTTGAGCCGGGGGCATTCGGATGAGATTTTGAACCCAGTCCAATCGGCGGTGTCATCCCATGCCTTTTGCCAGCCGCGTTCCCCGGCACAATCGTTGTCGAGTGCAACGACGAACGACTGGCGGCGCATGTAGGACTGGTGGAGAAGCTCGCCCGGAACGTGGCATCCGCCGCAACTTACGACGACGAGCCGATTGGATGGATTGAGCTGGTAGTAACTCAGCGCATCAATTGGGGATTCGACGGCCACGATCTGTTCCGCATTCGTCAGATCCCCCACGGAGAACCAAGCACTGGTCTTGTTTCCCAGGCATGGGCGGAACATGGATTCGTGCCGGGTGTCCCGGAGCGTTGCCCCCTCAATCTTGCCCTCGGCCGTCCGGTGGAGAAAAACCAAGCTCGGTTTCGGGCGGTGGTTGTTGGCGTAAATCAATCCCTTCTCATGCAAGGAATCGATCAAATCCGGATCGAGTCCCCGGGTTTTGACGAGATAATCCAGGGCAATCGGCCAGTTGGATTCACTCGGCACGGCATATTGCGAGGCCAGTTCCTCGAATGATCGACGGGTGGAGAGCACTTCGCGGACCCGGTTTTCTGGAAATGCCAGTCCGCCAATGCTCGGTTGGAACCCTTCGGCCAGAACCCGGCATGTCGTCCGGAAATCCCCGCCGCAAAGGTGCATTTGAAGATCAATCGCTCCCGTGCCGCCAACCCCCGCCCGGTTGTCGAACCATTTGTCGCCGTGGAGGACGATGTTGTAGCGATCATCCTTCGCCCGGAAGCTGACGCCTTCCCGTTTCAATGAGAACCCGTGCCAGGCGAGCAAGTCACGCAAGGGAATCGACCGAACCCGGTCGGAAACGCGATCCGTGCCGCTGGCACCTGCCAGTTTGAAATCCTCCGCGTTCATTACCAGCCGATGGTGTGGCAGAAATCGGACACAAGCTCGTCAACCACGGCTTGTGGCATTCCAGCCGTTGCCCCAAGTTCCTCAAGGGTGTCCGTGCCAAGCAAGTCGGCCCGGACGCAGTAGAGAACCACGGAAGCCCGGAGACCTTTTTGTTCAACCGTATCCGCCTCGGCCACCCAGCCGAACGTCCGGCTCAGGACTTCGCAAATGCGATGAAGCTGCTCGTCGGGTGACGGAAGGGGTTCAAGGAAATCAACCAGGTGACGGCGGTCGGAGTGGCGGATGTCGTTTTCAGGGAGTGTGGGCGTTTTCATCCCCGCCACTTTGACGGATAAACACTACCTCCCTGCTCCCGACTGGGAGCATCTTTATGGCCTCAAATGAGAGGGCCGAAGAGGCATTCACTGGGCGAAGGCAATCCAGAAAGGATGATCAGAGTTGGTACTTCCACTCTTCTTCAAGGAATTCGATCGATTTGTGGGAAAGGCTGCGATGTCAGTTTCCGGGCGTATAATTGGCGTATAAATCCAGCCCACTTCCCGTTGCTTCCATGTATTTCCTGTTGGAACGCTGGCTTTGGTGGTGATGGCTCGCCGAGCCTGTGTTTAAGCCACTCTGCAAGCATTTGAGAGTGGTGGCTGGGGAGGGAATCGAACCCCCGACACGAGGATTTTCAGTCCTCTGCTCTGCCAACTGAGCTACCCAGCCGCGAACGGAGAAGCATACTGTCTGTGGGTTTTCGGGCAAGCATTTCCGGAAAAGAATTTTGGTTTGCCGATTCGTGGGGAGAGGGGCGGGGGGGAAAAGCGGGCTTTTGCCTTGGCGGGGGGGAATGGGGCGGCTAGGATTCCGGCCATGCAAGTCACCCGTCTCTGGCTCATGTTTCCGGCCCGTCTGATCACCCGTCCGGTTCTCTGGGAGCTCGCGAAGAATTTTGAGGTGGTCACCAATATCCGGCAGGCGAGTGTCACGGAGGAAATCGGTCTGGTTTCCCTGGAACTGGACGGGGAGCGGGCGGAGATCAAGAAGGCGATTGCGTGGCTGGAGGAGCAGGGGATCAAGGTGGAGCCGGTGGAGATCAACACGATCGAGGGCTGAAACTCCGAAAGACCGCCCTTGCAAGAGCGGCGGGGACCATTATTGTGGGGCTTTCCTTATGCACCTGAATATTGGGAATTTCCCACGTCCTGTCCGGCGGATGCGTTTTTTCGCAAGCGCCCTGGTGGTCTGTTTCTTTGCCCTTGGGGGGATTTCCGTGGCATCGGCCCAGGAGGTGGTGGATGTGCCGGTGAAGACCAATTTGTGGCAGATTGCGGTTTCCGGGGGGGCGGTGATGATTCCCCTGGCGGCGCTTTCGGTGCTCGCGGTGATGTTGATTTTTGTGTATCTGGTGACGTTGCGGCGGGGGGCCGTGGCGACCGGACGGTATATGCAGACAGCGGAGGCGTTGATCCGGAAAAAAGATTATCTCGGGCTCCTGGCGATTTCGAACCGTCACAACGAGGCCGTGGCGCGGATTGTGCAACGGACGCTGGATTTCATGACCAAGAACCCGCGGGCGTCGATTGCGGAGGCCCGGGAAATCGCCCAGGCGGAGGGGACGCGCTTGGCCGGGGCATTGAACCAACAGATCACCTATCTCGCGGACATCGGAACGATCGCGCCGATGCTGGGGCTTTTCGGCACGGTGATGGGGATGATCAAATCGTTCACGGTTGTGGCCAGCGACATTGCCGCCTCGCGTCCCATGCTGCTTGCGCAGGGGGTGTCGGAAGCGTTGGTGACCACTGCCACGGGCCTGCTGGTGGGAATTCCCGCCATGGCGGCCTATTCGTTTTTCCGGGGGCGTGTGCAGGCGCGCATCTCGGATCTTGAGGCGGCCACGACCCAGTTGATGGCGCTGCTGGGTTCGGGGGCGTCCGGTCGGCCGGAATGAGAGCCCGGCTCGTTGTCTTTTCCTGTTTTGCCGGATTGTCGGCGGTTTCCGGCCAACCGGTCACGGGCGAACCGGAGATCCGGCGGGCGTTGCCGGTGAACACTCCCGCCCCGACGGAAAATCCGGAGTGGATGAACCGGGTCCAGCCGTTTGTTCCGACGGAGCGGGCCATTCCGGTGGCCACGCCGATTCCGATGGGGACTCCTTCCCCGGCTCCCACGGTGCTTGAACAGCCTTACCGTCCGGCGGGACGTGTGGAGGTGGCTCCGTCTCCTCCGCCGCCCGACGGGGAGGGGACGATCCGCATCGCCCCGTCCTCCGTGCAGACCGGCGACCATGCGCGGGAAGTTTTGGAACGGGCGAACAACTTTTATTCGCGGAAGATGTTCGATCTTGCGGTGCCGGAATACGAGATGTTCCTGATTTCCTCCGCTGCCGGCGAGGGGCGGGATGCGGCATTGTTCCGTCTGGCCGAGTGCCACCGCATGTTGGGCAACATTCCGGCGGCGCGTGCGGGGTATGAGAAGCTGGTGATGGAGTTCCAGAAGGGGGAGTTTGCGGGGGCCGGTGCCTATCGCCTGGGGGAATTCCTTTTCGGGGAAAAAATCTACGAGGCGGCGAACACGCAATTTCAGACGGCAGCCCGGGAGTCCAAGGACGATGAAGTGCGTCTGACGGCGCTGTATTTTTCGGCCCGCAGCCTGGATTATCTCAAGCGGGAAAACGAGGCGCGCGAGGCCTACGGGAAGGTGCTCGCGGTGGAGGGGAAAAATCCCTACCGCGAGTATGCTCTCCTGGCGGCCGCTGACATCGATGCGAGGACCGGCCGGAAGGAACAGGCTCTGGAGGGGTATCAGGAATTGGAAAAATCCGCCAGGCCCCCGATGTCCGTGGAAGCCGCAGTGAAAGCGGCCGCCGTGGCGACGGATCTGGGAAAGAAGGATCTGGCGGTTGCCCTGTTTGACAAGGCGGCGGCGAATCCCGGGGCCGGGGATTGGAAGCCCGCCGCCATCATCGGAGCCATGCGGCTTCGGTATCAGGGTTCCTCCTACAAAGAAGTGGTGGCGATGGCTGCCACCGTGGATCAGCTCCCGCCGGAAACCCGTCCGGAGGCCCTCCAGATCCTGGCTGCTTCGCAACGGCAATTGGGCAACAATCTGGAAGCCCGGAGACTCTATGACCGGCTTCTCAAGGAATTCCCCGAGTCCGCTCCATCCGGAGACGCGCGTTTTCAGAGGCTGGTCAGTCTTTATGCCCTGAAGGACAAGAATCTTCCGGCGGAAGTGGATGCCTTTTTGGAGAAAACGACCAACCCGAAGGAACGCACACAGGCTCTGCTGTTGAAGGCGGAGACCTTGTTCAAACTGGGGGATTACACCGGGGCGGGGAAGGTTTATGACAGTCTTCTGGCCCGCGACCTTGCCGAAGACCTCCGCGCGGACGCCCTTTACAAGCTGGCCTGGTGCCTGGCGGCCACCGGAGACCATCCGGCTGCTGTCTCGGTTTACTCCGAATTTCTTTCCAAATTTCCCGATCACAAGCTGGCGGCCACCGCGCTTGCGCAGAGGGCTCTTTCCCGGCAGGAGAGCAAGGTTTTTGATGGTGCCATCGAGGATTTCGACACCATTGCCGCGAAGTACCCGGGAACCAAGGAACATGAGCTGGCCCTGCAGCAGAAGGCGTTGATTTTTGGGCAGCAGCAGAAATACCCGGAAATGTCGCAGGCTTTTGAGAAGTTGCTTGCGGAATTTCCGAAGAGTGCCGCCGCCGCCCAGGCGAATTTCTGGCTCGGATGGGCGGCTTTCGAGCAGAAGGACTACAAGGGAGCGATCCCGAAGTTGGAGACGGCCAGAACGCTTGATGCAGCGCAATATGGCGAGCGGGCGTCGCTCCGGATCATCCTTTCCTATTACTACATGGAAGACCGGGAGTCGGTCGCCCGTGAGGCTGCGGCCTACAAGGGGGGGAATCTTCCCGCCGAGATCACGCTCTGGCTTGCCTCCCATCATGTGGATGAAGGCAACTACGCCAAAGCCGAGGCCCTGCTTCTTCCGCTGACAAGCAATCCTGCGGCACTGACTCCGGATGCCTGGATCAATCTCGCCGAGTCGCAGATCCGTCTCGGGAAGTTTCAGGCCGCCCGGGGGCCGACGGACAAATTTCTGGAGACCGCAAGGGATTCCGCCACCCGCGCCCGTGGACTCATGGCTGGTGCGAGGATCAATCTGGGATTGAAAAAATACCCCGAGGCGGTGGCGAACGTGGAAGAAGTGCTTTTGCTCCAGCCGGAAGGCCGGTTGAATGCGGAAGCGCGTCTGTTGCAGGGAGACATCCAACTTTCCCAGGGAAGTCCCGAAGCCGCTGCCCGGGCCTACATGACCGTGGCGGTATTGTTGGATGATCCGACGATCACTCCCCGGGCCCTGCAAAAGGCCGCCGATGCCTACCAGCGGGCCGACAACCGGTTTGAAGCCGAAAAAGCCCTTGCAGAACTGCGGCAAAGATACCCAGATTTCCAAAAGTCTTCCAAACCACAGAAATCCAAGTCATGAGAACGACGTTTTTTATTCTCGCCACCGCCATGGCGGTCTTCGCCGGTGAAACCCCGCTTCACGAGCAACCGCTCCCGGAGGTCAAAGCCTCGATCCAACTCCCCGAAGGGTGGACCTCCGCCGCCGAAAGCGAAGACGGGGTTTTTGTTTATCATTTTGGAAAAGGCGGTTCCTCCACCGAGCCCGACCTCTCCGCCATCACGCTCAGCGTCACCACCAAGGTTCCCGAGCGCACCACTCAATCCGCGGCGGAGTATGCCGCGGCGCTCATTGATATGTCGCAGGACGAGGGGCCGAACACCCCCGTCCAGAAAGGTGAGAGCAATGGCCTGCCGTCCCTGCGTTCGGAGTATGATTTCGAGAGCGATGCGGGAAAAATGCGGGCGGTCAACATCGCGATTCCGAACGACAAGACCGGCACGCTTTACTTTTTTGCCTGGCAGGCTCCCATGGACGAACCGGCGGAGACCGAGGCGCTTCGCGAAAAGGTTCTTGCGTCCGTGAAGTTCGATCCTGCGTTCTGAGGAGCCGTTCGCATGAGGAATTTGCTGCGTTTTTTGGTTTTCGTCGCCATCGTTGCCTGTGCTGTGGGGGTGCTTTACCTGTGGAAAACCGCCGCGCCCGTCGCACCGTCCCCGGCGACTTCTTCGCAGCCGGCCTCCTCATCCCGGTTGGCGGAGATGGACCGGGAATTCACGGAACTTGTCGGAAAAATTCTGCCCTCCGTGGTGAGCATCGACGCCATTCCGGCGGAGGCCATGGACCCGCGGGCGAATCTTCTCCGCCGGCTTTTTGGTGCCTCTCCTGGAGCCGGCATTCCGCCCCAGCTTGGCTCGGGGGCGATCGTGTCGGAGGACGGCTACATCGTCACCAACTGGCATGTGCTCGAAAACGCCGGAGCTGCCGAGGTGCATCTCAATGACGGACGTTCCCTGCCCGCCAAGTTTGTGGGGGCCGACCGGGTGGCGGATGTGGCGGTGCTCAAGATCGAGGGAACCGGTTTCAAGGCCCTGCCTTTTGGAGATTCCGACGAGGTGCGGATCGGCCAGATGGTGATCGCTGTCGGCAACCCCTTCGGTCTTCAGGAAAGCGTCACCAAGGGCATTGTGAGCGGAAAAGGCCGTCGAATGATGAGTGAAGACTCCAAGGAATTTTTTCAAACCGACGCGCCCATCAATCCCGGTAATTCCGGCGGCCCGCTTGTCGATCTGAATGGACGGCTTGTCGCTCTCAACAACTTCATTCTGAAAAACACCGACGGCCTGGGATTTGCCATTCCCTCCAACACCGTCCGCAGGGTTTTTGAAAACATCCGGGACTACGGCCATGTTATCCGGCCCTGGTTCGGAGTGATCATGCAGCCCCTCAGTCCGCCCACCGCCGCGCAACTGGGCCTGCCGGATTCCAAGGGCGCCCTGGTCGAGGCGACGATGGAAAATTCCCCCGCCGCCCGCGGTGGCATCCAGCCTGGAGACGTCATTGTTTCCTTCAACAACCGTCCGATCACCGATTGGACGGATTTGCGCAACCGGGTTGCCGAAGCAGAACCGGGTCGCGAAATTCCCATCGGCCTTTTTCGTGACGGAAAAAAGATCATGCTCCGGGTCACGATTGAAAAACAACCCGGCGAATAGGGCTTTGTTTTTTGAAAAAAACCGGTAGATTGGCGCGTTTGTGACCCCGTCCACACAGACTTCCCCGCCGATTCCCCGGCAGCCGATTGGAGCGACCTTTGCCGTTGCCGTCGGCGTTCTGGGGTTCTTTTTGATTCTCCAGTTTCTTGCGGTTGCCTGGTATTTTCTTCCGATCCTGCGCGAGAAGGTGGTGGAGAGCGCGACAGTGGCGAGTGTGCGTCCGGCAGCGGAGGTTCCTCCTGCCGCTTCCGCTCCCGCGGGCAACACGGCGGCCCCCGAACGTTCACAGCCGGATCCGGCCTTTGTGCAGAAGATCAACCGTCTGGTGGCGGACTCCGACCGGGCCTACCGGGTGGGCGATTTTGAGGCGGCTCTCAAGGGGATCAACGAAGCCGCAGACATGCTTCCCGATGACCCCGGGATCCTTCTCCGCCGCGCCCGGCTGCTGGAGAGCATGCAGCAGCCGGCCGAAGCCGCCGCAGATTATGCCCGCGTTGCCGCGCTTCCCGGTCTGCCCGCCGAATTGCGCACGCAGGCCGAGCGGAAGCTCACCCAGCTCGGTGGCAGCGCATCGGGAAATCCGGCTGCAACCCCGGCGGCACCGGCCCCCGGCGGCGAGGCGGCCACGGGCGATGGAAACGATGTGAGGGATGAAATCGGGCTCCAACCGGGCTCCAGCCTGGGAATTGTCGATACCCGGCTGCGGGACGGAAGCCCGGGAATGAAAGTCCTCCGTGTGGCGATCAAATCCCGTCCGGGAGTCTCCGTGGACACCCGGCAGATGAAACTCCATGTCTTTTTCTACGAGAAAGACGAGACCGGAGAGATCCAGCTCACGGAATCCAAAGTCGTCTCGCAGTGGATCAGCCCGCCGGTCAACTGGGCGGACAACGAGCCGGAACTTCTGGACGTGAACTACATTCTTCCCGACAGCAGTCTTCCCGGAAGCGCGGCTTCGAACGGCTCCCCGGGCCGGACGTTTGAAGGTTACATCGTTGGCATTTATTATAACAGCGAGCTTCAGGATACCCGCGCGGACCCCGGAAACCTGGCCAGAAAATTTCCTCTTCCCCTTTACCTCAAGCAAGAATCCCAATGAAAATATTGGTCGTAGATGGCGCACCCGGTGCGGCTGACGCCCTGTCGCAATCCCTCAATTCTCTCGGCTGGCCCGGCACCGGTGCGGCAACCAACACCGACGATGCCGTGGAATGGATCAACCGGCACGGGGGGTGCGATGTTCTCATCACGGAAATTTTCCTGCAACCCGCCGACGGGTTCACTCTCCGGGAGACGATTCAGCCGCATTTGCCGGGAATGAAAACCATTTTCACCTCTTCCCATGATGTCTCTGCGCATGCCGAACGGATGGCCGGGTGTGAATTTTTGCCGTCTCCGGTCGCGCCGGAAGCTCTTGACGGGGTTCTCCGCAAGATGACGGTCCAGACTCCCGAGCCTGTCGTTCCGGTTCCGGAAGCCGCCCCAGAGCCCCCTCCGGCTCCCGTGGCTGTCGCGGCCGCTCCGCAACCGACACCAGTCGCCCGGGTGGCGACTCCCCGCGCGGTGCCCGCCACCGCCCAGCCCCGCCCGGTGGCCGCCGTAAAAGCGGTCGCCGCAGTGTCGCCAAAGCAGTCGGCCAAGAACGATGCCCAACCGCTTGCCGTGAAAGCCGTTGCTCCCAAGGCTGCGGCGGCCCCCGTGGTGAAGGCCGTGGCGGCCAAGCCCCGTCCGGTGGCCAAGAGTGCGCCGGATACCCGTCATTTCGGATTGGAGATCGAGCTTCCTCCCGATGCGCTGGTGGGTCGGACCATTGCGAATTATCTGGTTGAGGCCCGCATCGGCAAGGGGCCCATGGGGCCGATCTACCGCGCCCGCCAGACCAACATTGAACGGCTGGTCCGCTTTTACGTTCTTGATTCTTCCCTGACAGCGGACAAGGAGGCCGTGCAGCGGTTTCTTTCCAATGCCAGTGCCAAGGCCAAGGCCACAAATCCGGTGATTATCGCGGTCTATGATGCGGGTGACTTCGAGGGGATTTACTATTACTCCTGCGAATACATTCCGTGCCAATCGATCGGGCAGCTTCGCGAATCCGGGGAGAAGCTCGACGAGGCGACTGCTTTGGCGGCACTCAAGGCGGCGGGAGAGGCTCTGGACTTCTTTGCGCGCGAAAAAGTCACCCACGATCTGCTCACGGAGAACGCCCTGTTGATCGGTCCGGCAAACCGGGTGCGCCTGGCCAATATCGCCTCGACCCGTGTCGCCCAGGAATTTGACCTCTCTGCCGAGATGCGACGCGTTGGGGAGATTGTTCTGGGGGTTCTTCCGGAATCCGGGGCGGACAAGGCCCGCAATCTTGCCACACAGTTGCTCAGCCCCGACACGGCGGCTCCCTCCTGGGCCGCCTTTCTCCAGACCGTCGGTTCTGTTCAACCCAAGGCTGTGATTGCCGATGCTTACAAGCTCGACGCACAGGAACGGGCGGCCATCCGGGTCGTCGAGGAATCCAAGAAACGCCAGAAGCGGGGGATGCTCATCTGGTCGGCGGTCTCGCTGACCCTTTCTGCGCTGGCCCTGTTTGCCATCTACTTCACTTTTTTCCGCCCCAAGAGCAGCACCGTCCGGGATCTCGATGACATGGTCAAAATCCCCGCCGGGGAATTTGTGTATCAGGATGGCAGGAAGGAGACCCTGCCGGAATTTTACATCAGCAAATACGAGGTCACCCTTGGCCAGTATGCGCAATTCCTGGATTTCATCCGCAAGAATCCGGACAAAATTGAGCAGTTCGAGCATCCGGACCAGCCAAAAGGCAAGTCACATGTGCCGGTCGGCTGGGCGGACATGAAAGAACTCAATCCCCCCATGCCCGGCTACTACCAGCGGGCCCAGCGGTGGGGCCGGTATCAGGAAGCCGCACTGGATGTGAATTCCCCGGTTTTCGGCGTGGACTGGTTCGATGCCTTTGCCTATGCCAAGTGGAAGGGGCAGCGACTGCCCACCGAGTTGGAATGGGAAAAAGCCGCCCGCGGGGCCAATGGCAACAAGTTCTCATGGGGGAACGAGGAAGAATTCACCCGTGCAAACACCGGGCTGGACCTGGACCCCAATCCCAAGAAAGGCGGTGACAAGGACGGGTTCAAACGCTGGAACACGGTGGATGCGAAAAAAGAGGACAAGAGTCCTTACGGCATGATCGGCGCCTCGGGGAATGTTTCGGAATGGACCCAGACCATTGTCGAGAGTCCCGAAGCGGGTGGAAAAGTGCCCGTGATTCGCGGAGGAAACTGGAAAAATGCGGATCCCTCCGTCACCCGGCGTGTTTTGAAGCTCATGGACCTCCAGCAGGATGATGCCCTCGGTTTTCGCACGGCCTCAGATACGCCTTCCACTCCTTCGCCCGCTTCCAAATGAGACGTCTTGTCCTCTTCGCGATTCTCCTGGCCGCCCTGCCCGCGATGGCGCAGGTGCAGGTGGATATCTCGCTGAAGCGGAATCTTTACATCGTTTACGAGCCGGTGTTGGTGACGGTCACGGTCACGAATCTCTCGGGAAACGCGCTGATGCTTGCCGACAGCGGGCGTGACAAGTGGTTCGGTTTCCAGTTGGAAACCTTGGACGGTCGTCCGATCCCTCCGCTGGATGGGGAGTATTCCAACGAGCCGGTCGAACTCGGTCCCCAGCAGAAAATCTCGCGCACCGTCAACCTGACCCCGATTTTTCCGATCAACGAATTCGGCGGATACCGCGTCAAGGCGAACATCCATGTGCCGCAGACGAGCAGGTTCTTCACGTCGCCGTCGTTGAATTTTGAAGTGACCGACGGACGGGTGATGTGGCAGAAAACCGTCGGTGTGCCGGACGGTTCGCCCGGGGCCGGAAGCACCCGCACGATCTCGCTCCTCTCCCACCGGCTTCCCCAGAGCACCCAGCTCTACATCCGCATCGAGGACAAGCCGTCCGGCATCGTCTATTGCACGCACCAGCTGGGAAGATTTCTCACCTTTGGAAATCCGAATGTGCTTTTGGACACCCGGAACAATGTCCACATCCTCCAGAATGCCGCTCCCAAGGCGTTCATTTACTCGAAGATCGGTCTCAATGGCGAGGTTCTGGACCGCAAGTCCTACAACGAATTTTCCTCGAGGCCGTTGCTTCGTCGCGGGAGTGATGGCAGTGTCGTGGTGGTGGGCGGACAGGCCTACGATCCGAATGCTCCGCCGCCGGAGCAATCCCTGCCCTCCATGCATGACCGGCCCGTGGATTTGCCAAGCGCCGCCGGCAAGCCGACGCCGGAGGAAAAGCGTCCCGAGAATCTGCTTTCGAGGTGAACTGCCATGCCGGGGAGAAAATCCGTGCGCCAAGTTCCTTCGACCGGTTGCCGCGATGGACGGTTGGCTCCGGTTTTTGGAAAAGGGCTGCTTTTTTTCGGCCTTGTCCTCACGGCCTGCTCCACACCGCAACTTCCCGAGGAGAGCGAACCGGTTGTTGCCATGATGGCGGAACGTCTCTCGTTTGCGCGGGAAATCGCGTGGGCGAAGTGGGCGGACGGTCTGCCGGTGAGGGATCCCGCGCGGGAGACCGTCGTCGTGGAGCGATTGGTGCGGCAGGGCGAAGCCGCCGGGTTTGACGAGCCTGTGGTCGCCCGGTTTGTCCGTGCCCAGATCGAGGCCTCCTGCCTGGAGCAGGAAGCCTGGATGCAGAAGTGGCGTCAGGGCACGCCGCTGCCCGCCGGAGAACCTCCTCCGCTCGGGAGCCTTCGCCAGAAGATGGACCGGAATTCCTCGCTGCTGCTGGCGGAGTGGGCGGCTGCTCCTCTGACTCCGCCCGCCGCGGCCCGACAGCGGCTCCTGTCCGCGGTGGTCAATCCCCGCTCGGCGGAGGTCGCCGCCTCCGGGTTTCTCAAAGACCAAAATTCTGCTTTCCGAAGCATCGGGCTCCGGTAGAGTTCACGCCCGATATGGAAACGACACTCCTTCTTCTCAAACCCGATTGCATTGCCGGCCGCAAAGCCGGAGAAGTCCTCAAGCGCTTTGAGGACGCCGGATTTCAAATCCGCGGGTGCAAGATGTTCCGCGCCGACGCCGCGCTCCTGCGCGAGCATTATGCCCACATTGCCTCGAAGCCGTTTTTCCCGGAAGTCGAGACCTTCATGCAGTCGACTCCGGTCATTGCCCTGGCCCTGGCGGGGGAAAATGCGGTGGAAAAAGTCCGCGACATCATCGGACCCACGGATTCCAAGAAAGCCGCGAAGGGGACCGTGCGCGGGGACTTCGGCGTCGATGTGATGGTCAATATCGTCCATGCTTCCGACAGCCCGGAGAATGCGCAGATCGAATTGAAGCGGTTTTTCAAGGACGGCGAGCTTTTTGACTACGCGATGGAATACACAACCAAGGCCTGAGGAAAAGCGGGGTTTCCGCCTTTGGCTTCACTGATAGAGAGCCCGCAGGAGGGATTGGGCTCTTTCCTTGGGGAGGACGCCGGTTTCCATCTGGTTCATGACATAGCCGAAGCCGATCCCGTTGTCGGGATCGGCAAAACCCAAGCTGCCTCCGGCGCCGGGATGGCCGAAGGCGCGGGGTGACGGTCCCATCAGTTCCCGGATTTTCCCTCCGGCGGGGCCGAGGGGATCCATCATGAAGCCCGCGGAAAAAGAGGTTTCGAGCTGGAGCACCTTGTCGAAGCCCTGGGAGAGGCGGGAGGTCATCCAGGAAACCGCCTTTTCGCTGAAAAACCGCTGTCCGCGCCAGACTCCGCCGAGGGCGAGCATGGCGTAGAATTTGGCGAGGGCGGAGGCCGAACCGATGCCGCCCATCGAGGGAATGGAGGCGGACCGGGCGGCGGGAGAGTTCATGGCGGAGACCGCCAACAGGCCTCCGGGTGAGGAAAAGGCTTTTTTTGTGAGGGAATCTGCCCGGGTGAGGGCCTCAAGGAAGGCGTCCTTGTCATCGGAAGCACTGATCTTTGCAGGGAGGATCGAGGCGGTGCGGTGGTGGTGTTCGGGAGGAAGCCCGATCCAGAGATCCAGCCCGAGAGGCTCCGCAAATGCGGTGCGCCAGAAGGTTCCCAGCGGGATGCCGCCATTGAGACGGCGGACGATTTCATCCACGACAAAGCCGAATGTGCGGGGGCCGTAGCCGGGACCGCCGAGAGCCTCCTGGAAAGGAACCTGCTCTTCGATGGCGCGGGCAACGGCTTCATGGTCCAGAACGGAGAGATCCGTGCGATCCAGGGCTCCCAGCCCGGCACTGTGCGAGAGCACCTGCCCGAGGGTGATGCGGTCTTTTCCTCCCCGGGCGAATTCCGGCCAGATGTCCGCCACACGCGTCTCCAGCCCGACACTGGCGGCATCCATGGCCCGGAGGGCGCAGGCGGCGGCCATGCCCTTGGTGGCCGACCAGATGAGAACGGGGGTGTCGCTCTGCCAGGGGATCTTTCCTGCGGCATCGCGAAACCCGCCGCAGAGGTTGAGAACTTCTTCGCCATCCTGCCAGACCGACAGTGCGGCACCGACTTCGCGACCGAGGGAAAAATTGGCCTCGAAGGCTTCTTGGACACGGGAAACAAACGGGGCAACCACAGGGGAAAATTTCAGAGCAGATCGCTCACGGATTTGAGATCGGGATCGTATTTTGCAATCTCGCGGAATTTTTTGTCCATCTCGAAACTTGCCCGCAGCGAGGCCACGGCTTCTTCAAGATTTCCCAGCACGGCATTGTAGCAACCGAGGTTGTAGAAGTAGGTGGCCTCCCGGGCGAGGTCCGGCGGTCCGCTCAACAGGAGATCCTTCGCCTCCGCCGTGCGCCCGAGCTCGTGCAGGCAAAAGGCCCCGTGGATATAGCCGGTCGATCCCTCCGGAAAAATCTGCCGCATCCGTTCGCACACGCCCAGGGCGTGTTCCCAGAGCCGTCCGCGCATGAGCACAAAAAGCCGGAGCTGGAGTACTTCCTCGCGATCCTGGTCTTCGTCCTCCAGGGAATCCAATTCGGCAAGCGCCTCGGCCGGCATCTCCAACTCAATGTAGCCCTGTGTGGCCAGCAGGGTGCGTTCGATTGACATCGGCCCGAACTTATCGGGCACTCCGCGATTTTCAATCCGCTTCTTTTCCGTCCGGGTTGCGCTCTTGCATTTTCAAAAACCGGGGGTGATGATCCAAAGCATGCTTTCGGTTGCCCAGACGGATCTGATGGTCCTGGCTCCCCCCGCCGATCCTTCCGAGGAGGCGCTCAAGGTGTTGGTGGTGGAGGATGACCGGCCGACCCGTCTTCTTCTGGAGCGGATGATCCGGGCCCGCGGGCATGATGTGCACGGGTGCGATTCTGCGGAGGAGGCGGGCAAACTTCTCGGGGAAACATTTTTTCCCCTCATTGTTCTGGACATCCAACTTCCCGGGATGAACGGGCTGAGCTTCAGCCGCCTGCTGCGCGAGCAACCCCAGGGAAAATATTATTACATTCTCGTTGGCACGGGGAACAACCGTCCGGACGATCTCAAGGAGATCCTGGATGCCGGTGCGGATGATTACATTGGAAAGCCGTATCACCCCGGGCTTTTGGATGTGCGGCTGGCTGTTGCCGAGGCGGCGGTGAAGGACATTGCCGAACGCCGCCGCTTGGAGAACGATCTGGAGTTTCTTGCCGAGCACGATCCGCTGACCAGGCTCTACAACCGCCGCCGCCTTCCGACCGCCGTGGGGGAGGCCGTGGCCGCCGCCCGTGCCGGACAGCCCGGGGCGGTGCTCTACATCGATCTGGACAATTTCAAGGTCGTCAACGACACCCTGGGCCACGAGGCGGGAGACCGGCTGCTTCTCACGGTCGCCGACATCCTCCGTTCGGCGGTGCGCAAGGAGGACATTCTGGTCCGTTTCGGCGGGGATGAATTTGTGATTGTTCTTCCGGATTGCAAAGTGTCCGACGCTTTGAACATTGGCGAAGGGCTCCGTGAGGACATTGAGAATCTGGTCTTTTCCGAAAACGGCCGGACGTTCCGTGTCGGAGCCTCGATCGGGGTGGCGCCGGTTGATGGAAGCAAGGAGGCCCCGGATGTGCTGGGCGTGGCCGATGCCGCCTGCTACGCCGCGAAATCGGGAGGGCGCAATCGTGTGGAACTTTACAGGGAAACGGGAGGGGCGCTGGAGACCCTTGTGGCCGACAATGACTGGTCGTCCCGGATCAAGCACGCGATGAAAACCGGATCGCTCGGCATTTATTTCCAGCCGATCGTTTCCACGGCCGACCGTTCGATTCTCTGTCATGAGGTTCTTCTCCGGCTGATGGACCGTCCGGAGAGCGAGCCGGTGCATCCGGCGGCTTTCATGAGTGCCATTCACCGCTCCGGCTTCGCCGCCAGGCTCGACCGCTTTGTCATCAACCGCGCGGTGGAAGCCCTGGCCGGGACCCCGGAGGCGCACCTCTCCATCAATATCTCCGGCAGTTCCTTTGCCACGGAGGATTTTGTACCTTTTGTGGAGGATCTTCTCGCCCGGCACTCGGTCGGGCCGGAGCGGATTATTTTTGAACTGACCGAGAGAGAGGTTATCACGAACCTTCGCGAGGCGCAGGTGATGATTTCGGCCATGCGTGCGCACGGTTTCCGTTTTGCACTGGATGATTTCGGAAACGGCACCTCGTCTTTGGGTTATCTCAAGGCTCTTCCGATCGACATGATCAAAATTGACGGGACGTTTATCCGGCATCTCGACGAGGATCTGTTCAACCGCGCCATTGTTCGCGCGGTGCAAGCCATGGCGTTCGCGTTGAAGATTCCCGTGGTGGCTGAGTATGTGGAATCGCGGAAGGTTTTCGATTTGCTGGTGGCGATGAAGGTGGATTACGTTCAGGGGTACCTGGCCGGACAACCGCGAACTTCCCCCTACATGAAAAGCGAGATTTTTGAGACCGAGTCCTTCCACGACACCCCCGAATGACGGGTCTTTTTTTCTTCCCATGAAAAGAATTTTTTTGTTCGCGCTGGTGTTTGTTTTTTCGGTCTGTGTGGCCCGGGCCGGCGTGTTGATTTACAATCTTTCCTTCAACAACGCGGGGCCTGCGGTGAATTATTCCTTTCTTCAGGGAGGATATTTGGTCGTTGATACGGAGTCTTTCGCCGTGACTTCGGTGGTGACCCTCACCGATCCGACGACCAACCTTCTTTATTACACGACCGGACTTCTTTCCGGAACCTACATGGAGATCGCTCCGGAAGATGGGGGGAGAGACTTTGCGGTGATTTACTCGATGTCCGGTTCGGGGGAAGACGCGGATAACATCGCCTTCCAGATTCTCGGAAGAACCGGGGGAAGAACGGGAATCGGCGGCGGGGAGAGGATGCGGATTGCCCGGAAAATGACCGGTTATCTTTTGGCCTCGGCGGCGGAATCTTCCACGGAGGACGGTTCCACGTTTGCCTATGGGTTTGCCGGCTCCAGCAAGGTCATGGCCAAGTTCCAATCCGGCCTCACCGACAGTGTCAACAACAGCCAGCTTGATGCGGCGGGAGCGCTGGACCAAATGGTCACGGTTCTGGAAAATCTGGGCATCGGGGCCGAACCCACGCCAACGCCAACGCCAACGCCAACGCCAACGCCAACGCCAACGCCAACGCCGACTCCCACGCCAACGCCAACGCCGACTCCCACGCCAACGCCGACACCGTAAAGGCAGGTCAATCGCCGATCTGGACGGCGCGGAGTTCGACGTCGCCGATTTCCAGGTCGAGGGCTTTTTCCGCCGTGCGAAGGAAGCCTTCCGTGGAATCAGTGAGTGCCACATCGAGCCGGCCCAGGTGTTCCGTGGGAGCGGCGATGTGGTTTGCTTCGAGGAGATCCTTCACGGCAAGCGCACAATTTCTCGCGGAATCCACCAATGCGACCCCGGGACCGGCTGCGCGGGCAATGGCTTCCCTGAGCAGGGGATAATGGGTGCAGCCGAGCACCAGTGTGTCGATGTCTTCCTCCAGCAGCGGAGCCAGATACCTCCCGAGCATCTGGTCGGTCACGGGATCATCAAAAAGCCCCTCCTCGATCAATGGCACCAGAAGCGGGCAGGCTTCGCTGAAGACTTTGGACCCGGGATCTTGGGTCGTGATCGCATGTTCGTAGGCCCCGCTGGCAATCGTTGCGCGTGTTCCGATGACTCCGATGCGTTTGTTTTTCGTGGCCTTGACCGCCGCGCTGGCGCCGGGTGTCACCACGCCCTGCACGGGAACCTTGAAAAGATCCTGCATTCTCGGGACCGCGAGGGCGGAGGCGGTGTTGCAGGCCACCACGAGGATCTTGGCCTGCTCGGCAAGCAGAAGCCCGCCGATCTCGATGCTGTAACGTTCCACGGTCTTCCGGCTTTTTCCGCCATAGGGCACGCGCGCGGTGTCCCCGATGTAAAAAATTGTTTCGGAAGGGAGGAGTTCCCGGAGGGCGGCGACCACGGTGAGTCCTCCGATGCCGGAATCAAAGACTCCGATCGGGTCGAGGCGGGGATTGTTTTCTTCGGGCATATCAGTTGGAGAAAGCGGGTGGGTTGAGAGCTCCGGCAGCCTGGTTGACGGACTGGCCCATGTCGGTCTTCGAGCCGACCGGTGCGGGCGGTTCCTCTTTCTTGAGAGGAGGAGCCGTCGTGGTGTCCGTCGCGGCGACCACGGCAGAGGGTTTGAAATACTGCATCTGGCCGGCGACGGCGCTCTTGTAGCGGTTCACCCCCTCCAAAATGGCGCGGGCAAAGGCATCGCGGTAGGCGGTGCCCGCAATCTGTCGCGCATCGACGGGATGATTCATGAAGCCGCCTTCGAGCAACACACCGGGAATGTCCACATCGCGGATCACAACGAACCGCGCCCGCTTGATCCCCCGGTCAAAAAGCCGCAGGTGGCGAAGCAGCGAGGAATGCATGGCTGTTGCCAGGGCGATGTTCTCGGGATCCCGCTGGTGGCCGGGGTAGGGTTTGAAGTCGCTGTAGCTCAGGTTTTCCTCGTCCATCGAGGGGACGCCCCGTGGTGCGAGGGCGTAAGTCTCGATGCCGGTGCCGCCGGGGGTGTTGCTCTTGTTGAAATGGACGCTGACGAAGATCGCATTCGGGTATTTGTTCGCCATGGCCGCCCGCTTTTCCAAGGGGACGAACACATCGGTCATGCGCGTGACGCGGACGTTGTAGCCGTTTTCTTCGAGGAGTTTTTTTGCCCGGAGCACCACATCCAGCGTGGCCTCCTTCTCCACGCCCAGCGGTCCCCTGGCCCCGCTGTCGTGCCCCCCGTGGCCGGCGTCGAGGACCACCGTGCGGACCGCCGTCGCATTTTTGATTTTTCCCGGACGCATCACGGGCTCGATGATTTTTGTCACATCCATGGCCGAGATGAGAAGGCGGCCGCCCTTGGAGATGACATCGAAGCAGAGCACGTATTTGACGTTGTTGATGTAAACCTCGCGCCCGCCGCCATTCCCGCGGATTGTCCGGCCCTGCCCGGTGAGGGTGAAGGAATTTCCCGCGATGTCCGGGGCGTTGAGTTTGTAGAAATTGGCGACATCGGCAATCGGAACATAGCGCCGTCCCTCGTGCAGAACCACGTTCCACTGCGCGGAAACCGCCTGGAGGGCGGCAAGGAAAACCAAAAAGATGACGGCTGAGATTCGCACCGGGGCCGAAATTGCGGGTGGGAGGGCGCGGGTGCAAGGGATTTTTCGTGTGAAAGCCGATTGAATCCGCCGCCAATTCGGCCACAATACGCGGTCCGATGTCCGAACTTTCCAAAGCATACGAACCCGGTCTGGTGGAAGACAAATGGTATTCCTGGTGGCAGGAGCAGGGACTTTTCCACGCCGATCCCTCTTCTCCGAAGCCCGGCTACTCGATCGTTATCCCGCCGCCAAACGTCACCGGAGTCCTGACTCTCGGCCATGTGCTGAACAACACGATCCAGGATATTCTTGCCCGCCATGCGCGCCAGACCGGGCACGAGGTTCTCTGGCTTCCAGGCACCGACCACGCCGGTATCGCCACCCAGACGGTTGTCGAACGCAAACTCCGCAAGGAAGAAAAAAAGACCCGCCACGATCTCGGTCGCGAGGAATTTCTCAAGCGCGTCTGGGAATGGAAGGAAAAGCACGGCGGGATCATCATCAAACAACTCAAAAAGCTCGGCTGTTCGTGCGATTGGCAGCGGGAACGCTTCACGATGGACGAAGCCTATGCCCGCAAGGTTCAGGAGGTCTTCGTGGATCTGCATTCCAAGGGGCTCATCTACCGGGGCAAACGGATGGTGAACTGGTGCCCGGTCTCCCTGACCGCCCTGAGTGACGAAGAGGTCATTCCCAAGCCGCAGAAAGGCTACCTTTACCACTTCAAGGTCGAGATCGTTGAACGGCCCGGGACCTTCCTGGAAATTGCCACTACGCGGCCGGAAACGATCATGGGCGACACGGCGGTGGCCGTGAACCCGAAGGATCCGCGTTACAGTGCCCTTGTCGGCCTCCACGTGCGCCGGCCGCTTCCGCTTGAGGATCAGGCTGTCATTCCCATCATCGGCGACGAGGCGGTGGAATTCGCCTTCGGCACCGGGGTTCTCAAGGTGACTCCTGCCCATGACAAGACCGACTACGAGATCGGCCTGCGCCACAACCTGCCGGTCGTGGATGTTTTGAACCCGGACGGCACCCTGAACGAATTTGCGGGCGAGGACTTCGTTGGGCTCGACCGGTTCGAGGCCAGGGTCGAGGCCGTGGACAAGCTCCGCGAACTTGGAATCCTGGTCAAAGAGGAACCCCACGAAAACCATGTCGGTTTCAGCGAGCGGGCGGATGTTCCGATTGAGCCGCGCCTCTCCGAACAATGGTTCCTGAAATATCCCAAGACCCACGAGGCCCGGGCCGCCGTCCGCGACCACCTCATCCGGTTTTTTCCCGACCGCTGGGAGAAGGTCTACGACCACTGGCTGGAAAACATTCAGGACTGGTGTATTTCCCGCCAACTCTGGTGGGGGCACCGGATTCCGGTATGGTATCCGGAAGGTGGGGGAAGCGGTCGGGCGGGGGCGGAGTGTCGCTGCCAGATCGAGTCGCCGGGCGAGGGGTGGGTGCAGGATTCCGATGTGCTCGACACGTGGTTTTCGTCGTGGCTCTGGGCTCACGAGACGATGGAACCTGCCGCGTTGGAGAAATTCTACCCCACGAGTGCGCTCGTCACGGGCCCCGACATCATTTTCTTCTGGGTGGCACGCATGATCATGGCCGGGCTCGAATACACCGGGGAGATTCCCTTCCGCAGCGTGTATTTCACCGGCATCATCCGCGACAAACAGGGGCGCAAGATGTCGAAGAGTCTCGGGAATTCCCCCGATCCGCTGGATCTCATTGCCAAATACGGTGCCGACGGACTTCGCTTCGGACTGCTCCGCATCGCGCCGCAGGGCCAGGACATCAAGTTCGACGAGCAGCAGATCGTCGAAGGCCGGAATTTCTGCAACAAACTCTGGAATGCCTGCCGGTTCCGGCTCATGCACGGCGCGGTGGATCCGGTGGCGGATCCCTCGAAGCACGATCTCTCGATCTTCGCCCGCGACCTGCTGGCCCGGTTGGACGCCACCATCCGGCGCGTCAACGAGGGTTACGAGGGGTTCCGGTTCAGCGATATTGCGCAGGCGCTCTACGATTTTGTGTGGGGGGATTTCTGCGACCGCTTCATTGAGGCGGCAAAAGCGGACTTCGATTCTCCCCGGCGGGAGGGGACGCTGGCCGCGATGGATTTCACGATCCGGCACATCCTCCGGCTCCTGCATCCGTATACGCCATTCCTCACCGAGGAACTGTGGAGCGGTCTGGGATTCGGTCCGCTGAGCCTCATGGAATCCCCGTGGCCGGAAGCCGGAGCCGCGCAACCCGAGCCCCGTGCGGAGGCGGTTTATTCCGCGATTTCCCATGCCCGGAACCTTCGCGCCACCTACAATATTCCATCCAACAAGCGTCTTGCCTGGCAGTTCACACCGTCCGCCGACTGGGTGAATGGAGAAATTCCCACCCTCTCGCTCTTCCTGCACGCGGAGTCGCTCACGCCCTGCGAGAAGGCCCCGGCCGGTTCCGCCGCCTGCCCGACCGACATCGGCATCCTTTACCTCCCGCTCGGAGGCGTCGTCGATCCTTCCGCCGAGCGTCAACGTCTCCAGACGGAAATCGGGAAGGTGGAGGCCGAAATCGAGAAGGTCGCCCGCAAGCTCTCCAGCGAGTCCTTTGTCAACAACGCACCACCGGCCGTCGTTGCGGAACACCGCCAGCGCCAGCAGGATTGGATGACCCGCCTCGCCGAACTCCAGTCCGCCGTGCAGGCTCTGGGGTGAAAGCTTGCGGAATCAGGCGGGCTGCGTAGTGTGGATGGAATGCCGCGAAGACCGATTGTCAAAATAGGCTCCCACCAACTCGGGGGCCGGGAACTGCTGTTCATCCTGGGCCCCTGCGTGATCGAGTCGGCGGCATTCACCCGCCGGATGGCGAAAAAACTGAAGGCCATCTGTGACGGAGAGGGTGCGGCGTTTGTTTTCAAGGCCTCCTACGACAAGGCAAACCGGACCTCGGGGAAGTCTTTCCGAGGGACAGGCGTTCGCGACGGCTGCCGGCTGCTCGGGGAGATCGGGGGGGAGTTCGGGGTGCCGGTGACGACGGATGTCCATTCTCCCGGGGAAGCCGAAATCGCGGCGGAGTCGGTGGATGTCCTCCAGATCCCGGCCTTCCTGTGCCGGCAGACGGATCTGATCGTGGCCGCCGGGTCGAGCGGACGCGTGGTCAATGTGAAAAAAGGCCAGTTTCTGGCTCCCTGGGACATGGCCAATGTGGCAAAAAAACTCGAGGCCACCGGCTGCAAAGCCTTCTTCTTCACGGAGAGGGGAACCACATTCGGCTACAATAACCTTGTCGCCGACATGCGATCCATTTATTGGATGCAGAGGTTGAATTGTCAGGTCGTTTTTGATGCCACCCACTCGGTCCAACGTCCGGGCGGTGCCGGGGAGACGACCGGTGGTGACGGCGAGCTGGCCCCGATACTGGCGCGTGCCGCGGTGGCCGCCGGATGCGACGGCCTTTTTATTGAGACACATGAAAATCCCGCAAAAGCCCTTTCCGATGGACCCAACCAGATCCCGCTGCGGGATCTTCCACGGCTTCTTGCACAACTCCGGGCTCTGCGCGATGCGGTGGTTTAGCCTTTTGGTCCTCGTTTTCCTGCTGTCCGCCCCGGTCCGCGGCGCGGAACCTTCGCCTTCCCCTTCGCCCGCTGCAAAACAGCCGGAGCAGAAAAAAGATTTCGACATTCCCGTGCCGCTGGGGATTCCGGTGAAGGGGATCAAGATCCCGCACCGCAATGAAGAGGGAAAACTCCTCATGACCATCGAAGCCGAGGTGGCAAAAAAATTGGACGAGCAGCATGTGGACATGGAGAACATGAAAATCGAGGCCTTTGATGATGATGGCAAAACCATCAACATCGAGCTGCCACACTCGGTCTTCAACCTGGAGACCCGGATGCTCAACGGGGACACCCATGCCCTCATCCGCCGGGAGGATTTTGAAATCACCGGAGATGCCGTCGAATTCAACACCAAAACCCGCCAGGCCACCCTGCGCGGAAACATCCGAATGATCATCCAGTCTGCAGACATCGTCAAATGACCAAGCTCCACTCACTTCTCGCCCTCTTTTTCCTGGGAATCTGCGTCGCCAACGCGCAGGAGACCCCTTCCATGAACCAGGGGGAAAAACAGGAATCTTCCCCCCTGACTTCCTTCGCGGGTCTTGGAAAAGACCGGCCGGCCGATGCAAAGACCGAGATCACCGCCAACAAGGAGGCCACATTCGACAACGCGGCCAGTGTCGCGGAGTTTGTTGGGCGGGTGGTCGTTCGGGATCCCCAGTTCACCCTCACCTGCGACCGCCTCAAGGTGACATTGAGCAAAAATCGCAAGGGCATGGAAGTGGCGGAAGCCATTGGCAATGTCGTGATCGTCCAGGAAAACACCGAGAAAAGCGGCCAGACCACCAAGGCCATCGGACGTTCCGGACTGGCGACCTACATTCCGGCCACCGGGGAAGTGACGCTCAGGAACTGGCCCTCCGTCCAGCAGGGGATGAACAACCAGGTCGCAACCGAGGAAAGCACGGTCATGGTTCTCAACCGGAACGGAAAATCCCGCACAGTGGGAGGCAGCAAGACCGTGATCACCGACACCAGCGAGGCGGGAACCAGATGAGCGAAGAGATCAACAACGACAATCGCAAACCGGTCGCGGAGGGAGATCCCCTCCTGCGCACGGACGGTCTCATCAAGATCTACAACGGTCGTTCCGTTGTGAACGGGGTGGACATCAATGTGAAGCGGGGCGAGATCGTCGGACTTCTCGGGCCGAACGGCGCGGGCAAGACCACCACGTTTTACATGATTGTCGGCCTGATCCGCCCGAACGGGGGACGTGTCTTTTTTGAGAATGCCGATGTCACCGACATGGCGATGTATCGTCGCGCCAGGCATGGCATGGGCTACCTCCCGCAGGAAGAGTCCATCTTCCGCAAACTCACCGTGGAAGAAAACATCATGGCCATCCTGGAAGTGACCAAGGCCTCGAAAGCCGAGCGAAAAAGCCGCTGCGAGGAGCTGCTCACCCGGTTCGGCATCGAACATCTGGCGAAAAACCAGGCGCTCACGCTCTCCGGCGGAGAGAAACGCCGTCTCACCATTGCCCGCTCGCTGGTGACGAATCCCTCCCTGCTCATGCTTGACGAACCGTTCAGCGGAGTCGATCCGATCGCCGTCCATGACGTGCAGCAGATCGTGCAGGATCTCCGCGAGCAGGGGCTGGCCATCCTCATCACCGATCACAATGTCCGCGAGACCCTGAACATCGTGGATCGCGCCTACCTGATCTACGAGGGACGGGTCGAAAGCCAGGGCAACAAGGAGTTTCTTCTGAACGACCCCATCAGCCGGAAGCTCTACCTTGGCGAGTCGTTCACGATGTAACCCTCCGGGCGCAAATGGCCTCAAAATCCTCTTCAAAACCCTCCGACAACCGCGTGCCGCACATCACGGTCGGGCATTTCTATGCCAACCATGCGGAGAAGCTGGGTCTGCGGCTGGAGGGATCTTCCCGGGGGCTGAACCGGCTCATCCGCGAACCGACCATCAACCGCCCCGGCCTCGCCCTGTGCGGGTTTTTCAATTATTTTGCAGTCAAGCGGATCCAGGTTCTGGGAGCCGCCGAGTTGAGTTACCTCAAGAGCCTGAAGGCTCCCGAATTGCGGGACCGGCTCCGGGGGCTCTTCTCCAAGAACATGCCCTGCCTTGTCGTGGCGAGGAACTCGCCCGTGCCGGAGGCCCTGCTGGAGGCGGCGGGGGAATTTGAGACACCGGTCTTCCGGACCAGCATGATCACCATGAAGTTCATCAACGCGGCGACGATCTCGCTGGAGTTTGACTTCGCCCCGTCCTCCTCCGAGCACGGCAGCATGGTGGACATCCTCGGCGTGGGAACCCTTATCCGCGGGGCCAGCGGAATCGGCAAGAGCGAATGCGTTCTCGGCCTCATTGAGCGCGGATACAGCATCGTCAGCGACGACATCACCCGGTTCCGCTCCATCGAGGGGCGGGAACTCCTGGGAATGTCCGACAACCTCTCGCGTTACCACATGGAAGTGCGGGGGATCGGCATCATCAACATCGCCTCCATGTTCGGTGCGGGTGCCGTCCGGGCTGAAAAACGCCTCGATTTTGTTGTCACACTGAAAGATTGGCATGAGGTCGAAGATGTGGATAGGATCGGCCTCGACCGTGAAGCCTACGAGATTCTTGGCATCAAGATCCCGCATGTCACGCTGCCGGTGAGGACCGGCCGCGATTTGGCACGCCTCGTGGAAGTCGCGGCCTTGGACCAGAAACTCAAAGACATGGGTGAGAACAGCGCAGTTGAATTCAACCAGAGATTGCTGCATATGATCAGCGAACGCCGGAGCCGGTAATGGGAATACTTTCCAAAAAAAAATCAAATGAAGACGTGCAGCGGTGCACGGGAGAGGTGGTTATTGACAACCGGAACGGACTCCATGCCCGTCCGGCGGCCATGTTTGTCAAAATCTCCAGCCGTTATCGCGCCGAGGTGTGGGTGGAAAAGGACGGCGAGCGCGTCAATGGCAAGAGCATCATGGGACTCATGATGCTGGCCGCCGGGAAAGGCTCCCGGCTTCAGATCATCGCCGAGGGTGTCGACGCCGACAAGGCGGTCGCCGAGATCAAAAACTTGGTTGAAACCCGCTTCGGAGAAGAGTAGTTGCGGTATTTACGAAGGGAATTTTATCTGTTAGGGGTGGCCCCCTGATGGAGTCTCCCCACATAACCGGAGCAGAACAAAGATTCACGGGAATTCCCGTTGCTCCGGGTATTGCCCACTGCGCGGTGATGGTCCAGTGGGAGGAGGACGAGGAAATCGCCTCCCGGAAAATCGAGCCGCAGGAACTCCCCGAGGAAATCGCGCGCTTTGAGTCCGCTCTGATCGCCACCCGGGCCGAGCTGCTCGAAATCCAACAGCGCATCGCCAGCGCCATCGGTTCCTCGGATGCCAGCATTTTCGATGCGCATCTTCTCGTGGTCGAGGACCGCACGTTGATCGACGAAGTGCTCCGGACCCTCGACCGGGAACGCTGCAACGTCGAGTATGTCTTTCACAAGGTGGCCGAGAAGTATTGCCGGACGCTCGCCCAGATCGACGATCCCTACCTGCGCGAACGGGTCGTGGACATCGAGGATGTGACCCGGCGGGTCATCCGCCACCTTCTGGGAAAAGCCGCGCGCAATCCCGCCGCCCACGACCGGCCGCACATCATCGTCGCGCACAATCTCACCCCCTCGGACACCGCGCAGATCAACCGCGAACTGGTTCTCGGTTTCGCCACCGAGGTCGGCAGCAAGACCTCCCACACGGCCATCATGGCCCGCTCGCTGGAGATCCCCGCCATTGTCGGCCTGCACGGGATCTGCCAGCAGTTGACGAGCGGCGACGATGTTCTGCTCGACGGCTATTCCGGGACGCTTATCCTCAATCCCTCCCCGGAGACACTGGCCGAATACGGACGCATCGAGTCCGAAAAGGAAGAGGTTGTCGAGCGTCTGGAACTGATCCGCGAGACCGCCTCCACCACTCTCGACGGACGCCACATCGTGCTCTCCGCCAATGTCGATCTCCCCGATGAAATCGACGAGGTGACCGGGAGCGGGGCCGAGGGGATCGGACTCTACCGGACGGAATTCCTTTATCTCAACCGCCTTGCCCCGCCGGATGAAGAGGAACAATTCGAACACTACCGCATCGCCGCGGAAAAATCCCAGCCCCACGGGGTCATCATCCGGACCCTGGACATCGGCGGTGACAAATCCACACAGAGTCTCCACCTGCCCGAGGAGGAGAATCCGTTCCTCGGATGCCGGGCCATCCGGTTCTGCCTCCAGAATCCCGAAATTTTCAAGACCCAACTCCGGGCCATCCTGCGTGCCGCAACATTTGGGAATGTGAAGATCATGTACCCCATGATCTCCGGACTGGACGAGCTTCGGCAGGCAAACGCCATTCTCGAGGAGAGCAAAGCGGAGTTGGCCGCACGGGGAGTTCCGTTCCATCCGTATATCGATGTGGGGATCATGATTGAAATCCCGAGCGCCGTCTTGGCGGCGGATCATCTGGCGCGGGAGGCCCGGTTTTTCAGCATCGGAACCAACGACCTGATCCAATACACCTTTGCCGTGGACCGGGTGAACGACCGGATCGCCCATCTTTACAATCCCACCCACCCGGCGATTCTTCGCCTCATCAAGATGGCGGTGGATGCAGCCCATGCCAACGGAATCTGGACCGGAGTCTGCGGGGAGATGGCCGGGGACGTTTTGTTGACGCCCCTGCTCATCGGGCTGGGAGTGGATGAGTTGAGCGCCACCAGCGCGGTGGTGCCCCGGGTGAAAAAAGCGGTTCAGTCCCTGGATGCCTCACAGTGCGAGGAACTCGTCCGGCAGGCGCTCTCCATGGAAGATTCCGCACAAATCCAGCAGTTGAGCCTGGAGATGGCCCGCGACCGTTACGCGGAAATCGCCGACTGACGCCCAAAGGGAGCTGTGAAGGCTTGCGAGAACAAGCCGCGCAATCAATTCGCGATCAGAACGGTCAGACGGGTGATGGGGCAACAACGATTCCTCGGCAGGCGCCTGCACAGCGGGCAAAAGCGTGGGAAAAATCCTTGCACGACTGTGGGCGGCCTTGTGAGCGTGTTCCGCAAGGAAACGCAGCGACAAAAAGTCATGGTTAAAAAAGCGAAGCTCTGTGAAGCGAAACTCATGGTCCTTGTCACCGGCTTCAGACGCCTGCTGGAGGACGAGTCTTCGGGCTGAGCAATTTGCCTCCATGCCAAACGGCATTGAGGCGAGGCACCCTGAACCGGAGGGATTTCGGTCCAAAATGAATCCCGAATCAGGGAAGAAATCCGCCGCTTCCGGTTCCTGGATCTTCCGGATGTGGAACGAAGAACCGACACTTGCAAACCCGGTTCAAAACAGGCAAGCATGGGGTGAACGGGGCATTCTCCAGCGGCCTTGGTTTTCTTTGGATATTTCAACTTTATGAATGCCTCTCATGCCTCTCTCCTTCGACAAGTGATTCATCGTGATTAGACGAACACTCTTCGCGAACCGGGCGGGGCATTGAAGTTTCCGTTTTTTACGCCCGGATCCGAGGTGTGGAATCCCCCCTGTCTGGCTTCTGAAAGCAGGGAAAGGGTGAAATGGCCCCGGTCCCGTTGACCAGGCACAATCTTCAAAGCAGTGCGCTCGGCAAGATGGCGCTGAGCCGGACCCCGCACCTTCGCCGCCGCATCACCTCGTCGAAGATCCGGAGCGAGCTCAGGGAAATTGACGCAACCGGCGTCGCATGGAACCGTGAAGAGTCCGGAAAAGGGGTCATTGCCCTGACCACATGGGGGGCGGGAAAAAGCCCGGAAGAGCCGCTTCTGGCGGTGGCCTGGCCCGCTTTCCGCTTCACGGAAGCAAAGGCGCAAAAGGCTTTGGAAGCCATCCGGAACGCTTTGACAGAAAAGGGAATGAACTCCGCTTCCAGTTGATCGGGCGGAATGGTTCGAAATGCCGTCCTTGCATTGGGACCGCGGGGTTTCCGGCATCGTGGAAGACACGGGCGATATGGGACATGTTCCATGTGAAATATGTCGTTTCATCACCTGATTCGGTATGATTGCCGGGTGAGAGTGCTTTCCCCATCAACGGTGAATTCTCCGGAGAGTTCTCCGCCGCCGACCCGGCGTGAACTGATCCGATATTCCCTGGGCTCTCTGGCAGCGGGGCTCCCTGCGGGCTCTATTCAGGCTCTGACGTATCCGGTGTTCAACATGGTGCTTGGTGTGAGTCCCGGTTTTCTGGGAACGGTCGGGGCCATCGCAAAGATCTGGGATGCCCTGATGGATCCTCTCATGGGATATGTGAGCGACCGGACGAAGAGCCGTTGGGGGCGTCGCCGTCCCTACCTGCTTGTCGGCGGTTGTCTGACCGCCATCGTCACGGCGCTATTTTTCCAGGTCGGCGCCGACTGGGCACCCCGGACCTATCTGGCCTGGTATCTGATCCTTTCCCTGTTGTTTCTGACAACATCGACGATTTTCACGGGCCCTTATTATGCCTTGGGGATCGAAATTGCGACCGACTACGACCAGCGCACCAGAGTGGTTGCCTACCGGAGCGTCGTGGAAAAAATCTCGGGAATTGTCAACCAGTGGGTGTTCCGTTTCATGGAACTGTTTCCGGGGTCCATCCTCGGGGCGAAAATTCTGGGTTTTGTGCTCGGAGGGATTGGGGCTGCGGCGGCTCTGGTGGTTTTTACCGGGACACACGAGCGGTTTTCAACCGGGCCGAATCGCCGCAATGTCATCGTCCATGAGAGCCTGTGGAGATCGATCGCAAACATCCTTTCAAACCACATCTACCGCAGATTGCTTCTTGTGTGGGTGATCATGACGTTGAACATCGGCCTCTTCGGGACGATCGGTCTCTACCTCAATGTGTATTATGTTTTCGGGGGCGACAAAGCGGCGGGAGCGACATTGAGCGGGGTCGTGGGTTCCCTGGGGCTGGCACTCTCCCTGGTGGCGATCCCGCTGACCGCATTCCTTTGCCGGAAACTGGGCAAGCACCGGGTTCTCGACCTGGCTCTCTGGCTTTACATCGCCGGGAGCGGGCTCAAATGGTTCTGCGTCAACCCGCACCATCCCTGGTTGCAGCTTGTGCTGCCGGTGTTTTTTTCGATTGGCATCTCATCGGTTTTTGTGGTGATGAGCTCCATGCAGGCGGATATTGTCGACATGGATGAACTGGAGCACGGAGGACGCCGGGAGGGAATGTTCGGAGCGGTCGGGGGCTGGGTGATGAAGTTGGGAGGAGCGCTTGCCCTTGCCTTGTCTGGCTGGATCATCGTGCTGACGGGTTTTGATGTGAACAACGGTGCCGCCCAACCGGATGGCGTGTTCTTGCGCATGAGGATTCTCTTCAGTCTGGCACCCATGCTGGGTTCATTTTTGGCGCTTTTGCTCCTGCGGAACTATCCGCTGACCCGCGAACGTTCCGAGGAAATCCGGACAGCCCTCGAGCTGCGGCGCTCCCAACCGGAATAAAATTTATGCTTCGTCCCCAACTCAATGAATTTCGGGAAATGACGTCCCTGGACGGTCTCTGGGATTTTCGCTTCCAATGGCCGGGGGATGACCCGGCGGACTGGAGTGACGGCTTTGAGCCGGAAAAGCGCGTTCCGGTGCCCTGCAGCTTCAACGATCTTTTCACCACCTACAGCGAACGGAACCACTGGGGGTTGGTTTGGTACCAGACGGATGTGCGCATCCCGCGTTCCTGGAAAGGCCGCCGCATCATGCTTCGGTTCGGAGCCGCTTCCTACAGTGCGGATGTCTGGATCAATGGGTGGCATCTGGGAGCGCACGAAACCGGGCACACTCCGTTTGAATTTGAAGTGCAGGATCACCTGCGCGAGGGAGACAACCGGATCGTCGTCCGCATCAATACACGGCTGACCCCCGACAGCATTCCGCCGGGTGAACTCCGCATGCCGGGCACGGACATCCATATGGGGAACAACAAACCGCCGGGGAATTTCGACTTTTTTCCCTACGGAGGCATCCATCGTTCGGTCGTTCTTTACACGACCCCCCGAAACCACATCTCCGATGTTTTCGTAGACAGTTTCATCGGCAACGGCCGGGCCCGGCTGACTTTCCGCGTCGGGATTTCCGGTGGGGGAGACCACATCCGGGTTACTGTCGAGGAGACCGGTGATTCGGTGGGTTTTGCCCCCGAAGCAGGAACCGGTGAGATTCTCCTGTCTTCCCCGCGGTTGTGGTCGCCGACGGATCCCGCCCTCTACCATGCATGTGTCGAATTGATGCAGGGCGGGCGGGTAGTCGACACATACCGGCAAAGGTTTGGTGTGCGGAAGGTCGAAATTCTGGGGAGCAAGTTCCTTCTGAACGGCGAACCCGTCTGTTTCAAGGGTTTCGGCCGCCATGAGGATGCGCCGCTGACCGGGAGGGGACACAATCCGGCTGCAAACGTGCGGGATTTCGAACTTCTGCGATGGATCGGGGCCAATTCTTTCCGCACGTCGCACTACCCGTATTCCGAGGAGCAACTCGACATGGCCGACGAGCTCGGCATCATGGTCATATCGGAATCGCCCGGCGTCGGTATTGTGCCGGACCTGGCAACTGAAAGGTCGCTGGCAACCCACTGCGCCGTCCAGCGCGAGTACATGCTGCGCGATTACAACCACCCCAGTGTCGTGATGTGGTGTGTCGCAAATGAACCGATGTCGTTTCAGGATTCGGCCCGGGCCTATTTTGCAAAAGTCGCCGGCGTGGCGCGTTCGGTGGATCAATCCCGTCCGGTGATGTTTGTGACGTGTTTCGGGGACCGGGATGTCTGCCTGGATCTCTTCGATGTGATCGGCGTGAATGCCTACCCGGGCTGGTACGGAGGAGGCAACCCGTTCTCAAGCTCCGTGGACGGATTCTCCGGGTTTCTGGAAACCGTACACCAACGTGCCGGGGGAAGACCAATCCTCGTGACGGAGTTCGGGGCTGACAGTGTGGCGGGATTTCACGCGCTGCCGTCCGAACTTTGGACGGAAGATTATCAGGACGAACTTGTCGTTCGGATTATCGAACAAATACGGAAGTGTCCTTTCGTGATCGGCGGGCATGTTTGGGCCATGTGTGATTTCCGGACCGGCCAGAATGACCGGAGAGCGCTTGGGAACCGCAAGGGAGTTTTCACCCGCGACCGCCAGCCGAAAATGCTTGCTTACAGTTTGCGCTCGATCTGGCGTTCTCTCCCGGAGTGACCCGGCGGGTTGGCCGGGAAAGTGCAGGCAGGGTGTTTCCGGAGACAAAGGCTGGAGGGATGAGCAACCTGAGGGGAACTTCGGGGCGTCCAATCATCCCGTGCTGCAGCTGCTGGTGCGCGAGGTCGACCGCCTGACGCCCCTGTTCGAACTCCCTCAGGTCCATGTGTGTCAGGTCGGGAAGCTCGGGAGCTTCGCGCAGGCAGATAAAACCGATGTCCTGCGGCACCCTCAGGATCTTGAACCGATGAGCGGGGCCGTTGGGCGAAGTCAGGAAATAGTACGGCTGGATGTGGGTGGAGACGATGGCATCCACGCGGTGGGATTTCACCCATTTCCGGAAAGGCACGGCATCGGGATCCTTCGGCTGGAACTCAAACAGGGGCGGCTGCGGGCCGAGCGCGAACTCCACGCGCTCGCGCTCGTAGAGAGCCTGGGCGCGAAAAGGCACATTCGTTCCGGATGCCTGGTAGTTCATGAGCGCGATTCCGATCGAACGATATCCCCGCTCCAGACAGTTTGTGACTCCCTGGTGCATGGCTGCACGGAAATCCGCGAGTACATTGTGGACGCGGGCAACATCGTTTTCCGGGCCGACAAAAATTGTAAAAAAAAGCGGCCAGTCCAGATTGATTTGTTCCCCGTCCCGGAGAGCCTGAACGAGCACGCCGCGGATTCCTCTGTTGTAGATCACACGACTCAGGGCTGCCGCACCGGGATAGTCGGAAAGGTTGAACGAATCAATCGTGTATCCCAATTCCGCGGCACGACCACATGCACCCCGGAATTCCGGGGCCTGCGGGCTTGGTGTGCCCTTTTTTCCCCGGAAAATCCAGGCGAGTGTCACGGTGTGTGGTTGGGCGCCTTTCGGCCATCTTCGTCGCGACAAAGCTCCCAGCGAAGGATCGGGTTGATATCCGAGGTTTGCCGCCGCATCGAGAACACGCTGGCGCACATTTGCGGAGACATAGCCCACTCCTTGAAGCACCCGTCCGACTGTTGTTTTGCCGACACCGCAGGCTTGGGCGATTGTGCGATAATTTGGAAGGTGTTGTTGGGATGTGTCGGGCATCTCAACCGGGGAGGGTAGTCCCAAGTCCCGGGCAAATCAACCCTCCGGGGATTCCGGCCGGGAGCCCGGAACGGGGCTATTCCTGAACGCGAAGCCTCAGGAACTTCCGGGTCTCGGCTCCAAGCGGAATTTCCACAGTGATCTCCCCACCCACACTTTCCGGATCGGCCTGTTTTTCAAGAGTATATTCCGTGGTCCAGGAGTCGGGCGCGAGTGTGGTCGAGGATTCGACCACGTAGCGCACGTCGTCCGTACCCCGGTGGAATGTGAAGCCGAGGCCGGTGCCGGAAGGCTCCAGGCCGGGCAGGTTGTTGGGATGGGCGGCGGCGTTTCCGGGAAGCCCAAGGGCAAACTTGACGAGGTTCGGCACGCCGTCACCGTGCGGCGTGGCGTTTGCTTCCGCGTCGGGACCGCTGAGTCCGTGGTTGGCGGCCCATGTTTGCAGAGGAGTTTGAGAAGCGGAGGCGACCATGACGGTTGCAGTGTGGCTTTGGTGGGATCCGCTCGCATTTGAAACCCGGGCCCAATACGACGTTGTGGTCGTGAGGGAGGGAGTCGTGAAGGAAGCGCTGGTCGCTCCTGCGACGGGTATCGAGGTGTCTCCGCTGAATCCCTCGAACCACTGGTAGGCGAGGCCGGTGCCTGTGGCGGCGATTGCAAGGGTGTGGCTTCCTCCGGACGGGATGTTGGCTCCAACCGGCTGGGAGGTGATCTCCGGGGCCGCGACTTCGGTCGGCACATCGTATTCGATGAGAGCCACGCACTGCGGGACCACGAAGCTGGAGCCGTTGGATCCCAGTTCGGCTCTGACGCTGAAGGTGGAGCCGGAAATCGAAATGTCATTCCATCGGATGACCCGACCCGCCGCTGCGGAACCGGCGCAGACATCGACTTCGATGGCAGCATCGTTTGTTCCGGCGAGCGCGATCGTCCCGTTGCTGCTGGCATTCGTCCACCCGGTGGCCCCGAGAAGGGTGAGTTTGGTTTTGACCGTGTAGCGCGAATCGTCGCGCGAGGCGAAGAAGGCGACCGCGTAGTGCTTGCTGGAATCCAATCCCGAGAAGGCAAACGTGTAGGTGCTCCCCCCGGCGATCTGGTACGTCTTTTGTCCGACCACGATCTTGCCGCCGAAAAGTTTGTGGGCATCGGTGCCGGCCGCCGGTGCAACGGCACCACCGTTGTTACTGGCGACAGAGGGTGCCGAGACCGTTCGTGACTGGGTGAGCGCGTGCCCGGCCAGGTCGGCTCCGGTCACGAAGTTTTTGAGTGTGGTGACCACGGGTACGCTTGTTGTTGGCGCACTGGTGAGCGTGACGGCATTCTGGGTGGCGTTGGCTCCGCCGTTGTCGCCGAGTTCGACCGTGTCGTGATAGGCCTCCCAATTGGGCAGGCGCACGGTTGCAGTATTGCTGTCGGCGGTTCCGTCGGCATTGCTTGCCCGACACCAGTAGGATGTTGTGGCGACGAGCGAGGGCGTGGTGAAGTCGGCCGATGTCGCCCCGGCAATCGGTGTGGATGTGACGCCGCTTGTCCCTTCATACCATTGGTAGGAGAGCGAAGATCCGGTTGCGACAACGGCGAGAGTTGCTGTCTGGTTTTGCGCAATGACGGCATCCGACGGGTGCGAGGTGATGATCGGAACTCCCGAGACAACCACCGTTGCAGGAAGGGAAACGGCTGATCCGTAAATATTGACCACGGAACAGGTGTAGGCACCCGTGTCCGCGGCGGTCACATTTGAGAGGGCGAGCGTCGCACCGGTGGCTCCCCCGATGGGCGCCCCGTTTTTCTTCCACTGATACGAGAACGGGGAGGTGCCATTTGCGGAGACGGAGAGTGTGGTTGAGCCGCCAACCGGGAGGATGGTTCCCACGGGCTGACTTGTGATCGTGGGCGGAGTGGGCTGTGTTACGTCCACCGGGATTGCACGGGAAGAAACGGAACCGCCCGCGTTGGAAATCTGGACCCAGAACAGGGATGATCCCGTGAGAGATCCGGTGCTCAGACTGTTTGCCGTGGCACCTGCAATCGGGTTGCTCATGTCGCCGAGTGCGCCGCGATACCATTGGTAGGTGAGGGATGCCCCCGTGGCAGAGACGTTGAGCGTCGCCCCTTCGCCCTGGTTGACGACAACGCCTTCGCTCTGGGAAACAAATGCCGGTGCGGGTGGAAGGACACTGAGCGTGGCGGCGGTTGAAGTGACCGATCCGGCACCGACCGTGCTCGTCACCACGCAGTCGTAGCTGCCCTCATCGGATTCGGCTGCGGAGGCGATGGTGAGGTTGGTGAAGGTGGCCCCGTCGATGGCGACGCCATTTTTGCGCCACTGATAGGTGAAATCCACATCCGGTCCACTGAGGTCCGCCTGGCTGAAATCCAGGCTTCCCACAGCGGAGACCCGGAATGTCACCGTCTGGCCGGGAGTGGCTGTCTGGCTGAGTGGCTGGTCGGCAATCGTCGGCGGCGCGATGACGACAATGTCGGCCGGACTGGACGTCTCGATATCCAGATCATCATGCCACTCCTGGAATTCCTCATCCCAGACCGGCCATGTCCGCTCGACAACACAAGTATAGCGCCCCGCGTCCTGCGGGGTTGTGGAGGGAACGGTGTAAGTTGCCTCCGTGGCGCCCGGGATTTCCACGTTGTTGCGTTTCCACTGATACGATGTGGGCGTTGCCCCGGTTGTTGCGATGGCAAGGCTCGCGGGGCTTCCGACCGCCACGGTGGTGTTCTGCGGCTGGGAACTGATGAAGAAACGCTCGGACGAAACCGTCCAATTGATGGCATAGGCGGTGTAGGAGCCGGCGCTGTTTGCGACAAGGACATGGTAGGCTCCCGCATCGGCTGGCTGCATGTCGTTGTCGATGTAAACCGCCCGGGTGGCCCCCGGGATGGCAATGCCATCCTTGTACCATTGATAGGTGAAGGGTGCCGTGCCGAGTGAGGTCACTGCGACGGCAAAGACCGGCTCGCCCACGGCGAGGTCTCTCGACAGGTAATAATACACGGGAACAAAGGTTGACCCAATGTAGTTGTAAGCCGATGCGACGATCAAATCCGGAGCGGTCGGACTTTCGAAAGAAAGGGTGGCACGGGAATAGTTGTTTCCCCCCCCGGGCACGAGAAACTCGTAGCTTGGCTGGAGGCTGCTGTTGGATGCGTAGCCGTTGGGGTTTGTGCCGACATCCGGGATGGTATGGGAATAATGGTAGTAGTGGTTCGGATTGGTCGCTGTGGTGACTTCATCCAACGGGGTGAAATTTCCACCATTGTAGCCGTTCCGTTCCCCAAAAATCAGGGTGCCGCTGCCACCACGGATGACAAAATCGAGGGTCACGCTCCCCCCGGCGACCACATCGATCCATTTCGGAGTGCCGCTGTCCGGGGAAGGCGCAGTCAGGCAGCCCGCTTTTCCGCCCGCATGGAGCGTGTCGCTGTAATTCACGACCCCGACAAGGCTGTCGCTGACAACCGATCCGAACGCATTGCTGACCACGCAATCGTAAACCCCCGAATCGCTGGAAAACCAGACTCTGCTTTCGAAGGTGGCCTGATCGTAAAGGTAAATGTCCCCGGCATCCGGGATCGGGACACCATCTTTCCGCCATTGGAAGGTGAGCGGTCCCGTGCCGCTCGCAAAACAGTTCATGTAATTGGCGGTATTGTAGTTGGAGCTGATCGTGCTGCCCTCGTCGGTAAACCGGTAATGCCATGCGTCCGGCTGGAAGACGATGACCGGGGGGCGTCCGGGCCGGACGGAAAGCTTCGCCGCGCCGGTGGTCACGGAGCCGTTTGCATTGCTCACGACGCAATCGTAGGAGCCCGCGGAATCCAAGGCACAGGCGGGAATTTCATGGGTGGTGGAGGTGGCACCGGGGATTGCCTCACCATTTTTGCGCCACTGGTATCCGGTGGCGGAAGTGGCATTTACAGTGAAGGTGGCCGGATTGGTTTCGTCGCACGACACATCGCCCGGCTGGGTCACGATGCGTGGAGCAAGCTGCCCGGGATCGACAACCGCCGTGAGGGTGGCGCTGTCCACCGACGTGCCGCTTCCGGAAATGCGGACCCAATAACTTGCCCCGGTGGCGAGGGACTCCGTCGTGTAGGTGCCCGAAGACGCATCCCAGGTGATGGGATTCGAGGTGTCGCCCGAGTTGCCGCGATACCATTGGTAGGAAAGCCCCGAGCCTTCGGCCTCGACATGGAAGGTCGCCTGTCCGCCGGGTGCGACACTCACGCCCGGGGTCGCGGAGAGAAGCACGGGGGTGGACGCCACGTATTCGCGGAGCATGGTTGCCTGGGGAAGGATCAGATCGTTGCTGGCACCACCGAGCGGGCTCTTGTTGACGAGCACGCTGAACGATGTGCCGCCTCCTGCGGTGGGCGTGATGTTGTCCCATCGAACGACCCGTCCGTCGGTATCCGCCGTCGCGCCCGCCTCGACCACTGCCGTCGTGTTTCCGTTCGTTCCGCCAAGCGTCACGCCCGCGCTGGAGGCGGCCGCATAGCCGCCGGCTCCCTCAATCGTGAACTGGGACTGGTTCGTGAAGTTGTTCCGGCAGGCGTAGAAGGCGACACTGTATTTGCGTCCGGGGGTGAGACCGGAAAATGTGATCCGGCAGCTCGACGGGTTGGTCATTTTGTCCGATTTCGCGCCAACCCCGATCTTCCCATTGAAGAGCGCGTGGGCGTCGGTTCCCGGGGAGGGGTTGGCTCCGGTCGTCAGCGCGGTGCGTGTTCCGCTGTCGATGAAGGTGATTGTCGGGGTGCCAAGCGTGGCATTGTTGGAGAAATTCCTGAGAAAATACGCGGTGCCCGTGACCGAGCCCTCGGAGACATTGGCATGGTTGCCATCGCTGATCTGCGCGGTGGAATACATGTCGTGGTAGGCATACCACCCAACCGTCGTGATGCCCGCCGCGGCACTGTCCACCGTGCCTGCAAGATTGCTCACGCGGCACCAGTAGGATGCTCCATTGACGGCGCTCACCGTGAGTGTATCCGAGGTCGCTCCCGCAACCGGAGCGGCGGTGTCGCCACCGGCCCCGGCGAACCACTGGTAGGAAAGCCCCTCTCCTGTGGCTGTCACAGAGAAGCGCACCGGATCCGCATCGTTGGCGGTTTTGCTTTGGGGCTGGGCCGTGATCGCCGGAGGCTCCGAGATGACGTTCACGGTCTGTGTGGCACTGTCGTTGTGCCCGAGCGAATTGCTCACGCGGCACCAATACTGGCCGCTCTGGGAAAGGGTTCCCGTGTCAAGAGTCGGGCCGGTTGCCCCGCTGATCGGGTGCGAGGTGTCGCCGGATGCCCCGAGATACCATTGGTAGGAAAGCTCGCCGCCGTGCGCGGAGACGCGGAATGTTTTCGATCCTCCGGATGCCATCGTTTCGGTCCCCGCCATGTCCGAATCCAGAAACGGCGACACCTTTCCGACCGTCACCTTGAATCTCGAAGACGCATTGAGCCCCGCCTCATCGGTGACCGTGACCGTCACGTTGGCCGAACCGGAAACTCCCGCCGGAGGACGGATCGAGATCCAGCGGGCCTGGCCCGGGTCGCCCACGAAGATCGAGCTGTTGGGAACAACCTCTTCGTTGTCCGAGAATGCGCGGACCTGGAGTCGGGCATTGCCGACCCCGAGATCCTCCGAGGCGGTGTGGTAGTCCGCGACCTGAAAATAGACACGCGGGGATTGTTCGCTGCTGTAGGCGGTTTGGTCGGGGATACAGCCGATATGCGGAGCGGTGTTCTTGTAGTCGTCGTCCTGCTCGTAATTGTCCTGATTTTCGACGATATGGAATTTGTAGGTGCGCGTGACCTGCGAGGCTCCGTCGCTGAGATAGAGGGTGAGGCTTGTGTCCTGGGTGCCGTAGGCGATCGGGCGCACCTGAATCGTGCGGTAGGGGCCGTAACCGGCGATCACGATGTTTTCCGTTGGCAATGTGGCGGGGGTGTTCGAGACGGCGGTGAGGGTCAACTTGCGCGGGTCGGTGTCCCAATCGCGGACGGTGATCGACCATTCCTTTGACCAGCCATTGACGACAACGCACATGTTCATACTGTCACCAGCCGGAGCATTTTCATCGTAGCCGACTTCGTTGCTCACGAAGCTCATCGAGCCGATGCTCTGGATCGAATGGAAAAAGGGAGCCACTCCGGGTTTGCGGATGTTGATGGTGACGTAGGCGTTGGCGGAGAGTTCACCGTCGCCGACCATGAGAATGCCGCCGATTGCGCCGCCTTTGTTTACCGTGGCCGGATCAAGCGTGATACTGAGTGTGCGGTTGGCTCCGGTGCCGGTGATGGTGGAGGTGAAATCAGCCGTCGTGTAGCTCATCATCGCCTCGTCCGGCGCACCAAACTTGACGAGCAGGCTCTCGGGGGAAACCTCCGCATCGCCAACCGTGAACGGGATGTCGATGGTTGTTGTTGTTGTCGGAGCATCCACGCTCATGGCGGAGACCGGCGTGATTGTCGGGGCGGTATTGTGTCCGTTCTCGTGGGGAACCACATAGACCACACGGGTCGGCGCAACCTGTACCCGCTTGCCGGTCGTCGAATTGACGAGCACCGCATGCAGGACGCGCGCCCCGAGCCGGGAGGCATCCCACCCGTAGGTGTGGTCGAACACGCGGTATCCCCCGGAGTCGGTGCGTGCGCTCCGGTCGGTGGCCACCAATGTTTCGTTGTCGTAAAATTCGCAGAGGTCGGCGTCGGAAAAAAGCCCGGTATCCACCACGCACGGCTGGGTCTGGGCGGTGTTGATCATGCAGACCATGGTGTTGTTCGAGGCCATGTCGTCCTTGATCCCCAGCTGGGGAAAGTCCCACAGGCAGTGGTTTTCACCCCGGTTCGTAAACGCCCGCCACGCGGCGGCCGTGGCGGCATCGGGCAGCCATGAACCATTGACAGCCTCGTTGCCGGTGACCTTGTTGTAATCCGCCACCGGGATCGTGCGGGCCTCCCATGTTGCGTAATTGAAAAACTCCGAACCGAACCGTGCCTCCCCGATGTAACCCTTCGAGTAATCGATCTCCCGGCCCACCAAGGGCCCGAGGACGGGATCCCGCCCGGCGACACCCGGTTGGTAGTCCGTGCGCAGCTTGATGAATTTGTCGTAGAAAAAGACCTTCTGCTCGCCGAGGTCATAGCAATAGGTGTGGCGGAGACGGTTCTCCGAAATATTGATTCCTCCGAATGACGCTCCCCGCCCCTCGCCGTTGTGGAACTTGTAGGCGTCGTCAAACTCGGCGTGGGTTGTCAGCGAAGGCGAATACTTCGCCGATGCCCCGGTGATGCCCATCACATAAACCGATCTGCTGGTGTTTTTGTCGGCCATCTGACAGGCTCCGGTCGCACCCGAGGACGTCCCAATTCCGATGAGCATGGCATTGGCAACTTCCGGGTGACTTGAAGCTGATGCCAGGACGGACAGAAAACTGAGCGTCATGTTCCAGTTGTTGGCCGAGTAGAAAGCGACCCCGTTGTCATAAGCCCACCGTGCCATCCACTGCGGATAAACACCATCCGCCGCCACTCGCACGACCGGCACTTCGACCCCGCGATAGGTTGGAATGGCGATCCTTGCGGTCTGGCTTGCATAGGTCGTTGTGTAAACTTTGTAGCTGTAAAACAGATCGGCATTTCCGGTGAACGTGCTGCTGCCCGCCTTGTCCATGTCGAGCAGGCGGACCGAGGCTGAGGCATCTTCCCCAACCGTATATCCGGCGCCCGGCGCGACCGTGAGGGTGAGCGTCCGCTCGTCCTGCTGGGTGGTATTGTCCACCGGGGTGACGGCCACCACCACCGAAGCCTTTCCGGACGGGATCGTCACCGAGGTGGTTGCCCCCATGGGAACAACGGTGAAATCGGTTGCAAGAACCGCATTCCCGCCCGCCGTGAGCCCCACCACCAAATCCCCCGCCGCCGAACCCGCCCGCGATATTTCAAACTGTGCGCCATCCGACACCGTCGTGCTGTTCTTCTCGACCGCCACCGGGTCGGTCGCACGGATCGAAACCGTTTGATTTTGCGCGGACGCGGAACCGGCGCACACAAGCAGCAGAGACGCCGCAAAGAGCGGGACAAGAGAGAAGCGGGGGAGCGTCATGCCCGGAAATTTAACCGCTTCCGATGAATGGGGATATTTCCATTTTGGGAATGCTTTATTGCATATTGGAACTCTCCGGATTCACGATCCGATCGGATTGCTCAGATCTGCCGTGAATACGAACTGGGGGCACCCTGACCCCGCTTCCCGGCAGCCGCCTTGTCATAGAGCTCGCGGAGGGCATTTCTCAGGTTCCTGCGATGGCGTTGCCAAAGGGTGAGGCAGTCGGGATCGGATCCGTGGAGTTCGCTCACCAACTCGTGAAGAAGGCCGGGGGGGAGAGCAGCAGACCTGCACGGGGGGAAGCGTCCGGTGCGGTGGTCGTGACCCTGCATCATATTCGGCAGATACATCACCCTCGATCCGGTGATTGAAGAACTTTTGCCGAATCAGGACTTCATTTGGGAAGTGGGGCCACGTAGTTGGGGCCGCCGTGCTTCTTCCATCCGCGGATGACGAGAATCATTGGAATGATCGCCAATGCGTAAAAAATCGCACTCCAGAGGAACGCCATCCGGTAATTGCTGTTCATCAGGTCCATGAACCTGCCGATCAGGAAGTTCGCTGGGATCAGGGCTCCGCAGGCAAACACATTCAACGCCGAGGCGAACTGGCCGAATTTTTCGCTTGGAAAGATTTTCATTGTCGCGGCCAACTGCCCAAGGCTCCAAGCGACTCCGGGCAGGGAAACGGCGAGCGTGTAGACAAAATATGTTGATTGTCCGCGCACAAGAAGGAAGGCGAGAACAGAGCCTGTGAAAAAGATTCCCAGCGCTGTCAGCGCCACCGCAAGAGGGCCAACCCTGTCGCAGAGCCAGCCCATGGGAACGAAAAGGATCGCCGAAACCCCGGTTCCCCAGGCAAAGATTTTCCCCATATCCTCCATGTTCAACCCCAGGGTGTTTCTGGCGAAGAGAACCGAAAATGGTCCGGCGCAGGTCGCTGCAATAGACACAAGGACGTTGGCGATGAAGAAGTTTCTATAGAGTGGAATGGTCAGACATTCCCGGAAGTAGAGGACGAAAGATCGTATGACACCCTGCTGTGATGGCTTGGAAGAAACCGGGTATTCCCCCTCCTTCACATTCCGGCACATGAGCAGGAAAGAGAGAAAATAGAAGATCCCGACTCCCGTGCAAACCTCGCGCCTGTGGGAGATGACATGGGGAAAAACAAACCAGAGAAACAGGAAGGTGCTGGCCATTCCGACAACACGGAACCAGGAGAGGAACCCCGCCATGAGTTCCTGAGGAACAACATCTCTCAGGAGCCAGTTATAGCTGTTTACGAGGATCATGTTGAAAAAGTGAAATGCCACGACAAACAGGCAGAGCAGGCCGAGAATGAGCGTGGTTTTGGACACGGCCGGTGCGAGAAAATCCGGAAGGCAAAGGTGCGCCCAGGTTCCGAGTTCCGGAGCGAAACCGACGAGGATCAGTGCCGTCACTGTGAGAGGAGTCGCTGCAAGCAGGAACGGAATGCGCCTGCCCCACCTGCAGCGATACCCGTCACTCCAGCGACTGATGTTCGGCAGAAAAATGATGTTCATCAGGCCCGCAATGCTCCCGGTCATGATCCCGATCAGCGCATTTGAAGCCTCCAGATCCTTGAGATACAGCGGAAGGAGTTTGCCGAAGATCGATTCAAAGAATGTGAATGCAAAGTCACCCCAAAGGAGCCAGACAAACAGAATTCCCACGCCGCCGCGCGTGTAGCGAAGGGTTCCGGCTTCATAAACCCCGGGTTTCATCGGATCATTCATGGAATAAGGAGGGTTTGCTCAGGGGATGTCCACCATAGGGCATGCCGCGTTGGATGCGAACGGGGATCCGTGCTTGCCGATGCAGCAGAAATAATGCTCGCGGCGTCTGGGATCCAATTTTCAGCCCGGGGCAATCCGCCCTGCTCCCGCGACCAGCGTCAGCGAAGGGATTGCTGCTCCTCGAAAGCTTCAATCTTCCCGTCCCGGATGACAGCTTTGAGTCGCGGATCACAATCGCGTGCGGCTTTCAGCACCAGAAAGGCCATCAGCCGGGCACCGGCATCGCTGAAATGCGTCCGGTCTCCGGGAGCATAGAAATCCGCGCTCTGCTCCTCGCCGGTTCGACGAAGGACAGATTCGCTGGCCTCATACAGGTCAATGACGGGCACGGTGAGTTCTTCCGCCACCCGTTTCATGGAAAGAGCATAGGGCTTCAATTCGCCGGTGGGGTTTCCCTGGGCATCAAAGAGCCGCCGGTGCATGGGAGTTACAAGAACGGGATTCGCTCCCGCCCGTCTGGTCTCCTGGACATAGCGACGAATGTTGTCCGCATATTCGCCATCCGCCGGGGTGGATTCGGGTTGCCCGCTGGCATGGGAATCATTGTGGCCGAACTGGATGAACACAATGTCCGGGCCTGATGCAAGAGCCTGATTCCAGCGCGGCGTCGCAAAAAATGTTTTTGTGCTCGCACCGCAGAGAGCCAGATTCAGGATCTCGACATCGGAAGAGACAAATTCCCCGATTTTCTGCCCCCATCCCTTCATTTTTTCTTCGGGCCTGTAATCCGCAACTGTGGAGTCCCCCACCAGAACCACCTTCAAGGACGGCTGGCGCTGGGAAAAACACAGCGGAGACAGGAGCAGCAGAACAAGGAGAATTCGAAACGGCATCATTTCTGGATTCAATGTGTGAGGAGGTGAACAACCGAAAGGATTTCACCGGCACACCATGGCTTGGCAAAAATCGGTGGCGATGGCGCTCATTCCGCCTCAGGGGGTCGGAGCTTCACGGTAGGAGAAGTGAATGGTCACCTTCTGCCCCGCTTTTACCTGAAAGGTGTTCGCGAAGGCCGAATTGTGCCAAACCCGCACAAATTTTGAACCTTCGGCGGCGTCACCCTCTAGAACCCGGGCGCGGTTTGCCTCGGTGATTGGCGTCGCGTTGTCACTGGGGACATAGTATTTCCAACCTTCGGGGACATCCAGCGAAGCCAGTTCCTCGAAGCTGCCGTTTGGAATGCTTCCCCCCTCGATGGAAACCACGTCGTAATCCACGAAAATCTGCTCCAGTGCATTCGGTTCGCCTGGAGGCCGGACAAGGGGCCCCCGGAGGAGGAGTGAAACGATTCCGTCGCTCTCTGGAACAAAGGACACGGAGCCCTCCTGCCACGCGTCGGCTGTTGGAAATGTCCCGAAGAGAACCCGTTTGTTGTCGGGAGGCGCCCATTTCGGAGTTTTGAGGTTTCCCTCAGAATCTTCCGCAGGCCTCAGATCGACCGAGTCCCCCCCCGAAATCACAACGAACGCTTCGTGTCCGGATTCCCCTGCATGCAGGAATGGCCCCCGGAAAAAGAAGGTGGCGGCGATCATCAGAGGCACGATTCTCACGGTGGTATGGTTCATGAACATTTTCATAATTGGACTGTGGATTGGGATGCGGTTTTCTATTTTGGCAAATGCGGACTCTTTGAACAGATCGGCCAGATTTGAAATCTCGCCGGAATTGTTGAAATCTTCGCAAATGGCCCCGGCGCGACGGCTCCTTCGGGGAACGGATTCCCATAAAAATCCCGGCTCACAAGATCCAAAGGGGTGACGGAAATCGCCGGCCCGGCAAGGGAAAGCTCAAGTTCGACCGTTTCATCAACCTGCAAATCCGCGCTGCCGCTCTCGGAGTTTCCCTCGACACGGCTTGGAGCGCCGAGGATTTTATTCGGCTGCGCATTCGCAAAAAGCAGGTTGTTGATAACCACTTGATCGCCGGCCACCAAAGGATCGCGTCCCTCAAGCTGGCGCTCAGAAATTTTCCCCTTGAGGAAGAAGGCGCTCTCCGTGCTGCGCCCGATAAAATTATGCGAGAAGATATTCCCCCGGGTGTCGTGCTCGTAAATTCCGTTTCCCTCGGAGTTCCAGATCACGTTTCGATCAATCAGGTTCGGATCCGCGGAAAACTCGCAGAAAATCGCGCCGTGGGAGGACCTGGTTGCAAGGATCACATTCTGCGTGCACCGGGAAAACCCGTTGTTCCAGTCCATCCAAATCCCCGGTCCCCCGTGGGTTTGCGCGATGAAGTTGCGCCGGATCAGGCACCGCCGGTTGACATGGGTCTTGATGGCGGCGGATTCCTGAAGAGTGGCCTCGACGTCATGAAACGAATTTCTTACGAGAACATTATCCTCGATCAACAGGCCGAAATCCCGGCTGTCTTTGGCGCCCAGTCCGGAGATTCCGGAAATCCCGCAGTCCGTTACGGTATTGCGTCTGACAATGTGGTGGCCCACCGTCTGCCTGATTTTCTCCGGCTGATGCCCGTGCAGGGTTCCGAGATCAACTCCGATTCCGTTGGACCAGCGGATCGTGTTCTCCTCGATAATCCAATGATGGCCGGCCCCGGTGGAAACAGCCCCCAGTTGATACAACGGCCACGGACCGGCAGCGTGTTCAAAAACAAAGCCTTTGACCCGGATGAAACCCAGGCCGGCGGTCGGGTGGAGTTGATTGCACTTGGAACAAAAAAGAGAAGGGGGGGCAAAAAGAGTTTCCCTGTCGGTGACCTCAAACTCCTGCTCCCCGGGGGGCAAGTCGCCATGGGGTCGCACAAAGACCGCGTCCTTCTCCCGGTCCACCCAAAATGCCCCTTCGCCGGATTGCAAATCCTCCCGGGTTGCGACCTGCCTCAAGTGGCGGCCATTTTGAAACATCATCCCGCGCACCAGGATGAAGGGCGCTTTTCCTTTGTGTTGTTCCATCCAGTCCTTGAAAACAACGACGTTCGAAACGCGAAAGGGATTGTATCCGGAAAAAACATCCTTCCCGACAGAAGCCCGCCAAACGGCAGCTCCCCCGCCTGAATCCTGAGCTTCCCATTGCGGGTGAAAGACCATGGAGCCTCTGATCACCACCCTCGCCCCCGGCTCGGCCTCATAGCTGATCATTTTTTCCGGACTGTCTCCTCCCCTGAGTGGAGTGACCGATTCGCGATAAATTCCGGCTTTGACAATCACGCGTTCCCCGGCCTCAAGCACCTGGGCGGCCCGGTTGATGCTGGCAAATGGCAGTTCCTCCGTGCCGGGATTTTCATCGCTCGCGGCAAGACTCCGGCAGTCCACATAATAGGTCTTCGAAAATTCCAGAGGCCGCCCGCTTTCCCAGGTCTTGAACTCGGAACCATCCGGCAGCTGGACGGGGGGAGTGAGGCTGCGCAGTGGAGTCGCTTCACTGGCTATGGCCGACATCGTGCAGAAAAGCAGGAGCGTGCGGGAGGTTGTTGCGATGGCTGTCATTCGTCTCAAGGTGTTAGGGGGCTGCTGTCGGCGTGGATTCCACATGAAAATCAAAATAGAGCCGGTTCCAGTGGCCGGAATGAACGGGAACCGGGGACAACCCTTCTCCTCCGATCCCTGACAGGCTGTCGGCATCCATGATTGCCCATGTGGCAGACGGCTTGACCAGAGAAGCAATGGTGGCCAGTTTGAGCGGACTTGAATTCATGTTCAGGCCAGGCGTCGCCGGGCGCCCCCAAGGGCTTGGCAAGACTCCCCCCGAGAGAGTTACGCCGGACAATTGATAGACCGGCGCGTAAGAACGGGCCCGATTCCATTGAGAAGCGGGCAGCGAGGTTTTATACTTGAATGCCGGGCAAAGCATCACCGCGCAAGTGTGGGGAACGGAAGTCTCCTGGGGTGGACAATCCAAATAAGGAGCCAGATAGGCGGTCAGTACATTGTCGCCGTTCAGCGAGTAGGAATAGGTTGCAGGCATGTTCCCATAGGACGGGCCGGGAAGATAGCCGTCGTGATCGTTCGCATATTGCGAGATGGCCGAGCCGATCGAACGCAAATTGGCCACACATCCCGTATTCTGCGCGGCTTTCTGGATTTTTCCGGCGGTTCCGGCAACCAGGGCGAACAGAATGGCGGAAACAGCCATCACGGCTAGAAGCTCCACGATGGTAAAGCCCAACTGGGAACGGCGCATCACTTTATTGCTTTTTCCAAGCATTGCCTGTTCCAGTTTTCAAAGGCTGCCCGGGGGTCCGCCGACTCAGTGGCGGACTTTAGGACTACGGCGTTTGAGTGGTATCCCAATGAGTAGTCCCATGCCGCAGGCAAGCAGACCCAATGTCGAGGGCTCGGGGATCACGTTGGCAGCACGGACCGCCTCGATCTGGGCAAGGCTCAGGACACCCGTGTTGTCGGTTTGTGATCCATAGATGGCGATGTCATCCATCAGCCCGTCAAAAGGGCGGGTGTTCGTGCCTGCAAGGTTGCCGATGCTGAATGCCGACGTGTTGTTTACTGTAGTGCCCTGGGCAAGTGACCTGGTGACATTGAGGCTGGTGGCGGTAGAAGTATTGCCAACATAAAACTTCACGTTGTTTGATGCTATCGTCCCGTCGTAAGTCACTGCAAAGAACACCCAGGATTGCGTCGCCGCATACGCGGTGGTGCCGGTCGAAGTCACTGGACTGCCATTGACGTTCAAGGCAAGCTGACCAGTCGCATTGCTAAAGAGCTTGAAGCCCGCAGATGTATTCTCATTGTTGATCAGGCAGGCGTTGCTCCCGATGGAAGTAGTGCTGTCTGTCTTGAACCAACCCGTGAGCGTGAAGGACTGAAGCGTATTGATGGCCGCAATGCTGCTCGCGGACTGCCCGCGCCCTCCGGTTCCTGTCGAGCCCATTCCGCTGGAAGCCGAATTGTCGAAAGCCCGGTCGGACGCAACTCCGGACACGCCGGATCCGGCTGCCCCATGAAGGTCGGCAGCCGCTCCCGCTGTGTTGTAGAGCGTCAGGCTTGTTGTTGTGGTTCCCGTGCTGGGAGCCGTTGTTCCGGTTTGATTGAAATCGTATTTCAAGATTTGGGCGTCAAGGTTGCCGGGTGCAAATTGCAGGACAGCGACAACAGCGGCGGAAATGAGGAGTCTGGGTGGAATATTCATAAGGTTGTATGGTCAGAGACAAATTTAGGTACCTCCTGTGGGAGTTCAAAGTAATTTGCATGCTTGCCGATGCATAAATGATATTCTGATCAACAATCAGGAATTTGCCTGCTGCCGGACAATCCGTCTATCCGCGCAGCCCAATGGATTCACCCGGGCCGGATGACGCCGTGGATGGGGCGGCCCGCACTTCCACGGCGCGGGTGTCACTTTGAGCAGGCCGACAGGACCTCTTTTACGACGACGCAAGAAGCTTTGTGATCTTCACTGGCCGCCCGTTCGCAATCGATCTCCAGACTGCCTCTCCGAGGGCGATGGCGTAGGCCCCGGACTGGCTGCCGGCCACCAACTCCAATTTTTTGGACTCCGGTGCCACCCTGCCCATCAGATCGTTCTGCGTGGCAAAATCCGCGCCACCATGACCCCCGGCCACGGGCGGAATCTCGATGATCTGTTTGCCGCCGAAGAGAGGATAGAAAGTGATCAGCCCGATATCGGCCGCAGGATTGGTTTTCCCGGTCGGATCGGGGTCGGATCGATGCGCCATTTCCACACGGCCCTTGGTGCCGTTGATTGCGAGAAGATATCCCTCCCAGGGCGTGCAGAAGTTGCAGGAATAAGCCATCGTGGCACCTTTGCGGTATCGCACCACCGCGCTATAGGTGTCCTCAATTCGGATCTCTTCGTCGTAGAGATACCGGGGACGGTCCGGCGGGTATTGGACATCATAGGGAAGTTCGAACTGATCCCATCCGGGTGAGATCCAGTTGGCCGCCGGGTCTGCTTTTCCTGGATAATGTTTTTGAAAAACCGGGCACTTGCGCTTTTCTTCCTCCGGAGACAAAAGCTCGCCCTGAGCACCATGTGGACGAAGTGCCCCCCGGGCGCCGTAGTAGTTCAGTCCGCCGAAAGCGAATGCCTCCTCGGGAATGTCGTCGAGCCACCAGTTGACGAGATCGAAGTGATGGCAGCACTTGTGGATGCTCAATCCTCCGGACATTTCGCGCATTCGGTTCCAGCGATAAAAGTAACTCGAACCGTGCCAGGTATCGAGGTTGTAGGTGAACTCGACATTGACGATCTGCCCGAGATCGCCGGCGAGGATCATGCTTTTGAGCCGTTTATGAGAAGGTGTGTAGCGGTAGTTGTGGGCCACGCGCACCCGGCGGCCGCTCGCGCGCTCAGCCTCCTGCACCAGCCGCACCTGCCGGCAGTTGATGACCATCGGCTTCTCGACAATCACATTGCAGCCGGCCTCCAGGCCGGCCACGATATACTTGCAGTGGGTGTGGTCGGGACTGGCCACCACGACGGTGTCCACCTGTGCTTCCTCAAGCATGCGCTTGAGCGCTCCAGCCGGATAGAATGGAATTGAAACGCCAATCTTTTCGAGGAATGTCTCCACGCGCTTGCGGTCGATATCAAGAATGCCAACCAGCTCGGCCTGCTTGTCAAAATTCGGCCCGCCCTCGTGGTTTTTACCGATCAGTGGCAGGACAAATTGATAGATGCCGCGGGAACTCAGGCCGCACAACGCGTAACGTGTCTTCTTCATTTGGGTGACTTGGATTTCATGTTTTCCTCCGCGGCTCCAAACCGGTGAGGGGTTCCGGTGACGTCAATGCGACAGCCATGTGCATTCCCTGTTCCCGTTGAATCCCAATGAGCCGGTCCCTGTGGAATGTTCATGGCGTGAAATGTTCGTCAGGGTTTGTTCCCGGAGCCGGCAAATGGCAAGCGCCCGGTCAATGGGATCGCCAGGTTCCATGTGGTTGTCGCATTTTTAAACCCCCCCGGCCCGTTCGCTGCGGCAGCGAACAAATATTTCGCCTCCCCGTCTTCATCAAACAACAACTGGGGCCGCTCCAAACACCCCAGACGCAAAGTCCGGCCATCATCAAATGACACATTCCTGGAATAGGCCCTGGCCGTGGACATCGGACTCCAATGGATTCCGTCATCCGAGCGGAAGTGCGCGCCCGCGTGAATTTCCCCCGTGATTCCTCCAAGCATATCCTTCGCCAGCATTTCGTAGTGGTCTCTCTCCCACCAAACAAAGGGATCCTCCACAAAGTCGCCTGACTCGAAACGCAGCACGGGATCGTCCGACAATCTGCTGTATGGACCCTCGAACGTGGGCGCTCCAGCAACTCCTATTCTGAGTCCTTCGGGAGTATTGGAGCGATAATAGAGAAGGACCCGGCCATCATCCCGAATGCAGGGAGCGGGATTGGTCACGATGCCGGAATCCCATTTCCCCGGCCGCGGAGTCAGGATCGGCTCGGAACGGGTTGTCCAGGGGCCTTCCAGGGACGGTGCCGTTGCCAGCCCGATCCGGATGTTCGCGCCGGACTCCCGTGTTTGTTCCGTTTCGCACTCGACCGCCGGCACCTGGACCTCCCCTGTAAAAGTGGATCCGATGTAGTAAAGGAGATAGGTGTTTCCAACCTTTCTCACTGTGGGGTTATGTGCCATTTTGCCATCCCAGGCATCCGCGGATGCCAAAGGCAGGACTCTCTCCACAAAATGATAAGGTCCTTCGGGAGTATCAGAAATGGCACGGACAATTTCCGATCTCAGGAAGTATCCCGCAAACATCGGCATCCTGGCCGACCACCTGGAAGCAAACATGTGGTATCGGCCCGATGCATCGCCAATGACCGAACCGCACCAGACCCAGTAACCCTCCATGCGGAATCCCCCATGGACAGGGGCGGGCAGAATCCTCTCCGAAAATGATTTGGGCGTGACTCTGTGCACCCCATCGCCGGGGCCTTGGTTGGAAGCGCTTGAAACCTTTGACATGGAACCATTATCATTTCCTCCCACGAAGAGTGCCTGACAATGGAAAGTCCGTGCTTGCCGATGCACTCCTTCTTCATTCATCGTTCTCATTCGAAAATTATGACCTCTCCCGTCCCATGTATGACAGACGTCGCCCGCGCGGCGGGTGTGCATCAAACAACGGTTTCCAGGGCGCTGCGAAACGACCCGCGCATCAGGGCGGAAGTTCGTGAACGGATCAAGGCGGCGGCCGAAGATTTGGGCTACCGTCCCAACCCCCTGCTGTCGGTTCTCGGCACACTCCGGCGTCAACGCGCCATCGCTCCCTACGAGACTCCGCTGGCATACATCCACAAGGCGGCGGCCAACCATCGTCTTGCAACTTCGCACCTGGAGGGGGCGCGTCGCATGGCAACCCAGTTGGGATTCAAATTGGAGGTTTTTACCCTGGACGCCGGACTGAATGCGAAACGCCTGAATGACATTCTGGTCACCCGCAACATCCAGGGCATCATCATCGGCCCCCTGCCGGAAGCGCATGGTTGTTTTGCGCTTGAGTGGGACAAATTCTGCACCGTGGTGATTGAATATTCCTTCACCGATCCTGTTTTTGACCGGGTGGCAACGGACAGTTATTCCACGATGAACCAAGTGATTGTGGAGTGCCGGCGGCGGGGGTTCTCACGGCTCGGTCCCGTGTTGGCGGAAGTGGTCGATGAGCGCAATGAAGGCCTCCTTTCCGCTGCCTATGCGCTGTCAAGGGAGCGTGACACCGGGCTGGCGGACATCCCGGCCCTGATTCTGCCGGGATGGAATGGAAAGGAGTTCATGCGATGGCTGAAGCGACACCGCCCGCAGGTTGTTATTTCCTCGAATCTGCTGCTGCCTCAGATTCACAAGTCGCTTCGCGACGCAAAACTGAAAACACCGGCAGATATTGGCCTGGTGAATTTGAATGCAACCCCTGGTGCGTCATATTCCGGCATCTGCGAGAAAACGGAGTCCATCGGTGCTCAGGCCATCCGTTTGCTCGTTGACAAACTCAATCACAACGAGCGGGGCATTCCCTCCGCACGGACAACACTTTTAACGCAAGGATACTGGCTGGAAGGCAGGACGCTGAGACGTTCCGCCTCCAAAGCCGGGCGAACGGCACTTCCTGTATAGGTGACACTCGTGGGCGGGGGGGGAACAGGGCCCCCGCGATTTCGTTTCGTTCCGGCCGAAAACTTCCTCTTCGGTGATGTATCATGGTTCGATTCTGCTGGTCCGGTGTCAGGATATTTTGTCGTTCACGGAGTCACCACCAGCTCGGGGTTTTCGGGACCGAAATGTTTCAGTAGGACGAGAGGATCGGTCGCCGAGGGATTGTTGATTCGCACGCCTTCAAGAGCTGCCGCCTCGGACACGTAGAATTCATCGGATGTCTGCTGTCCGTAGCGGATGAGCGATGGGGATTCGATCTGCCAGTTACCCAGCGTTCCGTGTCCCTGCACGGCAATCAGGCCGTAAGCGGCGGCGTCCTTGACCGTGACCGTCTGCCCCGGGAGCACGGTGAGTTCCTTGGCGCTGAAATAGGTCGAGCGGTAGCAGATCCATTTTTCGACGTAACCGTCCATCTCCCCGACCGGCCGGACGGGTTTCGGTCGCATGAAGTGGCTCGCCACGAAGTGCGTGTCCACGTTTGCCTCCCAATCGAGCACCTCGACGAGGTAGTCGAAGTCGCCTTTGCGATCCGCCGGGCAGTCCTTCCAGAGCAGTTCTTCCTGCACGAGCTGGTTGCCGACGAGCGACTGATACATGGCATAGACATCGGAGTTGCGCTGCGGTTCGTAGGTGCAGAAGCTGCCGGGCGCATGGAGGATGCCGGGCGGGACGTCCCAGCCGGTTCCCGGTTCCAGGCGATAGGCGCGGGAGAGGTTCGTGATCTTGTTGTCACCTCTGGTGAAGTTCACGAGCGTCCCGCGGATCTCCTCTCTGGTCGTCCCCGGTTCGACGCCGAAGAATGTGTAGGGAAAATCTCCACCGTGGTTGTTCATCTGCGGCGGAAAATAATACGCCTCCGGCTTTCCGTTCTGACCGACGAGTTTTGCGTGCTTGTCCTGATGGTGGACGTGATGGGGAAGTGCCCCCATGTTGTCAAAAAACTTCGAATACATCGGCCAGCACCGGTGTTGGTTCCAGATCCTGTCGCCGATGAGCTCGCCCTGCAGTTCGTCCACCGCGTCGCGGAAGAGAACTTTCTCAGCACGTCCGCCATCCTCCATGATGATGAAGCTCAGCCCCTCATACGGTGCCGTCAGCGGGCCGTTGTCGGCGGGCGTGGTGGAGGACAGCCACCGCTCGTCGAATCCGCCACGGGCGCTGCCGAGGGCGTAGTAGTCGTCGGGGTGCAGTTTGATCCGGCGGCCTGGAACGCAGTAGAACCGGGGCACCCAGGTGGGGACCAGGCGGACGATGCCACGGCCTTGTTCGAGGGCGAGTGATGCGAGGGATTTGGTGTTCATAGGTTTTTGTATTCAAGTTCAAACATGGAAAACGTTTCGAAGCCGGAGAACGCGAATTCGATGCCCCCGGGGATCTTGCGGGACGGCCACTTGCGGCGGCCCGGAAGGGATCGCAGCGCGACAATGCGGCGGCTGTCTCCCAGCTTCACGCGGACTTTTCCGTCACACGGGAGCGGCTCCTCGTTTTGTCGGAGCGAGACCAGGCTCAGGTTGAGACGGCGCTCCAAAGGCTTGTCGAAAACGGTGAGCTCAACAAACGCGGGAGCTTTGGCTTCGACCGGAATGGTTCCGCCGTGCAGCCGCCGGATGAGACCCGCAAATACCGGCCGGTTGACCTTCTGCGGCTCCGCTTCGATCGGGCCTGCGGTGTAGCAAACCCGCCCCCTGCCGAACCGGTGCCAAGTGATGCCCGGCGCAAAGGGCTCCAGTCCCGGAGGGCTGCTGTGGATGCTGGCAAAGGAGGGCCTCCAAACAGTGCTGCCCACTTCCGGGCACCAGGGCTTGGTCAGTCCGGCGAGAACCTTTGCGGTGCGGTTTTGAATGGCGATCCAGCCTCCGCGATGGATGAGGTGCTCCTGCGGCAGCCCGGCCAGTCGCTTTTCCGTCGGGGTGAAGAATGCGAGCGTGTGATCCATCATTGCATGGGCCGACACGCCGAAGACATCCGACAGCCCGAAATCCTCGCGTCGCGACCCGTCATCGGACACCAGGCTGGAGTAGCCGCTGGCGTAAAGAGCCCCGCCACCGGCGACATACGAACGGAAGGCCTCCACCTCCGCGTCCGACATCACGAGCACGTTCGGCAGCACAATCACGCGGTGGTCGCCGAGTCGCCCGAGGTTGGATTTCGTGACGACCGCATACGGGATGTGCGCCTCCTGCAGGCTTCGGGCCGCCCCGAAGACGGCCGCCAGGTGGGGCAGGCCGGATTCGGATGTCATGTTGTCCGCGCGCTTCGATGACGCGCCGATCGGGGTTCCGTTCTCGCGAAAATCGAAACGAGATTCCGAACTCACATAGATCGCCACGTCGGCGGCGAGATCGCCCCCCAGGAATTTTTCGTAGGGAGTGAGCTTGGGGAAGATGCTGCCGATGCGATCATAGACGCGCGGGTTGAGCGTCCCGTCCGGATTGATGGCATCGATGAACATGAAGGCCCCGCCGTGTGCGGGTGCCAGGAAGGACTGCATTTCCATCTCCGAAGCCTCCTTCATCGTCACGTGATCCCACAGATCCAGGCAGCGCGATGTCATGAACTCGAACGGCTTCCTGACGCTGATCGCCTCGAAGATCTTGCAGACGACGCTCTGCTGGATCGGCGGGCCATAGAAGTCGCCGCTAGCGTAGTCGCAATGTTCGGTGAGCGAATACGGCATCGCCGTGCGCCAGCCGTGCAGCACCGGGCTCAACTGGTGCGTCACCGTCATGGACGGCCGCGTACGCCGGACCGCCGCGGTCAGCAGGCCCGCCAGTTCACTCATCCAACGCTCCCGCGCCCGCTGATACGCCATCCATTTCGGGTTGTTCCAATTGATGACCGTCGGGATGGGTCCGCCCTCCTCTTTTTCAAAGCGCACCTTGCAGTGCGGGCAGTAGCAGGCGTATGGCCAGAAGAGCATGTCGAAGAATATGCCGTCGAACTCGTAGCGGCCGCACAGCTCCCCGGTCTGCGCCACCGCAAAATCCCGGTAGGGGGAATTTGGACAGCACGTTCCGTAGCGGCTCGCCGTGTAGGGCGATTCCCCCTGCTGCGGGATGATCCGCCATTCGGGGTGATCGAGAAACGCGGCATTGTTGTAAACCGCGCTGTAGTAGGCCACGACCGACAGCTTTCTGCGTCGGGCAACCTTGAGAGCGTCCGCGACAAAATCACCCTTTCCGATCGCGCGGTGGACCGGGCCCAGCTTCGAGGGGTAGAGCGCCAGCCCGACATGGGAATTGCAATAGAGCATGATCCCGTCGCTTCTTCCTTTTGCCACGGTCTTCACATAAGTGGCGGCATCGAGCTTTGATAGAAACCGCTCGTCCCACTCGGGGATGTGCATGTCCACCAGAATCCGCCGGAAACACTTTTGATACCAGTCGTTGAGCTGCCGCGTCCGGACCGATGTGCACGATTTACTGGCCGGGGAGGAGGCCCGAGGAGATTTCATCCCGGCATCGTGAGCCCCCTCTCAAAAATCACAAACAGGACAAAAATGATTTCTATCCGACAAAAATGATCTTAGAAATGGCCGTATGACCGACGTGTGGATGGACAAGATCTGCCCCGCCCTGCGGGTCCTCTGGCGCGGAGCCTGGGGAGCGGGAACCGTGGAGCCCGCACGCTTTCTGCACGACCACGAGCTGGTCATTGTCACCAAGGGGTCCTGCGAGGTGAACATGGACGGAAAGCGCACGACACTGAAGGCCGGCGACTATCTGATTGTTCCTCCGAACCGCGAGCACAGCACCGTCTGCCGCCGGGCCGTTTTTCGAACCTGCATCCATTTCGATTGGCTGCCAGGCCGGAGATCCTCCACCCGGAGGATGTGGTTCTACGCCCCGCAGCGGCCCCCGGAAGGGGGCTTTGTCATGACACCAAAATACATTCCCAAGGTAGTCCTTCACGGCTCGTTTTCCATGAACGGACCGGTGCCCGGACTTGTGGAAACCGTTTTTTATCGCTGGCAATCAAGAACACCGCAGGGGCGGGCAACCGCCCGTGCCGGTTTTCTTGAGCTGCTCGCCCATCTGTTTCTTCACCCAGGAAGCCGAGGTGAAAGCCATGCCGCCCGATTTCAACTGGCCCATGCGGTCAAGAGCTTGCTCGATGCCAACATCCGTTCGGAAACAGGGATTCAGGAGATGCTGCGAACACTCGGGTTCAGCGATGCCCACCTCAGCCGTGTTTTTCACGGAGCGTTCGGGCTTTCCCCGGTCGAATACCGTAACACCGCTCGCCTGGAGTACGCAAAAACCCTCCTGAGGGATACGAGGCTCACCATCGCCGAAATCGCCTACCGGGCCGGGTTTCAGGATGCGGGATATTTTTCCCGACAATTCCGCAAACGGAACCGCCTCGGCCCGCGGCAGTTTCGCAGCGGGGCAGGGGCGCCTTTCCACGGCTGATGCCCCGTGCGGTGAAGATTGATGCCCTCGGCAAATGCGTGGTCGCCGCCGGGCTTGAAGGCGAACGGAACCCCGCTTCAGCGCATATCCCAAGGTTCGACGGTGAAGGCTTCGGCGCCAACCACGTTTTTCCCGAGAACCGTGGATGAAGTCCTTGCATTTTGACACTCAGGCAAGGGGAGTCACTTTTTCGGTGGTTTCCATAAAGGCAAACCAATCTCCCGCTTCTGCCTGTTCGAAAGCCTTCCGGACGTGAATGGCTTTGTCGTTCGACTGGCGTATTTTCGTCCCGAGATGCGCCACGCCTACTCCTGTACCCGCAGCCGGAGGAATTTCCTGGTGTCGGTTCCCATGGGAATGTCGACAAGGATGTTCTCCCCCACGGAGCCGGGATCGGTGTTTTTTTCAATGGTGTATTCCTCGGTCCAGGAATCCGGCGCGAGAGTGGTCGAGGATTCGACGACGTAGCGCACGTCGTCGGTGGCGCGGTGGAATTGGAATTCCAGTTCCGCAGTGACGGGCACCAGTGCGGCGGTGGGCAGAGCCGAGGGTGCGGCGGGCGAGTTGCCGGGAAGCCCGAGGGCAAACTTGACGAGGTTTGGCACGCCGTCACCGTGTGGCGTGGCGTTTGCTTCCGCGTCGGGACCGGTGAGGCCGTGGTTGGCGGCCCATGTTTGCAGCGGGGTCTGGGCGGGGGTGTTGACTGTGACCGTGGCGGCGAGTGAATCCATCGAGCCGCCGGCGTTGGTGGCGCGGAGCCAGAAGGTTGTGGTGGCGGTGAGCGCGGGGGTGATGAGCGAGGCGGAGGTGGCCCCGGCGACGGGATCCGATGTGTTGCCCGCAACACCGTGAAACCATTGGTACGAGAGCCCTTCACCGAGCACCGTCACAGTGAGGTTTGCCGTTTGGCCGGAGTCCACCGTCGTTCCAACAGGCTGGATCGTGATGGCAGGCAGGGCGGTGAATTCCTGGGCCGTGCCGATTTGGCGCACACGGACGCCCTGTGGAAGAATGGCGGGATAAGTGCCGCTGTTCAGCGGGGTCACTGTGACGCTGAAGTAGCGTTTATCGGGCTCTCCTGGCTGTTCTGCGGTGGGTACGATGTTTGTCCATCGGGCGATTCGCCCGGCTTCGAGCGCCCCCTCGCCGGTTTGGTAGGCGACGGTGGAGCCATCGGAGGCTTGGTCGATCGCCCCTGCGCTGTGAAGCGGATCGGCATTGGAAACAAGGCTGATCGCATACTTCGTGCGGCTGTCATACTGCGGGCGCGCCGCGAACAGGGCGACTTCGTAGCGTTTGGCCGGATCGAGGCGATGGAACGAGATGACCGCTTGCCCGTTCGTACCGACATCCCAGACATTGACACCGGCATTCCACCAGTAGGGAGCGAACTCGCGGGTGCCGAAGGAAATGATCCCGTTGAAAATCGCGGCGGCATCGGGCCCGATGGCGATATTGGGAGCCGGGACGGCCCCTTCCTTGAATCCTCCATTTGTTCCGATTGTGGAGGAAATCTCAATCAAAGGATCGACCTCCAGTTGGGTTGCAAAGTCCTTGAGAAATGCGCTGCTGTTGGCGTTCGCTCCATTGCCGTAGCTCAGACCCACCGCGTTTCCGTCGACGGTTGTGATCGTGTCGTGGTAGGCGCTCCACTCGACCTTTCCAATCTCGACCGGAAAGACGCTGTCCACGCTGCGCCCGAGGGCGTCCGTGGCGCGAAGGACCACCTGCGCCGTTCCGGCGGCGGTGGGTGTTCCGGAAATGACCCCGGTTGTCGCATTGAGCGAAAGTCCGGGAGGAAGCTGCCCTGAGGCCACACTCCAGGTGATCGCTCCGCTTCCTCCCCATGCCGCGAGAGTCACCGAGAAGGCGTCACCCGCCGTGCCGGGCTGGATTGCCGTGGTCCGGATGGTCGGCAGCTCGGGAGCCACTGTGACCTGTGCCGTGGCGCTGTCGACGGTTCCGCCGGGGTTCGTGATGCGCACCCAGAACGAGGCGTCGGCGGTCAGTGCGGGAGTTGTCAGAGCGGACGAGGTTGCTCCGACAACCGGGCTGGCGGTGATGCCGGATGCGCCTTCATACCATTGATAGGAGAGGCCGGTGCCGGTGGCGGTGACGGAAAGGTTGGCACTGCCGTTGAAGGCAACGGTTGCGGCCTGCGGCTGCGCCTGGATTTCGGCGGCAGGGGGTGTGTTGGTGAAAGCTTCGAGCAGGATTGCCTGGGGAATCATGGCCGCACTCGTGCCGGTGTGGGTGCGGACATCGACCGCGAAGGTCCCATCGGACCCCGGGGCGATATCGACCCATTTCACGAGATAGCCGTTGGTGGTACTGCCGGCACCCGTTGCAACGTCGGCCGTGGCCGGATCGCTGTCGCCCGCATCCCCGACGCCGTTGCTGTGGCCCCCGAGAAACGCATCCGCTCCGCTGATTGTGTAACGGTTCGGCGTGGTGAAGGCATTTCGGGCCGCGTAGAACGCGACACTGTATCGGGCTTCCGGGTCCAGCCCGGAGAAGGTGAACAGGACGTTATGGCTCGAACTTCCCAGTTGCTCCGAGTGATTGCCGGTGAACGAAATGATGCCGTTGAAAGCGTTGGAGGCATCGGTTCCGGAATTCGGCGCAGTGGCCCCGTTGGTCTTGGCCGACTTGGTGCCGGTGAGCAGGGCGTTGAGAGTGACGCCGGTGGACGCGCCGGTCTGGTAGTTGAGCAGGCCGGTGTTTGCCCCGGGTGTCGTGGCAACAGCCGCAGTGGTGACGTTGGCCGCATTGCCGCCGACCGTCGTATTCGTGTCATGGTAGGCGACCCACGAACGGGCCTTGATCGATGCGGTGGCCGAGTAGCTGTCTGCAGTTCCCGCGAGGTTGCTCACGCGCGCCCAATATTTTTTTGTGCCCGTGAGGGGCGGGGTGGTGAATGAAAGAGCTGTCGCGCCGCTCACCGGTGAGTTCGTCACTCCGCGTTCGCCTTCATACCACTGACAGGCCAGTTGCCCGCCGGTGGCCGCAACCGAGAACGTCGCGGTCGCTCCGGAATAGATTTGGACCGAAGCCGGATGCTCCGTGATGGCAGGAGCGGTGATCACGGTGATCGCCGCCGCCGTGCTGTCCACGCTGCCGGCAGGATTGGTCACACGCACCCAATAATTTCCCGAGACTGTGAGATTGCTCAAAGCGAGGGACGCCGCGGTCGCGCCCGCGACCGGGGATGATGTGTCGCCGCTGGCACCGAGATACCACTGGTAGGTTTTCGGATTGCCGCCGGTGGCATCAACCGTGAGGACCGTGCCTTCGCCGGATGCGACGGTGACCGGCGCAGGCTCCCCAACAATGACCGGGGTTACCGCTCCTCCCACGCTCAGGGTGAATGTGTCGGCGGCCGTCAGACCGCCCTCGTCGGTGACCGTGACCGTCACATTGGCGGAACCGGTTTGGCCTGCGGCCGGTTGACAGAGAATCGTGCGTTCATAACCAGCCGGAACGACCGTGATATTCGCGTCCGGGAGAAGGGTCTGGTTGTCCGAGGTCGCGGTCACATTCAATGCGGTGAACCCGGTCACCGGCTGGCTGGTGGTAAAGAAATCATACGGACGGACCATGACCGCCGCCCCCTCGCCGACATAAGTCGCCGCATCGGGCAGGATATTGAGCACAGGGGGCGTGTTGGTGGCGGCGACCGGCGTGGGCTTCCACTGCGAAGTCGCCGAGTTTGTGCCGTCGGAGACCGTGATGGTGACCGTGGTGTAAGTCGTTCCTGTCGCTTTCACGCGCAGGGTCCGGTATTCGCCGTAACCGCCGACGATGACATTGCTGTCGGGGATGCTGGCTTGGTTGTTTGTGGTGGCGGTGACGGTGAGATTTTCCGCTGCTGTATCTGGATCCTGAACGCGGAATGACATTTCCTTGCTCCATCCTCCGTTGAAGGCGACCTCTCCGAGTGTTCCATACGCGCTGTTCAGGTGCCTCCAGGGAACAAAGATCGGTGGCTGCGCTGACGTGGGAACGACGTTGATGCGGACGTAGGAATTCGCCTGCAAGTCGCCGTCGTTGACTTGAATAACGGCCCAAATGACACCTGTCTTGGCGGTGTCCGTGATCGTGAGATTCAGGGTGCGATTGGCACCGGCACCGGCAAACGTGCCCGTGTGGGCGATGGTCAGCGCCTCATTGTGCGGGTCGGAGTCCACGCGATAGGATTCCTTCACGTAAAGGAGCCCGAGCGAGCCCGCCACCGTCTCGGCATCCCCGACCGTGAAGGGAATTTGCAGGTTCGTCGTGCCCACCGGGATGGTTTGCACGGGGATTTCCGAAATGGTGGGAGCGGTGTTCGCAGCGACCTGCCTGGGAGTGACGCGCACGATCCGGCACCCGCTCACCCGCCGCTCGCCGGTCGAATCGTTGACCGCGATGGCGGAAAGCACATGCAGCCCCTCGTCTCCCGGAGCCCATGTGCAGGAGTGTGTGAACGGCTGGGAATCATCGTTCCCGACCAGCGTCGTTCCGTCGTAAAATTCCACTCGCGTTGCCGCAGTGAAAAGTCCGGGGTCCAGCTCGCAGGCGACCGTCTGATCGGTGTTGAAAACCGACGTGCGGATCGTGTTGTCCTGCGCATCGCTTGACGGCAAATTTGGGAAAACAAGCTTCATCTGCCGGGCTCCCAGGCCGGCCCGCGACCGCCATGCCGCCGCCAGTTTGGCATCCGGAAACCACGAATGCATGTAGGCATTCTCGCGGTCGAACAAGGCGGCGGGAGCGATTGCCAGATTCGGGCTGTCCCAGTCCTTCGCCCGCTGCGCGTAGGGAATGCCATCCCATACGGCGGCAGCGGCGGGATTTGACGGGGTGAAGAGGTGTTCTCCGCGCCAGCCGTTGGCGAGGTTGACCGGGGTGAGAGTGACAAAGCCGAGGGCCGGATCCCTGCCGCTTACGCCCTGCTGATATGGGTAGCGCAGCGTGATCATCGATTCGACAAAGAGCTGAAAATGCGAGGGCCGGTCCACGATCTCGGTGTGAGCGGATTCACGGTCGAATTGGAACGAGCGCGGTGCGCCGCCTTGTGCCTGCCATCCGGCAAGCGCCTGCCAGTGGTAGTTCGTGTTGTAGTCCGAATATCCCGAATCCATTTCCCCGAAGCTGATGTGCGCCGGGACCGAGTGAGGGAATTCCGGGTAACTCGCCGAGCCTTTGTGGTAGCCGTAAAGTGCGATCACCCGCGTCGCGTAGTCGGAAGCCACGGACATCGCCGTGCTGCACCCGTAGGATCCGCCTTGAACGATCAGAGGCGCGTAAGTCAGCGCCGCGTTGTTCACGTAGGCAGCTCCGGCGAATGTCGCGAGATCGGAAGCCGTCTGCGCCGGATCTGCCCCCGGATATCCGACCGAGTAAAAGGCGATCCCGTTGTCATACGCCCAGCGCGCCATCGAGACGTGCGGTGCCCCCGCATTTCCGCTGGCCCCCGAGCCGGGATAACTGCAAACGACCGCCTTGATCACGGACATCTCCACCCCGTTCTTGCGCGGGATGGCAAGCCGACGCTGATCGTTTCCCGCCGTGCCGAGCGTGCGGTCGCTGACGAAATCGTAGAGATAGTCGTAGGTGCCGGCCGCACGGAGAAATCCCGCCATGGCAAAAAAAATGAAAAGGAGGCGAACGCGGGAGGAACGTTTCATTGTTCCAGAAGACCATGGATTCCTTCCGGGAGCTATTCCTGGAAACGGAATAAAATATTGCAAAAAGGAACTTTTGGGCATCCATTGGCGTGGAAGGATTTCACGCGATCATGCGGATCAATCTTATTCTGCAAAAGGGGGCGGCCCTGAATCACGAGCAGTGGCATGGGGCCGCGGAGGAAGTTTCGCTGCACCGGGGGGCGGATTTGGCGTTTGTTGGATTTCATCCCCCGTTTGTAAAAAAAGACCTTCAGCGTATCCGTGACTTTGGGATCGGAGGATTGCTGGGAATGTTTGGGAGAGCCGATTACGCGGCATTCGTGCGAAGGCTCGGAGTGCCCGTGGTCAGCATTTACGGGGGGCGACCGTTTGACGGGATTCCCCAGGTGGGAACCGATGACCGGGCGATCGGGTTGACGGCTGCGGAGCATTTGTTTCGTCCGGGGATCGTCTCGTTCGGGTATTTCGGTTTGCCGGGCATTCGCTCTTCACGTGCGCGTTGGGCAGGTTTTTGTATTGGGTTGAGGAAGCACGGAAGGCAGGCGGAGGCTTTCCGGAACGGGAATGTCCGGAAACCGGGGGGGCACTACCGGATGAGCCGCCTGATTCCCTGGGAGGCATCGGTTTATGCCTGGCTTGAGAGCCTGCCGAAACCCTGTGCGATTTTTTGTTACGATGACCTGCGCTCTTATTGGATTGCCGGGGTTTGCGAGAGGATGGGGTTGCGGGTGCCCGACGAGGTGGCCATTCTTGGGGTTGGGAACGATCCGGGCCATGTTGTCGCCGCGACACCGCACCTCTCCAGCGTGGCGGTGCCGCACCGTGAAGAAGGGGCGGCGGCGGCGGCCCTGCTCTGCGGGATCATTTCCGGAAAGCGGCCGGCACCCGCCGCCCCGGTCTTCCTGCAGCCGGCGGGGGTTGTTGCGCGGGCTTCAACCGACATCCTGCAAGTGACCAATCCCCATGTGGCAAAAGCCCTGCGCTTTATCAGGGAGCAGCGGGGGATCGGTATTTCTGTGGACGATGTCGCCGTGCGGAGCGGGTGTTGCCGGAAGGTGCTCGAGCGCCTTTTCCGACAGCATCTCGACAGCACGATCCTTGCGGAAATCCGCGGAGCGCAACTCGAACAGGTTCGCGCCCGGCTGCGTGCCGGGAACTCATCCATCGAAGAAATTGCCGGATCGTGCGGATATACTTCCCTGAACCATCTGGCCCGGGACTTCAAGAGGCGGATCGGGACGGCACCGGGTGTTTATCGGAAAAAATTCCGGTCCCCGCAATAAGTGGGAGATGGGGGGAATTCCTTCCCCGGACTCTGGGACATGACCCCTAGGAGCGCATTTCCCCGGGACGGACCCGCCGGGCCATTCTGGCCACATGCGCAATGGTCGGACAGGTGACTCCCCACGGCTTTTCTGGTGTGATTCCGATGGGAAGGGAAGGAATGTCTTCTGCATTTTTCAGAGGACGGTTCTGGTTTCGGCACCGGTTCGGGATGCAAGTCTGGAAATCTTTGCCGACAGTCTTTACCGCCTGATTGTCAATGACGAGATCGTTGGCCGGGGGCCGGTGCGGTTTCATCCTGATTATCCGGAGCACGACACATACGACCTTGTTGCCGCACTGCGGCCCGGGGAAAATGTGATCCGTGTCGAGGTGAACTCCCGGGGAACCGATTGTTTTCAAGCCATGCCCGGGCGTGGAGGTCTCGCTTTGAGCGGGCATATCGACGGTCTTCCCATTGGTTTGCCCGAAGGGTGGAAGGTCTGCCATTCCCATGCCTGGGACAAGGACAGTGAGAATTTCAGTTTCGCGCAGGGGCCCATTGAGGTCTGCGATACGCTGGAGCTGCGAAGCGGGAGAGGGGAATTTCATGACCCTGTCGCGGTGGAGCCTCCCGTTCCATGGGGTCGGACCAGGGAAAGATCCATTCCCCGGGCCACCCGGGAGATCATCCGTCCTGTGCGCTTGGCGAAAGCGTGCGGGGTCCAGGAGGGGTTCTTCCGGACAGGTTTCCGTGCTCCGCCTGCCGGGGAAGGACGGCAACCGTTCTTCACGCATATTTGCTCGCCGCAAGACAGGGATGTGGAAGCCAGGGTTTTCTGGGGTCCGCTGGCGATGCATGGCAGGTGGCTGACGCATTCTCCATGCGTCCGGCGGGGAAACTGCGAGACGGTGATCTTTCCGTTGAAGAGGGGATGGAATTTTCTTTTTGGAGTTCCGGAGATTCTCAAGCCGGCATGGCCGTGGATGATGGAACTTCCGGAAGGGTGTGGACTTGAGGTTTGCGGACTTCCCGGGACCGGGGACGGGGCTCTTTTTTATACGGCTCCCGTGGACTTCGGTTCCTTCCTTGGAAGTGTTCCCCCTGGCAGTGCGGAGGAACTTCCCGGTTTCCCGGAATCGTGGACGGGGGTGCATCATGGATTCAACTCCCTGTCCCCGGCCCGCGAACTGGCGTGGGATATGCCGGGAGACGACATTCTGCCCGCGGGATCGGAGTGGGCTGTGCCGGTCCAGCTTCCCGGCGGCCGGACGTCCACTGTGGTTTTGGATTTTGGAGGGGAGTTTCTCGGGCATGCCTTCGTCGAGGTGTCGGCACCCGCCCATACTGTTTTGGATGTGGGATTTGAAGAGCGCCTCAAGGAGTCCGGGATTCCCGATTACTACCGCTGCAATCCCTTCATCAATTCTGCGGACCGGTTTGTCCTGCGGGGAGGGAACCAGCGGATTGAATGTTTTCACGAGAGGGGGGGGCGATACCTTCAGCTGACGTTCCGGAATACCGCCGGACCGGTTGGCATCCTCGATGCCGGGATCCGTTCCTCCTGCGGTGACTATCCCTCAACGGGGCGTTTCCGTTGTGGTGATGAAGATCTGGACTGGGCATGGGCTGCCGGGGAGCGGACCCTTCGCACCAGCATGGCGGATGGATGGATTGATCCCTGGCGAGAGCGGGGCCTCTACATCGGGGACGCGCTGGTTCAGGGCCATGCCACCCGGAAGATCACATCGGATTGGCGGCTTGACCCCTGGTGCCTCCGGCTCTGGGCCCGATCGCAATTTTCCGACGGGCAATTGCCCGACGTGGTGCCATCGACGCCCCACCGGCCGCTCTGCGACTACACCCTGATCTGGATCATGGCATTGCGAAACTACTGGGCCGCAAGCGGGGATGTCGCGCTGGTTGAGGAGCTTTGGCCGTGCCTTCTTCGCATTTTCGAAAGTCCGGTCTGGAGCCCGGCACGCAATGGCATGTGGGAAGTTACTCCCCGGGTCAAATTGTTCATCGACTGGGGAGCGGTCTCCGAGGAACGCCTCGGCGTCAACGCATCGTTGAACGCCTTTCGTTTTCATGCGCTCCGGTGTTCGCAGGAGATGGCCGCTGCGCTCGGCAGGAAAAACGAAGTCGAGCGGTTTGAGAGGGAGTCAGAATCCGTCAGGGCTGGATTCCATGAGACATTTTGGAGCGCAGACCTGTCGCGATTCACCGCCTCCGAAATCGGAGGCCGGGTCTTCACGGGGCCGGGCCGGCACGCCAACGCCCTGGCTCTTGCATTCGGACTTTGCACCGGGGAGCAAATCCCGGCGGTTGCAGACTATGTTGCCGGAGGACTCCGTGTATCGGGCGGGTTGCAGGAAGGACGCTGCGAACTTTATTTTTTGTACTATGCGCTGGAAGGTCTTTATCGGGCGCGTCGGGCAGCGGCCGCCGAGGAGGCGATGAGGGAATACCACGGGCTGATGAGGCGTGCCGGGGCATGGACGCTCTGGGAAACGCTGAAGGAGGGAATGCAGGGACTGGACAGCATGTGCCATGGTTGGTCCAGCGGGGCGCTGCCGTATCTGAGCGAACGTGTGCTGGGGGTGCGGCCTGTGAAGGCGGGCATTCCATCGCGGATGCTCATCGCCCCGGAGGCGGAGACGCTTGACCATGCGGAGGGAGTCGTTCCCCATCCCGCCGGCCCGATCTCGGTCCGCTGGAAAGTTCAAGGACGGGGTTTGAAGATTGCGGTCACAAAACCCGAGGAGGTGGAGATTGTCATCCTCCCTCAGGGACGCTTGGGAGATCTCGCGATTTCCGCAGATGTCCGCAAGAACGAGGAACGTCAGGAGGGAGGGACTGGCTTCACGGCTGTCGTCCGGTGATCAGGTGGGGGAGTCATTTCGCGGCAAGTCACCGCGCAACTCCCAGGGGTTCATGAATGAGCATGTAGAGGATTCCCTCACCGGGGCGGATGGAGCCATCGGGCAGCGGCTCCTCACGGAGAAAGACAAATGTCCGGTGATTGGGGATCAGCATCAGGTTTCTGGTGAACAGCTTCCTGAGTGCGTTGGGCTGTGGTGCCATTGCAGCGGTGACCGGCATCCGGTTGGCAGATGAAGGAACCTCCCACATCTGCGCATCGAGAGGCGGAATGGTGCGCGGAGGGGAAGGCCATACGGGCAGGTCGGATTGCCTTCCATACTCGCCGACCTGAATGGCCAGCGGAACTTGTGTGAGGTTGAAAAAGAAGGCTGCCGCCTTTTCCGGTTCGGATGCCACGCGATCGGGAAATGCAAGGATCTGAAACGGGAACTCCTTCCCGGGTTGCGAAACAAGCAGCGCGATCACGTGACTGTCGGCAGGGAGGCGGCAACGCCCGAGAACGGAACGCGTCGTTTTTCCGTCCGGGTTCTGAATCGTCCGGTAGATCTCCAGCATTCCGTCGTCTGGGGGAGAGAAGATGATCGGCCGGGACAGTCCTCCGTTGTTGATGGAAATCGGATCTTTGGGGCCGCCCCGGACGAGAATGTCTGCGACGGGCTCGTCCCAACTGAAAAAGCGCACTTCGGCCGCCATCGTGCCCGCGCGGAAGAAAACAACCGGAACGAGCAGACACAAGAGGAGTTTTGATGTTTGGTTCATACTTCATCGGGCGTGAGCCACCGGAACGAAACGACTTTGAATCTTCTTCCCGCCGATTTGTTGATGTCTTTTGTCAGGTTGGCCACGGGAGTCTCGGGCGGGTCGGAAGCATCCAAATATTCCGGAAGACGCTGCACGACTGCCTCGCACCATGCGCGGGCTTCGACCTTGTTGGTGCCGGGATTGACGACGTCTCCGTAGCTTCGAATTCGGAAGGTATCCGAGCGGGCGGCAATGTGCGGGCCGATGGCCGCGAGAAGGTCAGGCTGGATCAGCATGCCCGGGATGCCTGCATTTCTTGAAGATTTGGGATATGTAGGGGGAGTGGTGGTTGATGGTTCGCCCCTCCAATGGTCCCAATCGCTTTTTGAGGAGTCAAAATTTGAAGGACGAAGCGTCCCCGCAGTCATTGTGTTGGATTTCAGCGCAACATCGGTATTGATGGTTGTCGTGCTGTCGATCGCGGATTGCAGAGCCCCGGAGAGTCCCTGATCGGCGTGGGGATCTGTTTTGGGCACCAGGCGGCGATTGATGAATTCGCCCAGACTGAGAAATGGTCCACCCAAGGCTGATGCCCGGCTCCTGATCTGAACAACGATGGCTCTGGCCAGTTCGCGAACCTGGTCTTCATTGAGACTGCGGTAGCCGCCCCAAGGGTCGCCAGATGTTCCCACCCCGGGCAGGGCGGAATCATTGATGGGTTGGTTAAAGCGGCTGAACGCAGCTCCGGGCAGCGTGCCGCTGGAAAGTGCTTTGGCTGTCTTGACGTCATACTTGAGCCCGACGCGGTCCGAGAGCAGGGCGACCCAGGCATCTTCGGATGTCGAATTGATGTTGAACGCGCCCTCGAGAGTCAGGCCGGACGCGGCTTTGTCCTTGTCGAGCAGGTCCGTATTCGTCGCGTTTCCATAATAGTGCATCCTTGCGTTCGGCAGGTGCTTGAACAAGGGCTGATCCCGATAATCGGAAGGAAGATTTGAAGGAACGGTGGAAAAATAGTAAGCATCCCAAAGTTCGCGGTTCAGGACATGCGACCAGTCCACATAATTGGGAAATCCCGTGCGATGATCTTCTTCGCGCAGAAGACCGATGGTGGCCAGACTGCCTCCGATTGCATACGGCGGGCCTCCGGCCTGCCTCACCAAGTCGGCGTGGCGGAGATCGGCGACAGAGAATAGCGGCCAGTCGGTGCGCGGCAGGTCGAAGAGAGCGAACCTGCCCCCCATGCTGGCCGCCGGGGCCAAAGTCACCGGGCTTCCCAAGTCGTTTCCAATATTCTCAATATGACCAAAAGTGTCGGAGTAGGGGATGATCGGGCTGAAGGACAACCCCATTCTCTCAAACAATCCCATTGGGAAGCTCCGGGATTTGCTTGTGGCGGTTTCAGATTGGGTTGAAGATTTCCAAGGATAGGCACCAAAGTAAACCATTCCCCTGGGATTGAAATTCATCAGCCACCGGAAGTCGTAGTTTATTACAGTGCCCGTTGTCTGTGCCAGTTTCAGTTGCCCCATTACATGAAGGCCGCCGTTGGAAAAGCGGATCGTCGGTGTGGAGTTGAGGATCTGTGCCGTTTTGGTTCCGGTCAGGGCATAGTCCGTCCAGGCGGTCCCTGTTTCCCCGGTGATGTAAACAAAGCAAGGAGATGTTTTATCAATGGAGACCGTTGCATTTCCTGCGGGTTTGGCGATCAGGTAGCATGAGTTTTGGGGGGTCGTTCCCTTGCCGCCAATTTTCACCGGATTCGTCGTGGTTGAGGGAGTGAATGAGAGGGGTGTTCCGAGCCTCGCACCGGCATTGTGCGGGGCATAGTTCAGCGACAATAGCATGCCGTCAGTATAGGCATCGCCCGGGGAATCTACCGCATAGACGAGTGCTTCGCCGGGAGGAATCGGGATCGGGGCGAGGGAAAAGCGATACAACTTGCCAGTGGTGCTGTTGCCTCCCCATGTGGAATTTGAGAGGCAGAATTCCTGAAGATCGCCGACCACTGTGGCATTCCCAGTGGTTGTCATGTTTGATCCGAACTGGAGAGTATTCGAGTAGGGACTGCCCATTTTGATTCCGAGTTCATAGCCATTTGCGGGCGGGTCAAGGGTGACCGTATAGGGGTTCCAAAGAATGACGGTTGGGAAGATGTAAGGAGTGATGTCTCCAGAGCCAGTGGTTGCGTTGGTGGTCACGAATGTCGCTCCGAAGCCCAGATTGTAATAGAGCACGACAGGCGCGACGGAGGAGATTCCCGGTTGTGCCTCCCGTGCTGTGACTGAGGTGGCATTTGCCGAGACCGTGTTATTTGCCCATGAGCGGAGGAGTCCCCATGTGGGTGCCCGGAAGCCATAGACGTCGTTCGAGGTGGGGATGCCGCCGGTATCGAGGCCGATATCCGTGAGCAGGTAGCCTGGATAGAGCGGAGTGTCGTCTGTGGGGCCAATTGTATTGCTATAAAGAATCCGCGAAAGATCTTTTCGGAGTCCTCCGAGGCGGGTGTCGGCCAGGATGCCTTTCGACCAAGCCGTGAGGGAGTGAAAAAGGGATTTGTCTTTTCCGTCCAGACTGCTGTTTCCGGTGAGATAGGGGATTTGTTCGGTGGCGATCGCGCGCGAGGCACTTCCGTCGGTGGGAAAGGATGATCCCAGGAGATAGGGTTCCTTCATGTTCATGGTGGGGGGAGCGGAGAAGGCATGCCGTGCTTCCGTGTCCGTCGGGGAGGGATTCGGGTCGTCCATGTTGAAGCGTGCCTTGACGCCCTCGTCACCGACCCAAAACCCGTAGCGACCGGTGAGCTTCCCCGTGTTTCCGTAAATGCTCTCGAGCGTCACCGCGATCTGGTCATCCAGAGTTGAGACGGAATTTCCAACAAGGGTTACCGATGAATCGGCGGTCGAGGCAGGGCTTGGGATTTTTTGCGGTGCGGCGGAGGTATGGCCATCCTGACTTTTTCCCTCCGGTCCGGAGACGAGCCATCCGAGCCATTTGGGCGCCTTGTCGTCGGTGGGATTCAGCGGGGTGTCACCCGCCTCCTCGTCGCGCTTCCAAACCCCGGTCCATTTGGTTTTTCCGAGCACCGTCGGAGCGGTTGCGGATGTCGTGGCAGTCGCGTTGTCGGTATTGAGAATATCCGCCGTGGCGGTGACACGCTGGTCGGGACCGGCGAGTTCCTGAAGGTCGGCGAGGGCCATTTCCATCCCGTAGATGGCATTCTGGCGGGCTTCGGCGATTTTTTGGGCATTGGATGAGGTGAAGGTTTCGACGCGCACGAGCATGGCGGCGCCGACGAGGACGACAACAAGCAGGGCGACGATGAGGAGTGCCAGAACGGTGGCGAAGCCGTGCGTGTTTTCCCTGCCGCGCGGGCCGGGGAGAGCATTGGCAGCAGGAGGTTTTCTGGCCGGAAAAGATCTATTGGCTTTCATGGCGGAGAAGAAGAAGGGGTGCGCCGTGCGTGCGATTGTCGAGAGGAATGGCCAGCCTTCCTCCGGCGGAAGAAACAGCCGAGGGGTCGGCGACGGGACGTCCGAAGGCATCCAGCGGGGTGAGGCTCCAGCGACCCGGTTGGGCGGCGGAGAATGAGAAAGTGGCGGCGACTGGATCCATCAGAATCGGGGCGGTGCCCAGGTCGGCGGTTTTCCAGACGACGGCATGATTTCCATGAGGTTCGGTGCTGCGTTCGAGCCGGGTTCCGGAGTTGTTGCAGCGACCGACGAGACCGAGCAGGATGGCGCCGGAGTGTTCGAGTGGTTCGCCGTCAAGGGAAGTGGCATACGCCACGCCGTAACCGGATGTCTGCGTGATGGCGACAGAACCGGAACCCAGGGAATTTCCGCCGAGGGTTCCCGCGATGGCAACCGAGCGGGGGGTGCGAATTTCCAGCAGGTCTTGTTCGGGGCGAAGGGAGATTTGTCCGGTGATCGATGTGACGGAGTCCCCGGAGTGGCATTTTTTCAATACTTCCTCGTTCCGCCACGCGGGGAGCCCGGCTCCGGCCTCCACGCGACCGACAAAGGGAATCCACGCGGGATACGTGTCCCCAAGCGGGTTGGTCAGCGATGGGATCTCCGGAAGTTTGGAGGCGATTTCCGAGGGCAGCAGGAGCGGGCGCCTGAGGATGGTCTCCGCTGTTTCAAGGTCTCCCCGGAGGAAGAGGTTGCGGCCAAGCGGGAGGGTGGCCACAAAAGCGGGGTTCTGGAGTGCCGGGCCGGGCACCGCTCCCGTTTTTTCAAGCACCCCGTTTTCCCCGGTCGAATACAGCTTGCGGTGCAGGACGCCATCCCATCCCTGGAGAGCGGCAACGGCCATCGTGCGCAGTGTGCGGAGAAAGTCCCGGTCGCCCGGCCAGATTCCTGTCGAGTCCCAGACCACAAACGGCTTCCCGGTCACCCGGTAGTAAGGGGTCAGAAACCCCTCGATGCCGGATCGCGAAAGTGGAGAAACATCAAGGAACAACGGATTGTTATCCTGCTCCGGGAGATCCGGTCGCATCAGCTCCGCGCGATCTTCGACGACATCCAGGGAGGCGGAGAGTCCGGTTTGGATATCGCGGAGCCACGAGGGGGAGATCCACGCGGTTGTGCTCCAGAGGGCTGTGGGCAGAGTTCTGTCCGCAAAGTCTTTCTGGGCAAGAAACCACTGCCGTTGGATCTCATCAAGAAAGAGAACCTGATCCGCGATCCTCTTGCGGAAGCGGGGGGAAGCAGCAAGGATGTTGGAAAAGCTGAGAAGCTCCACCTTCGAGCGGGAAATGGTGTCGTCGGGGAGAAGCGGGGTGGTCTGGCCTTCGACCTGCCACGATTTTTCGAGCCCCGCCTGGTCTTGGTATTTCTCCCGCAACCATGCCGCCCAGCGGTTCATGAGCATGCGCCGGTGGGGGCGGGGCATGTCTTCGATGTGGTAGCTCAGCAGCCCGCTGTCGTAGAGAATCGATGAGGAAGAGAGCCCGTCGACAGGGGGATTTTTCCAGAATGCCTCCATGTCCCGGTGGAGGATTTTCGTTGCAGCAGGGTCGACAAAGAAAACTTCGCCAAGGCGTGGGTCAAGGTCGCGGAAGGCAGCGACCTCGTCCCGGGCAGAATAGGGGCGGCCACCGGCCAGGGTGACCGATGGAGAGACTCCGGCCTCCTTCAGTGTCGACAGGAGGTTGCGGACAGGCGAGGAGTCCGGCCAGGCGAGGAGAGGATCCAGCGGTGCGAGACGGGCATTGGTATAACCGGTGGATTTCAGCAGCCGGGCAACTGCGGCTGCCTGTTCGGTCGAAGGAGCCGACAGCGATGCATCCAGTTCCATGAAGAGGCTTCGCCCTTTGATGTTGGAGGTTTTGGTGGGGATTGACTGCCAGAGTGCCTCCGCTGTGGCATCCCTTGGAGCGGCCAGCGCAAAGCTCCCCGCCCGGGAAGTGTCCACGGGAGTCCACGGGGGGCGGTTCGGGAGGGTTGCAGCGGGTTTTTCCGATACCGTGAGCCCGAGGATCAGGAATTGGCCGTTGATGGGGAGGGCCTGGACTGTGATGGAAGCCAGGGGCTCGTCGGCAAGATCGTAGCCGGTGAGATAGACTCCGACACCGATTCCATGGCGGTTTTGTCCACGCCATGCGACCGGGGCGGATGGCAGGCTGAGAGGGTTCCACCAGGGACCGGTATGGGAGAGATTGATGATTGGAAGGGAATCCTCGCGCCCGCTCTCATAGCGCACGATGAGGCGCACAAGCTCGACGGGGCCATCCTGCCATGCATGTGCGCTCAGGAGAAAGAGTGTTCGGCCCTTCAGTCCGGCGGCCGGGATGACAAACCGGTCCGGGGCGTCCGGCCAGGCTCTTCCTTTCGGGGCGAGAACCGCGGGAGCGTCCGCGGGGATGTCAAACGGGATTCCTTCAAGTTCAATCCGTCCGGTCGGAAACGCATCCAGCGAATTTTCCGGACCTTCATCGGTCCAACCGCCAATCCCGTCTCCCGGGGTGGGATCATTGAAAAATTTGTTGGCGATTCCATTGAGGGGAACCGGTGTATCACAGGTGTCGCCCCGGGTTGCCACCGACTGGGCGATGCAAAGCAAAATGACGAGCAGGAGCGGTTTCATCGGGAGAGAACAGGAATGCGTTTCGTGAAGACAGCCGCCCTGTCGGCAAGGTTCGGGCCGCCGGAGTTCATTCGTGCGGCTGATTTTGCGTCCAGGAGCCAGAGTGTGATTTCGAATGCGGCAAGTGTTGCGCCGGGGTATGCGGTGGTGCCCGCCATGATCGTGCCATTTGGACCGTAAGAAAAGGCCAGGGACGGGTCACTGCGCACCGGAACCGATGAGCCGGCCGGAAGGAACTCCGCCACCACACGGAACCCGACGACATTGTCGGCAAGGATGTCCTCCGGCCGGATTGTCGTGAAACCGAGAACGCCAGGCGCCCAAAAATCGGTTTTCAGATTTCCGACACCCATGTTTTCGAATGTGTCCCGGGGATTGACCGAGGTGCGCAGGAGGGCGAATTGCTTGTGCGAGCCGTTGTTGACCATGGGATCCAGATACCCGAGCGAGTAACTCACCGCAACGGGGCCGGAGATTTTTGTTCCGGTCAGAGCCGCCGGGTCTTTGTGCGGCTGGGCGGGCTGGGTGTAGCACATAAGCCAGGATCCCTTCATCACATTTCCCTGGGTGTCGGTGGTGTTGAGAGGGTCGGACGGTTCGATCCGGAGCCATTCGGATCCGTCGTCGGCCAGGCAGACCGACTGGAGGTCGCGGCCAAGCCAGTCAAACGCGAGGCGCGCCTGCAGATTTCCCGACATCTTGTCGTTTGCAAATCCCCATTGGCTGAGACTGCTCGAAACGACCTGGCTTGCGAGGACCAGAAACAACGCCATCACCGCTGTCGCAACAAGCAGCTCCAGGATGGTGAATCCGTGCCGCGGACAGATGGAATCGGGGCGGTTCATTTTTTGGGAAGCAGGACCCGGTGGAAGCTCCATGACATTGCGGGAGTCTCGTTGTCCTGCCCCGGTGCCAGCAAGTCCACGACCACGCGCACGGGGAAGGAGATGTTTGTTGCGGAAAACGCGTATTCCCCTGAGGCTGTCTCGTTCGCCCGGAAGATTCTGGCGCGGAAGACGCGTCCTCCGTTGACATCGGCTGGCGCAGGAGGCGCATTGGTTGTCCAGGAGAGCTGGGGGATATCGGTGTCGGCCATCGAAGCGAGGAGTTCGTCCGGAGCGAAGCAATAGAAGGTCGGTCTGTCGGAAGGGTTGGTTCCCGCCGGAACGGATGATGAAAGATTGGATCGGGTGAGAGCATCGAGTTTTTCCGCGACCGAACTTCCCGCTGCCACGAGGATGTCGCGGTCGGCGAGTTTTTTGACGCCGCCAATCGAAGAGCCGAACAGGGCGAGGATGGCCACCATTGCGAAGGAAAAAATGCCGATGGCGAGAACGACTTCGACAAGCGAGAAGGCCTGCCGGTCATCCCGGCGAACCTTCCGGTTCGGTTCTTTGCGTCCATCGAATCCAGCGGAAATCGTTCTCATAGCGCGTTGTAGGCTTCGCGGATGTGGTCGGGATCGATGAAGGCGCTGGCCTGGCCCGCCCTCCGCACCATGACTCCCCGGATCAGATTCGGATCCTTGCGTGTCCACTTGCTGCCGTCGTGCCGCACACTTCCGACGATGAGGATGGCCCCGGCGTTGTCTTCACTGGTGCCGGACGGGTCAAATGTCAGGTAATACCAATCGGCTGATTTCATGCTGCCCGATGCAGAGTCGCCGAGATCGCTTCCATTCATGTTAAGCGGTGCGGCGGATGTTCCCCCGCCCGTGGAGGCCGGGGAAACGCCATCGTCGACAAGCACGGCCACCCCATCGGGCAATTTGACAGGCGTTCCCAGCAGTTCCCATTTCAGTGTCAGGTTGTCCTGCACGGCAATGGCCATTCTCCGCCTTCCGTTCTCCGCATCCATTTTCGCGTCGATGAGCAGCCGGCATGGGGCGTTCCGTGCAATCGCCGTATTTCTTGCGGCCTGGACCTGGCTGATCAGCGCCTCCTGTGCGGCCCGCAGCTTCGATCCGTCCCGGCTTTGCAGTGCACTGACTCCGGCAACGCCCAGAATTCCGATGACTGCCACAACCACTAGCAGCTCCAGCAGGGAAAAGCCACCCGTGCCCGGTGTGCCGGACAGAAGGCGGTTGTCGATGGGAGCACTCATTGGGGGACGGTGAGAACCCTAGCACGCCATGGCGGCGTGTCCCAGTCAACTTGGTGTGGGCCTTGTCCCACAGCAAAGTTTTACAGACGTTTTTCCTGTGCCTGATGGTTCAAAAGGAATCTTCGGCTGGCGGAGAATGGCGCCCCGCTCCGGAGTTGAAAAACGAAAAAGGCCGGGCCCTCGATTCGGATGAGCCGGGAGGGGTGCAGGACAAATTTCTGATGACGGAGGAGAGGAGACTGCTTGGAAAAATGTTTGGAAGAACACAAGACATTGAGCCACAACGTGGCTGGATCCTGGAGCCCGGGGTTGCGAAGCCACCCCGGGTCTATGGCAGTCCCTCTATCAACTCTGAAGGGGTTTCCTCAGTTCCACATGTATCGCTTGTCAAAGGCAACTTCGTGCTTTTCCAGAAACGCACGACGAACTCATCCTGAAAAGAAGACGAGGAGCAGAAAGACGCTGGACAACGATTGGGCCATGGAGACAACCCCGATAGGGTTGATCGCGGTTGATACAATACCCAGGGTAGCTTCGCAACCCCGGGCTGGGAGAGTTCATCCCCTTCGGGGATTTTCTGAAGAAAAATCCCAGCCGGGAGCCGCTCAACGGTGCATGGGACACCCCAACGACCTTTTTCAGGAGGGATGCTCCGGTCGGGCGGATTTTGCCCTGCGTTGCCCCGGTGTCGAAGAGACTCACTGAATCACGAAGTGCACAAAAAAACGCCCGGCGGATTTCTCCGCCGGGCGTTTCACCCCAAAAATCAAGTGTGACGTCAGCTTTTCCGGCGGCGGCGGAAAATGACCAACGTTGTCAGGCTGCCCGCGAGGAGCGCCCAGGTCGTGGGCTCGGGGACGAGAACGGCATCAATGTTTTGCTGTGTTGTTCCACCGTAAGCGATCCGGATATTGTCTGCAAAGGATTCCGTGGTGCCAGAAGCACGATTCAAGTTGAGTCCGAACCCAGTAATGGAAGACCATCCGGCGACTGAGCCTGTCACTGTCCCCATCGGGTTGGCATTGATTGTGGTGGAATCAATGGAAGCTGCGGCATCATAAATCCAGAATGACGCCCTGTCATTGCTCCCAGAGACGTTTGTCTCGAGTTTCATTAGGAAAAGATATGTTGTGTTAGCAGTCCAGGTCGGTGCGCCCGTAAGCGTGGCTGAGACATTATTAAGCTTTGCGTAAAACGCATTACTCTGAATGCCAATACCAGAGGTGTTTGAAGCCGTCGAGTTCGGACGGAGAATAACAGCATTGTTGATTCCAGTATTCGCTTGGCCCAAGAAGCTAACCCAAACCTCACTTGTGACTCCGGCTGAAAAAGTTCTGTTGGAACCGGATGCGGTATCACTCGACCTTGCGCTATTGGCATAGGTCGGAGTGGGATTTGTGTAGTCGGCATTGGCAAATGTTAAGTTGGATCCTGACAAGACAGCTCCATCAGTTCCGGACCATGCCGTTGTCCAGCCACTGCCCCCATTGAGGCCGTCAATTGATGTTCCGTTGCTTCCCGAATAGTCGAAATATTCGGTGACAATTGTTTGGGCTTGGGATGTCAAGATTCCAGCCGAAGCAAGAGCCGCCACTGCAGCGAGGAGTTTGAGGGACGTTTTCATGGAGTGTTTTATTGGGTGGGTGGTGAGAGACGGATTGCGTCTTGGGTGAGAGTCTGCCGGAAGTGGGCGAAATCTCCAATACCGGAATGCGCCAGTGATTTATTGAAATGCGCCATGCTTTTTCGCCGGTGCCACGGTTGTTTTGAACATGTGAATGTTTGCGGAGCATGAAACGCCTAATGTGCATCCGGTTGTTCCTGCCTTTGGCGCACAACGCGAAAGCCGATTTCCGGGGAGGCAAGTCCGGAGTTGATCCAGTCCCATGCGCCGTTGCTGGCTGAAGTGGTGAGGGCCTTCTGTGTTTTGAGATCCGAGCGGAACGATCCGCCGTGGGCACGGACCGAAAAGAGGTGGCCGGTTTTCGGGTTGGGGTCCCTGAGGGGTTCGATTGCCCATTCAAAGACGTTGCCGGTGAGGTCATGGAATCCCGCGCCCGTGGGCGTGGCCGAGTTGGCGGGGTGGGTGCGTTCGCTGCTGTTGTCGGCGAACCATGCGGTGGCGGGGTCGAGGGTTTCTCCGCCCGAGGCATATTTGGCGGAACCGGCGAGCTTCGGCCACTCGGAGGAAAACGGGAGCCGGAATCCATCGGCGGCGGGGTCAACGTAAAAGAGGAATTTCGGGAAAGTCAGTGGCGGCGGCGGGCAGAAGCGCGCGCTTTTGAGGGTCCACTGATAGGTGTTTGTGCGGAACGGATTCGCGACCTTGAGCGGCTGGGTGAGGGCTTCGTCCGCGTAGTAGCAGGGTTTGAGGCCCTTCATTTCCGAGAGGGCATTGCACCAGATCGCGGCGTCGAGGAGGCCGACGGCGGCGACCGGTTCGTCCGGGGAGTGGGTGCCCGGCATCCAGGCCATGCTGCCCATGTCGCCGTCATGGTTGAACCGGTATCCGTGGGCTTCGGCCCATTGGAAGACCGGCTTCCATTGTGCGTAGGTGACCTCGGTTTTTCCGGCCTGGATTCCATCGGTGGCAATCATCGGGATCTCGGGCGCGGCGGCTGTGGCAGACGGGGCGGTGACTTCCTCCCATCCGAATGTCCATGCGGGGATTTTCCCAAATTCCCAATGACCCGGTTTCGCCGCGAGGGCGGGGAGTTCGGGAGTTTTGGCCGGGCCGACGTTGCGGACCGGACGGAGTCCGATCGCGTAGTGGCCGCGTGAGGGGATTTCGCCGGAGGGGAGCGGCTTGGGATTCGGTCCGCGGTAGTCGCCGCCGAGGACGGTGCGGGGTCCGGGGGTTTCGACGCTGTTGCCGGGGGCGTCCCAGATGAATTCGCGGACATTGCCGCCGAGACCGTGGAAGCCTTTGGCATTTGCGGGGGTCGAGGTGGCTGGAACGGTTGATGCGGACGCGGGCGCGGGGGCGTCAGCTTCGGCATAGGCGAGCGCCCATTCCGAGGCGGTGGGCAGACGGAACCCATCGGCTTCCCATTTCACATAGACCGGAGGCGGGACGAGCGAGGCCTCGATGGATTCCATGTATTTGACAATGTGGAGCGGCTGGGTGAGAGCGGCGTCGGCGTAGTAGCAAGGGGTGCGGCCTTCGTAGGCGGAGAGCGCGTTGCACCACAGGACGGCATCATACCAGGTCATGCCCGTGGCGGGTTCGTCGGGCGAGTGCGGTTTGTCATCGGCGAGCATGCTGCCCATGTTGCCGTCGCGGTCGAAGTCGTAGGGGGCATGCAAGCAATATTGGTTGCGCGAGGCCCAGCGGGCGATCCGCCGCCACTGGTCGTAGGTGACTTCGCTTTTGGCCATGTAGAGACCGTCGCGGCCGCGCCCGCCCGAAAGCTTCACCATGGGAACATTCCCGCTTGCTTCCCAGGGACGGTTGACGACTGCGTCCATGCCGAAGCCATACCATTTGAGCCAAAGCGCGGCATTTTCGACCGTATTTTTGAGAATCATCCAGCCGGCGGCGGTGACGTCCTTGAATTCATGGGGCTCGAACGTCGCGGTCTTCGGATCGAATTCGAAATCCCATGGGCCTTTTGGATCGTATTTCGCCCATTTGGCCTTCGTGGGGGAAACCTCGAAGAGGGTCTGTGCGGCGGGCTCAAAATCGGTTTCGGCCACATAGAACTGGTCTCCGTCTCGCACAACGAGGTGGAGGCTTTCCCATCCCCGCCAGTTTTCGCGCGGCACGATTCCAGACTGCTGGTTCGCATAGGTGTCGGTGAACGGACGGGTGTCCTTCGAGATTTTGCCCTCCCCGGCAAGGCGTTTCGCCTGGGCCTCGTTGACCGGATAGGTGCGGGAGAGAAAGACGGCGACACGGCTGGAGTCGTCGAATGTGACCGGGAATTTGTCACCGCCATTGAGGAAGTTCTCCTTTTTCCAGAGCCAAAGTCCTGTGGCCTTGAGGCGGTTGCCGGGGGTTTCGGGCGTGTTCAGCGACTCCAGGGCGTAGCCCATGAAGTTGAAGTCGTCGAAGCCCTCGTGCTCGGTGTTCACGCCGCCTTCGGCCCATGTGTATTTGTTGGCGGGGTTGTCCCAGCAATGCACTTTCATGCCGCCGTAAAAGCGTGTGTTGTTGCCGCGTGCATTGTAGTCGCCGGTCACCGGGCTGAGCGGTATGTCGAGGCTGAACGGATGTCCGTTGATGAATTCGCCCTTCGCCTGCTTCTCGCGGGCGACGGGAGCGCTGCCCGCGCGGTATTGCGGAATCGCGGTACTGTACCAGAAGAGGTTGTCGCCGAAATCGACGACAGGAAGACTTTCCTGCGCGGCGAGTGGCAGGACGAAGGTCAGAAGCGGGAGAAGAAGCTTCATGTTGTTGTTTGGGTGGTGAAGAAAACGGACGCCGGCCTGCGCGGCTTCGGAAAGCGGCCGGCGGGATTTTCAGGGGATGACGGGAAGTATGATTGAGGAAGGGTGTTCGGGCGACATGTGGATCGTTTGCCGGGTCGGTTTCATCTCCGCGGTCGAACCGACGGGTTCGTATGTGTTCGGATGGATCTCATAGGCGGGGTGACTGCTTGATGTGACAAAGACACCGATCCGGTGACCCTTGTTGAACACGGCGGCGATGCTGTTGCAGTCGAAAGCGAGTTCGGCCACCCTGCCGGGTTCGAGCGGGGCGGACTTGTCGAAGCCGTTCCGGTAGCGGGCCATGGCGGCAGCCTCGCGCAGCAGGATTTCCCTTCCGTCCGGATAGACGTCCACGATTTTCACCACGAAAAGCGTGTCGGGTGCCGTGCTCGAAATGAACAGATCGGCGCGGATCTTTCCGCCGATTTCAAGCGGAGCCTCCAGCGGTTCGGAAACAAATCTCAGGATATCTTTTCTACCGGCAAGGGACCGTTGGTCAACCGCTCCATTCGGATCGTTTCCGAACGACCATCCGCCACCGAGGGAAGGAACCGGATTTTTCGGGTCATAATCGAACGTGACGTTCCCGGAAACTGCCGGAAGGCTCGTTGCAAGTCCTCCGGCGGATGACAGAAAAAACTTTTCAGGCGTGTTCGGCGGCGGCCACACCGGCGATGTCTTTTTGATGTTGCCCGGTGCGGTGGCATCGGTGATGTCGCCGAGGACGGCATAGGTGATCCGGGATTTTCCGGGCTGCACCTTTCCGTCAAGCACATCGAGAAAGCCCGGCATTGGCGCGGTTTCGGCCGATGGACGGATGTTGAACTGAACTCCCTTGTCACAGTGCGCACCGTGCGCGGAGGCATTCATGGTGATGAAAACTTTTCCGGAAGGTCCGAACCTTTCAAAGAAATCGAGAGAGGCATCACCGAAGATGTTGAACCATCCGTCGGAACCGAGATAAACGGTCCGGTTGTCTTTCCCCGCCTCATCGAGGATTGCTTTCCACTTGGTGCGATCATAGTTCGAAAGGGTGGGTTTCGGCCATTCCGAGACCCTGAGGTTTCTCTGGCCCAGCCACTCATAGAGTTTGCGGCGCACACCATTTTCAAACCCCCAGTAAAGCGCGGTGTTTCCCGCAGAATTGGCCGGCTCCACCACAACGAGAGCCGGGTGTTTGGAAAGGTAGGCCATGGCGGCCGCCATCCCGTTGCCGCTGCCGCCGGTCATGCCGACACGGCCGTTCGACCACGGCTGCCTGGCGATCCAGTCGATGGCATCGTACCCGTCGGCAATTTCATTCTCGCTGTTGGCCGGGTCTGCAAGCGGGCCGCCCCGGGAGTCACCATCACCGCGTGGATCCTGAACCACACAGGCATAGGCACCTTTTGAGCACAGGCTCTTGAAATACTTGGCGCCGCCGTTCCGTTCATAAGGGGTGCGGACAAGAATGGTCGGCCATCTTCCTTCACCGGGCGGCAGAAAGACTGTTGTGGCCAGTTCAACGCCATCCCGCATCGGCACCAGCACATGTTCGAACCGATACCCTGCGGGAAGTTCGGCCAGCGTCTTTGACGCGTCGAATTTCCCCCCCGATGCCGTCCACTCTTTTCCATCCGACTGTGCCCGGGCAACAAGGGAGAGGAGCAACGGGAGAACCCGGAGCAATGGGGAGCACGTCCGTCGCATGAAAACCAGCCTATGTTGATTTTTCGGGCCGTTCCATTCCTGAGCGAATGGGTCTTGTCCCATGATTTGAGTGCAGCCATTGTGAAAGAGTTGTGAAAGGGTTTTTGCAGGAAGAATGAAATTGCTCACCCCCCGACGTGTCGCTTTGCTGGTGCCGAAGTTTGCCTGGGCCCTGCGTTCCGGAATTGCCCGGTTTTCCGGGCCTCCCCTGCTCTGGGACACCATCACCTACGAGCGGAATACCGACGGATTTGCCCGGGCAAAAGCCTGGAAGCCGCATGGTGTGATCGGAATGTTGGGGCGGCCGGATTTGATGAAACGGGCCAAGGCATTGAAGGTTCCCTTCGTCAATGTGCATGGAGGGCGTCATTTTGAAGGAGCCGCACAGATCGGGTGCGACCATCACGCCATTGGGCGCATTGCCGCCGAACATCTTTCCTCCCTGGGTTTTTCGCATTACGCCTGCATTGGGTTCCCGAACGAGGATCCCAATCTGGACCGCCGGCTCGGCGGTTATATTGACAGACTGGACGGGCGGGCCGTGGACGTGTTTTCCCATGAGGCCGCCTATCCCCCCTGTCCGAAGATCCGCGGGACGTTCATCGAACCTGACGATGAGCTTCTTCACCGCTGGGTCTGGTCGCTTCCGAAGCCCTGCGCTGTTTTCAGCAGCGGGGACATGATGGCGGCCAGGGTGCTTCGGGCCTGCCTGCATCTCGGGGTGCCCGTTCCCGAGCAGGTGGCGATCGTCGGGGTTGGGGACATGCCGGAATTCTGCCTCGACCTGCCGATTGCGCTGTCGAGCGTTTCGGTTCCCTGGGAACAGATCGGCTTTGAAGCCGGCAGCATGTTGTCCCGCATGATGTCCGGAGGTGCCGTGCCCGACAAAACGACTCTCCTCGCCCCGCAGGGGGTGACTGTCCGGCGGTCGAGCGATGTTTATGCCGTGGCGGACCGGAGGGTGGCGGATGTTCTCCGGTTCATCCGCGCACATGCCTGTGAGAGGATCAGTGTTTCCGACATCCTGAAGCAGGTTCCCATGGGGCGCCGGGTTTTGGAACGGAAATTCCGGATTTTCCTGAACAGATCCCCGCACGAGGAGATTCTGCGTGTCCGGCTTGACAAGGCCGCTCAAATGCTCATTCACACGAAGGGCACTTTGGAATCCATCGCGGGAGACGCCGGATTCAGTACGGTCGCGCGCCTGAGCGTCGAATTCAAAAAGCGTTTCGACATGTCACCGGGTGTCTACCGGAAGCAGTTTCAACGTCACTTGCCCACTCCATGAACATCCCCAAATTCCTCCTCCTGACAACGCTCGGCTTCGCGCAAACGATTTCCGCCCGCTGTGAGACGGACATTTATCGTGTCACCGACAAGACCATCCTTGAGAAACCTGCCAACTTCGGTGCCAACTTTGAATTCAAGACGTTTTCCCCGTGGTCGGAGCTCAGCAACAACTGTTGGAACAAATATGCCTCCTGTGAGCCGATCGTTTTCCGCCACAACGGGATCGCGACCGGTGGCGGGGCGGATTTTCTTTCGGACCGATCCGGGCAACCGGTGAGCGCCAAGCCAAATCCAACCAGTCCCGGCTCCGGCTTTTGGTCAACCATGGGGAACGGGTTCTGGGATGGTGCGGAGATCAGGATTTACAGGCCCACGGAAACATCGCTGAAACTCGTTCGCAGAGACCGTGTCAGGCACTTCGAAGGGCTCAAGGACACGGAGCAGAAGATCACGCTGGAATCGTCCGGGGAGCCTGTCCAACTCGGGGATCTCTACGTTCTGACCATGGTCCGGGGAACTGTTCCCGATGCACTCAACCCGGAGCGGCCCGCCAACTTTGAGCGGCAGCGTTTCGGCAGTTTTCCGCCGACCAAACAATCCGGAGTGACATGGGAAATCGACAGCTCCACGTTCTGCCCGGAAGGAGGCAGCACGGCTTCAATGAAAATCACCCTGCCGGAAGACGGTCCCAAGCCGGCCGGTGTCGAGCAACCATTCCTGCGCTTCGGGGGAAAAGAACTCGCGTTCGAAACCGGAAAAAAATACCGCTGCGATGTCTGGCTGAAAAAGGAAGGCCTGCAAGGCCCGATTACCGTCCAGGTGGGAGACAGGATCACCAGGGAACTCGAAGCAGGGACGGAGTGGCGGAAATTTTCCTTTGAAGTTCCAAATACGGATCCGATCGGGCCCAAGATCTACGAACTGAAAATTTCGGCGGATTCTTCCGGGACGATCTGGGTGGACAACTTCCTTGTCTCGGAGGAAGGACTGAAGCCGTTCGAAATTTTTCCCCGGTGGTCGGAAATTCTCGCAGATTTCCGTCCGGGCGTGCTGCGCAGTATGAGCGGCCGGTTTCTGAAAACCCTGGATGCATGGATTTCCGAGGGCTACACGCGCAAGCTTGTCTGGGACGTCAACAACGGCCCGCAGTCGCTGGCCGATTTCAGTCTGCGCGAACAGCTTGAACTGTGCCGGGCGACCGGCGCGCGCCCGTGGCTGATGACCTATGTTCTTCCCGACGATGAGGAAATTCAGGGGCTCATGGAATACCTCGGGGCCCCGGCCGATGTGGGATACGGAAAAGTCCGCGCCGCGCAAGGCCAGGTCCAACCGTGGACCGAAGTCTTCGACACGATCTACATCGAGTGCGCGAACGAGATGTGGAACGACAAATTTTTTGCCCCCCAGGCGTTCGGAGCACAGCCGGAACTTGCAGGAAAGGTTGCCAATCGGATTTTCGAGATGGTCAAATCCAGTCCCCACAATACCCGCGGAAACATCAGGGGCATTGCTCCCGCCTGGGCGCACAATCTCTACAACAACGGAGGGGGATGGACTTACAAAGCCGTGATGGCCTGCCCTGAAGCGGAAGTCATCGGGACCGCTCCGAGCGGCTACATCGGGGGCTATGACGGCGAGTCGATCGTCGGGCAGAACGATGCCGACCTCTTTCAGGCGAACCTGTTTTACAGCGCACAGGTCTTCGAACCAAAGCTGGCCGAGATCGACAAAATTCGTGAGGCCGTGAAGGAAAAGACCGGCAAGTGGGCGGAGATCATAAAATACGAAGCGGGACCCGGTTATGCCATCCCCAATCCCAACCGGCCTTTCATCGAAGAGGCCGAGCAGGTCGGGAAGAGTCTCGCGCTTGCGACAGCCACACTCGACAATTTTCTTTTCGTCGTTTCCAACAACGGCAATGCGAACTTCTTCCAGTGCCGCTCCGGGCAGAACTGGGCGTCCCACAACCAGGATTTCGTCCCGACAGCAACCTGGCTTGCACTGCTCCTGCGAAACAAATATTGCAGGGGTGAACTGCTCTCGGTCGATCCGGTGCAGGTTGGGACTGTGGATCTGCCCGAGCGCCGCAGTGTCGGACTCGGGAATGACGGAAGGCCAACCGACAAAAAGATCGAGGCGGTCAGCGGCGTGCCATTGACCAGGCTGTATGCCTTCCGGGATGGGAAACGCCACAGTTTCATTGCGCTCAACCGGAGCTTCACCGAGCCAAAGACGGTCCGGATCGAATTTTCCTACCCGGCATCACAGGAAGTCGGGGAGTTCTGGCTCACCGCCGACGATCCGCGGGCCACAAACCGCGCCGGGGAAAGGGTGGCGATACGGGAGGAAAAAAAATCGGGATTCCGGAGCGGATACGAGGTAACGATTCCTCCGTCTTCGGCTGTTGTCCTTGTCAATATGGAGAAATGAGGTCATGTGCAGCGGCTGTTGCGGGGCGGCTCATGGTGTCGCACGAGTGCTGGCCATGCTACACGGAGGATCTCTGCCTCGAAGCATTGCTGGATTTTTACTCCGCGACGGGGGAGGCCGGGTGCCTCGGGCACGTTCACGCCGTTTGGAAGTTCCGGGGAAATCCCCGCGCGTCACTGACGATCGGCAACGCGTATTTCACAAACATCCATCTGGAAACCTGTCGTCATACCGGAGACATGAGGTTTGCGGAGGGACTGGTCGATCTGGCCGGCGAGTGGCGGCGCACTGCCCAGCGCACCCGCGAGGGGGCCGTCTGTCACCTCGGCGAGCCCCGGGGAGCAGTGCTCCTCGATATGCTGGCCGGATTCGCCCCTCTCATGGCGGCGGCTGGCACGCTGTCGGGCGACAAAACGTTTCATGAGGAGTGCGTGCAACAGATCCGGATCTATCGCGATATCCTGCGCGACCCGGCAACTGGTCTGTGGCATCATGCCCGCGGGTGGCAGGCTCCCGGATTTCTCTCGCCTTCCGGCTGGTGCCGCGGCCAGGGCTGGGCTCTGCGTGCCATCGTCAAAAGTCTGGAGTGGATGTCCGCACCGGGAATCCCGGCTCCCGATGACAGCCGTGCGGATGATGCCGGAAGCCGTGTTCTTTTGGAAGCATTGAATGAATTGGCCGGTGCGCTCCTCCGCCATCAACAGCCGTCGGGCCTGTGGCACCAGCTTGCGGATGACCCCGGTTCCTATCCGGAGACTTCGGGAAGCGGCTTTGTCGTCAGGGCATTGCAGGTGGCCGGTTTGAACAAATGGTTTGATGCGGCAGACGCCATCAGGCAGGGCGTCCATGCGTTGAAATCCTTTGTCACGCCCGACGGAACAGTTGCCAACGGCTGTCCGGGAACCCCTCCAATGGCACTTCGCGAAGACTACCGGAAACGGGGGCCCGTGTCTGGCGATCCCCATGCAACTGCCGCAGTCCTTATGGCACTGTCAGGAGCGGAACCGTGACACAATTCCCGCCAAACAGAGCGACAGACGGACTGGATGGCACACGGTTCCAATATTCGCCTTTTGACAATGCCTCCGGATGGTGGTGGCCGGAGGGACTGACACCCGAACCCGATCAATTCGCCGACTTTGCCGCCGACATCGAAATTCCACATGATCCATTGACCGCCTGGCTGGCCGTCACCTGCGGGACTTGGTATTCACTCTGGGTCAATGGCAAACTGCTCGGTCATGGTCCGCCCCGGGAAACCGCACCGTGGCAATATTACGATACCGTGGATCTTTTGACCGCGCTCAAGGCCGGAATGAACAGGATCCGGATTCGGGCCTGTCACCTCGGTGTTGACACGCAATTTCACGGAGCCTGTATGGCGGGTTTGATGGTGGTTGGAGAAATTGCAGGCGGGGGATGGCGGATCGCTCCCGGCAAACGGGAATATTGGCACGCGGCAAAATCGCCGGCCTTTCTGCCCGGAGCCCCGCGGCTGCTCGAATGCCTTGGATTCGGTGAACATGCCAATCTGAATGAAAGCACGGACGACTGGCTGCACCGTCCCGTTGATCCGTCCTGGCCCTCCCCCTCGATCGTGGCGCGGCATCCACTGCCTGGACGCGGGAAATTGATTCCCAGTGACCTTCCGGCATTCGCCGGGGAGATCCGACAGGCGTTCTGTTCCGGAGAAATACCGGGTTGGCAGATCTGGGACTTCAGGGGAGAGGTTTTTGGGTTTTTGGAATTGAAGGCGGAGGTGGATCAGCCGACGACCTGCACGCTCCTGCATGGCGAGCGCCTCACAATGTCCGGTTTGCCCGATCATCGATTTTGTGGGGGGGACTTCCGTGAGATTTTGGAACTTCCCGCAGGCATCAGATACTGGAAAGCGTTTGAAAAGCGGGCTCTTCGTTACCTCGCGCTGCCATCCCAAGTCCGTGTCCACCGCCTTGCCATTCGCGAATCCCACCAGCCCCTCAAAGAAACATGGCGCGATCTTCCAGTGGTGGCGGAACTTCCGGCGCGGGATGTGTCCATCCTGGCGGCTGCAGCGAGAACTGTCGTTTTGTGCTGTGATGATCTGCTCAATGACTGCCCCCGGCGAGAGCGCAGCCAGTATGCAGATCCTGCCGATTACATGGGAGCGATGCCTCTCCTCTTTGGAACCATGGAGCCCATCCGGCGCTGGCTGCGCCAATACGTGCGTGGAGCGGGGCCTGACGGCGTACTTCGCATGTGCTACCCGAGTCCGCCGGGCAAGACGGTCATCCCCGATTTCAGCATGGCATTTCCGGCGAACCTGCTCCGCTACTTCCACCTCACTGGTGACAAAGATACCTTGCACGCCTGCTATCCCGCCGCCCATGCCGGGCTGTCGGCCTTCGATCGTTTTTCGGACCCGGCCGGACTTCTGACCGATGTTCCCGGCTGGGTTTTTCTCTGCAATTCGTTTGAGCTGGCAAAACATCCGCGCTCTGCCGCACTCAACGCACTGTGGTCCGATGGCTGGCTGGCGCTCGGGGAATTGGCGCGGACGCTCGGTGATCCCGGAGCGGAACGTTTCCTGGCAAAAGCACGGCATCTGCGTGAGGCGTGGCGGAAGGCATTCTGGCACGGCGGCAGGATTCTGGACTGTGACATCAGCCCGGATCACGAGCATCGGGTGTGGTGGAACTACCATTTCGAGGCGGACCGTGGTTTTTTCGCGGATGACGCATCGCACCGGGAGTCATTCGTCATCAGATTCCCAGTCCAGGGTCCCGCACGCGAACTCACCATCGCGGCACCCGGACGCATCCGTGTCTGGTGCGATGGCAAAATTCTGCTTGATGAGACCAACAGCCGGCCATGGACCCATCCGCATCCGTTCAACCCGTGGGTGTGCATCCTGCCCTCATGCCCTGCAGGCGAACTTTTGATCGAAGTCGGCCGCAATCCGATCGATTGGGAGGTTTATGTTGCTTTTGATGAGGGATTCCCGGGGGCTGCCATGGTCGGCGAGGCCGGAACGAGTTGGCAGAATGACCCTGTGGCACTCGCGGAGATGGCCGATTGTCCCGCCGAATTTCGTCCGTGGAGCGCGCCTGTTCACAACCAGATTACCGCCGGATATTGTGCAGGAATGCTCGGGCCCGACGAGGCAAGGCGCGTTTTGCGGGAATGCACAAGAGAAGACTTTCATGTGCCCTGGCTCAAGCGTACAACGCCACTGGTATGCACCGTGACCCGGAACCGTGAATTGATTGCCGGCCGTGTCGTTCCCTGCAACACACCGCACTCGCTTTCCTTCTTCTGCCGTCAGCTTGCACGCCACGGCATGCAGGACGAGGCCCGGCATCTGTGCCGGCGGTTTTTTGGTGTCATGATGGACGCCGGTTCCACGACTTTGTGGGAAGAGTTTGCCCCGAGGTCCAGCCTCTGCCACGCCTGGGGCGCCTTTTGCGCGGAATATCTTCTTCCGGCATCTTCCGCGGCCCGCCGGAACACGGGAGCCGTTCCGTCCGTTGAAAACTTCGCACCCCCGGCCCAGAGCGGTTTAGAGCATTTCAAGATATTGTAGCCCAAATGACGAAAATCAGGTTGGCAATACCCCCCCTTCGCAGAATAGGCTGGGAGAGGAACCCATGCCTAGAAAATCCCAGCGGGCACAGACTGACGCTGTAGCCTACAGCTATTTGCGCTTCTCTTCGCCCGAGCAAATGAAGGGCGAAAGTTTGCGCCGTCAAACCGAAGCCAGCGCAGAATACGCCGAGAAACACGGTCTGACCATTGACCGAACCTTGAAACTTCAGGATCTCGGAATTTCGGCTTTCCGAGGCAAAAACGCCAACGAAGGAGCCCTTGCCGGTTTTCTTGAAGCCATCAAGGCCGGTCGGGTGGCTTCCGGTTCAACCCTCTTGGTCGAATCACTTGACCGCCTGTCCCGCGACGAAATCCCCTCCGCGATGGCGCAGTTCCTCCTCATCATCAATTCGGGGATTACCATCGTCACCCTTCTGGACAAGATGGTTTACAGCAGGGAAAGCATCAAACAGAACCCAGGCAGTCTGTTTGTCTCTCTTGGCATTATGATGCGAGCCCACAATGAGAGCGACGACAAATCCAAGCGCGTCGCCGATGCTTGGGCGCAGAAGCGACAAAGAGCCCGGGAAAACAATATCCCCCTTTCAAAGAATTGTCCGGGCTGGCTGCGCAAAACAAAAACTTGCTACGAGATCATCCCTGAACGGGCGGTCATTGTCCGCCGCATATTCCATTTGGCCGCCGAGGGGATGGGCAAGCGCACCATCACAAAAGTCCTCAACAAAGAGGGCATCCCCACTTGGGGAGGCAAAGCATGGTATGACTCGCACGTTTGGAAACTCCTATTCAATCCCACCGTTTTGGGCACCTTTCAGCCCCGCCGCCGCGACCCGGAGACCGGGAAATACTTCCCGGATGGCGAACCGATCCTCAATTACTTTCCGGCAGTCATCACCCCCGCCGAGTGGCAGGCGGCAAAATCCCGTCCCTCCGCGCCGCGTGGGCCGCGCTCCCTTCAAATCGGAAACCTCTTCACCGGCCTCGTTTTTTGTGGCTACACCGGTTACACCATGCGCTACTCCAGTCGGGGAGAGAGCAGTTATCTCCGTAGCGACCTTGAACGTTTCGACCCCGATGCCACGCCACAGACCTGGCCGTATTGGCATTTCGAAAAAACCGTGCTCAAATATCTGCGAGAACTCGACTGGAAAACCCTCATCAACCCCAACGGCGACCCTGAGAAGGACCGCTTGCAAGCCGAGGTGGCGGCTCTGAATCTAAAGGTCTCCCAGAAGCGCGATGCCATCAACCGCATCATCGACAGCTTCGCCGCAGGGGATCAACCGCCTGCTCTGGCAAAAGCGGCCCATGAACGCGCTGTGAAAATCGCCACCGATCTCGAAGCAACTGAAAACAGCTTGCGGGAAGTTTCCAAGGAACTGAAAAGCCGCGAAGCCGGGGCAAAGACAGTCGCCACCGGTATTGAGGAATTCAAGGCGCTCATCTCGGCCGGCAGTCCGAAAGAACGGCTCCGGCTCCAAACCGAGATTCGCCGCCGCATCAGTCGCATCCATTGCTACCGCTTTGGCGTTCAAAACGAGTATGGCATCATTTTGAACAACGCTCCCGCCATCCAGATACAGTACCCCAACGACGAGAGCCGTTTTATCTGGATTGGAACCAACAATCCACTTCGCAAACCCCGTGCCAACAAGCAACAAGGTCAGCCCGAGGCGGGCGTGGAGGACTTGCCCGGCGAATGTTGATCTCGGCGTCCCGCCGCGCTACAATTCCAGCCATGGACGAAAACGAATTTTGGCAATTGATGGAGGGGCTAGACCCCGCAGATCGGAACGGCGATTTGAGACGGCGCATCTCGGATCTGGAACCGAAAAAAATCGTGGCATTCGGTCGGGCCTTTCAATTGGCGGCGGCCAGGGCCTACGACTGGGCGCTTTTCGGCGCTTTTAAACTCATCCACGGGGGCACCTGCTCCGAGGAGCTTTTCGATGCCTCATGCTTCGGGTTGGTCTCGCGGGGCAGGAAGGCCTACGAGGATGCTCTGGGCAATCCGGACACCATCGCCGAGTGGCTGAAAGTCGGAGACCAAATCGAGGGACAGGATGGAACCGATACGGCTTTGGAGATCTACGAGGCGAAGACAGGGTTGGAATGCCCCGTCTGGGACTATCCCCGCATGAATCCCACCGGAGACGAGAATCTGGTGGAGTTCAACGACGGATGGCCCAAGGCATTTCCTCGACTCTATGCGAGGTTTGGAGCGGCGGCGAAAGCCTAGTCGCGAAAGCTCCCTCGCGAAAGACCCCCCGCTGCGAACATTTCATCGCGGATTTCTCTGGCAACTTCAACCACCGTCTTGGAACGTCGCCGCGCCTCGGCAAAATTTGTCACCGGGGTCTTGAACACTTCGCGAACAGCTTTCGTCCAAATCGCAAACAGCACGAAATCCATGTCTCCAAGCGATTTGAGGCGCTTGCGGCCCAGTCGTTTCGCATAAGCGACGAAGTCTGGGCCGCCGTCCCGATTAAACGGGATACCCAAACTTTCAGCACCGAGAGAGTTTTCGACTTTGCGTTCCGTCCAGTCATGCCCGGGCAACCACAGAATACGGAGGATTCTCATCATTCTGTCAGACCTCTCCTCGTCGCAGGCCGCCTCCAGCAAGCCGAGCGAATGTAGCGAGTCGCGCTGAGAATCCTTTGGCACCTGCCGAACAGAGAGGGCATCAGAAGTCGCACTGACTTTCCCGCAATTGCGATGAATCCAGTCCCGCAAGGTTGTGTAACCCACATACAGCCCGCCCTTTTTGAGAACTTGGCGGATTTGCTCGATAGTCTTCTTCTCTTGCCGCAGCTTCAGAACGGTTTCTGCCTGGGCATTCAGTTTGGAATCGCCACGAATACGCACGGAAAACGGATATTCGCCGATGTCGGCAAGGTCAATACCGACATCGGTTTTCAGTCGGAAACACCGATAAAACGCAGGCAACCCTTGATCTCCTCGGAGGGGGCGAAGGCTGATACCGGAGCTCAGCCCCTAGGCTTCTCCCGCCCATCCGGATGAGGCGTCGAGGCTTTGGGCAGGGTCAGGCCGACCAGCGCAGCCAACTTCCCAACCGCTTCGCGGATGGCGGGCAGTCCCTTGGATAGGGAGTTGAGGATGCCATGCGCGGCCTCCCGAATACTGGGCAGCTTCCGTGCTTCCGCCGTAACCTCGGCCACCCGCTCAGGGAGAGGCTTGTCCGGGGCTCCCTCGGCCTTTTCCGGCAGGGCCTTCTCGATGGCCTCCTCGTGGGCGCGTAGCTCCGAGACTTGGGTTTCCAACTCCTCGACCCTGACACGGAGTTTCGTCTCGCGAAGCGTCTCCTTGCGCACGAAACCCAAGAGTCCTTGCTCATATCCCTTTATCAGGTGCTCGGCATACTCGGAGGTCGCCATTTTCATTTTGGCCATATCCAGAATAGCCAGTTCATAACCCATCCAGTCATCGAGTTGCTTGTAGAACTCCAAATCACGGGGAGGAGTGCCATTCTGTTCTTCCGCCTTGGCGGTGGACTGTGCAATGGCGTCAATCGTCTTGCCCATCACTTCCCGGTGGTCACGACCTCGCACAAGGCAATGTATCCGCAAGACGTTCTCATGTCTGGACCACGCCGACACGCCAGGGCCAACCCCATACTCCCGGTGAAGGGTGCGCTCCCGGCGAATGCCGGTCTTGCGGATTGCGTCGTCCTTTATCTCCCTGATGCCATCGTGCCAGAGGTCGTCATGGTGCTGGCCGGAATCGCTGTGCTCGGCTCCATACGTCACCGTGCGTCCGTAGATTTCTTCGAAAAGCTGGCACTTCTTCACCCGCGCTCCCAACAAAAGTTTACGAACCTCCTCCTCCCGTCCCGCCTCCAGCAGATATTGCACGGTTCGGGAGTGATCGGGTCTCAACTCAAACGTCGCCCGCTCCACGTCGGAATCCGGGCGCTCCCGCCTGTCCCGCGCTGTCAGCTTGGCGCGGTCCTTGATCTTTCGCTTCCTCCAGGAACCGTCTTGGCCCTTGCGCTCCTGCCACTGGTGGAACCAAGACAGGCGGGCCGTCCGCTCGGCTAACCCCTGCTCCCAAGCCTCGCCGTCCATCGCCTCGACCCCGACCACTTTCCCATCCTCACCCCGTTTGACCTGCCAGCAATACCCATTCCCCAAGCTGGCAAAGGACGACTCGAAGACCGGGTAAATCTCGCCTTCGTGGCGTCCTTCCACGAACACGAAACGTCCTTGCGCATGACGGGCCTTTCTCGCCTGCTGCTGAGTCTTATGAATCCCGTGCAGCGGGTCATTGGGATTGGAATGCGCTCTGGCGGTGGGGGTCGGTCTTCCTCTTTTTGACATGGCGGGACCACTAGGTTAGGCTGACAATGTCACATACATTGCGCTTAGTGCAAGTATATTCGCGCACTGAAGCGCGCGAATATCTTGCTCTCCGAGGGCCGCTAGCAGCGCGGGGCGGGAGGCTGCGCCTCCCCCAACCGTCGTTGGTGCCCCCACCAGCCAAGACTTCCGGTGAGAACATCCGTCGTCTTTGAAAAAAACAGGATGACCATCCTGTCCCGGTTTTTTTGACGGCGGCTGACGCCGCTCGTGTTGCGCGGCCAATTTTGCCGCGCCGAAGCTTTCGCTTGAAATTGCTGCCTCTGAGCGGCAGCAACTCATGGTTGAGTGAAGCTGCGCGGTGCCCGACCATGATTCCCACCGGCAAAACCTCCTTGCTGTTGGCCGAGTCGTCTTGCGTCTCGTCCGGGTTACTCCTACTCGCGCCAGTCGTTGACGCCGAGTCCGTCAAACAGGAACCCCGGCCGGTTAAGGTGATCGACTCGCAAGTTGTCGATCTCGGCAAAGCTGGCACGCCTTTTTGCTTTACCGACCTGGATAATCAGCGGGGCGGCGGGACGTTGATCCTGACTTCGAGAGGACCAACCCCCGAGATAATAACTCAGACCAAACGCAAAGCATGCACGGCGTGAATAGTGGACGGCTTTCGCCGCACTATTCTGTTTGGGTGCGTGAGCGGGAAATGGGCATGGAACAAAAAACAATATGATCATTCTCGCTCAGATCCTCGTAGTTGTCCTTGGTCTCGTCTTTTTTCTCTGGATGGCGTGGAACGTCATCCAAATTGCCTACCACAGTGTCATGATTGTCGTGTGTGCCATCGGCTACACCACGATGACGATTGTTGAATGGGTTGCCTTCACGATCCGCTGGACACTCATCAAGCCTCTCTCATGGATTTTCAGGTCCTCCTCGAAATGAGGGATCGTCCCGGATGTCAGCACCAAAAAGGGTCGGACAGCGTGACAGCATTCTCTTCAAAGGAGCAGAACTGACGCCTATTCAACAGGAAAATGGCATTTTCTCATGAGTGCAAATTCCTCAGTCGATTCCAGAACACAGTTTCCGTTGGAAAATGGACGCGCCCAAAAGAGATTGCGGTCTGCATTCCTCACTTCACCCCGATATTTCTTTTTCACGATGTCAGCGTGAAATCCTACCAGCTCTACCTGCTTTTGGCCCCATCTCATCCGAAAATTTCTTGAAGGCCTTTGCCAAATCCGCCAAGGAACAGCCCAACACGCATAAAATCAAAAAAAGTTCTATGTCCGACAGACACCTCTTGCCGGACTCGACGTAGGAGAGAACCGGGCGGCTGACATCCCAGCCGGCCCTCTGCAAACGGGAGGCCAACCCTGTAATGGTCTCTCCCCGCTCTTCCCGAAGAGCCTTGAGCCAAGGCCCGAGGAAGTTCCTCCTGGGCAGGACGGCTTGTGGAGAAATTCTGGAAGGCACTGCATGGGAATACTCGATTTTTCTGGATAGAGCGTAACATGGGTGTTACGCTTCTTTGAAATGTCAACTGCGAGTGATCCGGTTTTTCCGAGCTTCTCCCCCCCGATAGCTGCCGGTCTGGAGACATGACATAGCGATCTGCTTTTAGATCAAAAACCATTGTAACAACCTATGAATAAACAATATCCACACCACATCAAGACGGCGCTGTCGTTGCTGCTTTTTGCCGCCGCAATTCCGGCGTTCGCCGGTAGCGCGACATGGAGTGCCACACCTCTCAACTCAAGCTGGAGCAACGCTGTGAACTGGGGGACAGGCGGCCCACCGAATGCCGCCGCTGATGTCGCGACATTTGACATTTCGGCAACCACGAACATCACGCTTTCTGCATCCACGCAATTGGCCGGTATCGTGTTCAACGCTGGGGCCGGCGCATACAATATTACCGCATTTCCTACGGGAAAACTCTCATTGCTTGGCGCAGGGATCGGAAACACCTCGGTGGCACCGCAGCAATTTGTCGTTTCGGCAGGAGGAGGACAAATCACGTTTTCCAATAACTCAAGTGCTGGGACGAACTCCCGCTTTACCAACAGGGGATCGGCAACCCCATCAATTGGTGGACAAACGCAATTTTTCAACACGGCAACGGCTGCCAATGGCACATTCGTCAACGAAGGAGGTAGATCCGTTGCCTTCGCAAATGGAGGAGCCACGGGGTTCTTTGACTCAACCTCTGCAGGATCTGGCTCATTTACCACAAACGGGGCGACGTTCGCTGGCGCTTTTGGTGGCATCACGGCATTTGCCAACACCTCAAGCGCAGGAAACGGAACCTTCACCACCAACGGGGGAACTGTCAGTGGTGCAGCCGGGGGAATCACCTCGTTCAGTGACGCGACGACAGCGAGCAGTGGTATATTCGAAAATAATGGAGGCGCAGCAAGTGGCGCATCCGGAGGAAGCACGCAATTTGCTGGCACCGCCACCGCCGGAAACAGCACAATTACCACCAACGGAGGAACAGTTGTTGGTGCCGAAGGCGGCACAACGCAATTCACCTCCACTTCGAGTGCTGGAAGCAGCACCCTCATAGCCAATGGCGGTATCGGCCAAGGCGGGCAGATCGCATTTTTGGGCGATTCGACAGGTGGAACGGCAAGAGTAAAGGTTTATGGAAATGGAAATATGGACATCAGTGCCCACACCTCCTTGGGTGTCTCCATCGGATCACTCGAAGGCTCTGGGAACGTTTTTCTTGGAAACAGGACGCTGACTGTTGGGAGCCTCAATCTCAGCAGCACGCTCTCCGGCACTATTCGGGATGGTGGAAACTCGGGCGGCACTCTGGGTTCCCTCACCAAGACCGGCACTGGCACGCTCACACTCAGCGGCGCAAATGCCTATACAGGAACCACGACAGTAAACGCCGGGATTCTGGCAGTGGATTACGACGGCACGACAGCATTTGGAGTTCTCGGGAGCGGGGTGGTGACAACAAACGGTGGCACGAGCTTCGGAGCGAGCGGAGGTTCCACGCAATTCTACAACATGGCGAATGCTGGCAATGGCACATTCGTTACCAATAGCGGAGCTGTCAGTTCCGCCCAGGCTGGCAGCACACAATTCTTCGATAACTCGAACGCGGGGAATGCATCCTTCACCACAAATGGGGGCGCATTCAGCGGAGCGAATGGAGGCGGCACAAGATTCTGGGATGCCGCGACAGCGGGCCATGCCTCATTTGTCAACAATGGCGGAATCACCAATTCCGCTCAAGGGGGCTTCACCGGGTTCTCAAACAATTCAACTGCGGAGAGCGCCTCATTTACCAATAATGGGGGTATGATGAGCGGAGCCAATGGCGGAAATACAGGATTCGCAAACAACTCCACCGCAGGCTTGGGGGTCTTCGTAAACAACGGTTCGAGCATCAGCGGGGCATTCGGAGGTAGCACGCTTTTTCAGAACACCTCGACCGCAGGTAGTGGAACCTTCACCAATAACGGAGCCACCGTAAGCGGTGGCTACGGCGGAAGCACTCAATTCATCGGCACATCGACCGCAGGAAATGCGACCATCACCGCCAATGGGGGAACGGTTGTCGGTGCAAACGGCGGAAGCACGCAGTTTTATTTTTCCTCAACTGCGGGCAACAGCAGACTCATTGCCAATGCAGGCTTGGGAAATGGCGGGCAGATTATGTTTGCGGCTGCCTCCACAGGAGGCACCGCGCAGGTCGAGGTTTACGGCAATGGTAACCTGGACATCAGCGCCAATGCTCTGGGAGTTTCCATCGGATCGCTCGATGGAAGTGGAAATGTCTTTCTTGGGGCCAAGAATCTGACAGTGGGCAGCAACAACATAAGCACGACATTTTCCGGCATTATTCAGGACGGTGGAAACTCAGGCGGTATTCTTGGTTCGTTCACCAAGGTGGGAACAGGCACATTAACACTTAGCGGGAGCAACACTTACTCCGGCGGCACAACTCTTAATGCGGGAACACTCATAGCTGCTAACAACAGTGCCTTTGGTATAGGCAGTATCACCATCAATTCAGGAACCTTGATCATTCAAAGTGGGATCACCGTCAACAACAGTATTATTCTCAATGGTGGCGATCTTGCCCAGACATTCAGTGCGGGCGCAAGTCTCGCAGAGGCTCTCCACACAACGAGTGATATTGGAGGCACCCAAACCGTGGCCCAACTGCTCGATGGCACCACATCAACCGTTGCCACCCTGGAAAGCAGCTTCGCCGGTGTTTCCCTGGCCTCAAATGACGGGATACGCCTGAGCGATGTATTCAGCCTGAGCGGAGTGCCTGTGATAAATGGGCTGACCGGGCAAACAGATACCTTTGTCCTCCAACTCCAGATTCTGGACGCCCATTCGGACAGTTTTCTTGGATGGCTCGACCCCTCGACCAACCAGTGGGTGAATGCAGTTTATGGAAATTTCGGAGGAACCGCATTCTTCGCAGGGGATCAACCATACAACTCGGCTACGAACTTCAATCTCGGCACCTATGGCGTGGATACGGTCAATCACACCGTCTGGGCTGTCCTCAACCACAACAGCGAATTCGCCGTGGTTCCAGAGCCTGCCAGCAGTGGCCTTCTTGGACTTGGCTTGGTGGCAGTCGCCTTACTTGGGGGTCGTTCACTTCGTGGCAGGAAAAGCCCAGCCCGATATGGGGGACTTCCCGGAGATGTCTAGAAATCGGGGTTTCTCCGGCAAATAGAGGATTGCCGGGAGCGGGTTCAACGTCGCCACCATCGAACCCGGAAAGGAACTCACGCAAAACCAACGCT
>CAZPEN010000010.1:0-106931 GCA_964585615.1 uncultured Chthoniobacter sp. | reverse complement strand
AGCGTTGGTTTTGCGTGAGTTCCTTTCCGGGTTCGATGGTGGCGACGTTGAACCCTTCTGCCTGCCATTTCGGAAAAGTGAGGGCGGAGGCCAGGGAAGCAGAGACAAGAAGCCCGGCGGAGAGGGAGAGGAGGTGCTTCATGGCGCGTGAATGGTTGTTGGATTCATTGAAAGAGTCAAGAGGAGAGGTGATCCTGGTCAAGCAATACGGCCATATATGGCCGTATTCGTCCGGCATTCAAGCTTTTACTTTTTTTGTGTGCCTCAGGATGTCCACAACGAAACGGTCGTTCGTTTGATCGATTTGCTGATTGCCGAGCGAAAACGGCGGGATATTTCCCAGCAGGTGCTTGCGGACATGGCCGGGTTGAGTCGGACGGGAATCCGCCACATGGAGAGCGGAAACATCAATCCCACTCTCTATACATTTTTGAAAGTGGCGGCGGCTTTGGAAATCAATCTTGCCGAACTTCTGTTGAAATCCCAAAAGGCCCCGGGGCGGCGCAAGCAGTAGGCAGAAAGGGGCGGGTGCCGCCTGAATGCAATCCCGCAAGGCATGGGCAGGATGCCCATGCTACGACGAAGGGGATGTGTGGACGGCGAGCCCCGAAAAGCGGCTTTTCTCAGCGCCCGCCGAGCATTCGCTGCGAACCCATCCGGTTCATCTTGTTCATCCTTATCAAAATTTATGCAGGAAGGAGAGGGTATTGGGAAGTTTTTGTAGTATGGGCGGAAGTATTTTTCTCTTTGCTGGAAGAAAGATTCTCTTGCATAGAGATTTTTTGCTTTTAGAGAGAGATTTTATGTGTTTGAAAAGAAGAAGTAATCTATAAATACGATGTTTTTTGCTTTTTACAGGAATGAAGTCGCGTGTTACAGGATGGCGATTTCCTTTCACAAGAATTTTTTTGCTTCTTATGGGAAAGATTTTTCGTCTCTTGGGAAGGATGATGCGGTGTGTGATGAAGGGGAGGGGGGGATGGTATGAGTGATGGGGGGCCTGTTTTGATTCCGTTGAGCAAGTTGGCGCGGGTGCTGGGGAATCCGATGCGGTGGAGGATTCTTCTGGAACTGGCGAAGGGGGAGGCGTTGCCGGTGAAGGAGCTGGCGCGGCGAATTTCCTGTTCGCCGGACCTGACGTCGAAGCATCTGGCGATTTTGCGCAGGGTGGGTTTTGTGATGACGGGGTATGGCCATCTCTATCAATTGGTGCCGGCTTTGCGTCCGGAGCCGGGGGGGAGGGTGCTGGATCTGGGGCATTGCCTGCTGCGGCTTGGGTAAGAGGGAGGGGGTAAACACATGATCTCCACCGCGCGAAGCGCTGTTGCTGGGGATCACACGCGTCCCGCCGACACGCTTTTTCGGCGGGACGCCGAAAACCACACCCGGGACGGGCATGCTCCCCGGAATGCTGTGGTTTGCACGTTCATTTTTCATGCGTTTGCCCTGTCGGTTTGCCTTGTCCTGGGGGGCGGGGTGGGCGTAGATAGGCGTGTGGGGTGGGCCTGATATTTTCGAATGATTGAATTGATTCTTGTTGTTGCGGTGCTGGTGGTCCTGGGGTTGATGGGGCTGGGGTATTTCGTGGCTGGACGGTGGTGGAAGGGGGGGCTGCGGTGGCTGATGGGGTTTGTGTTTGGGTGCCTGTTTGTTTTGGCGCTGGTGGGGATCCTGGTGGCGGGGTGCACGATTCTGGTGTTCACGCAGTGACGCAGGTTTTGAAAGAGACGCGGTCGCGGTGTCCGGTGTGCGGGGTTTCCTGTCCGGCGACGGTGCGGCGTGTGGGGGAGAGTCCGGAGAAAATCCATTTGTTCCGGACGTGTGCGGAGCATGGGTCGTTTGATGTGTGCATTGCCTCGGATGCGCGGTTTTACTGGCTGTCGAAGGGGAGCGGGGGATGCTGCGGGGGTGGGGCGTGTTGCGCGGGGGAGGGCGGCCGGGATGGGACGCTGGGGCGGAATGCGGAGCCGGGGGAGGCGCTGGGGCTGCAGGAGAAACTTTCCACGTGTCTGGCGCTGATTGAGATTGTGAATTCGTGCAATCTGGCGTGTCCGACGTGTTTTGCTTCGTCGCCGCAGTCGCCGCGTGTGGATGCGGTGCCGCTGGAGGACATTTGTTCGCGGGTGCAGGGGGTGATCGACCGGAAGGGGAAGATCGAGATCCTGCAGCTTTCAGGTGGGGAGCCGACGTTGCATCCGCGGTTTTTCGAGTTGCTGGAGTGGTGCCAGAATCAGGCGGGGATCGAGTATGTGCTGCTGAACACGAACGGCGTGCGGGTGACGCATGACGGGGCGTTTGCGCGGGAGCTGGCGGAGAGGTTCCGGCATGGGAAATTTCAGCTCTATTTGCAGTTCGACGGTCCGGGGGAGGAGGGCCAGCGGGATTTGCGGGGGGCGGATCTGCGGGAGACGAGAATGCGTTGTCTGGACCGTTGCGCGGAGAGCGGGATTCCGGTGACTTTGGCGATGACGGTGACGGAGGCAAACCTGCCGCATCTCTGGGAGACGGTGGAGCTGGGGCTGGGGCGGGAGAATGTGCGGGGGGTGAGTTTTCAGCCGGTGTTCGGGAGCGGGCGGGGGACGCTGGAGGGGGGGCGTCGGCTGAATGTGGCGGATGTGATCCTGAATGTGGTGGCGCAGAGCGGGGGCGGGTTGAAGTATGAGGACTTCACTCCGCTGCCCTGCGGGGATCCGAATTGCGCGACGATCGGGTATTTGCTCCGGACGCCGGAGGGGGTTCGTTCGGTGAGCGATTTTTTGGATTTTGGAAGTGTGCAGGGGTTCCTGCGGGACAGGGTGCGGTATTCGCTGGAGGATCTCGCGCGGTGTGGGTGCGAGAATGAACCGCTGGGGGCGATCCTGAAGAATTTTGAGATCAATGAGAAGAGTGCGTTCCGGCTTTTCATCAAGCCGTTCATGGATGCCTGGACGTGGGATGAGGACCGGATCGACCGGTGCTGCGCGCACGTGATCCGACCGGATGGCGGGCTGGATTCGTTTTGCCGGTATTACGCGACGTGATGGCGTATCCGCTTCTGCTGCTGGCGGGAATCGCGGTTTCCTTTTTCACCTGGAGCCGGCTGGCAAAGAAGGATTCGCGGTTGCCGGTGATCTATGCCGCGGCGTTGGTGTGTGCTTTTGCAGGGGCGAAGCTGGTGTATCTGGTGGCGGAGGGGTGGATGTGGTGGGGACGGCCGGAGCAGTGGATGGCGTGGCTGTCGGGGAAGAGCATTCTGGGAGCACTCCTTGGGGGGTATGCGGGGGTGGAGGGGGCGAAGAAGCTGACGGGCTATGGGAAGCCGACGGGGGATTTGTTTGCGGTGATTGCGCCGCTGGGGATTCTGCTGGGGCGCGTGGGGTGCCTGGTGCACGGGTGCTGTCCCGGTGTGGTTTGTGCGCCGTCGTGGTTCACGATCACGGGGGCCGATGGGCGGCCGCATTGGCCGGCGGTGCCGGTGGAGATGGGCTTCAACGCGGTGGCGCTGGGGGTGGTGTTGGTGCTGCGGGTGCGAAAGATCCTGCCGGGCCAGCATTTTCACCTTTATTTGATGGCTTACGGGGCTTTCCGGTTTTTTCACGAGTTCCTGCGCGGGACTCCCCGGGCGGTGGGAGTTTTCAGCGGATACCAAATGGTGGCGCTGGGGGTTTTCCTTTTGGGGGCGTGGGGATTTTGGAGGAGACGGAGGCTGTGTGCGGAAGACCGGTGAGCGATTTCGAGAGGTGTTTTCTGCTTTGCAGGGGGAAGGGAACGGAGGACAACAGGGGCTGTGAAGTGGGCATGTCTTCCTTTCGGCCGTGGCCGGGGAAGGAGTTTGTGCGCCGCCTTGGTGCTGGTGCTCGTGTCGGGTGGAACTGTCCCTGCCCAGTCGGAGCAGAGGCAGCTCAAGGATCTTTTTGATTTGCAGTGGATGTTGTTTTCGCGCGGACGCCCGGAGGCGGTCACAGGGCCGGGGCAGTTTACCCTGACGGCAGCCGTTCCGTTTTTTGTGACAACAAATCCGCAATCCATCCCGACGGGACGGGCGCAAGATCCGGGCATTCATGTGGAGAAGAACGTGGAGGTGCCGATGCGCGACGGTGTGATCCTGCGTGCGGACGTGCGGCGTCCGAAGAAAGAAGGCCGATACCCCGTGCTCATCTTCCGCACTCCCTACGACAAGCAGGAGGGGGACGAAGAAAACGAGAAGACGTTCAGCGAAGCGGTGAAGCGCGGTTATGCGATGGTGATTCAGGATGTGCGCGGACGTTATGCTTCCGACGGGGAGTTCGTGGCCTACCAGAACGAGGGGAAGGATGGTTTCGACACCATCGAGTGGGCGGCGAAGCAACCGTGGTCGGACGGACGGGTCGGCACCTTCGGGCTTTCCTATCCGGGAGCGGTCCAGTGGTTGGCTGCTGTTGAAAATCCGCCGCACTTGAAGGCCATGGTTCCAGCCATGTGTCCTTCAACAATGGGACCGCAGTGCATTTATTTTGGCGGGGTCTTCGAGTCCGGCTGGGCAAACTGGTCCTATGTCAACATGTCACCTGACACACGTGTCAGAAAGAACCTGCCGGGACCGCGGACGATTGACGAAGCGAAGGCGGAATGGAACCGGCTCGGTGGTGCCGAGGTCATCCAGGGGTGGATTCCCAGCTTGCAGATGCCGTATTTGAAGGACACCGAACCCTACCATTACTCATGGCTCGAACACGGTCCCTATGACCCGTGGTGGGAGTGGGGAAATTTCCGGACCAAGTATGGAAATGTCCAGGCGGCCGTCCTGAATCTTTCCGGCTGGTATGACGAACCTTATGGAAGCGAGGGGGCTGTCACCAACTACCTCGGAATCCTCAAATCGCGGGCCGGCGAGGCCGACCCCCGGGTGAAGCTGATCCTTGGTCCTTGGATCCATGGAGTGGATGCCACAGGCAAGGCGGTTGCAGGCAACAGGAAGTTCGGTCCGGCGTCAAAAATCGACTACCATCAAGTTGTTCTTGATTGGATGGATCGCTACGTCCGGGGAATGGACAACGGGGTCAAAAATTGGCCTGATGTCCAGGCGTTCATCATGGGGGAGGATGTGTGGAAGACCGGTCGCACATGGCCGCCGGAAGACACGGTTGCGGAAACTTTTTATCTCGCCTCCAGTGCGGAACCCGGCAAACCGGGGGTGATCGCCGCCCGCGAACCTGTGCAATCCGGCAGCAGTTCGTTCGTTTCTGATCCGGCCCATCCCATTCTGGATGAGATGGAGACCAACTGGGGGGGCTTTGATCTCCGCAAGCTGGTTGAAAATCCCGGTGTGCTGACGTTTGAGACCGAACCGTTCGACGAAGACAAAGTCGTTCTCGGAAACATCCCGGCGGAGATCACTGTTGCGGGCGACGCTCCGGATTTTGATCTCTATCTCAAGCTCATTGATGTCGCGCCGGATGGCACCGCATTCAACCTCGAAGGGGCCGGGCATGAGGTCGTGCGTGTCAGTCTCCGTGACAAGACCCCCGAACCGAAGTTGCTCCGGCCCGGGGAAATGGTGACGCTCGCCTTTGACAATCTCATCACCGGGAACTGCTTCAAGAAAGGCCACCGGCTCCGCATTCAATTCCTGGCGTCGTGGTTTCCCACCTATTCGCGAAACCTCCAGACCGGGAAATCCGAGGCGACCGATTCGGAAATGCGGAAGGCGACCATCAAAATTTTTCACGGCCCCAACACTCCCTCGAAGATCGTCCTGCCGGTTCTGCCGGTCGACGGGCGCGACTGATTTTCCGGAAACGGGTTCTCGCGGTGCGGGGTTCTTGTGGAAAAAGCGCTGTTGCGGGGGGGCAGCCGCTTTGGTGCTATGGACCGGCGGCGGTTCCTCCCGCAGGATGTTCCTCGCCATGGACCGGTCCATCATCGCCCTCGTGTCCCCGGGCTTTGAGGCGACCGATGTTTTCGAGATTCAGCCCCATGGTTTCGATTCCGAAGCGCCAGGTGACGAGGGCTCCCAAAAGGGAGGTGCCGACGAGAATGTAAAGCAGGGTGGCTGTTCCGATATCGCTGAGCAGGATGGGAAACAGGAAGGCCGTTGTCACGGCGCCGATTTTGGCGAAGGAGGCGGCGAAGCCTGCCCCCGAACCGCGGATCTTGGTGGGGAAAACCTCGCCGGCAATCAGGTAGGTCATCGCATTCGGGCCCAGATTCGTCATGAAGTTGAAGAGCATGAATCCGGAAAAGATCAACACGGTCTGCCCGGTTCCGGGAGGCATGTTGGTGGAAAATGCAGCCAGCAGGAGGCCGCCCGCACAGCCGACAAAACCGAACATTTGAAGCTTCATCCGCCCGACCCTGTCCGCCAGGAAAACGGCGCAAACGATGCCGATGAGGAGGAGGATGTCGAGGAAGGCAGCCCCCTTGGCGGCGATCATGTCATTGTGAATCACCCCGGCCAGGTTCTGCTCGTGCTGGTTTGTGTGGCCGAGGATGGAGGCGAGGATGGTGGGGGTGAAAATCCCGATTCCGTAGGTGCCGAGATCCTGCAGGAACCAAGGGACCGAGGCGAGGATCGTCGCGCGGCGGTGCTTTTTCTTGAACAGCTTCCGAAATTTCGACTTGTGCCGTTCCTGGAGCGGTTCGTCGTCCGGGATTTCCCGGAGACGGATTTTTTTCGGATACTGGGGATCGCGTTTGAGGAGGCGCAAGAGTTCGGTTTCCGCTTCCTGCACGCGTCCGCGGGCCATCAACCACTGGGGACTCTGTGTGACAAAGAACCTTCCGATGACCACCAGAATGGTCGGAATGATCGCCGTGGCATACATCAACCGCCAGTCACTGAGGTTTTCGTTGGACTTGAGGATCATGTATCCGACCGCCGTTCCCACGAGAGCTCCGACCGCCTGAAAGGCAAAGGCACTGAGCACGAGCCGTCCGCGGCAGTTGCTGGGAATGCTCTCCGAGATGACCAGGTGGGCGGTCGGGTAGTCACACCCGAGCGCCAGCCCCATTCCGAAGAGGAACACCAGGAGCAACGGAAATGTCGGGCTCAATGTCATGGCCACGAGAAACACGAGAAAAAGAATCATCTCCGCAATGAAGAGCTGCTTGCGGCCGAGGTGGTCGGCAAGACTGCCCAGCGCGGTGGCTCCGATGAGAATTCCGAACAATGTGGCCGATCCCACCATGCCCTTCTCCGCCGCTCCGAGTTGAAACTCCATTGCGATGAGCGGCAGGGCCACGCCGGTCATGAATACAACCAGTCCCTCGAAAAATTTTCCTCCCGTGGCCAGCCCCCAGATGAGCCACTGCATGAGCGTCATGGGTGCCTGCGGAACCGTCGTGCCGTCCGTCCAGATGGGTGTCTCGTCGATGTATTCCTGAACGGTTTTCTGAGAATCCTGCCCCATTCCGCAGAAAATGCCACAGCCCCGGGCAAAGACAAAGCCTGCTTTGTAACGATTTTGTCACAGGGGGGAGAGAGAGCAAAAAGCCCCGTGCCGTTCCGATATGAACCTTCCGGCTTGTCCGGGGGCGGTATTTCTGCTCGAAGGTGGGTATGTCACTCACATCTCCGCATCTTCCGGCAGTCGGGCTGGTGGCCCAACTGGGCAAAGAGGACCGCGACACCCTCAGTTCCTACGGCAGTTTCCATCTGGCCAATCCGGGGGAAATCCTCATTGCCGAGGGGATGCCACACGGGAAACTTTTCTTCATCATCAGCGGATTGCTTCATGCCCGGCATGATGATGAGGGAAAAGACATTCTTCTGGGAGCGATCAACCAGGGCGAGTGGGTGGGGGAGGTGGATCTTTTTGATCCCGCCAGTGCGGTGTGTTCGGTCATTGCCATCGAGCCGAGCCAGTATTGGATGATCACCAGGGAAGATCTCGAGGATTTCATCAACAACTATCCGGCGGCGGGGATTCAGATCCTGATCGGTGTCGCGGGAACACTGGGGCGGCGGCTCCGGGGGGTTACCAAAAAGCTTGCCGAGCAGACGGAACTCGCCTCAATCCGCAATTCGCTTTTCCAGGGCTGATCTCAGGCCTGTCCCTGCACGGGAATCACCGGCAGCGGGAACCGCAGGCGCAATTCGCCATCCACCTTCACCTCCACGGTGTAAAGTCCGTGCTTTTGGAATTGCACCCCGCCGAAAACATGCACGTTCGTGGCGTGGGTCTCCAGGGAGGGCAGCGAGAAATCCACCTCGCTCTGGGCGATGGGTTGGTCGTCATCGGGGTTCAGGATGAGCGACTGTTGGGTGAAATTTCCCACCCCGCCGCACCAGCGCGACCACAGGCAGAGTTTGAAGAAGCCGATGGGAATCACCGGTGCGGGAATGACCCCGATGATGCCGACGAGGGTCTGCTGGCCGCTGGCTTCCTGGCGCACATCTTCGCACAGGACACAGGCTTGAAGGTCGGGAATGATCTCGTCGGACATATCGCGGGATTAGGCGGCAAATTTTGATTCCTGCACAGGACTATTTCCCGCTTCAGCCCGCCAGTGCGCGGCCTTTTTCAAAGCGGGCCAGCGTCCGGTCCCTGCCGAGCACCACGAACATTTCGTAGAGGCCGGGACCGACCGAGCGTCCGCTCACGGCCACGCGCGCGGGATGAACGAGTTCCCCGGCTTTCACTCCCAGGGTGGCGGCTGTTTCCTTGAGCTTTGCTTCGATCGCCGGGTGGGACCATTCGGAAAGTCCGGAAAGGGCGGCTCCCAGTGCCTGGAGGCGGTCCGCGGCTCCCGGTTTGGCGAGGCTCTTGGCGACGGCTTCGGGATCGAAGGCATAGTCCTCGGTGAAGAGGAAGCCGATCCACTCCGGCACGTCGCTCAGGTGCTTGACCTTCGGCTTCACGATCGCCAGTGCCGCATCCAAAGCTTCACGGGTTCCGTAGTTGACGCCCGCTTTGTTCACAAAAGGAAGCGCCAACTCGCTGAAACGCTCCAGAGTCATGTGCAGGATGTGCTGGCCGTTGAGCCAAAAACATTTGTCCAGATCGAAGATCGAATTCCGCCGGTTGATCTGCCCGAGATCAAAGAGGGAAAGGATTTCCGGGCGGTTCAGGAACTCGCGGTTCTCGCCGGGCGACCAGCCGAGGAGGCAGAGGTAGTTGGAAACAGCTTCCGGTGTGTAGCCGAGGTCCAGGAAATAGGTGATGCTCGACCCGCCATCCCGCTTGCTGAGTTTCTTTCCCTCGTGGTTCAGGATCAGCGGAATGTGTGCGAACTTTGGCGGGGTCGCCCCGATGGCCTGGTAAAGCTCCATATGCTTCGGGGTGTTTGAGAGATGGTCTTCGCCCCGGATCACATGCGTGAGCTGCATCTCAATGTCGTCCACGACGTTCACAAAATGAAAAATCCAGGAGCCGTCCGGACGCCGGATCGTCATGTCCGGGTGCGTGGCGGGGTTCGACATGTCGAATTCGATGCGACCGCAAACGATGTCCTCCACCGTCACCGTCTTGCGCGGGGAACGGAAGCGAATCGCTCCGCCGTCTTCATACACGTGGCCGCCCGCTTCGAGTTTCGCGAGGTATTTCTCGTAAATTCCGGAACGTTCGCTCTGTTGGTAGGGACCGAAGGGGCCGCCCTTGTCCGGACCCTCATCCCAGTCGAGTCCCAGCCAGTTCAGCCCGTCGTAGATGACTTTGTAGGCTTCCTCTGTGTTCCGCTTTTCATCCGTATCCTCGATGCGAAGAATAAACTTTCCTCCATTCTGGCGGGCGTAAAGCCAGTTGAAAAGCGCGGTGCGGGCACCTCCAACATGAAGATAACCTGTGGGTGAGGGAGCGAAACGGGTGCGAACTGTCATCCCCAAGAGGAAAAGGGATTCCCGCCCGGAACTCAATCGGAATCCCGGAAATTACATCGCGCCCGCGCCGCCCGCCTGTTCGGCCACCTGCTTGAGCAGGGAACCGAACTCCGCGGACCACAGCCCGACCAGCGGACGCTCGCTCTCAAACCCGGCCTCTCCCGCGCTGCTCACCGAAAAAACCTTCGGCACCAGCCGGTAGTCGTTGGTGCCGGGAATCTGGTTGATCATCACCCGCACCCGCACGGTTTGCGGGTTTCCGTAACTGCCCCACATGATGTTCGCAAAGCGGCTGGAAGCCTTGTCGAAGGCGATGGAATACGGGAAGTTCGAGGAAGCCAGTTGATAGCCCGCCTGTGGAAACACCGCCTGCGCTGCCGAAACAATGGCACTCGGATTTGAATTCGTCACCGTCGTGGAACCGGGCCCGCCGGAACTCCCCACCGGGGATGTCAGACAACCGGAAAGAAGAAAAACCAGGGAACCTGCGGCAAGGAGGGAAAAGAGGGATTTCACGCGCAAAGTTTCAGCAGGAACCGGAGAGCGGGGCAAGCTTCGGAATTGGAAAAATGGGGAAGCGACGCCCTCTTGATGCTGCATTCGGTTCGCTCCGCAGTTCCAACCGCGGGGTTCCGGGTTTATGCAGCCGTCAACCGTCCTCCGGCGAGATGGAAGACGCGGTCGGCCGGCTGGTGGTCGGCCCAGTCCAGGAAGGTGGTGGTGATGAGGGTCTGGCTGTCGGCGGGGAGGGAGGCGAGCAGGCGGTTGCGACGGGCGGGGTCGAGTTCGCCGAAGATGTCGTCGAGGAGGAGGAGAGGGGCGCGGTTTTGCACGGTTTCGAGATGGCGGGCCTGGGCGAGTTTCAGGGACAGGGCGATTCCCCGCTGCTGGCCTTCGGAGGCGAAGCCCGTGGCTTCCAGTCCGTTGAGCTGGATGAGCAAATCGTCGCGATGGGGGCCGATGACGGTCTGTCGGAGACGGATTTCTTCCTCCCGCGAAGCAGCGAGGGCTTCGGCCAGGGGAGATGTTCCTCCTGCCCGGTAGGAAATGTCCAGGGCATCGGAGCCTCCGCTGATGTCGAGGCAGGCCTGGCGGGCGAGCGGGGCCAGTTTCACGCCGAGTGTGGCGCGGGCTGCCAGAAGAAACTCCCCGGCTTCCACAAGAGGCAGGTCAAAGGCGGCGATTTCCCGGCGCGGGCGGTTGTCCTTGAGAAGGGCGTTCCGCGAGCGCAGGGCTTTTTCGTAGGATCGCAGGGCTTTTCTGTATCCCGGAAGGCATTGCATTCCCAGAAAATCCAGATACCTCCGCCGGACAGATCCTCCGCCCCGCACCAATTCGAGATCGGTGTTTGCAAACCAGGCCACGCGGGCCACGTCCAGATAGTCCTCCGTGCGGCTCTGGAGTTTGGAGTCCAGAAAGAGTTCCCGTCCTTCCCCGGAATAATGGAAAACGAGATGGGCACCGGCGCAATGCCCGCCAAGCGCAAAGCGGGGGCATCCGAATTTGACCGCTTCCATCGTTGTGGAGGTCCGCGGGGATTGCAGGCGGAGAAGCAGGCAGACGGCTTCCAGAATCGAAGTCTTTCCCTGGGCATTCGCTCCCATGACAAAAGTGCGGCCCGGGCCCGGGGAAAACTCCAGGTCGTCGAAGCAGCGGAAGTCGGTCAGGCGCAGGTCGGTCAGCACCCGTTCATCATGCCCGGTGGCGGAATCCCGTCAAATCCCCGCTCAGGGGGATTTCACTCCGTCGGAAGGCGTGGGATTTTCTTTTCGGAAAAGAAGGGAGGCCAGGATGGAGACCGCCAGAATCCCTGCGACGGCGCCGAGGGAGACCAAGGTGTCGATTTTCCAAGCGGTGTGGGCCAGGCTCATCTTCACGCCGACGAAGCACAGGATCACGCCCAGCCCGTATTTGAGAAACTGGAAGCAATGCAGAACGCCGGAGAGCGCGAAGTAGAGTGCCCGGAGGCCGAGGATGGCGAAGACGTTCGAGGTGTAGATGATGAACGTGTCCTGCGTGATCGCGAAAATCGCGGGGATCGAGTCGACGGCAAAAATCAGATCGCTTGCCTCGATGCAGAGCAGAACCGCGAACAACGGGGTGGCGGTGAGGCGTCCGGCTTCCCGGATGAAAAACTTCTGCCCGTGGTAGTCCTTTGTGACGGGCAGAACCTTGCGCAGCAACCGGATCGCAAGGTTTTTTTCCGGGTCCACGGCATCGTGGCTGCCGAAGATCATTTTGAGGCCGGTGAAGACCAGAAGCGCGGCAAAGAGGAAGAGGATCCAGGAGAAGTTCGAGACCAGGGCGGCCCCGGCGGCGATCATTGCGGCGCGCATCACAAGCGCTCCGAAGATTCCCCAGAACAGAACTTTGTGCTGATACCGGGTGGGAACGCCGAAGAAGGAGAAAAGCACGGCGAAGACAAACACGTTGTCCACGGACAGAGACTTCTCAATCAGATACCCGGTGAGAAATTCAATCCCCTTCTGTGGTCCCAGGGCCTGGAAAATCCAGGCGTTGAACAGCAGGGCCAGGGTGATCCAGACGGTTGACCAGCCGAGCGCTTCCTTGAGCGAGACTGTATGGGCTTTCCGGTGGAAGACGCCCAGGTCAAGCAACAACATGACGATGACGAAGACGTTGAAGCCCACCCACCATGACAAAGGGATCGTGCTCATGGGGAGTCTTCCAATTCCGGATGAAAATGGCAGGGGATCATTCTTCCTCGTGCCTTCCTGTCAGGAGGGGAAGCAGGTGCCAGAGGAAATACCCCAGCGACGTGATGAAGGCGGCGACGTAGGTGAGCGCGGCGGCATTCAGGACTTTGTCCACCCCGTCGGACTCGGTCATGGTGGAAACAACCCCGCTTTGCCGCAGGGCAAGTTTTGCGCGGCGCGAGGCGTCGAACTCGACGGGCAGCGTCACGAGGTTGAAGAGCATGATGACGCCCCACCCGGCGGCGATCAGGATCATGGCGGTGCCGGTGTTCACGAAGCCGGTGAACAGGCCGATGAGGGGAAGCCACATCACGATCTGGCTGGCAATCGTTGTTGCTCCCACGGCGGCCATGCGGAGATGGAGCGGGAGGTAGGCTCTTGCGTGCTGGATTGCATGTCCGGCTTCATGGGCCGAGACAGCCAGGGCGGAGAGAGAGGAACCATGGTAGTTGTCCCCGCTCAGGACAAGCCGGCGTTGGACGGGATCGTAGTGGTCGTTGAGTTCGCCCGGAATCGCCTCAATCGCGACGCCGGAGACGCCTTCCTCATCAAGAATCCGCCGGGCGGCCTCCGCTCCGGTCAGGCCGGAAACCGAGGGTTTCTGCGCATACCGGCGGAAAACTGTTTTGACGCGGGAAGAAGCCCACAGGGAGAGCCCCATCGTGCCCAGAAAAAGAAACAGTGCCATTGTCATGCAGGGAAAATGCTTCGCCTTCATATGTTTGCAAATAACGAATTTACTGATATATCGTTCGTTTTATTCGAATGAATACACAGTTGAACTACCATCACCTCCGGTATTTTCTTGCGGTCGCCGCGGAGGGGGGGATCCGGCAGGCCTCGGATGTGCTCCGAGTCTCTCCCCCGACCCTGAGTGCGCAAATCCGCGAGTTGGAGGGCTTTTTGGGAACCCCCCTCTTCCGGCGCGAGGGCAAGGCCATGCCGCTCACCGACACGGGGCGTGTGGTGAAAGGTTATGCGGAGCGGATTTTTGCCTTTGGCGACGAGATGTTGGAGGTGGTCCTTCGCGGGGAGCCGGGGAGTCCGGGAACGGTCTTTGTGGGCATTGGGGATTCGGTTCCCAAGCTGCTGGCTTCGCGGTTGCTGGAGCGGGCGTGGGAGGAACTGCCGGGACTGCGGGTGGTTGTCCGGGAAGGATTGCCGGGGGAGCTTTTTCCCGCGCTGGCGGCCCATCAGCTGGATTTGATCATCGTTACCGAGCAGGCTCCGTCTTCGTTGAAGACCGTGGTTTTCAGCAGGAAGGCCGGGCGGTTCGGGGTGCGTCTTGTGGCGGCTCCGGCCCTGGCGGCGACTTATGAAAAACGGACCGGGCTTTCGGGCTTTCCTGTGCTGGTTCCCACGCGCGAGTCGGCCCTGCGTCGCGAGCTGGAGCGTTGGTGGGCCGATGAAGGGATCCGTCCGGACATCCGAGCGGAGTTTGACGATGCCGCGGCAATGTGCGAGCTGGCGGCGGCCGGGGTGGGAGCGGCCCCTGTTCTTGAACCTGTTCTCTCCGATGTGAGGCAGCGCTACGGGCTTCTGGAACTGCCCGTTCGCACGGGGCTCCACGAGGAATTGTATGTGGTCACCGCCGAGCGCCAGTTTTCCCACGAAGGAGCGCGCGTCATTGCCCGGGTGGCCGGCGAGATTTCCGCGAAAAGAAAAAAGCCATCCCGACAATCTGCCGGGATGGCTTGAATTTTTTCTTTCCCGGGTTTCTCCGGGAACGGAAGGCGTTACTTCTTGGCAGCGGCCTTCTTTTTCTTGGAAGGACGGACGATGAGGTAGGAACCCTTGGCGCCGGGGACTGCTCCACTGACGACGATGACGCCCTCTTCGCTGCGCACCTGGAGGATGCGGAGGTTTTGAAGCGTCACGCGCTCGTCACCCATGTGACCGGGCATGCCCATGTTTTTCCAGACGCGTCCGGGAGTCGAGCGGTTGCCGATGGCGCCGTTCCGGCGGTGCATCGTCGAACCGTGGCTGGCCGGCTGACCGTGAAAATTGTGCTTTTTGATCGTGCCCTGGAAGCCTTTGCCCTTGGATTGTCCGATCACATCAACGAATTGCCCGGCTTCGAAGACCGAAAGGGCGACGTCCACGGACTCGGGGGCCGTTTCGCCTTCGGCGAGGCGGAACTCGCGGATGAAGCGTTTGGGCGTCGAGGCGGATTTTGCAAAGTGCCCGGTCTGGGCCTTTGACACACGCTGGGGTTTCTGGTCGTCGAATCCGACCTGGACGGCGGTATAGCCATCCTTTTCAGCGTTTTTTGTCTGAAGAATGCGATTGCCGCCGGCTTCGATGACGGTGGCAGGGGTGACACGGCCCTTGTCGTCGTAGACGCGGGTCATTCCGATTTTTTTTCCGAGAAGTCCAATGCTCATGGCGGTCAGATTTTGATGGTGATGTCCACTCCGGCGGGGAGGTTCAGTTTGCGGAGTTCGTCAACGGTCTTGGCCGTGGGTTCGACGATGTCGAGGAGGCGCTTGTGGGTGCGGATCTCGAACTGCTCCATCGACTTCTTGTCGACGTGGGGCGAACGGTTGACGGTGAATTTCTCGATGCGGGTCGGGAGCGGGATCGGTCCCGTGACTTTCGAACCCGTGCGTTTCGCGGTTTCCACGATCTCATGCGCGGAGGCATCGAGGATGCGGTAGTCGAATCCCTTGAGGCGGATCCGGATTTTTTGGCCTGCTGGTGCTGACATAAAATAAAGAGCGTTTAATGTTTGTGTTGAAAGCCCGACATTGAGCGGGAGGGAAAGAGTAGGGATGCACGGAAAAGAGGCAAGGGGAAAATCCGATTTTTTTGTCCGGGGTTGCTTCTCCGCGGCTTTTCCGGCTTTTGCTTGCCGCAGGTCAAAACGGGGTCTCTAATCACCCGCCATGCACTTACTGGACAAGTGGATCGCCGATGCGGCCGGGTTTGTTTGGGGACCCTGGCTGGTTTACTTCCTTGCGGGCACCCACCTTTTTCTCACATGGAGAACGGGCCTGATTCAAAGACACCTCGGTCTGGCGATCAGGCTTTCTGTCGCGAAGGATCCGGGATCTCCGGGGGATGTCAGCCAATTCGGGGCACTGACCACCGCTTTGGCGGCGACTATCGGAACGGGAAACATTTACGGGGTTGCGGGGGCGGTTCTTCTGGGGGGGCCCGGGGCGGTGCTGTGGATGTGGCTGACCGGAGTCTTCGGTATTGCCACAAAATATTCCGAGGCGCTTCTTTCGGTGAAATACCGCATCACCAATTCCCGCGGCCAGATGTCGGGCGGGCCGATGTATGTTTTGGAGCGGGCGTTGAACGCACGGTGGGCGGGAATTCTGTTCGCCATTTTCACCGCGGTGGCGGCTTTCGGCATCGGGAACATGGCCCAATCGAATGCCATTGCGGACATGATTGTTGCGAAGAAGGATCTTTTCCCCTTTGCCGTTGAAAATGGGACCATCAAGTGGGTGGTGGGACTGGTGCTTGCGATCTTCACCGCCGGCGTGATTCTCGGAGGGATCAAGTCGATCGCCCGGTTCTGTGAGTTTCTGGTGCCGTTCATGGCCTTTTTCTATGTGGTGGGATGCCTGATCATCCTGGCCCTGAAATGGGAGACGCTGGGGGAGACCATTTCCCTCATTGTTTCCTCCGCTTTCACCGGTCATGCGGCGGTGGGAGGATTTGTCGGCGCGGGAATCGCGCAGGCCATGAGATATGGCATTGCCCGCGGGTTGTTTTCGAATGAATCCGGCATGGGCAGTGCCCCGATCGTGGCCGCGGCGGCCAGAACAAAAGATCCGGTCCGTCAGGCCCTGGTCTCCAGCACCGGAACTTTCTGGGACACCGTGGTGGTCTGTGCCATGACGGGATTGGTGATTGTGGGTTCCGGCGACTGGAAAGGCGAGGGGATGACCAAAGCCGGGCTCTGCGATGCGGCCTTTCACCATCTGGGGACTTTTGGGGACATCATTCTCATCGGAGGACTTCTGACCTTCGTTTTTTCGACGATTCTTGGCTGGGCGTATTACGGGGAAAAGGCGGTGGAATATCTCGTTGGCCTAAAGTCCGTCGTCTTTTACCGGATCTTCTGGGTGGTGGCGGTCTTTGTTGGATGCGTGTGGAAGAGCGACGCGGTCTGGAATTTTTCCGACATGATGAACGGCCTCATGGCGGTTCCCAACATGGTGGCCCTGTTGCTCCTGAGCGGGGTCATTGCCGCCGAGACCAAGCGCTATTTCTCCGATGCCGGACAGTCAAAATAACCCGGGAGCCGCTTCCGGACAACGCGCGGGTTGAATTCAGCCGCCGCCGGGGATAGGATGTCTTTTATGTCAGTCATTTGCGCCGAAGACGGGTTGGTGGACAGGATTTTGGATGGCGGGAGAATCACTCCCGATGACGCGCGTTCCCTGCACGAGATGCCTTTGGAGATGCTGGGATCGCTGGCCGATGCGCGGCGTCGTGCCGCCAAGGCGGCCGCCTACGACGGCCGCGGGAACGAGGTGGTCACCTACATCGTGGACCGGAACATCAACTACACGAACGTCTGCAATGTTTATTGCAAGTTCTGCGCGTTTTACCGGACCGAGAAAGACGATGATCACTACGTGCTCGGACTGGATGAGATCGATGAAAAGCTCGATGAGCTGGCTGCCGAGGGTGGCGTGCAGGTGCTTCTCCAGGGCGGCCACCACCCGAAACTTGGCATCGACTTCTACCTCACGATGCTCTCCCACATCCGGGAAAAATACCCGCAGATCAACATCCACGGGTTCAGCCCCCCGGAATTCAACCACTTTTCGGAAGTCTTCGGGATGCCTGTCCGCGAAGTCATCGCCAAATTCATCGAAGCCGGCCTTGGCTCGATCCCCGGTGGTGGCGGAGAAATCCTTGTGGACCGTGTCCGTGACCGGATCGCCCCGCTCAAGTGCAAGTCCGACGCCTGGCTGGAAGTCATGCGCCAGGCCCACCAACTCGGTCTGCGATCCAGTGCGACCATGATGTTCGGCCATGTCGAAACTCTCGACGACCGGATCGAGCACCTCGGTCGTCTGCGCGATCTTCAGGACGAAACCGGGGGCTTCACCGCGTTCATCTGCTGGACGTTCCAGCCGGAGAACACGAAGCTGCGTGCGGAGACCGTGACCAGTGCCGAATACCTCCGCATGCAGGCCATTTCCCGGATTTTTCTGGACAACTTTGAAAACGTCCAGAGTTCCTGGGTCACTCAAGGGCCGAAGATCGGCCAGGTTGCACTTCAGTTCGGGGCCAACGATTTCGGAAGCGTCATGATGGAAGAAAATGTCGTTTCCAGTGCGGGGACAACCTTCCGGCTCAACGCGGCGGACATTGAGAGACTCATCCGGGAAGCCGGCTACGAGCCCCGCCGCCGGAGCACTTGGTACCGGCTTTTGAATTGATGCTTACCGACACACATGCCCATTTGGATTATCCGAATTTCGCCGCCGATCTGGATGCGGTTCTGGAACGGGCGGCTGCGGCGGGAGTGACGCGGATTCTCACGATCGGCACCGGCATCGAGAGCAGCCGCCGGGCCGTTGCCCTTGCGGAAGAGCATCCCTCTCTTTATGCGGTGGTCGGGCTTCACCCCACGAATGTCGCGGAGGAATCCGAAGATTGGCTCAATGTCCTCCGCGGGCTCGCGACCCATCCCAAAGTCGCGGCCATCGGGGAAACCGGGCTCGATTATCACAACCTTCCATCCGAGCAACTTTCCTCTTCGCCGGCCCTGAGCGCACTGCAGGCCGAGATGGCGGAAGACACCGAGGCCATGATCGTGGACGGTTCCTACAAAGCGGCACAGGCCGAGGCGTTTGCCGCGCAGCTCGATCTGGCCTGCGAACTCGGTTTGAACGTCGTCATTCACCAGCGCGATGCATGGGAAGACACACTTGATCTCTTGAAACCCTATACGGGCCGTGTGCGCGGGGTTTATCACTGCTTCGGAAACACGCCGGACCAGGCCCGGGAAATCCTGGCCCTGGGGCACATGGTGTCCTTCACCGGCATCATCACCTTCAAGAATGCCCCGCTGGTTCGCGAGGTGGCCGCCATGGTGCCCGTGGAATCCTTCATGGTGGAAACGGATTGTCCCTACCTTGCACCGGTTCCGCACAGGGGAAAACGCTGCGAGCCCGCGCATACCCGTCTGGTGGCGGAAAAAATTGCGGAAGTTCGTGGAACGACACTGGAAGCCATCGCTGCCGCGACGGAAGCCAATGCGAACGCTTTTTTCCGGTTCCGACAGGGTTTGTGAGGCGACGGAGAAGGGGGGGCGGACAAAAAAACCGTGGCAGGAGAATGACGCCCCGGCCACGGTGTTGAAGTGAGCAATGGTTATTTTATCCTAGAAAACTCAGTTGGAACCACGAAAATCACGAAAGCCACGAACATTCAGATGATTATGCCAATATGTCGGCTCACCCAGCAGGGGAGTCCCCCATCAGGTAATCTCTATCTGTTACTGTTTGATTTCGTGCTTTTTGTGCTTTTCGTGGTTGGTTTCCATTGCGGCATTTGGGTTTATGCCGGCACGCCCGCTTTGACGATCTCCGCGAAGCTGCGGGCTTCCAGGCTGGCCCCGCCCACGAGAGCGCCATCGATGTCCGGCTGCCCGAGAAGCACTGCGGCGTTGGCCGGTTTGACGCTTCCGCCGTATTGGATGCGCACCTTGTCGGCGGTTTCCGCATCCGTCAGCGAAGCCAGCACCGAACGGACATGCGCGTGGGCATCCTGGGCCTGTTCGGGGGTGGCATTGCGTCCTGTCCCGATCGCCCATACCGGCTCATAGGCCACGACCACATCCAGCATCTGCTCGGACGAGACGCCCGCCAGGCTGCCTTTCAACTGGGTTTCCAGAACTTCCTTCTCCTTGCCTGCATCCCGTTCGGCCAGGGTTTCTCCCACGCAGAGGATCGGTTTCAACTCGGAAGCCAGGGCGGTGACGATTTTCTTGTTGATCAGGGCGTCCGTTTCCCCGAACAACTGGCGCCGCTCGCTGTGGCCGAGAATGACGTAACGTACAAACAACTCGCGCAGCATCGCCGGGCTGATCTCCCCGGTGAACGCTCCAGACATCTCGAAATACATGTTTTGTGCGCCCAGGCGGATTTTTTGCGAGCCGCCGAGAAGTTCCGAGAGTTTCGCCAGGGCGGTGAACGGCGGAGCGATCACGATTTCCACCCCGTTGACATCTTCCACGTCCAGTCGGAAATCCTCCAGGAAGCTCTCCGTTTCGGAGACGGTCATGTTCATTTTCCAGTTCGCGGCGATGATTTTTTTACGCATGAAAGTGAGATTTGAGCGGGCATGGTAGACACTCCGCCGCCGTCCCGCAACACCGATTCAAATTTCGTTCTTGAATCCCTCTTGCGACTGCGCGAGGGTCTTCATTCCGCAACGGGCCGTGGCTCAGCTTGGTAGAGCGCTTGAATGGGGTTCAAGAGGTCGAGAGTTCGAATCTCTCCGGCCCGACCAAACAACGGGAGTGACCCCGTTGGGGTCGGATGCGTCATGTTTCGGCCCGACTCCGGAAAGCAAACACGTTTCGATGCCAAAACTTCAGCAGGATCAAGTCTGGAAAACCGGGGAGGGTTATGTTCGCATCGTGCGCCTGGAGCGTCTTTCGGTGGCCTACAAGATCTTTCAGGATCCTGCGAGCCGGGACGGAACCCATCACGAAGTCACCAAGAAGGAATTCTGCCGGTTGATCAAAGCGGCGGTGCTTTTGTCTCCCGACGAACTCCGGAACGCACGGGGATGAACGGGTTGGACCGAGCCATGACATCCCGCCTTGCTTTCCAGGTTGAGTCCCGTGCTTCGGGTTCCGCGGCCCGGGCGGGGGTGTTCCGCACGCTGCACAACGAGGTTCTCACCCCGCTGTTCATGCCGGTGGGGACGCAGGCGACGGTGAAGGCGCAACTGCCGCAGACACTGGAGGATTCGGGATCGCAAATCCTTCTCGCCAACACCTACCATCTTCTTCTGCGGCCGGGGCTGGAGGTTTTCCGCCGTCTGGGCGGCATCCACCGGTTCATGAGCTGGAAGCGGTCGGTGCTCACCGACTCGGGGGGGTATCAAATTTTTTCGCTTCCCCATTCGCGTTCGATGACCGAGGAAGGCGCGATTTTTCAGAGTTACACGGACGGACGTTCGATCCTGTTGAGTCCGGAGACCAGCATTGAGGCGCAGATGGCGATTGGCAGCGACATCATGATGGCCCTCGACCAATGCGTGCCCTCCACGGCGGAGGAGCCGGTGGCGCGGGCTGCGCTGGAACTCACCCGGCGGTGGGCGGCCCGGAGCCTGGCTGCGCGCGGAGAGTCCCCGCAGGCGATGTTCGGGATTGCCCAGGGGGCATTGTTTCCGGCGTTGCGGCGTGAAAGTGTGCTGGGTCTGGTGGAAATGCCGTTCGACGGGTTTGCCATCGGGGGGCTGGCGGTGGGGGAGGGAAAAACCGAGCGGGAGGACATCTGCGGGTTCACGGCGGATCTCCTGCCTGCGGACAAACCGCGCTACCTCATGGGAGTGGGCACGCCGCTCGACATTCTGGAAGCCGTGCATCGCGGGGTGGACATGTTCGATTGCATCATTCCGACGCAGGTGGCCCAGCGCGGCGGGGCCTTCACGTCCCGCGGCTACCTGCAATTGCGCCGCGGCATCTACAAGTTTTCCGACGAGCCTCTCGATCCGGTGTGCCAGTGTCCGACCTGTCGCCGCTACTCCCGCGCCTACCTGCACCATCTCACAAAGACCCGGGAAACACTCGGCTGGCAGCTTCTGGGCAAGCACAACATCCACTTCTACCACCAGCTCATGCGGGAAATTCGCGCGAGCATTTTGTCGGGTGAATTTCCGGAGTTCCACCGGAAGAAGCGGGAACTGCTCCACGAGGACGATCTCGACAATCCGGTTCCGGTCCAGGCGCCGAAAAAATCAAAGCGTCCGGTTCTCGGGCACTACGAGATTCACACGGCCCGCGAGGGATTTGCCAGCATCCGGCACATCCACTCGGGCGAGATCATGCACTCGCGCACGCCTCCGATGGAGGAGGCGCAGCGGCTCTACATCGCGCAATCCCGGCTGGAGGAGCGTCTCCGCGGGCAGGAGCCGCTTGTGATCTGGGATGTGGGGCTGGGGGCGGCGGCCAATGCCATGGCGGCCATTGCCTGTTATGAAAAGATCGCCGCGGAACAGCCGGTCCGGGAGCTGCATATCGTGAGTTTTGAAAACGATCTCGACTCGCTGAAGCTGGCCTTCCGCAACAATGACCGGTTTCATTACCTGCGTCACAGCGGGCCGTCCGGCATTTTGAAGAACGGTTCCTGGCAGTCGAAGACCCATCCGGGGCTTTCCTGGGTGCTTGTTCCCGGAAATTTTCCCGACACCCTGGATGTGTCCCCGCCGGTTCCGGACATCATTTTTTACGACATGTTCTCCGGCAAGACGAATGCGGAAGCCTGGACATTCAGCACCTTCCGCCGTCTCTTTGCCGTGTGCCATGGACGAAGCACCGGGCTTTTCACCTACACCTGCTCGACCGCATCGCGCGTGGCGATGCTGGCGGCGGGATTCCATGTAGCGCGCGGGCGCAGCACCGGAGACAAAACCGAAACGACCATTGCGCTCACCCCGCAGGCGGTCCGGGAGGATCACGATCTTCTTGCCGCCGACTGGCTGGCGAAGTGGAAACGCTCCACGGCCAGATTCCCCGCCGACCTTCCTGCTTCGGAACACCCTGCATGGGAGGATGTCATCCTGCGGCACGCCCAGTTTCAACGCTTCGGAAGTGCGGACGAGCCCGGGACCGCCGGGGTGGTTCAGGCGGTGTGAAAAACCGGTTCCAAACCGGCGGCGAGGGCTTCCAGTTCCTTTGATTCCCCGGCCGTGAGCGGTGTCGCCGTCGCGGCGAGATCCAATGCCAGCCGGAACAAGGATTCCTCGCCCGGGGGCAACGCGGCGGTGACCGGCTGGCCCAGGGTGAAGCGCAATGCCAGTTCCGCTTCGCGCCGGTTGGAGAGAGGCTGATACCAGCACTTCGGATACTGCTGCCGTTCCGGGTGGTTCTCCGGCCATTTCTGGCGGGCGAGTGCCTTGAGAGCCAGGCGCGACAGACCCCGGGCCCTGGCTTTTTCCATGATCTGCGGTCCAAAGCGGCCCCCGTAATACGTGGCGAAGTTCACGGGAAAAAGAATCGAATCAAAATCAAAGCGGTCCATCGCGGCAAAAGCCGCTTCAACGGAGTGGGCGGAAAACCCGAGGTGACGGACCCGACCGGATTTCTTTGCCGCAATGAGGGTCTCCATCGCACCTCCCCTGGAAAAGACGGCGTCGATGTCCTTGGCGACGTCTGTCACGGCATGGAGCTGGTAGAGATCGAAGTGATCCGTACGAAGTTTTTGAAGGGAGCACTCCAATTCCGCGGCGGCTTCATCGCGGGTGCGTTTGCCGGTCTTGCATGCGAGAAAGATCTCCTTGCGATAAGGTTCGATGGCGGGCCCGAGCCTGTCCTCGGCATCACCGTAGGAGGGAGCCACATCGAAGTAGTTCACTCCCCGTTCGACAAACTCCGCGACAATGCGGTTCGCATGATCCTGATCCGCGTCCTTCACCACGATGCCTCCCATGCCGATGATGGAAAGCGGGATGCCGTCGGTTCCGAACGGACGGCGGGGCAGGAGCGGGGCGTTGGAGGTTTGCATGTTTTCCATGGGCTGGGTCAGTGCCGGACCGGCGGCGAATGTCACGGCGGACAGGGTGGCGGTCTTGAGAAAACCACGCCTGCTGTATCCGTCGGAGTTTGCGGATTCCATGTGGAACACTGAACCAAAGCCGCCAGGGGAAGTCAACCGGCGCGGAGGAGGTGACAATTTCCCCGGCAGGCGTAGGCTGGCGGGAATGATTCCTTTTCGCAATCTCGCCGAGACCCGCACCCCGGATGGTTCCCGTTTTTCCCTGCACGAGCACGACGGGGAGTATTTTCTCAAGCTCAACGGGCGCCAGCTCATGGGGTCGAACAACACGGTGTCCGAGTTGCTTCTGGCCGATCTGGCCTGTGCGTTCCGCCGACCGGTTGAGGCTCCCTGCATCCTCATTGGCGGTCTGGGGCTGGGTTTCAGTCTCCGGCGCGTGTTGGAGCTTGTCGGTTCGCAGGCCACCGTGCAGGTGGCCGAGCTTCTTCCGGAAGTCATCGAATGGAACAGGCAGTTTCTCGGGGATCTCAACGGGAAACTTCTCGACGATCCGCGTGTGGAAACGATTGCGGGGGATGTGTTCGACTGCATCAAGAAAGGCCCGGCGCGTTTCGATGCCATTTTGCTCGATGTGGACAACGGCCCGACTTCCTTCGTGCAGGCGAAGAATTCCCGTCTTTACAACCGGAATGGCATTTCTCTCATCCACCGTGCTCTCCGTCCCGGTGGGCGCGTGGCCTTCTGGTCCGCCGAACGGGAACCGGCCTTCCTTGCCCAGCTTTCCCGCTCGGGTTTTCTGGCCACCGAGTTTGAAGCCAGGGCCCATGAACGTGCGAAACGTGCCGCCCACCGCATCTACGTCGGCGAGGCGGCCTGAGGAGGGTGCCGGAGCCTACTGCTGGAGAAGAAAGAAACGGGGAATGCCCTTCCTGAACTCCGCGGTGAAGGTATCCGCGTTTTTTGCAACGACTTCGCGCCGGGAATCATCGAAGCTTTCCACGGTGGTCATGCGGGATGGCAGTCGGACGACCCGGGGGCCGTCCCGTCCGCTTTGGATCATGAGAAAATCGCTCGTGGCTTCGACGACATCCGGCGAGTCGAAGTCCTCGGAGAGGGAATCCAGATAGAGATGCGCCCCGGCGCCGGCGGCAATCATCCGCCACATGGACGGGGAAAGCGAGTGAACACCCGTGACAAGGGACGTCCAGCCGTCCAGCCGCCTGCTGGCGATGGAGACACGATGCTGCGGATCATCCTGGTATCGGGCCAGCGGTTCGGCGGAAGGATCCGTGATGGAAGGCAGCGGCCGGGTGGGGGCGAGCCGGGCGTCGGGACGCCAGAAAATGGCGGCACGATCCGAGGGGATGCCCACCGTGCGCCCGGCGAATCCGGCAAGCAGACCGCTTCCCTCAACGGTCGATGTCGGCTGCCTCTTTTCCCAGATCCATTCGAAACGGATTCCGGTGATTTTCTCCGCCTCCTGAGGAGATCCGTCGGCAATTCCCGGCAACTGGCAGAAGACGATCGTCCGGTTGTCTTTCATCCAGCGGTTTTTCAATGCCGCCCGTTCCTTTTCGTCGATGTGATAGGGCGTTGCCAGGATGAGGCAGCGGACGGAGTCGGGAATGAGATCCAGATCGCTTTGCAGGTAGATGCCGAGCGATGTGTCCACGCGCGAGAGAATGGAACGGAGTTCATAAAGCCAGCGTCCGGAAAGTGCGCGGGAGTTTTCCGCCATGAGGCTGACCGATGGTTCGTCGACGACGAGAGCAAGCTGCGGGCGGTAGGCGGGCCGCACGGGGTGCTGCCCGAGCCAGTCGAGAACCGGTCGTTCGGCATCCCAGATTTCCGGCAGGTCGAAGCGGCCGTCCTCCAGCAGGCCCATCCAGTAGAGCAGATACCCGCGCACCATGCAGACCCCGAGATTGCGCTTCAGCACCGCGAGGGTTTCTTCCAAGGTTTTTGTCTGCAGGTGTTCCCCGGGAGCGACAAAACCTTTCGGAGGACTGGCGACATGCGTGAAGGTGTCCTCCTCGAGGAAGACGAGTTTTCCGTGGAGCGCGGCGGAATCCATCACGGAATTGGTGTCCACGGGTTTTCCGAACGCCCGGTTGTCGGAATTGTAGGAATAGGGGCCGCCGTAGAAATCGACGGCGGGAGACCGGAGCAGTTCTCCCAGCGCGAGGTGTCCCTGTTGTTGCAGGCCGACTGCATTCCAGGCGTGTTCAAGGGCGTATCCGTAGAATGGTCCCGCGATCACCCGGTCATGGAAGGCGCGTTTGATTTCTCCGACAGACCATTCGATCGCCTGCACCGTGCTCCGGCTTTGGAATCGCGAGAAATCCCATTCGCGCCGCTGGGTCGCCGGATCGCGGAGATCTCCCAGCAGGGCGGTCTTTTGCTCCTGCACGGTGGGAATCCGGATTTCGGATTCTTCGCGGAAGCTTGTGTTCCAGGCCTTGTTGACATTTGCGAGGCCGTCATATTTTTCGACAGCCCAGCGGGCGAACGCGGTCCGGTGGATTTCATCGAAACCTGCGGAACGGAAATCCGGCGACTGCGGACGGGTCGGGGAACCGGGATCTCCGAGCTGCCATTCCCCGGTCATGTAATAAAGAGGAATGATCCCGGCGATCTGCCGGGCGGCGGGGAGTTTCCGCAGTTCGAGGATCATGCGCCGGAGCGAAGCCTGCACGTACTCTTTCCAGAGCACCGAGTGCGGGGAGGCGATGTTCGCGGTGTGTTCTCCGTCGTCAAATTTCATCCGTTCTTCCGGATAATCCTTGAAGAACGATCCGCGCGGGCCGAGCCACAGGCGGATCAGGAAATGGGCGTCGGGATAAAGCTGCGAGAGTGTGGTGAGATTGGCGGTGGAGTTTTGTTTCGTGACGCCCGGGAACCAGGTGTTGAACGAAAGCAGGCGCAGGCCGTTGGCATAAGGCAGGGTGGTGTCCCGGATGGAACCCGACACATCCGGGGAGGTTTCGAGATTCTGACCGTGAACCGCGAGTGCCGGCACGGGCCTTCCATTGATTTCGATGGCGGGGGAAGAGTCGGGAGGTTGGATGACGGTCGTTTTTTCCGGAAGAAAAAGTTTTCCGGCCCGGGGGGCGGCCGTGAGACCGGAGAACACGGCTTTTCCCCTGATTCCTGAAAGCCGGCACTCGATCCGGATGGTGGCGACTCCTGGAAGTGGCGCTGTTTCGACCGTCAGGGGACGGGCTCCCGTCCTGACGACTCCCGGCGAGGCATCCGCCGCCAACTCCCGGCCGTCCGCATCGAACTGGCGGATGACCAGGCACGCGAGATCCGCGCGGAAATTGATGTCGCTTTGTGCGGTCACCGGCGGGGGAGTCACTGGCACGGCCTCCTTCACGTCCACCCTGCCGGAAAATCGGAAGAAGAAATTTTCGTCGAATGGTCCCGGGACAACAAACGACCCGGCTGCCGTCCCGCCATCCGGCGACTCCAGCACGATGTCCCGGTTTTCCCACGGTTCGGCGCATGGGGAAAGTCCGGCACCCACCGCAAGCCCCAGGGCCAGGGCCAGGAGAAAACGGTGCCGCTTCATGCGCGATTTGCCCGGGCTTCCAACCGGCGGCGGATTTCTCCCGCGACTTTTTCCGAGATCGGATATTTGGAGATCGCCAGGATGGCCAGGCCAAAAAATACCGCCGGCACCAGGGCGTTCAGCATCCGCATTCCCAGGATCGTTCCTGCAGCCTGTGCAGCCTCGAATTTCACGTCAAATCCCGTGCAGACCAGCACGAACCCCGAAGTCATGAGAGCCAGCGAACTTCCGACCTTGGTAAACCAGGCGTAGGCGGCTCCGAATGTTCCCTCGCGGCGGGTTCCAAAACGGTCCTCATCGTCGTCACAGATGTCGGCAATCATCGAAGGGGCCAGGATCCAGAGTCCGCCGATCGCGGGAGCGGTGAAAAACAACGAGATGATTTGGAGATAGGGGGAGGCCGGTGTCAGCAGAAACCAGGAGGACAGCGATCCCAGGATTCCCATGGCCAGGATTCCCATGAGTGCGCGGCGTTTTCCCAGCCGGGTGCCGAGCCAGGAAACGAGAGGCACTGTCAGGATCGAGGTGACCTGATAGCAACTGCCCGCCAGGCCTTGGATGGCGGACGCCAGTTTCTGGTCGCCGCCCGCCACGAAGTAAATGTTCAAATACATGCCGATTTGCATGATCGAGAGGATGCCGACAATCACGCTCACACAGGCCGCCACGACAAGCAGAAACGGTTTGCAGGAAAGCGCGGCCCGGATGCTGGCGATGAATCCCATGCCCTGTTCCCGCTGCGTGGGAGGAGCTAGAGCATGGGGGCGTTCGCGAAGAAAAACCGCCGGGGCGATGGTGGCCAACATCAGCAGAACCCCGCATCCGATGCCCACCCAGCGCATCCCCTCCACAATGCCGCCGAAGATGTCCCGCTGGGTCAGCCAGTAAAGCCAGTTCATGGCAAACCCGGCGAGTGTCGAAAAAAACGACTTGTAGCTCATCAGGCGGGTGCGTTCGTTGTAGTCGGGACTCAATTCAAACCCCAGCGCGAGGTAGGGCACGATGAAGACCGTGAACACGGCATAGTAGAGCAGCATCATCGCCAGGAAGGCCCAGAATGTGCCGGATTCCCCGAGCCCCCGGGGAATCCACCAAACCGCCGCAAAGACCACGGAAGTCATCAGTCCCCCCACAAAAATGAACGGTCGTCTCCGTCCGAAACGGCTTCGGAAATTGTCGCTGACGACGCCCATGAAGGGATCCAGCACGGCATCCAGCAGGCGCGGGATGCTCATGGCCGTGCTGACCATGGCGGGGTTCACGCCGAACCCGATGTTCAGGAACGGAGTGGCCATGATGTTCAGCGCGTTGTGGAAAAAGTTTTCCGCAAATCCTCCGATACCGTAGAGGATTTTTTTCCAGCGTGTGAGAACGCCGTCGTGCGTGTCGGCGGGAGAAGGGGGGACAGGGGAATTCATGCAGGAAGGGCGGCCTCGGACGGAGCAGTCAGCGGGAGGATGTGAACTCCGGAGGCGGGGGCCCGCGGGGATGCTCCGGCAAGCATCAGGGTGGTGGAAATGCCTTTCGGAATTTCAAGCCGGATTTCTCCCTTTGTTTTGTTCCAGGAGACTTTCAACAGGCCGTGGGGAGTGACGACTCCGCCACCGGCGGATTCGAACATTCCGACAGCCGGCTCCACAAGGGTCCGTGAAAATCCCGGAGCCAACGGACGCACTCCGAGGATCCGTGTATAGACATCGATGGCGGTGTTTGAACTCCAGCCATGGCACAGGGAGCGCCAGAAAGTGGTGTCCTCCGCCCAGGTGGTGAGTCCGAGTTGTTTCATGTGGAGCCAGGGCTTCAGTTCCCGGCGCAGGTCGCAGCTTCCGGCTTCCCAGAGAGCCTGCCGCACGAAAAAATATCCGAAATACGAACAATCCGCGAGGCTGTCACCCGCCAGCACGTCGGCCAGATCCGCGAGTTCCAACTCCCCGCAGAATCCCGCCAGAATCGCATAGGCATTTCCCAGCCGGCTTCCATAAGCCGGATCGATCGTGTTTTCCGAAAAGAACGTGCTGTTCCAGAAGGCCCGGCGAGCGGCGGCTTTCAGGGTGGAATATGTTTTCCCGAGGCTGTCGCGGGCGGCGGTGTCGCCGAGCCACTCCGCGATTTCCATCCCCTGGCGCAGGGCGATGCCGAATTTGGCGCAATGGCTGAGAACCGGCCCCGACTCTGCTCCGGGAGGCACACCACGTTTCCATCCCGGGCACCAGTCGATCCAGTTCCAGTAAGGCAGTTTTTCCGGCAGTCCGGAAATGCCACAGCAACGGCGGTAGGCATTCAGAACAGTGGACAGCCCCTGCCAGATGTCATCCAGAGTTGCGAGATCGCCGCTTTGCAGTCCGTAGGCATGGGCTGCGCCGATCCAGTCCAGACTCTGGCTGGGAATGATGCCCTCGATGCGCGAAGGGTAGCGCGACTGGGTCCAGCCCTCGGGAACGCGCGACCAGTCGAAATGCCGGAGGAGCTGTCCGGCGGCAGGGTAGGCACCGGCGGCCATCATGGCCACCTGGCAATTCATCGCGCTGTCCCCGATGTATTGCAATTGTTCGTAGTAGGGGCAATCGACGAATGTCTCATGCATGCTGAGCCGCAGGGTGTGCAGGTTGATTTCCTGGATTTCCTCGAAGTCTTTGTCCGAGCAACGGAAGGGTTCGGCCGCTTCCAGCGGGTAGTGCTGGGGGGCGAAGGCGAATCTTCTGAGGAGGAGCGGGGCTTTTCCGGTGCGAACCGTCAGTTGCACGAACTTGGCCGTCCTCCAGTGGAGCGGCTGCCAGAGTCCGACGGACGGCCCTGTGCAAACAACATCCTCAAACCCCTCGAAAGTTCCCCGGGGATCAAATGTCCAGCCGGTCGCCGCATCGTTGAATCCGATGGACACGCCCTCCGTGCTCTGCCCGCGGCCGAAGATGACGGCCTCTTCGCAGGAGAACGGCAGACGAAGCGCCTCGGCGTAACCGATCCGAACTTCTGCGGCGGTGCCCTGTTCCCATTCCAGCAGGGGAACGCCCGTCCACTCGCGGTCGAATTCGACCAAAATGGTTTCCGTGGAATCCGGGGCGATTTGCAGTGGATTTTCCTCAAAAAAGAAGGCGTTCCATTCCTGCCGGGGTCTGGCGCCGCCGGGCGAAAAAACCGCTTTCGGCAGCAGGGGGGGGCCGGGGCAAAGCAGTGGGGTCACCCGGGGAATCAACCCGTAGGGAGAATCGGCATCGGCCATCTGTTCGATGCGCACGGCGGGATACATTTCCACCGCATTTTCCCAGCCGCTGTCATCGTAGTCCGCCGCCTGCCAATCCGCCGCGGTTTCGGCTTCCGCCACAAAGTGTTCGAAATGTCCCACGAACCCCCCGAACCAATCCAATTTGCCGGGCTGGAATCTCCGGACGCTGTCCACTGCCACCTTCCAATTGCTGTCGGAATGGCAGGCCGGAATTTCTTCCGCCCCGCCCCGTGCGCACCGGACATCCACGGCCAGGCCCCCGGTGCGGGTCATGATGGCGGCGGGGGCCCCCAGACGCGGTGGATCGCACTGGACCTTCGAGTAATCCAGCACCAGCACCGAGAGAGTCTGACGGCCCGGGACCAATTGGGCGGAGGGAATCCGGTAGGTGTCGAAATACTGATGCCTGACATCGCCGGGAGCGGGGCCGACCCCGATCCGGATGCCGTTCAGGAACAAAACGTACCGGCTGTCGGCTGTGATATGGATGAGCAGTTCGTTCAGATCGGACGGCACCGGGAACGACTTGCGGAACCGGCGCACTTCGTAGGCGGAGGGGCTTCCGTCGGTGCGCCGGAGCGAGCAACCTTCCGAGGACCAAATCCACCGGGCCGGTCCCGAAAACGGCCATCCTTTGTTTGACATAAGATTCATTCTTCCAGGCAGGAACGAAGACCGGCAGCTTCATCCGGAAGGGAACGTCCGCCATTTGCCGAAGGCATTCAATCAAAAAACAACAAGATATGTCTTTTAAACAAAACCGTTCGTGGATCAGAAGATGTCCTCGTATTGCAATTTTTCGCGGTAAACGGCGGGCGTGAGGCCGGTGAGCTGCTTGAAGACGACAATGAAGCGGATGTTGGTCGAGAATCCGGAGCGGGAGGCCATCTCGGCATTGGTGAGGCTGGTGTCGGCGAGAAGACGTTTGGCACGTTCGATGCGCTGGCGCCGCAGCTCGACAAGGGGTGTGTGGCCGAATTCCATTTTGAAATGTCGTTCCAAATTCGGACGGGAGATGCCGAGATGGCGGAGGAGGGCGGCGATTTTTACCGGCTTGTCCATCTGGGTTTGCATGTAATTGACGGCCTTCCGGACCACCGGATTCCCGATGTGGCAGTCGTCCGAGGAGGGGCGCGTGATGATGGTGATGGGTGGGTGGAAGACCGCGGTGGGTTTCGGTTGCCGCCTGCCGCGGACCGCCGCCACCAGAATCCGGGCGGCATCGCTTCCCACCCGGGCGAAGGGGAGTTTGACGGAGGAGATCTCCGGTGTGCAAAGGCGGCACATGAGCTTGTCATCGCCCGCCCCCAGCACGAGCACCTTGCCGGGGATGGAAATGTCCGCTCCGGCGCAGGCCTGCACGACATCGTGGGCCTCCCAGTCGTTGCCGCCAAAGACGGCCACCGGTTTCGGCAGGCCGGCCAGCCAATCCGCCAGGGCCGAGTGATAGAGGATGCGGGGCTTCGTCCCGGGATCGAATTCGGGGGTCGAGTGAACGAAGTTGAACACATCGCAACCATGCGCGCGCAGGTAGCCCTCGAAGCCCGCATGGCGTTCCAGGGAGAAGGCGTAGTTTCCATTGCCAACGAAAGCGAAATGCCGGTAGCCCCGCGAAAGATAATATTCGGCGGCCATGCGACCCACCGCGGAGTCGTCGATCGAGGACGTCAGCAGATGGTTTTTGCTTTCCCGGGTTCCGCTGAGAACCATGACGTAGGGCGTTCCCGATTTGCGACACCAGTCGACTGCCACCGGATTGTCCGACTGGATCAACGCGCCGTGCGGATGCCATTGCTCGAGTTCTTCTTTCAGAAAAGGGGAGGAGGGATCGACGGGGCGGATCGCCCAACGGATGCCGGAGGCATTGAGGTGCCGGAGTGCGCCGACCAGGAGATTTTGTCCGTGGCCCGTCAGCGGCAGGACTGCGCTGAGGCGAAGGGGGGCGGTTTTGGGGCGTCGTCGTCCGGACATTTTTCCATCTTACAAGGCCCCTCCGGGAGGCAAACAAAAAAGAGCCGACCGCTTTGTGCTTTGCATGATTTAGATACAGGATATATCAATATCACTCTCCAATGAATGTCCGTACGCCACCCGTCTTCGAGAAGATCTCCAGTTGTTTCGGGGCCTTGGCGGTTTTCCTGCTGGCCGGACTTCCCGGGAGGGCCGGGGAGGCGGAGCGTCCGAATTTTCTGGTGATTGTCGCCGATGATTTGCGGCCCTCGCTGGGGATTTATGGAGATTCCTCGGCGATCACTCCCCATCTTGATGCGTTTGCCCGGAAGGGGGGGACGCTTTTTCAGAAAGCTTACGCCAACTTTCCGGTGTGCGGGCCTTCCCGCGCCAGTTTCCTTTCCGGGCGTCGGCCGGAGAGCAGCGGGGTGATAAAAAACGGGCCGGAGACGATCCGTGATTTGATTCCCGGGGTTGTCACTCTGCCCGGGATTTTCAAGGAAAACGGATATCAGACGATCGGCATGGGGAAGATTTTTCATGACAACCAGGATCCCGCGTCGTGGACGACGTTTTTCTCCTATCCCGGGACCATCTCCGGGTATCAGGAGCACAGGGGTGCGGGAAAAGGCCCTCCTCTGGAGTTTCTTGATCGTCCGGAAAGTTCGTATCCCGATGGATGGCAGGCCGACACGGCTGTGCGGTGGTTGGAAAACGCTCCCACCCAGCCATTCCTTCTGATGGTGGGACTTCAGAAGCCCCATCTGCCGTTTGTCGCTCCCAAAAAATACTGGGATTTGTACGGGGGAAAGGTGTTTTCGGAACGGGTCAGCGGGAAACTGCCGGCGGGAGCTCCTCTTTTTGCGGGGCAGGACAGTTATGAACTGCGCACGGCTTATGAGGGGGTTCCCAAAGTCGGGGAGGCTTTTTCACCCGGGCTCGAGGCCGATCTTCGCCGGGGTTATTACGCCTGCATTTCCTTTGTGGATGCGCAAATCGGGCGGATCCTGGAGGCGTTGGAGCGCTCGGGACTGGCCGGGAAGACGGTGGTGGTCATTCTGGGCGACCATGGATTCCATCTCCGGGAAAACGGATTTTGGTGCAAAGATGATGTCTTTGAGACCGGAACCCGGACGGCCATGGTGGGGCGGTTCCCCATGTTGTCCGCCGCTTCTTCCGTGAAGGAGGCCGTCGAGCTTGTGGATCTCTATCCCACGCTGTGTTCGTTGGCCGGGATTGCGCCACCTTGCCGGTTGGACGGCCGGGATTTGGTGCCGTTTTTAAAAGGGGGAAAGCCGGAAACCGACCGCGCTTTCAGCATGGTCAACAGGCATGACCGGGTGTTGGGACTCAGCCTCCGGGAAGAAAACCTCCGCTACACGGTCTGGAAGGAAAAAACCACCGGCAGGCTCAAAGGGGAGGAACTTTACGACTACTCGCTGGCCGTGCCCGAGGAGAAGAATCTGGTGAACGAAGCTGCCTATGCAGACGTTCTGCCACGCCTGCGGGCTCTTGTGCAGGATCACTATGCGTCGCTGTTTTCCCCGCCCTGATCGATGAATCCTCTTCGAAATCCCTGTCCGGCTTTGACCGGAAAACTCCCCCGGATTTTCCTGGCGGTTTTTTTCCTTTTTCTTCCGGCTGTGGCCGCTCCGGCGGACGACGGGGAAAAGGAGCCCTGGAATTTTGTCGTCATTCTGGCCGATGACCTGGGGTTCGAGGATGTCGGGTTTTGCGGGGGGAAAATGGCGACGCCGAACATTGATGCCCTTGCCGCGGGCGGTGTGATTTTTTCGAATGGCTATGCCGCCGGGCCGGTGTGTTCGCCCACGCGGGCGGCTCTTCAGACCGGACGTTCCCCTGCGAGGCTGGGAATGACCGGCATCGTGTATCCGCCCGAGTTCGGAAAACCTTTCGGTCCCCGCACGGACGCTCCGCCTTATCTGAAGCTCGCGCATCCGGTGACCCGTCAATCGTTGCCCTCCGGGGAAACAACCCTCGCCGAGGTGCTTCGCACCAATGGTTACGCGACCGGACACGTCGGCAAGTGGCATCTCGGACCATTTCGGGATGCGAAGCTGCCCGACAATCCCCCCTCCGCCAATGGGTTCGATTTTCAGGCGGGTTGGGGATCAGCAGGGAGCTCCTATTTTCCGCCCTGGAACGTGGCCGATCTCAAGCCAGCCAGTTCCGACCACTACCTCACAGACGCCCTCACCGAGGCCGCCATCAGCTTCATTGAAAAGAACAAAGGCCGGCCCTTTTTCCTCGAACTCTGGCATTTCGGAGTCCACGGTCCATGGGCCAGCAAGAAGGCCGACATGCCGGGAGAAGGAAAACACGGGCTTTCCCATCCGGTGTATGCGGGAATGCTGAAAGCCGTCGACGACAGCGTGGGGCGGATCCGCGCCACGCTGGACCGGCTCGGCCTTGCGGATCGCACCTGCATTGTTTTTTCGAGTGACAACGGTCCGGTGCTTTTTGCTCCCGAAGGCGAGAAAGTCAGCCAGATTGCAAAGGGGGAGCGGGTGACTTCCCTGCAGACGCTGCGGGGTTGCAAGGGAAGTTTGTATGAAGGCGGCATCCGGGTTCCAACGGTCTATTATGCGCCTGGTGTGACAAATCCCGGAACGACCAATTCCACACCGGTTTGCAGCTACGATCTGCTGCCGACCGTGCTGGCGCTGGCCGGGGTTCCCGCGCCTGCCGATGTGAAGCTGGATGGCCGGAGTCTGTTGCCCGAGTTGAAGGGCGGGGTGGATTCCGGTCGCGCTCTTTACTGGCATCGTCCGGATTATCTGAATATCTGGCGGACTGATCTGGGGAAGGTTGGCATTGTGGAGTCTCCCCGTGCGGCCATCCGCAAGGGGTCCGACAAACTTTGTCTGCTCTTCGAGGACAACAGCGTGGAACTTTACGATCTGGAAAAGGATCCGGGAGAAACAACCAATCTCGCGGCTGCCGAGCCGGAAAAGGCTTCGGCCCTGCGTGCCGAACTTGAAACCCTGCTGCAAGATGCCGGGGCACAGATGCCCGCGCCCAATCCGAATTACAAAGGACAATAATCATGGTTGGTTTGGAACGATATGGCGGTTCTGCTCTCTGCAGGCATCTCTGGTTTTTCATGAGAGAGGCCGGTTGTCTGCTCGCTTTTGTGATCTTTTCCATTCCGGGCCACGGAGCGGATTGTCCAAATTTTTTGGTGATCACCGCCGACGACCTGGGATGCCAACTGGGTTGCTATGGAGAGGCACAGGCGAAGACGCCGAACATCGACAAACTGGCGGGCGAGGGCATCCGGTTCGAGGATGGGTACATCACCCAGTCCTCCTGCAGCCCGTCGAGATCAAGCATCCTTACGGGACTCTATCCCCATGAGAACGGGCAGATCGGTCTCGCGAATCAGGGATTCAAAATGAAGCCCGGAGTTCCCCTGCTGCCCAACCTTCTCAAGGAACACGGATACCGCACCGGCATTCTTGGAAAACTGCATGTGGGCACAACGGGTGAAGAGATGCAATTTGACTTCAAATGGGCCTCGGACAACAACCCGGTTCTGACGCGCGACGTGCGCACGGTTGCTGCCAAAGCTGCCGAATTCTTTGCGCAGAGCGGAGAGACGCCGTTTTTCCTGTATGTGAACTATTTCGATCCCCATCAGCCCTACGAGGCCGGAGCCAACCAGACGGAGGGACTTCCGGAAGCCGTTTTGAAGGCCGGTGAGGTGCGTCCGATGTCCTGGCTTGGTATTGAGAATCCTCCCCAGATTCTGGGCGAACTTGCCTCCTACTACAATTGCGTCCACCGCCTGGATGCCGGCATCGGGTTTCTCATGGAGGCACTCGAAAAAGCGGGGAAGACGGAAAAGACGCTCGTCATTTTTCTTGGAGACAACGGGCCGCCCTTCGCCCGTGCCAAGACCACCTGCTACGACCCCGGCCTGCGGATTCCGTTTTTGGTGCGCTGGCCCGGCGTCATTGCTTCGGGACGGGTGAGTGACGCTCTGGTCTGCGGAGTGGACATTCCCCCGACGCTCCTTGCCGCGGCGGGTTTCTCCGCCGATGCTTCCCGGATGAGTGGGAAGTCCCTGCTGCCGGTTTTTGAGGGCAAGGGGAGTGTTCGTGAATGGCTTCCGATGGAATACACCTTCCATGCCGCCGGGCATTTCTACCCGCGGCGGGCCGTTCGCGCGGGGGCCTTTTTGTATATTGAAAATCTCCTGCCCGATCGCGAGAACCCGGTGGTGCCGCTTCCGTGGGCGATGCCACCGCCCGGGCATCCGATGCATGCCGCACATGCCACCATGAAGAGGCCGCCCCGAATCGAACTTTACGACGTAAAAAAAGACCCCGATTGTCTCGTGAATCTCGCTGCCGAGCCGCCGTTTGCCGCAGACGTCGAGCGGCTTGGCAATGTGCTTGCCCGGTGGAGGGAGTCTTCACGGGATCCGCTCTCGAATCCGGAAACCCTCCGCGCCATGACCGAAGAAAACGATGCTGCCGTGATGAAACAGAAAGCCGGGGAGGCTTCGCTGTCCGGTCGTTCCGATTGAAAATGATGGGCCGCTTTCTCATGGTTTTGGCTTCCGTTTTGGCGGGGATGATTTGCGCCAACGGGAAGTCCGACAATTCTCCACCATGGAACTTTCTTGTCATTTTGCTTGATGACGCCGGCTGGCGGGATCTGGGATTCACCGGGAATACCTTTGTTGAGACGCCGGTCATGGACAAGCTGGCCGCGGAGGGGATGTGTTTTCCCCACGCCTATGCCACCCATCCGTTTTGTGCCCCGACCCGGGAAAGCCTGGTCACCGGACAATGGCCGGCGCGGACGGCCTGGATGCAGCGGTCCGAGGTCAAAAATCCGGATGCCCCGCGCAAGGCCGGGCCTTTCTCGCCGGTGAGCGCCGTCGCGTGGACCCAAAGGCCGCAGGAATTCACGAGCCTGGCGGAAGCCTTGAAAGCCGGGGGGTATGTCGCGGGCCATTTTGGAAAGTGGCACTTCGCTTCAAAAGCCCGTGATGTTTCTCCTGCCGGTGAAGGATTCGACACGGGCTTTGGAGGGGCGAACGATGTGGGTGCCGTGAAGAACTTTTTTGCACCTTTCGAGGGACTGCCCGGAGAAGTGAAAAGCCAGCCGGGCGAGTATCTCACGGACCGGCTCACGGATGAAACCATCGCCTTCATCCGCGAAAACAAAGACCGTCCATTCTACGCACAACTCTGGCATTACGCTCCGCACACCCCCCTTCAGGCTCCGGTCGATCTGGTCGAAAAATACCGGAAAAAACGGCGTGATCTCGGAGACAACAATCTCAACCCGACCTATGCGGCCATGATTGAGAGGATTGATGCTGGTGCGGGAAGACTTCTTGCCGCGCTGGAGGAGCTGGGATTGCGCGAGCGCACGGTCATTCTTCTCACTTCCGACAATGGAGCCGAGGCGGCGCTGGGATCGGTTCCGGTGACCTCCCTGTCTCCGCTGCGCGGCCACAAAGAATTGTTGTATGAGGGGGGGATCCGTGTGCCGATGGTGATTGTCTGGCCGGGCCATACAAAGCCCGGTTCCGTCTGCGGCAGCACGGTCAGCGTGCTGGATTTTTACCCAACCATTCTCGCCATGGCGGGATTGCCGTTGCCCGGGGATCAACCGGTGGACGGTTTGAGTCTGGTGCCGGTTCTTGAAGGGAAGCCGGAGCCCGCCCTGGAGAAACGTGCGCTCTTTTGGTATGACGTCAAATCCGAGGAGATGGCCGATGGGTCGTTGCTTCTGCCCGGGGCGGTGGTGCGGCTTGGACCGTGGAAAATGCTCCGTTTCTTTGGAGGAGGAACGGAACTCTACAACCTTGAAAAAGATCCGTCGGAAGCGATGGATCTCGCCGGAAGCGAGGCCGGGAAAGTGGCTGAACTCGGCCGCCTGCTGGACACCTGGCTTGCCGGGGTGGGAGTCGCCCTGCCGGTTCCCAATCCGGATTATGATCCTGCCCTTGTCATTCCGCATCAGGTTCCGGAATCGAAAGTGCCGCCTGGTGCTCAGGTTCTCCGGCAATGGAAGCCGGGCTCAAAGGACGGGCTCTGGCAAGTGGGACGGATGGTGCACGTGGAGACTGTTGATGGGGTGATGCGGGTTCGCCCGGCGGGGGGGTATCCGGAAATTGTCACGAAGGATGTGAAAAATCTTCCTGCCGGAAAGTATGCGGTGAAACTTCGCCTGAGGGTTCCCTCAAGCGGGCGTGTGCGTTTTCATTGGAACGGGGAAAAAGATGAGGGGGTGGTGGAATTTTTTCCCGTGCGCGACGGGAAGTGGCACACACTTGTGGGAGTGTTTCAAACGCTTTCCCCTTTGAAAGATCTCCGTCTGGCCGCGCCGACCCACCTTGAAGAAGCCGGGCATTACGATCCGGCCATCCACGCGGACAACATCGAGATTTCCGACATTGAACTTCTTTCCATCCCATGAGAACCCACCTCTTCCGGCTCCTTCCCGTCGTCCTTTTCACCCTTGGCACTGCCTTCGGACAATTTCGCGAGGAACCCGATCGCTACATTGAACCGGCCAAAGACATGGTGGTTCTGCGCGGGGGGGCGGATGCAGGCAGGAACCTGGCCGGCCAGCCGCTCATGGTGCAAAACGGACCGGAAGGGGAAAGCGCGGTGCTTGTTCGTTTCGATCTTTCCCATTTTCCCGTGGAGGCTCCGCCAAGCTGTGTGCTGTGGCTGAATGGTGAGCCAAAAGGGGATGGCGGAAATCCTTCGCTGGCCGTTTACGGTGTGGAGAGCGATTGGGAACCCGGGACAGTCACCTTTGATTCGATGCCGAAAATTGTCCGGCATCTCACGGAACTCACCATTCAGGCAAAGCTCAAGGGAGCGATCCGTCTGCCAGTGACGGACTTTGTGCGTGAGCGGGTGAAGGATGGAAAAGTCTCCTTTCTTGTTCGCATGAGAAGCACACCCGGTTTTTCCAAGTCTGTGGAACTGAACCGCAATACGGTGCTCGCGGTATCGAAGGGAGGGACTCCGGCTTATGATCTCAAGGAAGCCCTGCGACCGCTTTGGAAAGGCCGTCTCATGAGCGATGAGAGCATCCTGCCGACATCCTTCGATGGCAAACCGGCGGAGGCCAACCTGGCCTTTCCCGCCACCCGGGTGCTCCAGGTGAGAAATTATGCACTCACTGCGACCTACGAGGAAGGCAGGGATTTCACCATTGAAGGGCGAACTCTCAGGCTGACTCCCGACAGTCGGATTCCCTTTCTCCGCTTCGATGAGATGTATCACAACAATCCGGATGCCAAGCCCGGCGTCTTCAAGGCTCTCGATGGCACCTGCCTGACCTTTGGTGAAGGTGATTGGTTCAACAGCAGGCAGCTTGTCGTGACCTACGAGCACGATGAGCCCTGGGGAGGGCCCGTGCCGGTTTCTGCCGAAGCCCTTTTACCCAGGACCTTCGCCGTACTCCAGGCGGGCAAACCATTGAAGCTGGCGGTATTTGGCGACAGTATCTCGGCGGGGGGCAGTGCCAGCAGCCAAACTCCCAAACCGCCGTTTCTCCCGAATTGGGGGAAACTTCTCGCGCGGGAGCTTGCAGCGAAATATGGATCGGAAATCACTTATATCAATCCCTCCCTCGGAGGAATGCGCTCGGACTGGGGCCGGGAAATGGTCGGGGGTCTTCTTGCCCACGAGAAGCCCGATCTCGTTGTTCTGGGATTTGGCATGAATGATGGAGGTGTTCCCGTGTCGCCCGATGTCTTTGCCGCCAACACGCGGGCGATGATGGATGCCCTGCGCAAGGAGAATCCGAATGTGGAATTTGTGCTTCTCATGTCCTTCCAACCGAACAGCCGGTGGCGGAGTCTCGATCCCATGCCGGCCTACCTCGAAGCCCTGAAGGCCATGGAGGCTCCCGGGGTGGCCGTGGCCGATGTCTGGTCCCCGCACGCCTACCTCCTCAAAAACAAAACCTACTGGGACATGACCGCCAACGGGGTCAATCATCCGAATGATTTCCTTGTCCGGCTCTACGCGCAAATCCTGCTGGCCCGGCTCGGGGTCGAGTGAGCGGGATGGCAATGGGTGCAGGCATGAAAAACGCCGTCCCTTCTTTTTGCTCGGCCTCCCAGGGAGAGCCCGGTGATCTGTCCCCCGGCTTTTTCCCCGGCTCGCAAAAGCGGGGCTCAGGGAAGCGGGAAGCGCGAGGTGAAGGCGGTGACTTTTTTGCGCAGGGCGGCGAGGGCGTTGTCGTCGTGGCGTGACTCAAGCGCGGTGTTGATGAAGTCGGCGACTTCCATCATGTCTTCTTCGCCGAGTCCGCGGGTGGTCATGGCCGGGGTGCCGATGCGGATGCCGCCGGTCTTGGTGATGGGTTCGGTGTCGAAGGGGATGGCGTTTTTGTTCACCGTGATGGCCGCCTTGTCGAGAGTGGTCTGGGCTTCGACGCCATTGAGCCCCTTCGGGCGCAGGTCCACGAGCATGACATGGTTGTCGGTGCCGCCGGAGACGATCCGGTAGCCGAGCATGGCGAGCCGGGCGGCGAGGGCCTTTGCATTGCTGACGATCTGGCCGGCGTAGGTCTTGAAGCCGGGCTGCAAGGCTTCGTGCAGGCACACGGCTTTTGCGGCGACCACATGCATGAGGGGTCCGCCCTGGACTCCGGGGAAGACCTGGGAGTCGACCTTTTTGGCGAATTCTTCGCGGCAGAGGATGAGTCCCGAACGCGGGCCGCGCAGGCTTTTGTGGGTGGTGGTGGTGACAAAGTGGGCGTGCGGAACCGGGGAGGGGTGTGCGCCACCGGCAACGAGGCCCGCAATGTGGGCCATGTCGACGAAAAGATAAGCTCCCACGGAGTCGGCGATCTGGCGCATCCGGGCGAAATCAATGGTCCGGGGATAGGCGGAAGCCCCGGCGGTGATCATCCGGGGCCGGACTTCATCGGCCTGGCGCTGGAGGGCGTCGTAGTCGATCATCTCGGTCTCCTGGCTGACGCCGTAGTGGTGGACCTGGTAGAGTTTCCCGGAGAAATTTGCCTTGTGCCCGTGGGTGAGGTGCCCGCCGTGGGCGAGATCCATGGTGAGGATTTTGTCGCCGGGTTGGAGGACGCTGAAATAGACGGCCATGTTCGCCTGGCTGCCGCTGTGGGGCTGGACGTTGGCATGTTCGGCACCGAAGAGTTCCTTCGCACGTTGGATGGCCAGGGTTTCCACGACGTCCACAAATTCACAGCCGCCATACCAACGGCGTCCGGGATAACCTTCCGCGTATTTGTTCGTGAGGCAGGAACCCTGGGCCTGCATCACCGCCTGGCTGGTGAAGTTCTCGGAGGCGATCAATTCGACATGTTCGAACTGGCGTTCGCGTTCCCGGGCGATGGCCCCGGCGATTTGCGGGTCGGTGGCGGCGAGGGCCGCGGTGTCATTGGCGGAGTCGGATGTGGTCATGGGTGATTCGTTGGTTTTTTTGAGAACGGCAGGCAGGGCGCGGGCGATGGTGTCCTTGCATTTCTGGTACACCGCCCGTCCCTGTCCGATGGGGTCGGGGACGTCCGGGCTTCCCGGTTCGTCTCCACGCAGGAGGAAGACTTTGTGCGAAGCCTCGGGAAAAAACAAGTCGAGGAGGCGCTGGTGGTCGTGGGTCATCACGAAGACATGGGTGGAACGTTCGAGTAATTCCTCCGTCACGGGCTGGCTGCGGAACTTGGAAATATCGATGTTGTCCTCCGCGAGCACCCGCACGGCATCGGTGCTGGGGGGCTGGCCTTTGGAGGCGCTGAGCCCTGCGGATTCCGTCGAGATGTTCCCGAGCCCGGCGGTGAGCTTCCGGAACAGGCCTTCGGCCATCGGGCTCCGGCAGATATTCCCGGTGCAGACGAAAAGGACATGTCGGCGTGAAAAACTCATGAAGGGGCAACTTTACCCTGCAATTGGAAAAGGAAAAGCGGCTTTTCCCGGTTCCTGACGGGTGGTGATTCGGGGGGAAGATGCACAGAAATCTTGCGCGGGGTGCAGAAGCGTTTTATGGTTCGTTGATCCTCCCCGTTCCCTTCTTCCGGATGCGGCGGGGGGGAACTCCCTATGTTGCCTGAAACTGAAAAACGTCTGTTGGTGGTCGATGATGACGAGCAGATTCATCGTCTGTTCGAGTTCTGTTTTTCCGGGGAATACGGTTTTGACTTTGCCAGCACGGGAGAGGAGGCCCTGGGTTTGGTGGGAGAGCGGGAATTTCCTGTCGTGATTCTTGACTTGAATCTGTCCGGTCAGTCGGGTTTGGAGCTTCTCCCCGCCTTCCGGAGGGCTTCCACACATCAGAAGATCATCATTCTCACCGGACATGCCAGCAAGGAGAGTGCGATCCGGGCGGTGAACTCCGGGGTGTTCCGGTATCTTGAGAAACCGTTCACCCACTCCCAGATCCGGCAGGTGATCAAGGAGGGGTTCGACAGTTATTTCGAAGAGAGGATGGCGGCAAAAGACCCGCCATCCTCGCTCTCGGAACTGGCCCTTCTCGGTCTGAGCCACAGGGAGGCGCAGATTGCCAGTCATGTGCTGAAAGGGGAGACAAACAACGAGATCGCATCCCGTCTGGCCCTCTCCACCAGAACGGTCGAAAAGTACCTGCAGAGCATTTTTTCAAAATTGAAAGTGCACTCGCGGATGAAACTCCGGAGCAAGGTGAGGGAATTGCGGGCCGTCATCGAGTGACCGGCGTTTCCGGCTTTCCCCGGGAGGTTTTTCGCGGTATCCGATGGGAATCATGGTTTTTTTCCGAACCGGTTTTCTGTTCCTTTTTCTCCTGGCCGGTGTCGTGCCGGGTGCGGCGGCGGAGTTCGGCCGTCCGGTGACATTTGCAAAAGGCCGGACGGTGGAGGTGGGGGGACTTTTTGTGGAGTATCTCGGGGAACGGCATGTGGAGCACCCGGTGTTCAAACCCGGGTTCACCTGGCAGGACTTCCGGATCGGGAATGGGAAAGAATCGAAAACGGTTTCCTGGTCGAGCGGGACCGGGTGCATCGGGCCGGTGGATTTTTCCCTCGGGGGAGTCACCTACATGCTGGAACTGCGGGCTTCGGTGGCCGGGAAAGGTTGGCTGAAGGACAATCAGCTTGTCCTGTGGACGGAGAAGGAATTTCTCGCGGCTTCGCGCAAAAACCGCTGAGTTTGCAGAGAGGTTGAGCGGTCCGGCGGAGAAAAAAACCGAGCGGTTGTGCTTGCAGCCGACGGGCGGCGGGGGTAGAAAGTTCCTCCCAATTGCGCATCCCTAGCTCAATGGTAGAGCAGTTGACTCTTAATCAATTGGTTCCCGGTTCGAGCCCGGGGGGGTGCACTTCTTCCGGCGGTCCGGGCCAGCAGTTCATGGAACAACATCATGGAACAATACCATCGTCTTCTCCGTCTGGTTCTCGACAAAGGCCGTTTCAAGTCCGATCGCACGGGGACGGGAACGTATTCGGTTTTCGGGGCCCAGGAGCGGTTTGATCTCCGGGAAGGCTTTCCGTTGCTGACGACGAAAAAACTGCATTTGCGTTCGATCATCCATGAGTTGCTCTGGTTTCTCCAAGGGGACACGAATGTTGCCTATCTGCGTGAGAACCGGGTGACCATTTGGGATGAGTGGGCGGATGACGCGGGAAATCTTGGAAGGGTTTATGGAGCGCAGTGGCGGGATTGGAGAAAGCCGGACGGATCCTCGCTCGACCAGATTGCGGCGGTGGTGGAGCAGATCCGGAAGGATCCCGACAGCCGGCGGCTGGTTGTCTCGGCCTGGAATCCCGGGGAACTTCCCCTTATGGCCCTGGCTCCCTGCCATGCCCTGTTTCAATTCTACGTGCAGGACGGGGAACTGAGCTGCCAGCTTTACCAGCGGAGTGCGGATCTTTTTCTCGGGGTGCCGTTCAATATCGCATCCTATGCCCTGCTGACCATGATGGTGGCGCAGGTGACCGGGCTCCAACCGGGGGATTTTGTCCACACGTTCGGGGATCTTCATCTTTACTCGAATCATCTGGACCAGGCGCGGGAGCAGCTCGGTCGTGCCTGTCGGCCGCTGCCGCGGATGGTCCTGAATCCTGCGGTGAAGGCTCTGGAGGATTTTCGTTACGAGGATTTCGCCCTGGAAGGCTACGATCCGCATCCGGCGATCAAGGCTCCGATTTCGGTATGATTGCCATTGCCGCAATGTCGCCGGAGCGGGTGATCGGGGCCGGGGGAAAAATCCCGTGGCATCTTTCCGAGGATCTGAAGTTCTTCAAGCGCACCACGCTCGGGAATGTGATTGTGATGGGACGGAAGACGTATGAATCCCTGGGAAAACCGCTTCCCGGACGGGAGAACTGGGTGCTTTCACGCACGGCTTCCTTTCCCGGGGTGAAAGTTTTCCGGGATCCGTCGGAGCTTGTGCCGCCGGGTGATGGCCGGTCCGTGTTTGTGATCGGGGGAGCAGAGCTTTATGCCGCCATGTTGCCGCGGTGCAGTGAGATCCTGCTGACCCATGTGGGGATTTCCGTGGAGGGAGACACGTGGTTCCCGGAGTTTGAGAAGGATTTTGACGCGGGTGAAGTGGTGCAGAGCGGGCAGGACTACGAGATTCGCAGATACCGCCGGTTACCAACCCCCGCCGCCCCCGCCTCCACCGCCGCCGCCTGAGGAGCCTCCACCGCTGCTGCCGGAGCTGGAGCCGGGGGCTGTCGAGGCCGAGGAAATGGCGCTGCTGAACGAGTCGGTGAATGAAGCCGTGGCCAATGGCAGAACGAACGGTCTGGTGCCCGATTGCAAGTCCTGCGAGGCGGCGGCAAGGATGTCGGAAAATTGTTCCGACCAGGCCTGTTCGACACCGAGAGCGAGGGCGTAGGGCAGAAATTTTTCAAAGAGTTCCGGTGTCCGCTCCGGGGGATTCTCCAGGCCCAGCCGTTCGGCCTCGGCCACGGACAGGTATTTTTTGAATCCCCGGATCCGGTCGCGGAGGAGCTGGCCTTCGGGGGTCGGGCGTTTGAGGAGATGTTGGAAAAGGATGCAGAGGGTGATGCCGACAACGTAAAGTGCGCAGACCCATGGCGAGGCGGCTTTGACGAGGGCCGTGATTCCAAAAACCCATCCGCCGAAAAAGGGAATGGAGAACAGGGTGATGGGGATGGCCCCCAGTTTGTTCGGAGATCGCCAGGCTTTGAATGCCGTCATGGAGAGGGCGGCGCAGCCGACGGACCAGATGGACAACCAGATCATCATGAACACGGCGCCTCCCTTTTCCGGCGCGTTGAGAAGGGAAAGGCCGAGGGGGATGAGCGTGGCGAGAAGGCCGACCACCCAGATCCGGGTGTTGCTGGAAAAGTAGGGGCCGATTTTTTTCGCGAGATCCTTTGAGAGAACGGACTGTGCGGTTCGGAGTGTGGCATGGTTGCGTTGTTCCAATGACAGGAAAGAGCCGCTTTTGAACAACGTTTCAAGCAGGTGGGTCTGTTCGGGATCGGAGGAGCGGGAATTTTCTTTGACGAGAGAGAAAGATTTATCCCCGGCCTGTCTGATGGAGATGTTTTTTTGCACGGCCAAGTGCAGGACAGCCGCCGCAAAGCTGGTCTGATCACAGGTTCCCAGGCCGGCCAAATACCTCACATCCTGGGGAGTGAATCCTTCCGGGGGTTCGAAAAGCGGGACAATGATGCCGCTTTCCGGATCCCTCCCGAACAGGCTCCAACTGATGAGGAAATAGCCGAAGACCAGCACGAGGCCGACGGTTCCGGCGATGAGACCGGCATTGGACCCGGCGACGGCCAGTAGTCCCGTGCCCGGGGAAGGTTCTTCAACAAAGCCTTTCGGCCAGGTGACGGCAATGGTGAAGCCTTCGCCGGGAGAGAGCGGAGCAGTTGTGACCAGAGAGACATCGCAGCCGGGTTGCCCGACAATTTTGTAAGCCGAGCCTTTGGTGCCCGAGGGGCCGGTGTAAGCCTCGATTGAGCGGGCGTTTGCCCCGGGGGGAAGCTTCACGCAAACAGAAGCCCGGAGAATGGGAAATTTCCATCCGTTGCCGGTGACATTCCAATACAGCTCGTCGAAATCCTTGAAAAACCCCAACTGGCGGCCGGTGCGGTATTTGATCGTGTAGGTGGTTTCTCCGGGAGGCACAAGGACACTGCTGCTGCCGAGATAGATGCGGAGGCCGTTGGATTTGCTCTCCGTATGCCAGGGCTCCGGCTTTCCGTCGCGGAGGACTTCCAGCAATTCAAAGGGAACCGTGGAACGGAGTCCGAGCGGGCCGGAATAGAGGGTGGGGAAATCCCGAAAAATTCCGTGTTGGATCAGGGTGCCCTCCGCTTGCACGCGGAGGGTTTCCGTGACGATGAGGTCCGAGTTTTCCCGCACTTCGATGTGGCTGGAGAAATCCTGAATGGCTTCCCCGGCGACAGCCGGGAACAGGGTGGCAGCGAGCAGAAAGGCGGCGAGGGCTCTCACAGGCGAACTTCCGGAGTGACGCGCTCCAAGACTGTTTCCATCTCAAAAAAATCTGCCGGCTGAAACCCGAAAATCCCGGCAATGATGTTCGAGGGGAAGGATTCCGCGAGATTGCGAAAATCCCGCACCGAGCCGTTGTAGTAGCGGCGGGCATATTGGAGATCGTCCTCGATGAGGACGAGTTGGGACATGAGCTGGCGGAAGTTTTCGGCCGCCTTGAGATCGGGATACCCTTCGACAACGGCCAGAAGACCGCGGAGTTCCCGGGCAACATCCGCGGGAGTGCGCACCGTGGCGGTTTCGCGGAATGTCGAGCCTTCGTGGATGCGGTAGGCGGAGACGCATTCCACCAGGGGAGGAACAAGGTCCGCGCGTTTCTTGAGCTGGACATCCACGCCGCTCCACGCTTCGGCCTGCTGGTTTCTGGCCCGGACCAGCCGGTTGTAAGCCCAGGCCGCCCAGGCAAAGAGAAGAAGAATGGGAAAAAGTACGAACAACAGGCTCATGAGACATCCTCCGGAAGGGTGACTTCAAACACGGTGGCCCCGCCCTTGCCGGAGCCTTCGTGCGGTTCGAGTCCGAGTTCCTGATAGGCGCGTTCCAATGCCCGCGGGTCCAGTCGGAGTTCGGGGTAGATTTTTTTCAACCGTTCCTTGACCCAGCGTTTGGCGATCATCCGGTCGATCGGATGCAGGGCGGGTTCTCCCTGGAGTTTGCTGCGGAGGAATTCAAAGATCGTCATGGGCGGGGAAGGTGGGCGACGAGGAAAAGGGCGTTCATGCCGAGCCATGCCAGCAGGCCCGCGCTCCAGCGGCTTCGTTTCAGGTGCGAATCGACAGGGCAAACGGATATCAGGGCGAAGGAGGCGATGGCCAGAAGAAGGAGCATTCCGGGCGTTCCGCCGGGAGCGTTTTCCGGATGCCACTCCCACCAGATCCGGTCGGTGGAGAAGAAGGTCAGGCCGTTGAGGACGGAGAGCAGGAAGGCAGCGGTCGTCGCCAGGGCCAGGACGGTCCGGCCCGCACCCGGGAAAGCCGATTCTGCGGCCTGGCCGGAAACGGTCAGCATGGCGAAAGCCAGCAGAGGCAGGACCAAGGGAATGGTCCCGCCGATTTGCAGGCCCGCGTTTTCCGTGAAATTCAGGGAACCCGAAAATCCGGCGGTTCCAAGCAGAACCGCCATCGTCAGAATGACAATCCCCGCGGTTGTCCGGGCGGCGGAGAGGCCCGTGCGTCCGGCAAGATCCGCATAGACCATGACAAAGAAAAAAAAGATCCACACGGAATCCCACCACGGCCACGTGCCGGGGCCCAAAAATGGAAGGACGAACCCCGCCGCGGTCGCGGCCGAAAAAAGAATTTGAAAGGCCCGTGTCATGACACTCCCTCCCGTGCCCGTGCAGCCCGTTTTTTTTCCCGGTATTGCAGGAAGGTCAACATGCCCGAGTAGGCAATCAGCGCAGCCGGTATCGAAAGAAACAGGGAGCCGACGAGCAGGGGCAGGCCGACATTGAAGAATGTCGTCCATTTGAGCATCTCCTGAAGGTGAAAATGGTGCATCTCCACCTTGGGCGGAAGGTGGTGAAAATGCCCGAGAATCCAGGAGCCGAGATCGTATTCCACTTTGAGAAGGACCGGCCAGAAGGGAGTGACCACGTCGTGCAGGGAGACGGCAATGACGGCGGCGATCGGACTGCAACGCAGGATGTAGGCAAGGGCCAGGCACAGCAGGGTCTTCAGTCCGAAGAGGGGGGTGAAGCCGATGAACATCCCGATGGCCACACCGCCTGCGATGGCATGGGGCGTGTCGCGAAGCTCCAACAGCCTGCGTCCAAGGGAGGCGAAGTAGGCGAGGAGTTTCTTCATGTCCCACCAGTGAGGACAATCCCCGCCGGGCAGGCAAGCCGCAATTCCTTGCCGGGAGATTTGTCCGAAAAAAAGAGCTGTCGAAAAAATGGATAAAACCCTCGCCTTTCGCTAGAATCCCGGAATCCCATGCGACATCCGGCGCATTTTTTTAAAAAAATCCTGCCGATTGCGGGTGCCCTGGCCGTCTCCACCTGTCTGCATGCGCGGGTTTGCCATGTGGCGATGGAGGGGAGCGACGGGAGCCCCGGCACGGAAAAAGCCCCCTGGAAGTCGGTCCAGTACGGGCTTGACCGCCTCCGGGCGGGGGACACGTTGATTGTCCATTCCGGGAACTATGAGGGACCGTTGAAAGTCACCAGATCCGGCACGAAGAAACAGCCGATCGTGATCCAGGGACAGAAAGAGACCCTCATCGAAGCGGACGGGGAAGGCCCCGTCATTGTGGTGTCGGCAGCTTCCCGTGTGGTCTTGGAGGGATTTTCCATCGATGGAGAAATCCTGGTTGCCGGCAATCCGGAAGGAGTGGTGTTGCGGGCAAACACCCTGCGGGGTGGAGGAGGGGGAACAGGAATCTGCCTCGTGAAAGCCCGCGGCACATTGATCGAGCGGAATCTGGTTTCCGGTTTTGAACAGGGGATTGTTGTCGCCGGCTCCCGAAATATTGTCCGCAACAATATTGTGCGCGGCAATTCCCGGGCGGGGATCGTGCTGGGGAATATCCATGATGCCCGGGAGACGCTTGTGCGAAACAACACGATGGACGCGAACGGCGTGTCTGCTGATTCGGCGGGTGGGCTGTGGATTCGACACGCCTCGGACTCCCTTGTTGAAAGCAATGTTCTGGTTTCCGGGCCCGGACGAAATCTTTTCACCACCGAATTGACCGATGCCGGGGACCGTTTTTTTTACAACCTGTATTATTCGCCGGGCGGCTTGCAGGGAGCGATGTTCCGCCGGGAAGGAAGAACCGTGACCGGGTTTGTTTCGCTCCGTCTGGCCACCCGGGATCCGGGTGCGGTTTTTGCCGATCCTCTGTTTTCGGATGCGGTGGCTTCACTTCACCGGTCTTCTCCGGCCATCGACCTGTCCCCGTCGGAGCCGTTTCCCGGAGAGAAGGATTTTTCCGGGAATCCGAGAAAAACCGGTCTGGGGCTGGATGCCGGAGCGGAGGAGTTTGTCTGTCCGACAGGGCTGCACCGGGAGGGTAACCAGCTTGTCCACCAGAACCGCATTGTCCGGCTCCGCGGTGTGGCGGTGGGGGATCCTCTGCTGGATCGCAGGGATCAGCCACTCTCCCAGTACATATTGCTTCGGAAAAACTGGAATGCCAACGTAGTGCGGATCAGCATCCATCCGTTTGTCTGGAGAAACGCCCATCTTTTCGGAGGAACGGCCAATGTCCTTGCGTGGATCCGCCGCGATGTGGATGCCGCCACCGGGGCCGGGCACTTTGTCATTCTCGACTGGCATGTCACCGGCTGGCCGGATGGATTTGCAAAACCATCCGAGCCCGGCGAGTTTCTTGGCCTGCATGATTCGAGCTTTGCTCTGGCCTGCGATTTTTGGGAACAGGTTTCCCGGGTTCTTGGAAAAAACGGGGCGGTGGCGTTTGAACTCTGGAACGAGCCGGTGCGCGGTCCCGATGACTGGCAGCCCAAAGCCTCCGATTGGAAGCAACTGCATCCGTATTGGGAGCATCTGACGGCGCTCATCCGCCGGCATTCCGGCAATCTCATCCTATTGGCAGGCGGGAACTGGGCGTATTCGTTGAGGGGAATCCGGGAATTGCCGCCAACAGATCCGAATGTCGCTTTTTCCTGGCATGTCTACGCAGGCAAAGAAAACAACGACGAATCCCGGTGGGCGGTGGCTTTTGACGATCTCTCGAAGGATTGGCCGGTGATTGTGAGTGAATGGGGGTTCGACGAATTGGGGCCTCCCAGTTTTCGGGGAGGAATCGGGGATTTTGGAGCCAAGTTTGCGACAAATTGGCTGGAGGGCCGGAACCTCCACTGGGTCGCTTGGTGCTGGCATAGTTCGGTGGGACCGGCCATGCTCCGGCAGGATTGGGCGACACCGACGCCCTTCGGTTCCTTTGTCAAAGCCCTTCTTGTCCTCAATCCCGGGCCCCCGTTTGTGCCTTCACGGTTTTCCCTTGTGCTGTCTGGAACGGCCAGCCAACCGGTTTTTTGAAATAGAATTTGCCCTTGGTTTGAAAAAGTGAGATTGCTTCTCAATTGTTGACCAAAATGTGTGTAAAGAGGATCCAATGAAGAGCGTGGGAGAGAAGAGTTTGTCTTCGGCCCGCTGTGGCGAGAGGCTGCGGATCACCGCAGTCCGTCAGGATTCTTCCGCGACCCTTCGGCTTCGGGAACTGGGTTTCTGCGAATCAGCCGAGGTTTGCAAGGTGGCCGATCATGGAACCTGTCTTTGTCTCCTGATGGGAATGCGGGTGGCGATCGGACGTGATCTCGCGGAGCGTGTGATGGTCGAGGGGATTTCTCCTGCGGCCTGATTCCGGAGAGAGGCTGTTTATTCGTAGCGCAGGGCGGAGATGGGGTTCAGCCTGGAGGCGCGGAGAGCAGGGTAGATGCCCGAGAAGAAGCCTGCCAGCACGGCGAAACCAACGCTGAAAAGGATGCCGTCAAAGGTCATGATCGGTGAATTTTCGCTTGGGGCGATGAATTTGAGAAGCTCGATGAGCCCGAACGAGGCCAGCACGCCGAGGAGGCCGCCAATCATGGCGATGCTCATGCTTTCGACGATGATCTGGGTGAAAATATCCTGTCCCCGGGCTCCCACGGCGAGGCGGATGCCGATTTCGCGGACGCGTTCGGAAATGCTGGCGAGCATGATGTTCATGATGCCGATGCCGCCCACCACGAGGCTGATTGTGGCGATGAGGCCTCCGCTCAGGCGGGTGGCCCGGATGCTGGATTCCATGCGGTCGAACCATTCTTCCCTTGTTTCCAGATCAAAGTCATCCACGCCGCGATGGGTGACTTCCAGAACCGAGCGAACCTGTCCGAGGGCGGCGCGAAAATTTGCAAGATCCCCGACCCGGAGGGTGAGAGTGTCGAGGCGGATGGATTCCATCGAGTCCATCGGGGATGTGCCGGCGCGGAAATCAAAAAACATCGTGGAGAAGGGGATCAGGATGGATTCGTTTTTCTGGCGGAACGGATCCCAGCGGCGACCGGAGCGGCTGATGGAGCCGCCTTTTCCAAGGGCTCTCCGGCGCTTGTCCTCGTCGCGTTCGTATTTCGGGAGAACTCCCACCACTTCAAAAGGGCGTCCGTTGATGAGGAGGATCTTCCCGAGCACGTCCTTCGGTTTTGCTTCCGGCCAGAGAAGGTGAAGGATTTCATTGCCGATCACCGCGCTTTGGAGCCCCCGGTCGATGTCCAGGTCCGTGAGGAAACGCCCGGCTTCGAGTTCGTGACGGGCCACGACAAAGTGGTCCGGAAACACCCCGCGGACCACCTGGCGGTCGGAGATCGAACCGGAGGAGACCGCGGCACTGAGGGTCAGTTCCGGAGAGACATGGGAAATCAACGGGGAGGCGGCGGCAATGGCCTGCGCGTCGAGCAGGGTTCGTCCGGGGGAGAGATTCCAGAAGTCGAACATCTCGCTGGAAATCTCCTTGTTGATGACGCTGACGTATTCCAGGCCGCCGACCTGCTGCATGAACGCCCGGGTGCCGAGTTCGATGCCCGTGGTGAGGGCGAGGGTGGAGATGAGGCTGCTGACCCCGAGAACGATGCCCAGCATGGAGAGGAAACTGCGGAACTTGTGCGCCGCGATCTCGCGGAGGCCGATTTGCAGGGCGACAAGGAGGTTCACGGACGGTATTCCCTCCGGATTTTTCCGTCCCGGATTTCAATCACCCGGGGGGAAACGGCGGCGATGTCGGGGTCATGGGTGACGAGAACGATGGTCTTCCCGGCGGCGTTCAGGCTTTTGAACATCCCGAGAATCATTTCCCCGGTGGCGGAGTCGAGGTTGCCGGTCGGTTCGTCGCCGAAGAGGATGCTGGGGTTGTTGACGAGAGCACGTCCGATTGCGACGCGCTGGCATTGTCCGCCGCTCAGTTGGACCGGACGGTTGGCCATGCGCGATTCGAGGCCGACTTCCCGGGCGACCTGCTCCGCGCGCCGTCTCCGCTCCGCGGCGGGAATTCCGGAATAGACGAGTGGAAGTTCGATGTTCTGGATGACGTCGAGTTTCGGCAGGAGGTTGAAGGCCTGGAAGACGAACCCGATCTCACGGTTCCGCACCCCGGCGAGCTGGTTCTGGGAGGCGGTGCTCAGGTCGTTTCCGCAGATGACCATTTTTCCCGATGTCGGCGCATCGAGGCAGCCGAGCAGGTGCATGAGGGTGGATTTTCCGCTGCCGCTGGGACCGATGATCGAGACGAACTCGCCTTTTTCGATGCGCAGGTCGATGGAGTCGAGTGCGCGGATTTCCTGGTCGCCGATGCGGTAGGTTTTGCTGACGCTTTCGAGATGGACGAGCGACACGGGGAGGATCAGGATTTGCCGTGGGGAATCATCGCGGGCTCGACGAGAAGGATTTCCTCGCCTTCCTCCAGGCCGGATTTGATTTCGGCGCGGGACAGGTCGGTCAATCCCACCGCGACTTTGCGCCGTTGGATTTCCCCGCCCTTGCGCACGTAGACAACCCGGTCGTCCTTTTCCTTGAACACCGCGGAGACGGGAACGGTGACGACCTGTTCCGCGTGTCCGATCGGCACATCCATGCCGACCGACATGCCGGGCTTCAGTTTCCTCTTGTTTTCCTCGATGAGAGCCTGGATTTCAAATCCCTTGATGTTGTTCTTCACCGTGGCGACGGGGGCGATGAATTCGATGCGGGCCGTGGCACCCGCAGCATCTTCGTCTCCGAACCGGATGGCCATGGCCTGCCCGACGGTCAGCCGTCCGGCGTCGAGCTGGTTCACGTGGGCGTAGATGAGCAGGCGGGTAAGGTCGGCGAAAAGCAGAAGAGCGGTTCCGGAGTTGACGCTTGCGGCGGCGACAACCACCTGGCCCTCGTTGACATTCACGTCAAGGATTGTGCCGTCTCCGGGGGCGAGAATGCGGGTTTTGCTCAGGCGGTCGGCAACGCTTTGCAACTTGCGCTCCGCCTTTTCCAGGGTGTTTTCGGAAATCCGGAAATCCGCCTCGAGATTGGCGTAGACTTCCTTGCTGATCAATTTCTGCTCGAAGAGCGCACGGGCGCGCTCGTAGTTGCCGCGGTTTTTTTCGACGGACAGCCGGGCACCGTCGATTTCTGTTTCCGCGGAGGCTTTTTCGTTGAGCAGGTCGGTGTCGTCGATGGTGACGAGCAGTTCCCCCTTGGAAACTTGCTGCCCCGGGGCCACATGGATTTTTTTTACTTTCCCGCCGACTTCCGGCCTCACATCGACCTGAAAAGCGGGGGTGACTTCCCCGGAGAGCATGAGCTTGGGATTGACGGCATCCTTCCGGGCGGTGGCGGTCATTTGGGCGTCATCATTTCCGCCATTTTCCGGCGAAGGCAGCCATCCTCCCCACCAGGCGGCGAGGAAAGCCGCCGCCAGGGCGGCCACGGCAATCAGAAGTTTCTTTTTCACGTCGGGACTTTTGACCTTTCAGGATTTGTTTTCAACCCATATCGCGGCGGAGGCGGTGTGGCCGTGGACGGCATTGCGTCCGCCCACCGGGCCGATCTCTCCGCTGGAGAAAAATCCTGCGAGGGGCCGGTCTCCCGCGATATGGTAAAATCTGGAAGCGTCAAAATGGGGTTCTCCGAAAAATCCGGCACCGCGTCCGATGCACGAAAACAACAGAACGGCAAAAGGACGCCTGCCGGCCAGGTTCACCGAGGTCAGGGCACGGTCGAGGTCGGCCCGGGCGATTTCCCGGTCCCGGAGCTGGTATTGGAGGGTCTGTCCGGTGCGGGGGATGCCACCGATGACCACGGCTCCCGATCCCGGGTCGGCTCCGATGATGTTCCGGATGAGAAAGTCTCCCGGTTTGAAATCATCGACATATTCGGTGCCCGCCAGACCGGCGAAGAGATTGCCTTTCGCGATGGATTTCTCGGAGTCGCTGAGGGCTTCAAACGCGGATTCGAGCGCCTGGTAGGCGGGTTGTCCGCCGAGGGAGTAAACGATATTGTGCTCCGCGCGCGTGACCGTGAGCGGTTCCCCGATCGGCCGGCATCCCTGGCTGACAATGGGGACGATGCCCGTCTTTCCGGAAAGGGGAACACAAACCGCCTCGACCGTCCGATCGTTCAGGAAGACCGCGAGATCCTCCTCCTCGCCCCCGCTGGCCAGGCCACCCACGCAGGGAGCCCCCGGATTGCTTCCATTCCATTCCTGCAACCATTCATCCGCCTCGAACTGATAGGGGTTGGCCAGCAACAGGGCGCTGTGGGGAGGCGTGGGAAAAGTGACATCGTCGGCATCCAGTGCAACCGGCTCCCCGGCATCGCAGGCGAGGGCCAGAAGCACACAGCCGGAGCCTTTTTCTTCCCCTCCCCGGTTGAAAATCCGGCCGCCGGAGGTGCAGCCGACCACGTCGGAGATATGGCCGTCCACCCGCAGCGTCTCGGTAAAATCCGACAGATGCGGGATATAATCCGGGCTCACAAAGGTCATGGCCAGCCGGGCCGGATGCCCGAGGCTGTCGCGAATGTGGAGAGCGGCATTTTTTACTGCTCCCGGTTCGAAGGGACCGGGTATTTCCACGCTGACTGCTCGTTGTGCCTCCATGCCTTCATCATCGCGCGAAGAAGAAAGGAGTCAATCGCGTCCGATAAAATTTCCTTATTTTGCACCGCTTCCGGCCAGGACGGCGGGAATCGTTCGCAAAAGGATGTAGAAATCCAGGGGGATCGACCAGTTGTCGATGTACTCCAGATCCATGCGGACCCAGTCCTGGAAATCCGTGACTTTGTTCCGCCCGCCGACCTGCCACAGGCAGGTGAGGCCGGGTTTCATGCTCAGGCGGCGGCGGTAGGCGGCACTTTCGAATTTCTCCACCTCGTAGAGCGGCAGGGGACGCGGGCCGACGAGGCTCATTTCTCCCCGGAACACATTCAGCAACTGGGGGAGTTCATCGATGCTTGTCTTCCGCAGCCACTTTCCAAACGGGGTGACGCGGGGATCGTTCTCCACCTTGAAGACTGGTCCGGACATGACATTTTGGGAGGAGAGGGCCTCGCGGCGTTCCTCGGCGTCGATGCACATGGTGCGGAATTTCCACATTTCGAACGGATGTCCGTGGAGCCCCGCCCGGCGTTGCCGGAAAAACACCGGTCCCGGGGAGGTGATGAGGATGATGGCCGAGACGAGCACGAAGACCGGGAGCAGGACCAGAAGACCGAGGGCTGAGAAAACGCGGTCCATCCCGGCTTTGACAAGCATCGCCCAGGAGAGTTCCGGGGAGGTCCGGAAGACCAGCATGGGCTTTTTTGCGAGGACATCGTAAGACGGGCGGGCGACGGAAGTATGGATGAAATCTGCGTTCAGCCAGGCTTCGACTCCCTCGATTTCGCAGGCTTCGATGGCCCGCTGGACTTTGTCCAGTTCGATCCGGCGGAAAGCCAGCACCACGCGTCCCACCGCATGACGATGGAGGGCTTCGACGAGAGTTTCGATGCCATTTGTTTCCAGATCAATCGCGGCGACCACCTGCACTTCCAACCGCTGCACAGGCGAGAACGAGTTGATCATTTCCCTCATCTTGGTCCGTTCCCCCGCGATGATGATTCTTTCGCCGGTCGCCCCCCGGTGGAGTTTCTCCACATAGTGCCAGACATACAGGCGTTCTCTCAGCAGGAGAACCAGCGGAGCCATGAGGCCGAACAGGATCAGCACCGAACGGCTCGGCACATCGAGACGAAGAAAGATCACCGCGCTGCCCAGCAAAATGAAGAGCCAGAACCCCGCCGCCGTCATCTGGCGCAGTGATTTCCAGACTGTCTTTTCCAGCGGATAGTTGTAGAACCCCTGCATCTCCAACAAGAACGGTCCGAATGGCATGATCACCGCAAGAATCCATACAAACTTCTCAAATCCGTCGATGGTCCAGAGATTGTCGAGGATGATGAGTTGGTGGAAGCGGATGAGATGCGCGAACCAGAAGACGATTCCCAGAAGGATGGCGTCAACAAACTGGTTGAATTGGAGATTGATCTCGTGTCTTCGGGTGCTTATCGGCATAGGCCATAGAACCGGCTGGAAGATGGCCGTGAACGATTAACACATTGCCTCCATGCGTCAAAAAAATAAACCCCCAAAATCACCCGTTGTCGGAATTGTGGATTCTCTCGCAGCGTTGCGGATTGCGGGCACCCTTCCTTTCTCTGCGGTGGATTATCTGGAATGGCGGGCGGATTGCCTTCCGGTCGGTTTGCCAATCCCCCGTGCGAAATTCCCCTGGATCCTGACCGTCCGGCATCCGCTGGAGGGGGGGATGGGGAATTTGTCCGCCGCAATGAGGCGGAGGAGTTTTCTTTCCCATCTGCCGGTTGTGGATGCCGTGGATATCGAGCTGCGATCGTTTGCGGCGATGTCCGAAGTCCTTGAATCGGCGCGAAGCCGGAAGATCCGGGTGGTGGCGTCTTTTCATGATTTCAAAAAAACGCCAGCGGTGGGCAGGCTTCGAGAATTGCTCTCCCGTGCGGCGGATGCGGGAGCGGATTTGTTCAAAGTGGCGACGCGGACAGACAGGCCCGCCGATGTGGCACGGCTTCTGGAGTTGTTCCGGTCGCCTCCGGTTCCCGTGGCGGTGATGGGAATGGGGCCGCTGGGTTTCGGATCGCGGGTTTTGTTCGCCCAGTGCGGCTCGGCATTGAATTACGGGTGGCTGCATCGCCCGAATGTTCCCGGGCAGTGGCCGGCGCAGGAGCTGAAACGGATCCTCGATTTGCGGTAACCTGTCCGGCACCGCGCTTGCTCTTCCCTGCGATTTTTTCCATTGTCTGTTGATGACGACTCTCGAAGAACTCCGTCCCCGGCTTCTTTCGGAAATTCCTTTGACCGGGGAGGAAATCCAGCGTGCCTGCGATGCGCTGTTTGACGAGGGGCAGTCCGTGGAGAGCCGCGCGGAGTTTCTGGGTTTGCTGCACCAGCGCGGGGAGACGCCGGGGGAGATCGCGGACTTTGTGCGGGTTTTGCTGGCTCGGGCCCGACCGGTTCCGTTCTCCGGGGAGGACTGCCTGGATGTTTGCGGAACGGGTGGAGACCGGGCGGGGCTGTTCAATGTCTCGACGGCGGTTCTGTTTGTCGCGGCGGCCTGTGGTGTCCGGGTGGTGAAGCATGGCAACCGCGGGATCACCTCGAAATCCGGAGGAGCCGATGTGCTGGAGGCTCTCGGGGTGCGGGTCGATCTTTCTCCCGATGCTGCGGCGTCCGCGCTGGAAACCGCGGGTTGTTGTTTTCTTTTTGCCCCCCATTATCACCCGACCTTCCAGGCGGTGGCACCGGTGCGAAAGTTTCTCGCGGAAAGAGGTGAGACCAGCATCTTCAACATGCTGGGACCGTTGTTGAACCCCGCGCGTCCTTCATTCCAGTTGGCCGGGGTTTTTGATGAACGTCTTCTCGGGGTGTATCCACAAGTTTATGCCCTTCTCGGAAGGCGCCGGGCCTGGGCGGTTCATGGAACCGGCTCTGTCCCGATGGATGAGATTTCTCCCCTTGGTCCCACGAAAGTCTCGGCATGGGAGGAGGGAAATTTCCGGGAGTTTGAGATTCATCCGGAGGAGTTGGGGATCGGGCCGGTTCAGGCCCGGGATCTCGCGGGGGGAGATGCGCGGAACAACGCGGGCATCATCTCCGACATCGTTGCCGGGAATCTTCGGAACGGGGCACGGACCATTGTTCAGTTGAATGCAGGTGCGGCGCTTGTGGTTGCCGGTGCCGTGCCGGATCTTGCCGCGGGATGGAGACTGGCGGGAGAAGCGGTGGATTCTGGGGCTGCCCGCGATGTGCTCGACCGTCTGCGCACCGCACGTTGACCTTTACACCAGCAACATGCAGTCCCCGTAGCTGTAAAAGCGATAGCGTTCGCGGATGGCTTCCGCGTAGGCCGTCAGGGCGAGTTCCTGTCCGGCAAACGCACAGACAAGCATCAGCAGGGTCGAGCAGGGGAGGTGAAAATTTGTCAGCAGGGCTCCGGTGTGGCGGAAGGCATACGGAGGATGGATGAAGATATCCGTGCGGCCGGAGCAGGCGGCGAAGGGTTTTTCCGGTTGCGATTCCAGCACACGGGCGGCGGTCGTGCCGACGGCGACAAGTCTTTCCGCTTTATTGAGTGCCTGCGCGGTTTTTGCGGAAATCTCGTAACGTTCCTCGTGCATCACGTGGTCTTCAAGCCGTTCGACCTTGACCGGTTGGAACGTTCCCGCGCCGACATGGAGGGTGATGAACGAATGAGGGATGTCGCGGAGGATTTGCTCTGTGAAATGGAGGCCGGCGGTCGGGGCGGCAACGGAGCCGGGGGATTCGGCGAAGACCGTCTGGTAGCGATCGTCGTCGGCGCGGTCGGAGTCCCGCTTGAAATACGGCGGCACCGGCATGTGCCCGAATTTTTCCAGATCCGGTTCTTCGGAAAATTCCACGATGCGCGCGCCGTCCGGGAGCACTTCCACGATATGGGCTTCGGTTCCGGCGATTGCAATGACGGCTCCGGTTCTGGTCTTTCTTCCCGGTCTTGTCAGGCATTTCCACCGGCGGTTTCCGCAGGGTTCGAGGAGGAAAATCTCGATGGCTTTTTCCGGTGCCAGCAGGCGGGCCTTGATGACCCGGGAGTTGTTGAGAACGACCCGGTCGCCGGGACGGAGGAAGGAGGGGAAATCACGGAACGTCCCATGCGAGAGGGTGCCCGTGGCGCGGTCCACCACAAGCATCCGCGACCCGTCGCGCCGTTCGCACGGGCGCGAGGCGATCAGCTCCGGTGGCAGGTCGTAGGAATAATCGGCGACGCGAAGGCTCATGCGGAGAGGGGGCGATGGATTTCCAGCACCCCACAGGCTTTCACTTTCTCTTGATCCTCGTGAGCCCGCAGCGGGTGGCGGCGGCTTCAAGGAGATCGGCCACGCGCCGTTTCAACCTCCAAACCCGCCGGAGCAGGAAGACAACAAAAATTGCATACGGAATCCAGAGCCACAGATCGCTTCCGGGGACGAGGAACTGCCGGTAGAGCAGGATGCCGAGAAGGATCAGGTTGATCAGGAACGTCGTGGCCACCATCCGTGTGCCGAGGTGGACGCGGGTGAGGCATTTCGGTCCGCCATGGTATTCCGTGACGGACCGGAGCTTGATCCCCCACCAGAAGCTTCCGTAGATCTGGAGATCCCAATCCTTCCAGCCGGTGTCCATGGAGTAATTCCAGCCTTCATTTTCGAGTGCCTTCACCACTTCCTGGAGCAACAGTTCGCGGCCGTGACCGTTTTCACTCCAGAACCGCAGGTGCGAAAGGCTGCCGCCGGTGGGGGTGAAATTTTTTTCCGCGCTGGCAATGACCGCCGGCGGGGTGCGTTTGAATTTCAGCCAGGTGAAATAGCGGGCCCACCCGCGCACGAGCGGCTGGGCGAGGGCAAGGAACGCCACCAGCAACCGGGCCCGGATCGTGTCGTGCTTCGGTTCGAGCCGCGCATGGATCATGTACGACAGGGCCACCAGCAATGTCCCGCCGAACATCAGATACGGCACGATCCGCAGGAACGGCAGCGGGATCGATGCAGCAAAAATAAAGACGGTCAGCACCACCCATTCGATGCTGCTCAGGTAGGCGGCGATTTCCGACTGGGGCGTCGGGTAGATCGACTGGAAAAGCCCTTCGCCGAAGACCCCGTGGTAGATGATCGGCTTGTTGACCAGCCAGGTGAACCGCGGGGCACCGTAGATCTGGCCCTTCCACTTGGCCGTGCCGGTGGGTCCGAAAAAGACCAGATGCTGGAAGCGCAGCATCGACTCCGCCTCGCCGTAACCTTCCTGCTGTTTCCGGAAGGCCTGCAGGGTAAACCTCCGGTAATGCCACACGATGGCTGCCGGACTGAAAGCGATCACGCCCCCGGACTGCTGGAGTCGCCAGCAGAAATCCACGTCGTCCCCGGCCTTGCGGTATTCCGGATCGAAACCGCCAACCTGCTCGAAAGCCCACCGGTGGAAGGCCATGTTGCACCCGGGAATATGCTCGGCCACGACATCCGTGAGCAGCACATGGCTCGGTCCGCCCGGGGCTGCCGCCACGCAGGCCTGCACCCAATTTTCCGCGGGAGGCGAGATGTTCGGCCCGCCCACGCCCGCGTATTCGCCGCTGAGCAGGGTTCCGATCAGGTAATACAACCAATCCGGGTCGGCCATGCAGTCGCTGTCGGTGTAGACAATGACCTCGCCCCTGGCTGCGCGGGCCCCCACGTTTCGTGCGAAGCTGAGCCCCTTGTTTTCCTGGCGGATGTTGACGATCCAGGGATGGCGGGCGGCGATTTCCTGCGTATTGTCCTTCGAGCCGTCGTCCACGAGGATCACCTCGTAATCCGGGTAATCCACTTCCTTGAGGGATTCGAGGCAGCGCTCCAGCGTCTTGCCTCCGTTGTAGGAACACACCACCACCGAGGCCTTCGGATAGGACGGAAGTTTGACCCGCGATGTCATCGAACCTCCGCCATGGAAGAGTTGTTGCACGGTGGCAAACGCCTCTTTCTTCGAGCGATCCCGGCGCACCAGGCCGAAGGCCCAGTCCAGAATCTCCTGTCCGCCGCGGAACCACTCGTCCGTCCAGGCGTAAACGATCGTTCCCGCAAGCCCTCCCCGCACCACGCTTTCGATGTGCCAGCGGAGCATTTCCGCCTGCTCGGACTCCGGGTGCCGGATCGTGTCCATGCCGAATTCCCCGAGGATGAGCGGCTTGTCGTCGGCCAGGTTCTGGAGCCGGGCGAGGTATCGCTCAAAATCTTCCTGCCGGTGCAGGTAGACGTTGAAAGTCACGAAATCGCTGTTCTGGGGCAGGAGATATTCCGTCGGCGGGTAGCTGGCATACGAAAAGAGCGCCCGGGGATCGGCTTCCCTGCCGATATTGATGAGGCGCTCGACAAACTCCGTGACCTCCCGTGCTCCCAGCCAGCGCACCATCGTTGTCGGGATTTCATTGCCCACGAGGTAGCCGAACACCGCCGGGTGGCCCGCATTTTTGGAAACCCCTTCCGCGACCGCCCGTTCTGCGTCCGAGCGGATCTTCGGGTCCTTCAGAAATTCCAGATGCTCGGCCCACGGAATCGAGATCAATGCCCGGATACCGTGCTCCGCGCAGAGATCCAGGAACCATTTGGGCGGAACATAATAGATGCGGACCAGGTTCACCCCCGCCTCGACCATGAGCCCGAGATCCCGGGCGACGCTCTCCGGCGTGCCGAAATACTCGCCGTTCGCGTCGGGCGCAAACGGGCCATAGGTCACGCCCTTGATAAAAAACTTCTTTTCCCCCTCGAAGAAAAACTTGGCGCGCACGCGCACCGGCATCAATTCGCTCACCCGGCACACATACCACCCCCGCCCCGTGCAATGCGAGAGCGGATTTTGCCCCGTTTCCGACAAAGTCATTTCGTTCCGGCCCCCCGTATGCAAGGGTGACGGGGTTATGTGTTGTTCCTTTCTTTTCACCGTTGCGGTCGTTTTCTGCGGACTGGCCGCTGCTGCCATCCTGACCCGCGCGGCCTTTGCGATCACGGAATCCATTGCCCGGGCTCCCTGGTTGGATCTTTTTGTAAGCCTGTTCACCTGGATGCCGTGGGGGGTCGGAGCCTTTCTCTCCGGCTGGTCCGGCGTGGCCGCCGCCATCGTTGCCCAGTTGCTCTTTCTGCACGCTTTCTGCCTCGTTCACCGGGCGGTGCGCGGAAAAAAAGGCCGCACGCTCACGGACGCGCAATCCCGCATCCTGGGACCGTTCCGCAATCAACTCTGCCTGATGGTGCAGACTCCCGCCGTGCTCGTCTTCGCGCAGGTGCGGCTGGCCGAGATCCTTCTTTACCCGCCCGTCGCCTGGCTGGGACGGTTGCCCACCTACAAATCCTCCGAGTGGGTGAACCTCTCCCGTCACAAATACGACGGACTCATCGGTTACGACCTTCTCTGGTGTTGGTATTGCGACTGGATGACCGGCATCTGGGCCCTTGGCAGCGAGATGCTGCGCAACATCGAATCTTTCTGGTGCCCGATCCAGTTTCGTTCCCCCGTGAAAAACCGGAACATCGCCACCGACTTCCCCGATGTCGCCCGATGGGCACCTGCGGATGGAACCATGGAAGACGCCGTCCGGGCCTTCGAAGCCCATTACGACGGGAAACAACCGAATCGTTGGTGGGGACACCCCGACCGGAATCCCACCGCACCCCACAAGGAACCTTGACCTTTCGGCGGACCGAACCCAATCGCGAATACCGCTCACTCCGGCTCCTCAGCGAAGGAGGACGCTGGGAACTCGGGCTCAGCCCCTATCAGCATGGATTTCGCATGAGAATGGGCTTCTGCGGCCGCCCTCCATCCGTCCTGGATTTCTGTCTCGGGCATCACGCCGGCATTTGCACGCCCGTGTTGCTCGCTGTGCTCCGCCGCCTCGAACCCCTCCCGGAATCGGCCTCCGCGAAAGAAATCGACGCTGCATTCCCCTGGGCCGGCACCCGCCCCGATCTTGTCCTCCACCTTGCCGCGCTGTTGGCCTGATGGGTGCAGGACATTTTTCTTCAGAAAATCCCCGAAGGGGATGAACTCTCCCCAGGGCAAACGCATTGAACTTCCCTCCCTTGCAAACACATGATCACCACTGCGCGAGGCGCTTTTGCCGAGGAGCACACGCGTCCCGCGTGTCCGGGTTGGCGTCCCGCCGACACGATTTTTCGGCGGGACGCCGAAAACCACACCCGGGACGGGTGTGCTCCCCGGAAAGCTGTGGTTTGCCTGTCCATTTTTCATGCGTTTGCCCTGGAACTCTCCCAGCCCGGGGTGGCTTCGCAACCCCGGGCTCCAAGATCCAGCCGCGTTGTGGCTCAATGCCCTGCATTCTTCCATAGATCTTTCCAAGCAGTCTCCTCTCCTCCGTCATCAGAAATCTGTCCTGCACTTTGGCCTGATCCCGTTTGTTGCTTTTGCCAGGAACAGCGAAGAGCCAGTTGCAGGGGCAACTTCTCCGGCTTGTCGTCCGGACAATTCCAAATTCCGGAATTGCTCTACACGTAGAACGAAAAACAATTTGCGTTCCACTAATGGCAGGGGCAGGGTGGGAAAGTTAGGAAAATTCCACCCACAAATCCCATGAATAAAAATATCCCGTTCGCAAGAACAATCCCCCTCCTTGTCGCTATGGCAGCATCCATGGCGTTCACGGCTTCAGTCCATGCGGGCACCGCAACCTGGGCTTCGACTTCCAATGCCAACTGGACCGATGTCGGTGCGTGGACCGGCGCACCGCCCGCCACGGATGGTAGCGACAGTGCTGCGTTCAACTATCTGGCTACGTCTTCCATCACCAGCACTATTGACAGTGCGTGGGCCACGGCGGGAACGGTATCCGGCATCACCTTTGGTGGCAGCGACGCTGTCTCAAACGCCTACACATTGAAGCTGGGAACCGGGGTGACCTCGCTGACCATCGGAGCAGGGGGCATCAACAGCTCAAAAACTCTGGGGTCGATTACTTTGGATGCCACTTCATACACCGCCCAGGCCATTAATCTGGGGGCTGATCAGACATGGACGGTCAGCGGAGGCACAGGCAACGGCTCGATGAGTTTGAAGGCCTCTCTGGCCGGGAGCGGAAACCTCACCAAGTCAGGGTCTGGCAGATTGTTAATCGATGGAGCCGGCAACTCCACCGGGTGGACGGGCGTTTTTACGCTCTACAGCGGCGAAGTCAGATTGACCGGAAGCAACGCCACGACGAAGACTGCGGCTCTTTCCCGCCTCGGAACCAGCATGAACTGGAGCAATCCCACTGGCAGCGCCAACCAGACACAGCTCTCTTTTGACGGGAACGGGACATTTGCGACCAATATTGCCTTCACGGATGCTGGCGACAGGACCTATAACTTCGGGAACAGTTCCGGTGCTGCAAGCAATGTTACGATTTCCGGAAATATGACCGGAGCCTTGAGTGATGCGATTGTCTTTCAAGCAGACCCCACATCGGGACAGATCTATCGCCTTTCTGGCAACAACAGCGGGCTGACGTCTTCCATTACGAGCACCTCCTCGACCACTGGTGCCGTTTGGGTCCGCAACGCAACTGTTTATGTGGATTCCGCAAATGCGCTCGGCACAAACAACAGTCTCTTCACGGTGCTGGGGGAATCCAGCAGTGCCACTGCGGGAAGAACCGCCGGGCTGTTGACCAAAAACGGCGTGAACGTGTCGGCCCAACTCAAGGCGAACATCAACACAAATGCTTCTGCAGTGGCCGAAGATGTGACAATTGGCCTGGATGGCACGGGAAGTGCCTCATTCACAGGGAATGTCATTCTTGGTTCGTCGAACACGGCGTCGAACAAAGCGGCAAATGTGAAGCTCTCTGCGGTCAGCGGGGGTGCCGTCACCTTCTCCGGTGTCATTTCCGACCAAAGTGCAGCCAACACAAACAAAGTGTCAACAATCAGCGTCCAGGGTGGCGGCCAGGTGATTCTGACAGGAAACAACACCTATGCTGCCCAGACGGATGTTCTGTCCGGCACGACGCTGCTCGTCAGCAATACGGAGGGATCGGGCACAGGCACAGGCAATGTCACTGTCTCCGGCTCGGGAGCCGTTCTCGGTGGCACAGGCACGATTGCTCCCACAGGAGCGAACGGCATCACGGTTTCCAGCGGAGCCTTTCTTGCCCCGGGAGCCAGCATTGGCACGCTCACGGTCAATCTTAGCGGGACAACCGGCACGGTCTCGATGCTCAGCGGCTCGGCCTTCAAGTTCGAGCTGGCAGCAGCGAATGAAACCATCGGCTCCATTGCGGCGGGTTCCAGCGATTTGCTGGCCCTCACGGGAGCTGCTGCGGGAGATTTCGCGTTCAATTCCAACAACATCGATTTCCTTGGAACGGGATCGGCCGGCTATTACAAGCTCTTCAGCTCATCCCTTCTTGATGCCAGCACGTGGACCGGCCTGACCTTCAATGGAACAACCGGTGTGGTTTCTGCGGGTCTCACCTATTCCGGGTTGAATGGCGGACTCTCAAGCGGGGAATTCATCGTGGGAACCGCGTCCAATGGCGGAACGGTGGGAGATATTTACTTCCATGCTGTTCCCGAGCCCGCCACCTGGCTGCTTCTGACCTTTGGTCTGACAGCCGGAGTGATCCTGCGCCGGCGTCGGGCATAAAAAACACCTGTCTTATTCTGGGGATTGGAAACCGGGTTGTCGTAAGATCGCCCGGTTTCTTTTTTTCCAGCAAAGATCTGTCATCGTAAATGAACCACGGAGGAGACGGGTGCGGCGAAGAGCGGGTACCACTTCCTGAATATGAATTCATTTTTTCAACTTCCACCGAGTCAACAGAACTTGCGTCTCGCGGCTCCGATCAATGCATGGGACGAAGCGATTCCATTGGGTAACGGACTGATTGGAGGGTTGCTGTGGGGCGAAAACAACACCCTGCGCCTTTCGCTGGATCGCGGGGATTTGTGGGATGAGCGCACCTCGGGGGAGAAGAACTGGTGGAAAAAAATCCCGTGGCGAAGCCTCCAGGGCACAGGGGATCCGTGGAACGATTTCTACAAGGGAACCACCCCCACCAAACTGCCGGCGGGACGTATCGAATTGACTCTGAGCCCGGATCAAGTGGCGCAGTCGTTCGAGTTGAACCTGGCCACAGCCGAAGGAATCGTTCATTTCCAGGAGGGGAGCGAAGCCCGACTCTTCTTCAGTGCGACCCAGCCGGTGGCATTGATGTGCATTTCCGGAAAGCCGCTCCAGAAAGTGGATTTGATCATCCCCGGGGAAGGTGCGGAGCGCATCGATGGGGGAAACCAGGCAAACATTTGCAACGGAGGAACATTTTCAGCACTGGGCTATCCGCCACCCCGGAGGGGACAAAGGGGGCGCATGGGATGGTATGTCCAAGATGCCGATGCCGGTTTCCAATATTGTATCTGCTTCGCATCACGTTGCACCGGACGAAAAACCGTTCTGGCAATATCCGTCACCTCCACAAACGACTGTGGACCGGATGAAGATCCGCTGACACTGGCAAAAGATCGCTGCCGCCAGGCTCTGGCGCTGGGTTATGATGCGGCGCTCGCTTCTCACGCCGGGTGGTGGAGCAACTTCTGGGCGCAATCCTCCGTTCAATTGCCCGACTTGCCCGCCCAACGCTATTACCAGTTCGCCCGGTACCTCTACGGGGCCGGGTCGCGCCGGGGGGCGCCGCCAATCCCCTTGCAGGGCGTGTGGACGGCGGACAACGGCAGTCTCCCGCCCTGGAAGGGCGATTATCACAACGATCTCAATACGCAGATGACCTATATTGCGTATCCTGCATCGGGTAACTTTGATGAAGGGGCCTGTTATCTGGATTTTCTTTGGAAATTGGCTCCGTCGTTCCGACGGTTCGCCAGGGATTTCTATGGCACGGGAGGTCTGGCTTCGCCCGGCGTGATGTCACTGGCCGGCCAACCGCTTGGCGGTTGGGGGCAATACGCCCTGTCGCCGACCATGAGCGCCTGGAATGCGCATCTGTTCTATCTGCACTGGCGCTACACAGGGGATGACGCCTTTCTCAAGCGCCGCGCTTATCCGTGGTGCAGCGAAGTCGGGCAGTGCATTGCGGAGTTGCTTGAACCCGACGGGAAGGGAATTCTGGTGCTTCCCAGATCCTCTTCGCCGGAAATCTTCGACAACAGTCCCCGCGCCTGGCTGCGGCCGAACAGCAATTACGATCTCATGTGCATGAAGATGCTGTTTCTTTGCCTGGTCGAAATGGCTGCCGCCCTGGGCAAATCCGCCGAAGGGAAGAAGTGGGCGCAACTGGCCGCCGGGCTCGGGGATTTCCATGCTGCATCCGATGGGGAGCTCCTGCTGGATGCCCGCACTCCGCTTCGCGAAAGCCATCGCCATTTGTCGAATTTGATCGGGATTTATCCGTTCAATCTCCTTTCTGTCGAAGGTTCTGCGGAACAGAAAAAGCGCATCACGGCATCGCTCGCCGCGTGGGACAAGTTGGGCACCGGATTGTGGTGCGGTTACACATGGGCGTGGATGGGGTGCCTGCGGGCGCGCGTGGGCGATGGCGAAGCCGCCGGTCATGCTTTGGATGCCTTTATCGGGGCTTTTCTTTCCCGGAACGGTTTTCACGTCAATGGCGATCAATCGGGCAGGGGCTTTTCCAACATGACCTACCGTCCCTTCACATTGGAGGGAAATTTTATCGCCATGCAGCTTGTTCAGGAAATGCTGCTTCAAAGCTGGAGTCCGACGCCCGGAAAATGCGGAACGGAAATCATCCGAATCTTTCCTGCCATGCCGCGGCGCTGGCGGGATGCTTCCTTCCGCGACCTTCGTGCCGAAGGCGGCCATCGCGTGTCCGCCCGCCGTGAGAACAATGCGATCGTGTGGCTCAAAGTGGTGGCCGGCAAGTCGGGAACCGTGCGGATTTGCGACAATTTTCACGGTCTCACCCCCGTGTGGAACAGGAAAGGCGTCAAAAAAGTTGCCGACAATTTCCGGCTGCAGATGAAAAAGGGCGAAATTCTTGAAGCCGTGTTTCCTCCATTCAACCCGGCACGGAACTTGGAACAGAAATGATTGATCGTAAATAATTTGTGGTTTTGTAAGTCGCGTCTGGGCGCAGGACATTTTTCTTCAGAAAATCCCCGAAGGGGATGAACTCTCCCCAGGGCAAACGCATTGAACTTCCCTCCCTTGCAAACACATGATCACCACTGCGCGAGGCGCTTTTGCCGAGGAGCACACGCGTCCCGCGTGTCCGGGTTGGCGTCCCGCCGACACGATTTTTCGGCGGGACGCCGAAAACCACACCCGGGACGGGTGTGCTCCCCGGAAAGCTGTGGTTTGCCCGTCCATTTTTCATGCGCTTGCCCTGGAACTCTCCCAGCCCGGGGTTGCGAAGCGACCCTGGGTATTGTATCAACCGCGATCAACCCCATCGGGGTTGTCTCCATGTCCCAATCGTTGTCCAGTGTCTTTTTGCTTACCGTCTTCTTTTCAGGATGAGTTCGTCTTGCGTTTCTGGAAAAGCACGAAGTTGCCTTTGAAGCGATACATGTGGGACTGAGGCAACCCCTTCAGGGTTGATAGTGGGGCTGCCATAGACCCGGGGTGGCTTCGCAACCCCGGGCTCCAAGATCCAGCCACGTTGTGGCTCAATGCCTTGCGTTCTTCCATAGATCTTTCCAAGCAGTCTCCTCTCCTCCGTCATCAGAAATTTGTCCTGCACCCGTCGCGTCTCCTCAAGGCATTCTTAGCAACTTCCAACGTTGGGCGGTGGAATTATTGGCCGCCGCAACCCGTATGTTGGTGCCGTCGGCGTTGCCGCCGTCGGCTGCCTCGAGGCGCAAGGCCGTGTTGTGCCGGGGAATCAACTCGAAACTTCCGTCCTCGCACCAGGCGACAGTCCAGCGTTGGTTGGGTTGGTTGGTATCCTGCCAGATGTGCACATTGGTTCCGGAGCCTTCTCCCTCGTTGACGTCCAGGCGCTTTGCCGTTTCGAAATGGGAAATCAGTTCAAAAGTTCCATCGGACTGCAACTGGGCCGTCCAGCGCTGGCGGATGGTGCCGGTGCTGCTCCAGATCTGTACGTTGTTGGGATCGCCGGGGTCCGTCCCATTCACTTCGGCCCTTTTTCCCGGGGCGCACAGGGGCTCCAGTTCATAAACTCCGCCGTCTTCTAATCCCGGCTCCTCGTAGGGATAGATCAATCCCGGTTGCCAAAAAACATCATCATACCAAACACTCGCTTCCTTCCCGTAAGGCCCGGCTTTCATCCACGGAATCTTGGTGCTGTCTGTGAAATAGGTGGTTCGTCCGATGTAGGAAATCATCTTGTTGCCGTTCACAAAAACCTCGATTCTTCCCGTGTTGGGATTCGGTGAATCCAAATTGCTGTGGACGACCTGCACCACCACGGTGTTCCAGCTTCCGGCCTTGTAATTTCCGAGCCACGGATTTTCACTGTCGCCGTAGTTTTTTCCGTCAAGGTTGGCTCCCAGATCCTGGGCTGCTGTGCCGCCGGACTTGGCGAGATCGAGTTGGAGTTTTCCTTCCAGGGCTTTGATCCGGAGCCATGGAAACTCGGAGTATCCCTGCATAAGTATCACCGGTCCCTCGAGCAGGACGGGCGTGTAGAACCGGAAGGCAAAGGTATAGGGGACGCCGTTCAGCTGGCTGTCGGTGACGTAAGGCGTGCTGTAGTGGAGTTCGTTCCTTCCCTTGATCTGCCCCGGTGGTAGAAATGCGTGCAGAAACAGGCACCTGTTGTTCGGATCAAGTGGGTCCGTTTCAATCCGCGCAAAGTCCGAAGTGTTGCTGATGTCGGGAATATACGACTCGTTGAACTGCAGAGTCTGGGCCGAGCGGTTTGCCAGCAGGGAGACGAACCCCGGAAATTCCAAAAGTCTGAGCACCGAAGAACCGCTGGAGTAGTCGTAAAGATAAAATTCTCTCGTGGCCAGCTGTCCCTCGAAGTCCTCCCAACCGGGGCCGGCGGCCAGCGGCCGGCCTTCGATATACAGATTGTCGATGGCGACGGGGGCACTTGCCGCAGTCCAGTTGTTCTTGCGCAAATATACCTGATCCCAATGGGCTGCTTCATAGCCGGGGGTGTTGTTGTTCAACCCAAGGTTGACATTGGCGATCGATGTAGCCGTGAAATTCGTCTGGCCGACTGTCAAGTTTCGGAAGTACAGAGTGCCGAGCCCGTTTCCTCCGTTGGCTGTGAGGTTCATGACCAACTTCACCTGGATCCAGTGCCCGACGGCCGTCGTTCCCCCGGGACCGGCAATGGAGGAAAACGGGATGGTCTGTTGTGGCGGGGTGTCCGACCATCTGCCATTTGTATCCTTGGGGGCGAGCTTCAGGGTGAGTCCTGTCCCGGCGGTGTCTGTTCCAACGAAAATTTGGGGACTGAAGAGGCCGTGGAAATTGGAATTCAGGGCAGCCGCCGAGCCATTGCCTCCCAGTGCGACCAATCCGGATGAATACTTCGAACCCACCCGGAAATCGAATTGGACAACCGCATTTGTCTCCAAACCGGTGAAGAAAGGGTGACCGAAATTTCGGATCGCATCTCCCCTGAGGGTGGAAGCCACCGCGACCTTCGTGGAGTCCGTTCCGGTGCCGTCGGCGATGTTGACGACGGAGGATGAGGTGGCATTGTTCAGGTACCATCCATCCTGATTGAGAGGGGATGTCGGCGACGTGCTCGTCGACAGCGGCCCGTGCGTCAGAGCCTCGAAATCATAATAGTAAGGTCCGGTAATCAGCGGACTTCCGTCGATATACAGATTGTCGATGGCGACGGGGGCACTTGCCGCAGTCCAGTTGTTCTTGCGCAAATATACCTGATCCCAATGGGCTGCTTCATAGCCGGGGGTGTTGTTGTTCAACCCAAGGTTGACATTGGCGATCGATGTAGCCGTGAAATTCGTCTGGCCGACTGTCAAGTTTCGGAAGTACAGAGTGCCGAGCCCGTTTCCTCCGTTGGCTGTGAGGTTCATGACCAACTTCACCTGGATCCAGTGCCCGACGGCCGTCGTTCCCCCGGGACCGGCAATGGAGGAAAACGGGATGGTCTGTTGTGGCGGGGTGTCCGACCATCTGCCATTTGTATCCTTGGGGGCGAGCTTCAGGGTGAGTCCTGTCCCGGCGGTGTCTGTTCCAACGAAAATTTGGGGACTGAAGAGGCCGTGGAAATTGGAATTCAGGGCAGCCGCCGAGCCATTGCCTCCCAGTGCGACCAATCCGGATGAATACTTCGAACCCACCCGGAAATCGAATTGGACAACCGCATTTGTCTCCAAACCGGTGAAGAAAGGGTGACCGAAATTTCGGATCGCATCTCCCCTGAGGGTGGAAGCCACCGCGACCTTCGTGGAGTCCGTTCCGGTGCCGTCGGCGATGTTGACGACGGAGGATGAGGTGGCATTGTTCAGGTACCATCCATCCTGATTGAGAGGGGATGTCGGCGACGTGCTCGCCGACAGCGGCCCGTGCGTCAGAGCCTCGAAATCATAGGTGACAGGTCCGGAGGCCAAGGCTGATCCGGCGATCAGAAAGGCGAGCCCGGCCAGCAAAGAGGTTTGCCACGGGGTTTTCTCGGGTAAAGAAAGGATATCGTCGGGGGGAAGCGGACACGAAGGGGCAATGGAGGGGGAAATCATGGGGTGCGTTTTTTTGTGGGGGGGGCGAACTCTGTTTGCCTTGTTTGGCAAAGCAAGGCCACCGAGTATTCTTTGGAAAATGGGCCGTCGAGCATAAATTCACAACAAAAAGAGCGATCCGATGGAGTGCGGCTCGCAAAGCATTTGTTCAAGAGCTTTTTGATGCTCTACATGTATACAAAAATAGAGCCTCCACGCTGAATTGAACAAGAGAACCGAAGCGGTTTGAAGGGGCTTGCGTTCCTCCCAACTCCGCGCCTCCCGCCGCGACAGGCGCTTGAGGGGAGGCCGCTCAAAGTGGGCATGCCGCATCAACAGCCGCACGGTCCACATCACCAGAAAGTGGCCGCCTTGGTGCCCGCCCCGACTTACAGAACCCCCCCCTGCGAAATCAAAAAGTTGAATATCCCCCCAATCCCTGCACCTCGTTCCCAAACGGCATGGGGCCTTGTCAAGCCCTGGCGGAGAGGACAATCACGGTCGAGGGCTGAACGCTCTCACCACATTTGAAATGCGAAACTCGTCATAGAAGCCATTTGTGGTTGAGTTCTTTTCGCCGTTCCCACCGATGACAAACGTTTCTCCCAAGTTCAGACCCGAAGCGTCGAAGTCATCTGTTTTTCCAACGGATTCCCCATCGACAAAAAATTCCACCCGGCCATGCCGGGGTTCGGAAAAGTCATAAGTCATTGCCATGTGATGCCACCCCCAATCGCCCTCGTAGAATTCAACCGGAAATTTTGGGTGGAACCGTACGCCATTGACATCCAACGCCATCCAAGTGTTTCCGGTTTCGTGGCCGGCGGATCCGCGCCACCAGAGAGTGCCACACTTGAAAAATGAGAGCGTGTTGGGATTTTGGGAAAGAATGACCGAGGGTTTGAACCAAAACTCAATGGTGCCCTTCACCGAAGATACGACGCCAGCCGCCGGGTATTTGAGGCATGAAGGATCTCCCAGAGACGCTCCATTCGGCGGTTGGCCGATGCGCACGCATTGTTCAAACGATGCATCAACGCTTTCGGGATGGTAAAAGACATGGGGACCGAGCACCATGCTCGCAATATTCCCACTGCTCTGAAAGGCTTCGTCTTTGTTGTTCCACGACGCATGAAAAGTCGTATCGGGTTCCTTGGGATCATAAGGCTTCCACCATTTCTCCGATGCCAGGGATTGGGCAACACAGGCCATGGTGATGATAATCGGACAGTAACAGGTGATTTTTGACAGTTTCATTGGTTTCTTGTGGTTGATTGGTTCAGGAGCAGTGAAAATACTATGGAGTTGGCGAAAGCTTTTCTGTGGTTTTGATGACATTGGCACGGGCTTTCTATTGGTTGGGGCCGTTGCTCCAGGGGGGCTGTGTTTGTGTTTCCCAGGAATTGGCCGGGAGCATTGTGGGATCTACTGCCTCGACATGATAATCGAAGAAGAGGACATTGGCTTTGCCGGAATGGCGGGGAATCAATCCGCTGTTGTTGATGCGGTTTGGGAACAGGTCGCGTTCGCACAGTTTGTCGCCATCGCCGCCGTCGCCGACCAGAAAAAGCTTCGCTGCATCCCTGATGCGTGCCATGCGGCCATCCGCCCGCTGGGGATCTGTGGTGGTTTTGTTGGCCGACTCGCTGATCATCACATTTTTTGCGTAATCTGAATACGCTCCTCTCTTGGTTAATGCCTTGCTGGCCGGACAACTCCAGACACCGGGTGGCCGAACCCCGAAATCGCTATCGGAGGGAATCCAGGGGTTTGGAAACGGCTTGACAGAGGAATCAACATAGGGAGCCAATATCTGGACCCATGTGAGATTGTTCCCCGGTCCGTTGTACGGAACGGCCATGTTATTGTCGGCTGCAAATTGAGCGAATCCGGCTCCGATGGTTTTTAAGTTTCCCACACAAACGGCTGCCTTCGACTTTTCCATGGAACTCTTCAAGATCGGGAACAGCAGAGCTGCCAACAACGAGACGATGACAACAATGATCATCAGTTCAATGAGAGTAAACGCTCGGGTCTTCATTGTCCGGGGGTGAGGAAGAGGGGAGCTGTGTGCGGGAAGCTTTGAAATGGTTTTTCTTCCGTTGAAAAAACAGACATTCATTCAAAAATGACACGGAACAGTTCTTCCGGAAAGGCTGTTCTGCTGGTTCTGGTTGATTTTTTTGGCGCTGCAATCGTTGACTCAATTCTGGGGGGATTTTTCACAGGGGGCTGAGAGGCGCTGTGGAAAACCATGCTGTCGGATCCGCATGAAGAAAATTCCTTTTTTGATCTACATGTAGACTGATTTATGGCTTTCCTGGCGCGTGTTTCTCACGGAGATTTGTCGGTCGACACAAGTTCGACTCCCATGACAATCCGATTTCCGGGCACAAATCCCTTTTCCTTTCGTCTGACTTGCGCTCGAACCCCGGGATGCGGAGAACACACGTTTTGTTCTTTTGCGGCCCTTTCGCTCTCTTTCCTCTCTTTCCCTTTTCAAGAAGCAAAAATATGATTCCAAAGATTATCACTGTCGGCATGGCCGCAACTGTTTTCGGATTTTTTCCCTCTTCCACGAATGGGGAGAACCCCCCGGGGGAAAATCTGACAGAGCTGGCTTCGTTCCGGCTTGAAAAACAGGATGCCGGGCTGGTGATGACGTCCAGTGACATGACTCTCAAGAACCAGAGGGAAGGAGAGGGTCTTCCCTTCTCATTTGTTCTCCCGGACATCTACTGCAATCGCAACGACCTGACCTACATTTTGAAATGCAAGGTCCAACCGGCCTGGAATGTCGACAGCAGCAATCAACGAGGCGCAATATTCGCAGTCGGGGCAAACATCAGCGGTCGTTTTCCGAATTCAGTTTCCCTGGCCTTTCTCACCGGCAGACAACTTGTCGCCAGAATATCGTCAGCGGACAAAAATGAGGTTTCGGAGATTTCCTCCCTGACGAACCCCGTGAAGGGAAATGTCCATGACGTGGAATTGCGGATCGATGACAGCAAAATCGAGCTGTTTTTTGACAAACGGCGCCTTGGAGCCGCCTCGGTTGGAAATGGATTTTCCTGGGTGAAAAATCGTCCGTTTTACATCGGAGGCGAGTGGGGTGGCGTGTCCGTGTTCAACGGAACGATTGATGAGTGTTCCCTGACAATCTTTCAACATCCGGTTGAAAATACGCTGGCAAGTCAGGCGGATCAGCAGGAGTTGATGAAGAATCCGTATAATCGAACGATTATCGGGGCAGCAAAGGGAATTCTTTTGAGTGGAAACGATTACTTTGAGAACAGAATAGCGACTGAAGAAGACAATTGGTTGTACCGTTTGATGGCCAACAACCTCATGCTGATGTCTTATGTCTATACGTTGCCCGGAAGCGGATATTACAAGTCTCCGGAAGTCCTGGATTTCTTGACGAGGGGAGTCGCTTTCATGGCCAATGCCTACGAATACAACGACTGGATCAAGAAAAAGAACGGGGATCCAAATATTAACTGGTTCATTTTGCTTCCGCTTGCCGAAACGCTCCAGCACGTGGGCAACGATCTCCCGGCCGATGTGAAAAACACAGCGCTTGAACGCATTCGAAGCGCTCTATACCGGCATTATCAGGAGTATGGAAACAAAGACACAGACATATATCCGAATATCGACGCTTTTTATATGTTAACAATGTTGCATGGAAGTCAGCTTCTGAATGAGCCGCTGTTCGGTGCCGAGTATGAGCGTGTCTTGAACAATCTGGCGGCGTGTCAGTATCCGGATGGCGGATGGCCGTATTACAAAACCACGAATGAAAGCAATTGGTATCACGAAATGGTCGTGGGTTGTCTTGCGCGGGTCTATTCGCTGAATCAATCTCCTGCCGCACTTCAAATGCTGGAGAAATCCATCCCCTATTACAAACTGTCCGTCGGCCCCAGCGGGGTTGCAGAGTACGCCACCGATCCCTTCTGGAAACACAATTGGGCGGAATTTCCCGCGCGTGGTCCGAGCATTGTCGCCGGAGTGACCGGAGACGCCAATAACAATTGGATTGCGGAACGCGCGACATCGTGCGGAGGCACTGTGGTGGACTATTTTGCCGCCCTGTTCTGGAAAGAGATGAAGAGCGAACCGATGCAGAGCAACTGTGTCGTGTTGGACAGGAACACAAACGGGCCCCGCGGTTTTTTCCCCGACTGGACCTGGGTGGCCAGCGCCAGCTATGGCTGTGATACTTTGGTCGGGTGCTTCAGCAAAGAGCCGGGGTCGGATAACCTGAAGGGGCTTCTGGCCGTCAAAGCGGAAATCGATAATCCCGGCAATCCCCTGGGTATGCCGCCTTCAGGAAACAAGGGCGTCACTGTCATCAATGAAAATACCGCTGATTTTTCATCGGATTACAAGATGACGGGATTGAGGAGCGTCTGGGGAAAGCCTCTCCACCCATTTGACTGGAATTGCCGGCAACAGTGGACTCTTGATGCGAAGAGCATGACGGGAGAAATCGTCATTACGTCCGGAGCGGACCAACAATCCCCCCCCCCGCGCGTGCGGTTTCTTTTTGGAAAAGACGGGGCTATCGAAAAGGTGTCCCAAGATCATTTCGAATATCCTCCCTACAGCTTGCTGGTTGACAAATCGGATTTCCCCGAAACCAAAATCCAGACCGTCCCGGTCTCTCCGTTGTTTTCCAACAAACTGAATGGCCGCGAACTGGTCTTCTCCATTCCGGCCAGAAATGAATACAAAAAAGGAGAGGCTTTTACGATAAAGGTCAGGCTGAAGAAGAATTAGGTCCTGTTCACGAACCTTGAGCAGAGCAGAGCCGGTCTGAAAGCCTTTTGCCAGCGGAGTGCCGCCAAGGAAAACATTTTTGAGGGTGCCGACACGCCCTTCGGTTTGCGAGCGCCGGCCCCTGATCGCTTGAAAAACCGCATGCTCTTCCATGCGGTGCGCCATCTCCTTGGAATCCCCCGGGCAAATCCCGTTGAAGACCTCATCGCTCTCCAGCATTCGCCGTTGGATTTGCTCTCAAAACCCCGGTCGGTCACGACCCCGCAGAGCTGTCCGCCGTTTTGAAACGCAGAGGGTTCGAAAGCGATCCGGCATCCCGGGGGGGGCGCGAAAGACAGGCGAGGGGGGGCGGACTTTGTGCCCGGAGGTCGGGTGGTTATGGGAGGTGGAACTTGTGTCGACCTCCGAATCTTCGTGCTGAAACAGGCGTCCGAAAAGTCATAAATCAATCTACAGGTAGATCAAAAAAGGATTTTCCTTCATGCGGATCCACCATCACGGTTTTCCGAAAATCCCTCCCAACCCCCATGAAAAATCCCCCCAGGAATATTCGCATCCTCGTGTCCTTCGTCGTTTTGGTCTTGGCATCTCCGCTTGGCGCGGCGGTAACGCGTTACGTATCCACGACCGGGAACAACGGGAACCAAGGAACGAACGAGGCCCCTTTTCGGAACCTTTGGTATGCCGCCACGCAGTGCAGTTCCGGAGATCTTATTCACGTCAAAGCGGGAACTTATGAGGAGAGCGTTGTCACGAATCTCCCTGTCGGGGTCAGCATTGAAGGAGAAGGCGAAACCACGACAACGATCCGACCCGCTTCCAGCTTTTCATCGGCTTCGCCGATGGAGATGCTTGTGAAACTGTATTCCCCTCCGCCGATCGTGAACAACGCCCCGTGTGTCATCAGGAACATTGGATTCGATGGTCGCGGCCATGCCGTGAAATACGCGATTTGGGCCAAAATGCGTTCCAATATCACGATCCGGGAAGTGAGCATCAAGGAGTGCCGGCAGGCGGCGATCAGGATCCAGGGGGACTATACTGCATATCCTTCCGGGTACGAGGGTTCCGCAGAGTCATGGACAAACCCGCCGCCTGACAGCACTTATGTCAGCAACATTCTTGTTGAAGATTGCGACCTCGCGAACAATGCCCGCACGGGGCCCAGTGAGTCCGATCCAACAAAGAGTTGGTCCGATGGCGCAATCAGCTTTGTCGGGCTGATCAATTCCACGATCCGGAACTGTGTCATTGATGAGAGCGTTTATGGTGGCTGGGGCATTTGGGGCCGCCTTTTCAAAGAGTCCACAATCTCCGGCTGTTCCATCAAAGTGAGGGCCACCGGACTTCTTCGCGAAAAAGATTTTGGCATCGAAGTATGGAATGCCCGGAATAGCCAGTTCTTCGACATTGAGACGAACGGGGGCCTTTCCATCGCTCTCAACGATCATGTCGGCATCCACCACAACCGGATTGTGATGACAGGCGAGGGGGCCACCGAATGCGTCGAGTTCGGGGGATCGAATTCCTGGTGCAGCAACAACTACGCCGAAGGGGCGCTGGCCATCGCCATCTGGGCGAACAATCGCGGCCTCCCGCAAACCGGGCTCCGTGTGCAGAACAACGTCCTGAGGGAGTGTCAGGGCGCGGTATTTGTTGCGGGAGACAACAGCGCCACATTTGATGATCTGCGGATCGAGAACAATACGGCGGACAACTGCGTTGAACTTTGGAACGAAGGAGCCTTCTCGATCCGCATTCAGGACGCTACCAGCACTGTGACCAACACAAAACTTCGCAACAATCTGGCAACCAACACCGAGGGGTATGGGATGAGTTTCACTGGCGAGAATGGCTGGCTGAACTACGCATCACAAATATCGGGTACGGTTGTGGACAAGAACATGTTCTGGGGGAACACAAAGGGCGGAACCGTTCCGGTGCAGCGGGTTTCCGGCCTCGGCAGCCTTGTTGAAACCAATACGCTTGTTGCCGATCCCCTCTATGCCGCCACGGGGGCCACGTATCCCTCCCCCTACTACACCCTGCAGTCATCCAGCCCCGCGAAAGGAGTCGGAGTCAATGTCGGGCTCCCTTGCATTGGCACCACGCCAAGTTTGGGGGCATGGGTGCAGCCCGAGGGGCGTGTCGAGGCGGAAATGAACTACAGTGTGGCGAAGGATGTTGGTGGCGGAACCGTGGGTGTTGCGACATGGAGTCTCGCAAGCAACACACGGGGGATTTCTATCAATGATCCGACAGATACTGCGCGGGTTCACTTCACGGTGCCGATCTCCGGAAATTACCAGATCGGCCTGCGTGTGCGTTCCGGGTGGAATGGAAACAGCACCCGCTATTTCAACGGTGGATACACATTCAAGGTGGACGGGCTCGACGTGGGCTTTGCCGGCGACACGGCGAGTGTTTCGGCCCAGGATCCAAACGGTGGGATTGTTTACTGGGGCACGATGAACAGCCAGATGCTTTATCTTTCCGCCGGTCTCCACAGTGTCGAAATTACCGGCGTCTTGACGAACGGAGCCGTGGATTATCTCGAATTGAGTCCCGCGGGCCGTTCGGAAGCGGAATCCAATTACACGGTGGTGCAGGATACGGGAACGGGAGGTGCGGTGAGAGAGGGAACATGGACGCTCGCCAGCAAAACGCACGGGATTTGGCTGAGTGATCCGGGCGACACGGCGGGGGTTCAGTTCAACGTTGCGACTTCAGGGAACTACAGCATCGGGGTGAGGGTGCGTTCGGGGTGGAGCGGAAACAGCACGCGATATTTCAACAATGGTTACACGTTCAAAGTGGATGGTGTCTCCGTCACCTTTGCAGGTGCCGCAGAAAGCGTTTCATCGAAAGATGCCTCTGGAGGAGGGGTGTACTGGGGAACGATGATTGGGCCGTCCATCCCGTTGGTTGCCGGCACCCACACTGTCGAGGTTGGCGCGGTCGTCGCCAACGGAGCGGTGGATTTCCTCGAATTGACCCCGCAACCCTGAAAGCCGAAAAATTGGAACCCATGAATCATGAGTGCCTGAACACAGCGGCTTCCATCGAGCGCTGGCGAAATCTCCGTTTTGGGCTTTTTCTGCACTGGGGTCCGGTCAGCCTCAAGGCAACCGAGATTGGATGGTCCAGAGAGGCGGAGGTGCCCGCCAAAGAATATGATGCGCTTTACCGGAGGTTCAATCCGATCAAGTTCAACGCCGACGAATGGGTTTCCATTGCCGAGGCGGCGGGCATGAAATATCTGGTTCTTACCGCGAAACATCATGACGGCTTCTGCCTCTGGGACACCCGTCAAACGACATATAACATCATGCACACTCCTTTCGGGAGAGATGTTGTCCGCGAATTGTCGGAAGCCTGCTGTCGGCGAAACCTGCCCTTCGGAGTGTATTATTCCACCTGCGATTGGCATCATCCCGATTTCCCGCTCACGGGCCGGGGAGGTTCCAAAGTGCGGAGGAGATCAAACATTGAGCGCTATACGGATTATCTCGAAGCGCAGGTTCGGGAATTGCTCGGGAATTACGGCCCTCTGCTCACGCTATGGTTCGATGTTCCCCAATGCTTTGACGCGCGCCGCGGAGAACGAATCATCCGTCTTGTCCGCAGCATCCAACCCGACGTTCTTGTCAACAATCGAACAGGCGCACGCGGGGACTACGACACTCCCGAGCAGCGTCTTGGCTGGCTGAATATTGACCGTGCATGGGAATCATGCATCACCATCGGTTCCCAGTGGGCCTGGAGACCGAAGGAAAAATTGAAGTCTCTCCGCGAATGCGTGCACAGCCTGGTTCGGAGTGCCGGTGGCGACGGAAATCTTCTGTTGAATGTTGGGCCGACCCCGTCAGGCAACATTGAGCCCCGGCAGGCAGCCCGCCTTGGAAAAATCGGGGATTGGCTCGAACGATATGGAGAGAGTGTTTTGGGAACAAGAGGCGGGCCCTACTCGCCCTCCGAAGCATTTGCCTGTACGCGCAAAGCAAATCACCTCTACCTTCATCTTCTGAAGGGCGAAAGAATACATTTCAAACTCGCCGGCCTGCCCGCAAAAATCACGGGATGGAAAGCTCTCACGGGAGGGCGTGTGAAAGTGCGTCAAACGGACTCCGATATTGAAATCACCTTCTCCCGAAGGGATGCGGAAAAATTGGACACGATCATCCAGCTTGACCTTGATCAGCCCGCGGAGGATGTGCATCTGCTTTGTTCGCTCGAGCGGGATGCCGTTGCCTGGCTTTGACCTGCAAAGCTCTGCTTCCGGCATTTTTGTGATGCGCAAAATACAGATTGCCTGACGAAACGCCTTTCCCGGTTCCAAGACGCTCTGAATTTTCCCGGGGCGGGCTTGTTCCAGCGCAGTTTTTTTTGCCGCGGGGTTGTCAGCGGGGGGAGGGATTGAGATAAACGGGGATGTCCGTTTTTCTCCGAGTTTTTCCGTATGTCCGGCGGTATCCGCTTCTGGCGTTTGCCACGCTGGGGTGTGCGATTTTGAGCACGCTGATGGTGGTGATTTTTCCCGCGGTGACCCAGAGAATTGTTGATGATGTGATCCGGGGGAACCGTCCGGAGCTGTTGTTGCCGCTGTTGGCGGCGGGTTTCGGAGGGTTCTTTTTCCAGGAGCTTCTCGACAGCCTGCGAATCATCTTCAACAACCACTTCGAGCAAAAGGTCATCTGTGATCTGCGCAGCGAGCTTTACGGACATATCCAGAAGCTGCCGCTGCCGTGGTTCGACAACCGGGCGACCGGCGACATCATGACCCGTCTCATTGAGGATGTGACGAGTGTCGAGCGGGTGCTGATCGATGGCATCGAGCAGGGAACGGTGGCGGTGTTGCAGATCCTGATTGTGGGGGGGCTGATGCTTGTCTGGAGTCCGTCGCTCACCGTGGCGGCGCTGGTGCCGCTGCCATTTCTGGTGGCGGGGGCGGTTGTTTACACGATGACGGCCCGTTCCCGCTACAAGCTCCAGCGCAAGTCGGTCTCGGCATTGAACTCCCTTCTGCACGACAACATTGCGGGGATCCGGCAGATCAAGACCTACACCAGCGAGGAGCGCGAGCAGGAGCGGTTTGACAAGGCCAGCAACACGGTGAGGAAGGCGACTTTGGTGGTGATGCGGGCCTGGGCGGTCTACCAGCCGGGCATGGCGTTTTTCACGTCCTGCGGGATGCTTCTCATTGCCGGATACGGGGCCCGCGAGGTGTTGGCGGGGAGGATGGATGTCGGGGTGTTGGTGGCGTTTTTTGTGCTGGCCCGCTTTCTTTACGAGCCGGTCGGACGTCTGCACATGCTCAACCAGATTTTCCAGTCCGGTCGGGCGGCCGGGGACCGGGTGTTCGAGATCATGGACGCGCGGGCCGAGGAGCCCGATGCGGCGGGGGCTGTGGCAAAGCCGGTTTCCGGCGCGGTGGAATACCGCGATGTGTCCTTTGCCTATTCGCCGGAGATTCCGGTGCTTTCGCATGTGAATTTGTCCGCCCGGGCGGGCGAGACCATTGCGCTGGTCGGGCCGACCGGTGCCGGGAAGTCCACCCTCGTCAACCTGCTGGTTCGATTTTACGAGTTCACCGGCGGGGAGATTCTCATTGATGGAACTCCTCTCCGGGAGATTCCCCGGGCCCATTTGCGCGGGAACATCGCGGTTGTCACGCAGGAGAGTTTTCTGTTCAACGGGACCACCGCCGAGAATCTCCGGGTGGGAAAACCCGATGCCACGGAAGACGAAATGTGGGAGGTGCTGGAAGCGGCGAATGCGGCGGACTTCGTGCGACGCCTGTCCGACGGCCTGCACACCCCGGTCGGTGAGCGGGGCATCCGGCTGAGTGTCGGGGAGAAGCAACGGATTTCCATCGCCCGGGCCCTGCTCAAGAATCCGCCGATCCTGATTCTTGACGAGGCCACGGCCAGCGTGGATACGGCGACCGAGCTGCTCATCCAGCAGGCTCTGGACCGGCTGATGGAGCACCGGACGAGTTTTGTCATCGCCCACCGGCTTTCCACCGTCCGCCATGCCTCGCAGATTCTTGTTCTGGAGCGGGGCGGCATCGTTGAAAGGGGACGGCACGATGAGTTGGTGGCCCTGGACGGGCTCTATGCGAAGTTGTGCAGGAACAGTTTCATGGAGACAGCGGGCATTGAAGTTGCGTGATCCGGCCTGTTGTGCCAGTATAAATTTTTCTAATACAAACCCGCATTACTGACGCCATGGCCAAACCCACACCGCCTTTTGTCCACCAGAAGCCTTTTCCGCTGGGAGAAGACACGACCGAATACAGGAAGATCACCGGAGAATTTGTCTCGGTGGCGGAATTTGAGGGGACTCCGATTCTCAAGATCGAGTCCGAGGGTCTGACACATCTTGCCCAGGCGGCCATGCGCGATGTTTCCTTTCTCCTGCGTCCGGCGCATCTCGCGCAGGTGGCTGCGATTCTCGACGATCCGGCGGCCAGTGAAAACGACCACACCGTGGCATTGACCCTGCTCCGCAACGCGGAAGTCGCGGCGCACGGGGTTTTGCCCTTCTGCCAGGATACCGGTACGGCCACCGTGGTGGCGAAAAAGGGCGGACAGGTCTGGACCGGCGGCCACGATGAGGAGGCGATCTCGCACGGGATTTACAACACCTACACCGGAGAGAACCTGCGCTACTCCCAGACCGCTCCGCTGACCATGTACGACGAAGTCAACACGGGGACCAACCTTCCGGCCCAGATCGACATTCTTGCCACCGATGGCATGTCGTATGACTTTTTGTTCGTGGCAAAAGGCGGAGGTTCGGCCAACAAAACGTACCTCTTCCAGGAGACGAAGGCCCTTCTCAACCCGGCCAGCCTGGAGAAATTTCTCATCGAGAAAATGCAGACCCTCGGCACGGCGGCGTGTCCGCCCTACCATCTGGCCTTCGTGATCGGAGGCACCTCGGCCGAGAGCTGCCTGAAAACCGTCAAGCTTGCCAGCACCAAGTATCTCGACGCGCTTCCGACCGAAGGAAACGAGCTGGGGCAGGCCTTCCGCGATGTGGAATTGGAGAACAAAATCCTCCGGGCCGCACAGACATGCGGGATCGGCGCACAGTTTGGCGGAAAATACTTTGCGCTGGATGTGCGGATCATCCGTCTTCCCCGGCACGGGGCTTCCTGTCCGGTGGGCATGGGGGTTTCCTGCTCCGCAGACCGGAACATCAAGGCCCGCATCGACAGGGAGGGACTCTGGCTCGAAGTCCTGGAGACGAATCCCGGGAGGTTCATTCCCGAACGTCACCGCCAGGCTTCGGCGAAACATTGCGTCAAAATCGACCTCAACCGCCCGATGTCGGAGATCCTGGCCGAACTGTCCGGTCATCCGGTGACCACCCAGCTGGAACTGACCGGCACGATCGTCGTTGCCCGGGACATCGCCCATGCGAAGCTCAAAGAGCGCCTCGACCGGGGCGAGGGGCTTCCGCAGTATTTCAAAGACCATCCCGTCTACTACGCCGGACCGGCCAAAACCCCGAAGGGTCTGCCCTCCGGCTCCTTCGGCCCCACCACGGCCGGCCGCATGGACAGCTATGTGGATCTCTTCCAGTCCAACGGCGGCTCGATGATCATGATTGCGAAGGGCAACCGCAGCAAGCAGGTCACGGATTCCTGCAGGAAGCACGGGGGCTTTTATCTCGGTTCCATCGGCGGTCCCGCCGCCATTCTGGCCCGGGAAAACATCCGCAAAGTCGAGATGCTCGAATACCCCGAACTCGGCATGGAAGCGGTCTGGAAGATCGACGTCGTCGATTTTCCCGCCTTCATCCTCGTGGACGACAAAGGCAATGACTTTTTCCAGCAAATCAAACCCTGCGAGGACTGCGCTGTTGGCGGGCATTGATTTTTCCCGCTTGGAGGAGAAAATAAACATCGCTTGAAGGGGGCCGACATGTTCATCATGGCGGCTCTCAATCCCCATTTTCGGACATGCTGAAAAAAGTCGTCCTCACGAACGTGTACACCGCAAAATCCACCGAGGTGGTGGTGGATACGGACGATGATGCCAAGGCGGTGCTGGGGGCTGGGAAGGCACCCAACGAGACGGCGTTTGTCACTGATATTGGAGGACTGGACGAGTCGGTTTACCGGATGACGGTGAAGAAGCCGGGGTTGGACGAGTCGGTGTCCCTGTTCAGCGGCATGGCGCGTTGTCTGGAGCGGAACATTTCCACGATCAAGAGTCTGGAGCTCATGGCTGCGCGGCTCAAGTCCCCCCGGTATCGCGGGGCGGTGGCGGACATCTCGCACCACATCCTTTCCGGCGACAAGTTGAGCGATTGTTTTGCGATGCATCCGGATCTCTTCACCAGCGACGTGGTGGCGTTGCTCCACGCGGGAGAGGAGTCCGGGCAGATCGCGGCGGTTTTCAAGCAGATTGCCCACGGGCAGGGGAAATCGCAGAGGATTCTCCGCAAGCTCCGGGCGGGGTTGATTTATCCCTGTATTGTCGTGGTGTTGGCGCTTGCCGTGGTCATCATCATGGCGTTCACGCTCATTCCCGCGATCTCGAAGCTGTATGTCTCGATGAATGCGACGCTGCCGCTGGCGACGAAGATTCTGATGGCTTTCTCGGACATCCTGCTCAAGCAGCCCTGGATGGCGGCGATTCCCATCATTGGGTTGATGGTGTTCTTCAAGTATTGGCCGAAGATTTACCGGAAACCGGCTGTGCAGATTGCATTGACCCGCATGCCGACGGTGGGAAACATCATCCGCAAGTCGGCGGCGATGGTGAGTTTTCGCACGCTGGCTTTGTTGTTGCAGGCGAATGTCCGGATTGCGACGGCGCTTGAGATTGCGGCGAAGAGTTCAAACCACATCGAGTTCGAGCGCTTTTTTCTCACGGTGAGGGATCACATTGCCGACGGGCTTTCCCTTCCCGAGAGTTTTCTCATGGAGTCGCACCGGCTCGGGCCGGACGGCCGCATGGTGGCTGCCGTTGTGCAGATGGCGGGAGAGACCGGCGGTGTGAACGAGATGCTGGATGAGATCGCGACCGACTACGAGGAAGATCTGGATGTCATCGCAAACTCGATCGACAAAATTCTTGAGCCGATCGTGCTCGTGATGCTGGGCTGCATTGTCGGGGGGTTGGTTTATGCGATCTATGGGCCGATTTTCAACCTCAGCAAGGTGATTCTGCCCAAGAAAGGTTCTCCTCCCGCTGCTTCGGCTCCGCGTTGAGGGTTATGGCACCCGAATCGGATACCCCTCCCTTCCGGGGGGCTTTCAAATTCCGAAGGTCCGGGGGGCTGGTGGCAAGGATTCTGCAATTGCCGGGGCAGAGTGTTTATTCCAAGGCGCTGATGCTTTTTGTGGTTTTTTCGCTTCTGCTGGGAGGGGCGGTGGTATTGTTGACCAGCGAGATCATTCTCCGGGAGTTCCAGGAAACGGAGCGTCAGGAAATGATTGCGACGCTGCAGCGGTTCACGTTGATGCTTTCCCGGGAGACCCGTCCGGTGGAGATTTCGCTGGCGGACTGGTTCCAAAGAAACAAGCCCCCCGAAGGCCGGCGCTTTGAGTTTCCCGAGGCGGGGGCACTGGCGGCGATGCAGATGGATTTTCTTTCGGTGGCGGATTCCGGCGGCCAGATCCAGTCCACGGTGTTTCGTGACTCCGAGGCACGGCGGATTTTTTTGCAATCGGTCCCGTGGCCCCAGTGGATTCTGGGCGGAGCCGGGGTGCGCCTGCCGAAATCCGGATTCATTCTGCTGGGTGACTCATTGACCGCCATTGCCTGCCTGGATGCGGGGGATGGGCGGATCCTGGCGGGCGGCCGGATTTTTGACGCGGAGTCTCTTGCGTTTCTGGAAGGCATGTTCGGGGCGAGGGTGGATTTCAAGCCGCTCCGTTCCGTGAACATCACCGGGGAGGGCAACGAACCGCTTCTGGTGCTGCTCGCCCGCAATGAGTTTTTTGTCCGGGCGTGGGGGCAGAATGAAATTCAGGGACACATTTTGATTCGGGGAATCAATGGCATTCCGATCGGGCAGGTCCAACTGACGCAGGGACGTCCGTTGTATGGGGAGGGGCTCCAGGCGGTGCAGATTTTTCTGACGGTGCTGACCCTTGCCGGGGGAACGCTCTTTGTCGTGATGTGGTTGTTGCTGGACCGGACGATTTTGACGCGTATTCGCGAACTGACAAGGAAAGTGGAAAGCGAGAGGGACACGCTGCCACTCCGGCTGGATTTTGGAGGAAGCGACGAGCTGGCCGTGCTGGCCCGCCGGATCGAGGATCTTGCGCTCCAGCTTGACCGGGCGCGCTGGAGCTATCGGGCTGTCGTGGAGGACCAGAATGAAATCATCTGCCGGTTTTCCCCCGGATTCGATGTGACGTTTTCCAACGGGATTTTCCAGAGGCTCTTCCCGCACGACCCGAAGAAAACGTGTTTTCTCCAGACGGTGCTGCCATTGGTCACATTCGATCTGCTTTCCAAAAAGTTCGGGGAACTTTCGTCCGGACGACCGCTGGAAACATTCCTGCACCAGATCGTCACCGTGGATGCCGGAAGCCTCTGGCTTCGCAGCACGTTGCGGGCAAATTTTCTTCCCGACGGTTCCTGCGCCGGCGGGCAGTGGGTGGCGGCCGACATCACGCCCCAGGTCCAGGCCCAGCAGAGATTGCAGGATTCGGAACGCCAGTTGCGGACGCTGTCGAACCGTCTTCTGCGGTTGCAGGACGATGAGCGGAGGAAGATCGCCCGCGAGCTGCACGATTCCACGGCGCAGAGTCTTTCGGCGCTGGAAATGAACATGAGCCTGCTGGATCCCCTGATCGGGGACGAATACATGCAGAGGATTGTGGCCGAGACCCGTCAGATCGCGCGGGATTGCTGCCTGGAACTGCGGACGATTTCCTATCTGCTTCATCCCCCCCTTCTGGATGAAGTCGGTCTGCCTTTTGCCGTCGAGTGGTTTGCGGATGGTTTCACCAAGCGGACATCGGTCGACGTGACGCTAAAAATTTCGCCGGACTTCCCGCGATTGGAGTCCGATGTGGAGACCACATTGTTCCGGATCATCCAGGAGGCGATGAGCAACATCTACCGCCATTCGGGGGCGAGCCGGGCCTGGATAACACTGGATCTTTCCGGCGGCCTGCTTCGCCTGGAAATCCGGGACAACGGATCGGGTTTCCGGGAGGAAGAGGTGGGCAAAGGCGGGGTTGGTTTTGCGGGAATGCGGGAAAGACTTGCCCAGTTTGGCGGACAATTGGAAATTCGTTCATCTCCCTATGGGGTGAGCATTGTTGTGACCATTGAACATTATGTCCCAAACCAAGAAACAGATTCTGATCGCTGACGACCACGAGATTGTCCGGCACGGCGTTCGCAATTTGATCGCAAGTGTGCCCGGGTATGAGTGTTGTGCGGAAGCCACCACCGGCCGGGACGCGGTGCGTCTGGCCCAGGAGCTTCAACCCGATGTGGCGGTGCTCGACATCAGCATGCCGGAGCTCAACGGCATTGAAGCGGCCCGGCAGATCCTCAAGGTGTGTCCGCAGACGAAAATCCTGATTTTCACGGTCCACGACGCCGAGCGTTTGGTCTACGAGGTTTTCAATGCGGGAGCCCACGGGTACATTTTGAAATCCGACGCGGGGCGGCATCTGCTTTCCGCCATTGAAAGCGTTCTTGCCGGCCGGCATTACTTCAGTTCCCAGGTGTCCGAGGTGCTTTTCGAGAGTTTTCAGAAAAAGGACATGCCGCATACGCCGGTGGAAGAAGGCAGCAGGCCGAGTTCCCGGGAGCGGGAGATCATCCAGCTTTTGGCGGAGGGACGGAGCAACAAGGAAGTGGCCGGTGCGCTGGGAATCAGCGTCAAGACGGCTGAAACGCACCGGGCGGCGGTCATGCGCAAGCTCGGACTTCACTCCATTGGCGAGTTGGTCCGGTATGCGATCCGGAATCACATCATCGAGGCCTGAGCGCCCCGCCGGTTTTTTCAGAGGAGCTCGGCAATTTGGACCGCGTTCAGCGCGGCCCCCTTGAGCAGTTGGTCTCCGCAGACCCAGAAGGCGAGGCCGTTTTCCAAGGCACAATCCAGGCGCATCCTTCCGACCACGCAGTCATCCTGTCCCGCGCATTGGAGTGGCATGGGGTAGCCTTCGTCCATGAGCTGCACTCCGGGGGAATGCCGGATCGCTTCCGCGGCTTCACCGAGTCCCACCGGGCGTTCAAATTCGGCGCTGACCGCCACCGAGTGGGCCCGGTAAACGGGAACCCGCACGCAGGTCACAGAGGCCTTGAATGTCGGCAGGTGCATGATCCGCCGCCCTTCGTTCTGCATTTTCATCTCTTCCTTCGTGTAGCCGGTGTCCAGGAAGGAATCCACCTGGGGAATGACATTGAATGCGATTTGATGGGGAAACACCTCGGGTTGGAAGGAATGGCCTTTGGCGTGGGCATCGACCTGATGGCGCAATTCCTCGATGGCACGGGCTCCGGCTCCCGAGACGGCCTGGTAGGTTGAGGCGAAGATTCTCTTCACCCGGAACTTTTTGTGGAGGGGATGCAGGGCCATGAGGGTGATGGCGGTGGTGCAATTGGGATTGGCGATGATTCCCTGGTGATGTTTGACATCCCCGCCATTGATTTCCGGCACGACCAGTGGAACGGACTCCGACATGCGGAAAGCCGAGGAATTGTCCACCACGACCGCTCCCGAGTGGACCGCCACGGGGCCGAATTCCTTCGAGATCCCCGAACCCGCGCTGAAGAGCGCGATGTCGATGCCTTCAAAAGAGTTCATTCCCAGCGGCTCGATCACGACGTCCTCCCCTTGGAAGGCGAGTGTTTTTCCGGCGGAACGCGGGGAGGCAAGGAGGCGGAGCTTGGAAACGGGGAAGTTGCGGCGCTCCATGACGCGGAGCATTTCGACACCCACGGCACCTGATGCGCCAACGATTGCGACTCGGAAAGATTTGGACATAATATGGAGAGTATGACTGACGACGACAATTCCGCCCCGGTTGTTTCGCTCCGGGTGGATGTGCCCCGACAGACCCTGCATCTTCTCTCGAATGGCGTTGCGGTCAAGTCCTGGCCTGTTTCCACCTCAAAATTTGGCATCGGCACCGAGCCCGGCAGCTTTCGGACGCCGCTCGGACGGTTCCGGATTTGTGAGAAGATCGGTGACTCCGCGCCGGCCTGGGCGATTTTCAAGAGCCGCCGTCCGACCGGGGAAATTGCCGTGTCCGGGGGGGAGGAAGATGGCATTTTGACCCGGATCCTGTGGTTGGAAGGGCTTGGCGAGGAAAACCGCAACACCCGGGACCGTTTCATCTACATCCACGGAACCAACCAGGAGGACTTGATCGGCCAGCCCGCCAGCCATGGATGCATCCGTCTCCGCAATGAGGATGTGATCGAGCTTTATTCTTTGGTGCCTCCGGGGGCGGAGGTGGAAATTTCCTGAAATTTCCGCAAGAAAAGATGTTGTCACGCCGCAAGGATGTGACAGAGTCGGCTCCAGGCAACATGCCAGGAAAGGAGGGGAAACCAATCGTGAAATTCGTCAAAATCGCAGCAGTGGCAGCTATCGCCGCAGCCGCTCTCAGCCTTGGCGCCTGCGCCAGCAAACCGGCTCCGGCCCCGGCTCCGAGCAGCGTCGGAATGTCCAAATAAGGACTGAACAGTTTGGGCCGGACGGGGTGCAAATCCCGTCCGGCCTTTTCTATTTGTGCGCCCGGCAGGGCGTTTCTGCCTGAGAAACGCACCGCAGGGAAAGTCCCCCCCCTGTCCGGTTGCCATCCTGCCCGGCTGTATCGTAGGCTGCGGGCATGACGACGTGGTTCCTCATTTTTGCCGCCTTGGTTTTTGGGGCTTTGGTGTCCTGGTTGGTTGCGGCAATACGTTTGGGGCGGGAAAAAGCGGCGACTTTGGTGCAGGCCTCCCGGGTTTCCGGGTTGGAAGCCCAGTTGGGGAAGGCGCAGGATTCTTTGGAAGAGGAGCGCAAAAAAACCACGCAACTTTCGTCGGCCCTGGCGGCTGCGGAGTCCGACAAGGGCCATTTGTTGGAGCGGCTTGAAGCCGATGCCGCGCGGCTTGCGGAGATGCAGGCCCGGATGAAGCTGGAGTTTGAGAATCTTGCGGGCCGGCTTCTTGAGGAAAAGAGCGCCAAGTTTCTCGATCAAAACCAGCAGCATCTTGTCACGTTGCTGGCACCGTTCCGGGAGAGGCTCGGGGAGTTTCGCGAGCGGATGGAGGCGATTCACAACGAAGAGGAGAAGTCTGCCGCCGCCCTGGGGAGCCAGCTGAAGAGTCTCCACGAGTTGAACCGCCAGATGGCCGAGGAAGCCGGGAATCTCACCTCCGCCCTCAAGGGACAATCCAAGACCCAGGGCACCTGGGGGGAACTTGTTCTGGAGCGCATCCTGGAAAAAAGCGGCCTCACAAAAGGCGTCGAATACGAGACCCAGGCATCCTTTGTGGATGATGATGGGACGCGCCGGATGCCCGATGTCGTGATCCATCTGCCCGAGGGCAAGAATCTCGTCATTGACGCCAAGGTTTCGCTTTCGGCCTATGAGAAGGCGGTGAATGCTCCCTCCGAGAGTGCCCGGGCGACCGCTCTTCGGGAGCATCTTCTTTCGGTGCGGCGTCATGTCGAAGAACTGGCCCGGAAGGATTATCCGGGGCTCCGGAATCTTCAGTCTCCGGATTTTGTGCTGATGTTTGTGCCCGTGGAGCCCGCCCTTCATCTGGCCCTTCAGGAAGACCCGGCACTTTATGGCGATGCCTTTGACAGGAATGTCGTCCTGGTTTCGACGTCCACCCTGTTGGTTGCGCTGCGGGCGGTGGAGAGCGTCTGGAGATACCAGAAGCAGACGGTGAACGCGCAGGAGATCGCCAGGCAGGCGGGAAATCTGCATGATGCGTTTGTGTTGTTCACCCAGTCCCTCGAAGAGGTTGGCGCACGTTTGGAGCAGGCCCGGGCGGCCTATGATCTCGCTCTCTCCCGGCTTGCCAGCGGGAGGGGAAATCTTGTCCGGCGAACTTTGGAGCTCCAGAAACTCGGGGCGCGGGGAGACAAACAACTTTCCTCCGGCCTGGCAAAGCTCTCGGAAGAGTCCTGAATTCCTTTTTTGCCCACAGAATCATTGATCCCGCTCAAATATTGCGTCGTTTTGTCCCGTTTGGCCCGGAAAATCTGTGGTGATGTCGTGGCAGGGGCCTAGGGTGTGAGCCTTATGTCATTTATGCCCCGGTGGGAGTGTGAAGTGGCGGGTCCGGCCCGTGCGCTGCCACGTATTCTTTTCACGAGTGTTTTCGGTCCCTACGCGAGAGACGATGACTTCGGGAGCCGCGCCATCAACCCGATGGAGCTTTATCACAACCAGGTCACCCGTCTTCAGGGGCCGTTTTCCATCCGCATGTTCCACCGGTCCTGGGGGCTGATGCTCATTCGGGAGAACATTTCCGCGCCGAGTGCCTTGCTGGATTTTCCGACTCTGGAGAGATTCACCGAGGAGATCACAAACGAGTTCTACGACATTGTGGCGATCAGTGCGATTCCGCCGAATTACCTCAAGGCGCGGGAAATGTGCCGCCTGATCCGCAAATTTCAGCCTTGGGCGAAGATCATCGTCGGGGGGCACATTTCGGGGTTGCCGAAAATCCAGGAGCGTCTCGGTGCGGATTATGTGGTTCGTGGCGAAGGCGTGCGGTGGTTCCGGGAATTTCTCGGGGAGGACATCTCCGCTCCGGTGCGGCATCCGAGGATCCTTTCCGGCATCGGCACGCGGACGATGGGGATGAAGCTGAGTGAGAAACCGGGTGATGTGGCGGCGACCCTGATTCCCTCCGTCGGTTGTCCGATGGGCTGCAACTTCTGCTCCACCTCCGCGATGTTCGGGGGCAAGGGGCGCTTCATCAATTTCTACGAAACCGGGGACGAGTTGTTCGGGGTGATGACCGGTTTGGAGAAAGATCTCAAGGTGCAGTCGTTTTTCGTGATGGACGAAAATTTCCTCCTGCACAAGAAGCGGGCGTTGAGGCTTCTGGAACTGATGGAGGAACACGGGAAGAGCTGGTCGCTTTATGTTTTCAGTTCGGCGAATGTCCTGCGTTCCTACACCATGGACCAACTGGTGCGGCTTGGGATTTCGTGGGTCTGGATGGGATTGGAAGGAAAGAAGAGCCAGTATCAGAAGCTCGCCGGAACCGACACGCACGAACTCATCCGCGAGCTGCAGTCCCATGGGATCAGCATTCTCGGCTCGACGATCATCGGACTGGAGGAACATACGGTGGAAAATCTCGACGAGGCCATCGAACATGCGGTTTCCCACAACACGGAGTTCCATCAATTCATGCTTTACACGCCGGTTCCGGGGACTCCGCTTTTCGAGGAACACCGGGCCAACGGAACACTTGTCGATCCGGAATGCGAAGATCCTTCCGATGCCCACGGGCAGTTGCGGTTCATGCACAAGCACCCGCACATTCCGCCCGGCGAGGAAACCCGGTTTTTGCTGAAAGCCTTTGCCCGGGATTTTGAGGCCAACGGACCGAGTGTGATGCGCATGGCGCGGGCGACACTTCGCGGCTGGAAGAAATATGCCAAACATCCCGACAAGCGGGTGCGCCGCCGGTTCCAACGCGAGGCCCGCACCCTTCCGATCCAGTATTCCGCGGTGCTGTGGGCAACCCGGCATTGGTATCGGAAAGACCCGGCCATGTATCGCGAGGCCGATGCCATTTTGAAGGATCTGATCCGCCAGTTTGGTCCCCAGGCCAGGATCGCGGCTTCACTGGGAGGACGGTTTCTTTACAAGTCCCTCAAAAAGGAAGCACAAAATGCGAATGTCGAACCCCCGACTTTCTACGAACGTTCACCGGAAATGGTCCGGGTGAACCCGGCAGCAGGTCGGGCTGTCTTCCAAGGGACGGCGGTCGCCTGATCCCAAAATCACGGGAACTTGATCGCGGACTCCGGCGATTCCTCATGCCGCGCATGAGTTGCCCGGAAATCTGTGTCCGGTCGGGAAAGTTTGTAGAAGCGGCATGCTGCCGCTTCCCCGGTGTGGTGAGGAGGTGAAGAAAAAGGAAACTCAGTGGCCTTGCATCATGGAGCCCATGACGCCCGGGCCTTCCCATTTCTCCGGCCGATTCCATGGCAGGTTTGCGCCCGCCTGCTCGGATTCGGGTTTGTCATCAACGGCGCATCCTCCGATGAGGAGGAGAGCACCCAGAAGCAAAAGACTATTCCGCAGTCGCTTGATAGATGACATTGTCACCGGGCTGGATGCTGAGTCCGCGGGGAATGCTGTTCGAGACGACGTCGGCGATGGAAGTGGAAGGCTCGACGGATGTGACGCGTACTTTCCCGATGAGTTGGTTGCCGCGCTTGATGAGCATCTCGGCGTTTCCGACGACGCCATTCCGGTCGCCGAGGTTGAGGACAACAAAGTTCCAAGCCTGGTTGACGGCGAGGATCTTGCCTTCGAGGCCGTTGCGCATCTTGAGCGCGAGGCGATCAGCATCCTTTTTGCGCAACTCTTCCAACTGGGAACGGGAGGCATCGAGGTCGGCCTGGAGTTTGGCGATGAGGGTTTCCTGTTCCTGCATCTTTGCCTGGTCTTCCGGGCTGGGGCCGGAGGGGGTCGTCGGGGTGGCGGAACTCAGGGTCGCGATCTTGTTGGTGGCTTCTTCGATCTTGGCATTGAGTTCGGAGATTTGAGTGTCTTTCGCAGCGATCTGGGTGGAGAGATCGGTGACTTGGGATTTGTTCTTTTCCAAGTCTCCCTTGATGGTTTCCGCCTGGGCGGCGGCCTGGTCTTTTTCGGCGGTGATTGTGGCCAGGGAATCCTTGGTCGCCTTCAAGTCTTTCTGCACTTGTTCGACAGAGGCCAGCTTCTGTTGCATTTGCTGTTGCGCAGAGGCGAGTTCGTCTTTCGACGCGGACAGCTTGCCTTTGTTAATAAAACCAAGTGCCGTCGTTGCCAAAGTGACGGCGATGGAAGCATAGAGGAGAACTTTACCCATGACTGAAGATGATTGGTTGAGGAGCAAGGTTGTGAATAACTGAGCTTTGCAACCACTGCAAGCGCAAATGCAACAAATTCTTTTGGTTTCCTGTTGCCAACAACGGAATGCGCCCTATGTTGGCCGTGCCAGGGACTATGGACTGGAGACGGACGAACCCCGCCAGGGCAGGAATGCAGCAACGGCACTCCGCTCTCCTTTGCCGTAGCTCTCTGGCCTTTCCCCTCCTTGACTCATGGCGAGTCCGCATTACTCTGGCGCACAGATGGACACATCATCCAGAGAAGGCGTGCGGGAGATTTTGTATGGCTACCTTGCCGGCAAGGGGCTTCGCAAAACCACGCAACGCGACGCCATCATTGAGGCGGCCTTTGGAACCAAGGAGCACTTCAATGCGGAGGAGTTACTGGTGATGGCGAAAAAAATCGATTCTTCGGTCTCCCGTGCAACGGTTTACCGGACTTTGCCCCTGCTGGTGGAGAGCGGGTTGCTTCGCGAGTTGGATCTCGGCGGGGAGACGAAAATTTACGATCCGAACTTTCTGGAACACCCCACGCACAATCATCTGGTTTGCGTGGATTGCAAAAAAATCATTGAGTTTGAAGACATCAACATGGAACTGCTGGAAAATTGCATTACCCGCCGTCTCGGGTTTTCCCCGACGAACAAGATGGTGAAAATCGAGGCGCATTGTGACGAATTGAAGTTGCACGGCACCTGTGCGAAACGTCCGGCGGAGTCCGCTTCCTAGGGTCATGTGGAAGGGACGATTCAAGCAGGAGGCATCGGATCTCCTGAAGAGCTACGGGCAGTCGGTGACGACCGATTGGAGGCTTTACCAACAGGACATCCGGGGCAGCATTGCCCATGCGCGGGCGCTTGTGGAGGCGGGCATCCTCACGGGCGACGAGTTTGGGCAGATTGAGGGGGGGCTCCGGGCCATCGAAGCGGAAATTCGTGAAGGCACTTTTGCCTTCAGCGAAGATCTGGAGGATGTGCACATGAACATCGAGGCCGAACTGACGCGCCGGATCGGGGCGCCGGGAGCAAAGTTGCACACGGCGCGCAGCCGGAACGACCAGGTGGCCTTGGATTTTCGCCTGTATCTTCTGGATGCCTGCGCGGGGATCGGGGAGGGGATCCGGGGGGTGCAGCGGGCGTTGGTGGCACTGGCCTCGCGGCATCCTGTGGCGGTGATTCCGGGTTACACCCATCTCCAGCGGGCGCAGCCGGTGCTCTTTGCGCATCATCTCCTGGCTTATGTGGAGATGCTGGAGCGGGATGCCGGGCGGGTGGCGGATTGTGCCCGGCGGATGGATTCGATGCCCCTGGGGTCGGGGGCCATTGCCGGTTCGACGCTGCTTCTCAACCGGGAGGCCGTGGCGGCGGAGCTGGGGTTTTCGCGGGTGACCACGAACAGCATGGATGCCGTGGCGGACAGGGATTTTGCCTGTGAGTTGCTGGCGGCGCTGGCGATTCTGGGCATGCACATTTCGCGTCTGAGCGAGGATGTGATCCTCTGGGCGTCGGCGGAGTTCGGTTTTTTGGAATTGAGCGACCGCCACACGACCGGGTCCAGCCTCATGCCGCAGAAGAAGAATCCCGACATTGCCGAGCTGGCGCGCGGAAAAACCGGGCGTCTCTACGGGAATTTGGTGGCCCTGCTGACGACGATGAAAGGGCTCCCTCTCACCTACAATCGCGACATGCAGGAGGACAAGGAGGGGGTTTTCGATTCCGTGGACACCGTGGGGGCGACACTGGCGATTTTTGCGGAGATGATGGCGGCGGCCTCCCTGCGGGAAGAACGGGCTCGTGCAGCGGCGTCGGATCCCCTTTTGCTGGCGACCGATCTGGCCGACCGCCTTGTCGAGGGCGGGGTGCCCTTCCGGCAGGCGCATGAGATAGTCGGGAAGCTGGTGGCCCGGGCGCAGGATGCCGGGGAGCCTTTGCACCGGCTGGATTCCGCCGTGTTTCTGGCCGCGTCTCCGGTGTTGACGCCCGAAGTGGTGGCGGCGACATTCGATCTGGACTCCGCCATGAAGGCCCGCCGCACAACCGGAGCGCCATCCCCCGGGAATGTGGCCGGGGAACTGGCCCGTTGGACCGCCCACCTTGGCTGATGGAAAAGCGTGTGACGGATTCCGCCTCCTGGGCCACCCTGCGTTCGGAAGTTCTGGCCCGTTCCCCGTGGCTTACCGTGGTGAGGGAGCGTATTGCGACACCGAGCCGGCCGGATGGAGTGGACTGGTTTGTCGCGAGACGTCCGGTGGCGGCGGTGGTGGCTCCCCGGGACGCGGAAGGAAACTATCTGCTCATCCGGCAGGAGCGTGTTGCCGTGAAGCGGGAGACATGGGAATTTCCCGCCGGTCAGGTCGAGGGAGAGGTGAATGCGGAGAGCATCCTGGCGACGGCGGTGCGGGAGCTGGGGGAAGAGGCGGCCGTGGTGTGTGCGGCCCCGCTGGTGCCCCTCGGGATGTTTTATTCCTCGGTGGGCTTCACCGACGAATGCTGTCACCTTTTTCTGGCGCCGGGAGTCACCTCCGCGCCGCATCTTCGCGATCACGACGAACACGAGGCGATTCATGAGGTGGGGAAATTTTCTCCCGAAGAGTTGCGGAGGGCCGTTGCGGAGGGGGGCATCATTGACAGCAACACGCTGGCCTGTTTCGCCCGCCTCACCGCCAGGGGGGACTTCGCATGAGCCTGAAGCGTTTTTTTGATTTCCGGGAATCCCGCGACGAGGCCAAGCCGTTCCTGGCCCATCTGGAGGATCTTCGCGCGACCCTCATCAAGATTGCCCTTGCGCTGGGTGTCGCGATGACGCTCTGTTTTCTTTTCCGGAGCGAGCTTGCGGCGCTTGTGCAGCGGCCGCTGATCGCCGTGGATCCCGAGCGGGCGGCGAACCTCCAGTCCCTCGGTGTGGCGGATTCTTTCACGATTTCGCTGGAGCTCGCTTTTTACGGGGGGATCGTCCTGGCCTTCCCGTTTTTGCTGCTTTTTCTGGCCGAGTTCATCCTGCCGGCACTGACTCCGGCGGAGAAGAAACTGCTCTATCCGGTGGCGATCATGGGCTTCGGGCTTTTTCTCGGCGGCGTGGCATTCAGTTATTTCGTGGTCCTGCCGCAGACGCTGGAATTTTTCTTCAAGGACGCGCAGGCGATGCACTGGCAGCCGACGTGGACGGTGCGGGAGTATTATTCCTTCACCACGCAATTTGTCATCGGCTTCGGGCTCGCGTTCGAACTTCCGTTGGTGGTGTTGGTGCTGGTGAAGCTCGGGGTGGTGGATTGTGCCCTGCTCCAGCGGACGCGGGCCTTTGCGCTGATCATTATTTTTGTCCTTGCGGCGGTCATCACCCCGACCTCCGATATACTGACCCTGGTTTTGATGGGGGGGCCGATGTATGTGCTCTACGAGATCTGCATCGCCATTGCGTGGTTCATGGAAAGACGTTCCCGGGGAGAATAGGTTATTCGGTTGTTCCCTCCGGCGATCCGGTTTCGCCGAGGGTGCGGTAGTAATCGCCGATGATTTTCAGGTTTTTGTCCAGGTCCGTCGGGTGGGGGGACGGGGAGGAGGATGCTGCGGGAGTCGGCGAGGGGAGAGGTTTGTTGCGGATCGGTTTGGCGATGATTTTCCAGAGTTCGGCGAACTTCCCGGCGAGCGAGCGGTTTTGCTGGCGGGCGTTGATTTCTTTCTCAATTTCCCCGCGCGGGCGTTGGGCTTCCCGGAGCCAGGTGGCTTTCAACGGGATGAGCAACGGACGGAACTGCGGGAAGCGGTGCTCCGCGACAGAAATGACGGTCAGCGCATCTTCCGGCACAGCTTCTCCCCGGCCTGGGTAGGGGAGGAGGAGCACATCCGAGCTGGTGGTGGGGAGGGTGATGCGCCGGTGGTCGACGGTGGCGACATATGTCACCGTGTCGTGGATCTGATACCCGATGTATTCCACAATGTTCGCCGATGCGTCGCTTTGGAAGTCCTGCGGTTTATAAATGGCCAGGCCGCGGGCGGGGTTTTTCGCGTAGGGGTTTTCGGAAGAGTGCAGCGGGTGGCCGGAGAGGAGGAGCAGGAAGAAGATTCCTCCGGCTGCGAACAGGGGGCCGATGGAAAGAGGCTTCATTCCAAAAAAGAGAGGGGGAAAATGTCGGGCGGGTCAGTTTTTCAACAGAGCTTTCAGCATGGGGAAGCTGTTGGAAATTTCCGCGACAACTTCGGGGCCGGCGACTTCCTGCGCCTTGGCGAAAAACTCCCGTGCCAGGGGAACGATTTTGTCTGTCGGCACCCCGGCCTGTTGGAGGGCCGCCGAGGCCCTGGCAAGATCCGCTGCCTGGCCGCCCAGCATCCCCAGCAAACCGCCCAATCCCCCGGCGCTGTCGAGAGCGACTTTGGGAGCCTGCGCCATCAATTCCGCGCTTCCCGGGACGAGATGAACGAACTTCTCGAGCTCGGTGCCTGTTGTTTTTTCCTTCAACAAATTCAGGAGCACCCCGATGGCGGAGCTGATGGTCGATTCGGGCAGGGCGAGTTTTTCGCTGAGAAACGTGATGATTTCGTTCATGAGATTTTCCGGAGGCTATCCGGAAGTCCCTCCTGCGGCAATCCCCGGGTTTGCGCTTGGAATGAATCCTGCTTAAGTTTCGCTCATGGAAACTCCTCCTCCTGCCCCGAATCCCGAGCCAACTCCACAGCCTCCTTTGCCGCCTCCCGCGCCGGGGGGAATCACGGACCGCCAGTGGATTGTGTTCCTGCATCTGAGCGCACTGGCCGGTTTGGTGCTGCCTTCGTTCGGGCACATTCTCGGGCCGTTGATCATCTGGCTGATCAAGAAGCCGGAAAATGCGGAGATCGATGCGGCCGGCCGGGATGTTTTGAATTTCCAGATTTCCTGGACGATCTGGATGGTGGTTTCCGTGGTGGTGGCTTTTGTGGGGTCCTGCCTGTTCATCCCGATTGTCCTTCCGGCGGGAGTCTTCATTGCCTGGGTGGTGTTTGTGATTCTGGGGGCGGTGAAGGCCGGAAATGGTGAGACTTACAAGTTTCCCCTGACGATGAAGATGCTTTAACCCGAAAACCTCGTTTGCTCGGGGCGGTCTCCCTACTCTACTTAACCTGAAACCGGTTTTTGGACAGGACGGGCAAGATTTTCAGAAACGCCTTTGTAAAAAGCGGTATGCAATCTTTCTGCCCACGGCGCATTTGCTGCAAACCCGTTTTCGGGTTCAAGAATCTCTGACCTTCCCGGCAATCATCATCCAGGGAACGGGGCCGGTGTGTGAGAGGATGGCTTCTGTCGCGGAGGCGGCGGTTCCTTTGTAGGGGATGGCGATCAGGTCGGCTTCGGCGTTCAGGGCGATTTCTCCGAGGCGTCCGTGTTGTCCGACGGCCTTGGCGGGGTTCCGGGTGGCCATGTCGAGGATTTGGGAGGGAGATGCGCCGGGGTGGTTGCGGGCGGCGCATTGCATTTCGGCAAACATGTCGAGTGCGCGGTTGCTGGCCAGGCTGTCGGTGCCGAGGCAGACGTTGAAGCCTTCCCGCAGGAAGCGTTCGAGGGGGAAGGGCCCGCGGTCGAAGTATTCGTGACAACACGGGCAGTGGACGATGCTGAAGTTTTTCCCGTGCAGGAGTTCCCAGTCCTCTTCTTCAAGGAAATTCATGTGGGTGAGGATGGCGCCTTCGGGCAGGGCCTTCTCCGCGAGGAGGCGGGCCACGGGGGAGTGGATGCCGGTGTCGGACATTTTTCGCCCGAGATTTTTCAGAAAATGGTGCAAGGGTCCGCCGGCATGGCGGAACATCTCGAATTCTTCGTCGGACTCCGCGAGGTGGGTCATGAGCGGCATTCCGTATTTCTCGCAGCAGAAGCGGGCCAGCCGGTAGAGATCCGGGGAGGTTGTGTAGGGGGCGTGGGGCGAGAGGCCGAAGCCTCCGGGCCAGCCGGAACGGTTCTCAAAAAAACTCAGCGCACCGGCCACCACGTCTTCGGTGTGGATGCGGTTCCGGACATCCATCATTTCATAAAACCACCAGGTGCGGATCGGCGGGGGAGGCATCCGGAGCATCAACTCCGGGAAGGACTCGATATTGAAAACGCCGGTGGTGCCATGGCGGATGAGCTGCCGGAAGCCGTCGGCGATGGAGGCCAGGTAATCGGCATCGGAGAGCGTGCGCTTGAGGTCGTTGATCCGGCGGATCCACTGGGAAAAACTGGTATTGGAGAGGATGGCACCGCGCATGACCGAGTAATCGAGATGGCAATGGGCATTGATGAGCCCCGGCAGGAGAATGGTCTCGCCGAGATCGACGGCCCCGCGTCCATCCCATGGTCCCCAGGCCGTGATTTTTCCGTTCTCGACGCAGACCATGCCGTTTTCCACGGAGGGTGCGGACACGGGGTGGAGAAGGCGGGCGCGGAAGGTGGTCATTGCGGACAAAGGCGATCCCTAAGATTCTGCCGGGAGAAATCCCGCCGGGGCAAGAATGGCATCGCGCATTCCGTGGAGGAGTTTTTTGTCGTCGGGGCAGATCGTGGCGAGCGCCCCGCCGCAGGTGACGGATTTTTCTCCGACGAAGTAGTAGGGGCAAAGGCGGACCCGGCCGCGCATGGGGCGGAGTTCCGGTTGGCCGGGGGTCCAGTAGGATTCCTCCACGAGCCGGCCCGGATGGAAGTCCTGAAGGATGTGGGGACGGTGTTCGAAATCCCGGAGGGCGTTTTCCAATTCCGTCTGCCATTGTTTCTGGGGGAGATCCGAGGCGACCACGACCCCTCTCGATCCCCAGGCTTCTTCGGAGAATCCGCTGATTTTGAGAATGTAGTGGCGTTGTTTCTGGCTGAAGCGGGCGACTTCTTCCCAGGAGTGGGTTTCGAGGCGCGGGAGCACGGCATGGCGGGGAAGCGGGGTGGGATCCAGCAGCCAGGTGTAGGGGATGACCCGCCGGAGGGCCTGCTGCGCACGCTCTCCGAGTTCCTGGCGCCAGAATTCCTCCAGGGGCTTGAGCCAGAAAAGGGCGAACCAGAGTTTCTCTTCGAGGGCCGGTTTGATGGGCGGCGTGATTTGGGTTGTTCCGTTCGCGACGGACTCCAGGAGAGCGGGTGCGGCGGGAATATTGTCGAGGTCGAAGAGTTCGAAGAAGCGGTAGATGTTCTTTTGCCAATCGTTTCTCGGGACGGTGTCCAGCACCCTCCAGGACGAGGGGAATTCCCGGTTGAGCTGGTCCGCGAGCCACTCCATCTCGGGGCGGTAGGTGGAGGCTTCTTCGGAGACCAGGATGTCGCCTCCCGGAAGGGTGGTGGCGAAGCCGCGGAGCATTCCATCCGGTCCGCCAAGGACTTCGTGGCCGAGCGACGAATAGGTTTTGTTCAACCACGCGGTGAGACCGATGCCTCCGGGGACGCTGTCGATCTCGGCAATGACGAATCCCCCGTTTGTCAGAATGAGATCCGGGCGGATGACCTTGGGAATATCCCCGGCCACGCCGTGTTCGCGCTGCCAGGCGACGAGGGCGGGAGGTTTTCCACGGTCGAGCAATTCCGCGACCCAAGGATGGATTTTTCCCCGGGCGCTGAGCCGGTAAAGCTGGTCGCAGGCCCGCAGGAAAAGGAGGAGGCGGTAACCGAGCTTCTCGATTTCTTCCCGGAGGCCGGCATCCAAGAGAAACGGACGCGGGGAGATGCGCCAATCTTTCTCGTGGAAAAGTCCGCCCTCCGGCAGGGCGGCGTGGATGTTCCGAACCGTTTCTTCCGGGCTCATGAGAGGATCTTCAGGGATTGCCGGATCAAGTCTTCAGCGGTGGGAGTCGATTCGGAGAGATCCAGAACCCGGCGGACGGCTTTGTGAGCTTCCACCTGTTTGTAACCGAGGGAGATGAGGGCGAGAACCGCGTCATGGAGGCGGGAATCGGCTTCACTCGGGGCGTTTTTGGCACTGGAGGCTTCCCATTCGGCAGCGATGCCGACTTTGTCCTTCAGTTCCAGGACGATGCGTTCGGCGGTTTTTTTTCCGATGCCGTTGATCCGGGAAATGGCGGCGATGTCGCCGGCCACCACGGCCGCCTTGAACATGTCGGTGGGAAGCCCGCTCAGGACCGCCAGGGCAATCTTCGGGCCGACCCCCGAGACGTGGTGAAGAAGCAGCCGGAAGAGGTCGCGCTCGCCTTCGGTGAGGAATCCATAGAGCACATGGGCATCTTCCCGCACCGACAGGTGCGTCAGAATTTTCACCGGCGCCCCCGGCTGCGGAAGACGCTCGAAACTTGATACCGGGACAAGGACCTGATAGCCCACGCCTTGGACGTTCACAACAATCTGTGTCGGCAGAGCCTCGGCCAGAGTTCCTTCGAGAAATGCAATCACCCCGCATCCATACCAGAGCCCGAGGAAAACTCAAATGGGGGATGTGCGTTTTTCTGTTGGCCACGGCCGTCTTCGCCGGGGAGGACACGCATTGGGCCTGGATGGTGGAGCCGTCGTTCATGGACTACAAGGTTCGCCGCGGGATTGCCGGTTCGGAGCGCACGATTCTCGCGCTGGTTCGGATCCGGGACGGGGAAATTTACGGGGCGGAAGGCGGGCACGAGCGGATCATGGACATGGCGAAGAAGCCCATCGAGGACGATGCCCGGGAGACGGCGACAAAGGTTTTTTCCTCGATCGAACCACGGTTCGTCAGGGACAAAAACGGAGTCATCCAGTATGCGGTGCTGGAGTCGGAAAACCCGCTGACGGCTTCCTCGGTTCTGGCTCCCGGGTTTGCGGAGAAATTTGCAGACACCTTGGGACCGGACCTGCTTGTGGCTGTGCCGAACCGGTATCAGATCCTGGTTTTTTCCCGGCAGGATCAGGCTTTTCAAAAAATGGGGGAGTTCATCATCTCCGGTTATCTTGGGTCGAATTACCCGGTGAGCAGGGAGATCTTTGCCTTGGAAAAAGGAAGGCTGCGTTCTCTCGGGGTGCTGCAGTAGGGGTGACACCGGAGGGAATGCGCTTGACGGGTCTTTCCGGGGGAAGGAGTTTTTGCGGGTGTCCAACTCGTCCTCATGTCCGGTTTCCGATGTCCCGTTGAGGGAACGTCTTTGTTCCAGCTTCAAAAAAATCGATCCGATCCTTGTCCTCTGTCTGTTGATTTCCTTCTTCACAGGCATCTCCGCCCTGAATTGGGGGGGGTATGACTGCATGAATCCCGATGCAACGGCATTCAAGAGCATCAAGAAGAGTCCGCCGCTCCATCCTGAACGTTTCGACAAGCCGCCGCTGCATACCTACATCAACAACATGCTGATCAACGAGCCCAGCAAGTGGGTTTCCGGCGCGTGTGTATTTTTTGGTGCGGACAAGGGGAAAGCCGAGAGCCGGCGCTGGCAGGCGCGGCTTCTGGCCGCCCGGGTGCTCCAGGCGGTGTTCATGCTGGGATGCGTGGCCCTGGTTTATGTTTTTGCGAATGATCATTTTGGGCAGGCATCGGCCCGGGTGAGCGGGTTTCTGCTGGCGACCTGCTCGGGATTTCTTTTGCACAAAATCTTCCTGACAGCGGATCTTTCGCTGATTTTCTGGATGCTGGCCAGTGTGGTTGCCAGCGGGAGGATTTTGAAAAATGGCGGCATGTGCGCATCGGTGGCCGCCGGTGTTTTTGCGGGATTTGCCACGGCGACGAAATACAACGGACTGGCTGTCGCGCTGGCGATTCCCCTGGCGCACATGATGTATCGGGACGGACGTGGATATCTCGGTTTTCTGAAGCGTCCGGCCTTTTGGGTGGGGGGCTTTGTGGTGCCGGTCACCTTTGTCGTGGTGAATCCGTATTGTATTTTGGATTACCGGAAGTTCGTCGCGGACTTCATGTACAATTATACCGTGACCCCGATTTACGACGGGCAGACCGGTGGCAGCGGGTATGCGGATTTTATTGCGGCGTTGCCGGAGGTGTTCGGATGGCCGCTTTGTCTGCTTCTGCCGGTGCTGGTGGTGCTGGGAACGGCCTGGGCGTTTTGGAAGACCCCCGGGTCCGCGTTGCAGGCGGTGGGGCTTTGCGTGGCGGTGTCCGCTTTGTATTTCTGGAAAATCGGGGGATTTCCCCGCATTGAGACGCGCTTTGTGCTGCCGGTGGCACCCTTTCTTTTGTTGTGGGCCGCTCCCGGCTGGCAGTGTCTTTCCCGGTGGCGGGCGGCGGTGGTTGTTCCGGCGCTGGCCCTCGGTCTTTACGGATTGGCAAGCAGCTGGGAAATCACCCGGCAATTTGTCGAAGACCCCCGGATGGCCGCATTGGAATGGGCGGAGGAAAACTTCCCCGCGCATTGCAAGGTGGAAGCCAGCACGGGATCGCCGCAGTGGAAGTGGATGACGGGGAGAGACGTCAAGGTTATCAATTTTCCCATCGGCTTGGACCGGAACAGACGGTTCAGCGAGGCCCTGAAGGACAATCCCTGGGTGCAGGATCGCCTGAAAAAAAACATGGAACTCAACCGTCCGGATTTTTTCACCCCGGAAGCCCTGGCGGCGAGAGGGTCGGATTTTATCACGGTGGATTCTCAAAACCTGAAGGATCGCATGGCCGGGCCGTTTCTAGACGATCTCATCTCGGGAGCCCTCGGATACGAAGTCGTCTTTCAAAAAGATTCCCCCCCGCTGCCCTCCTGGGTGTATCCTTCGGAACCGAACTGCCTGCGCATGAAGTTTTACATTCTCCGGAAAAAAGCGATCCCTCCCGTCTCATGAAACCCTCCGAGCATCTTCAAGACCGTGCCGCCCGGGCCCGGAAGATCATGGAAGCACCCCTGAACTACAAGGTGTGTGAGGGCTGCGAGTCGATCGTTGCTGCAAGGGTGGTCACCTGCCCGAACTGCCACGGATACCGTTTCGATGAGACCCCGGAGCGGGTGGTCGCCCAGGCGGAGCTTCTGGCTTCCCGTCCGCAGCAGAGCGTGACCTCCGCGGATCTGGAGTAGCAGCATTGCGCGGCGGCGCGGGTTTCGCGGGTGGAGATTCATGCCGATTTCCGTGGCAGGCGGGGGGAGGAGGATCTGAAGGCTGGGTTGGACGGTGTTTTTTTCTGTGTTGGTTGTTTCCCTGTTGCCCTCCCAATGGAAACTCCACCGCCCGGATCGCATACAGCCCTCTCCGAATTTCCGGAACGCCTTCACGTCCCGTTGGGGGCGTTTTGCCCCAAAATCCGGAAAATTCTCACGCAGCGGCGCAGGGGACGCAGGGGGGAAATCAGGTCCACTCGGCGCAGAGCAACCCGGCTTGGCGGAGCACGGTCTTCATGGCTTCTTCCTGAAGGTCTGGCGGGTAACCCACGATTTGAGCCAGGCAGGGCGGCGTTTTTACGATGGAACTGCTACCGGAGTTAATCCCTTCCTGTCTGCCACAAACAGGTATTGACGCGGGTGCAACTTTGGACGTTACTCAACCTGGAGATTCGGCCCAGGGACTGGCAGCTTTGGCTGGTGGTTCTGAAAGCTTTATCTCCTTCTTTTTTGCTCATGCCCGGGCGGTGTAGAGGTCTGGAACGTAGGCGATCCCGTAGCTTTTGAAAACTCTGCCATCTCGATAGCCATCACCGCGGAATTGCAGGCCGGCTATGAGATTTCCGAATTCCGACTCGATCTCCGGTCTTGTAGGCGCATTCATTCCGAACTGCGAAAGCCGGAAGCCCCAGTTTAAAGCGTAGATGACGACATCAGCCACCTGCACAGGATACGCCATATCAGATGCCACAAAGAACGGCGAAGGTACGATGCGTGTGCTGCGGTAGCGTCCGGTCGATGTTTCCTGAAAATACCGCTCAAGCATGCGCACAAACCGCCAGTCCTGCGTCTTCTCTGTCTCGTCCAGCACGATTACTCCCATTTCGTTTGCGTATTCGAGCATGTAAAAATACCGCTCAAGGAGGAAAACCAAGTCTTTCCGCAGCAGATCCGGTTCCCTGTCGGACGGCGGCTGGGGAATGTTCCTGGGAATCGCCACCGCGAGTATCTTTGCATCATGCGAACCGAGAAGATCGAAAATCCCCCGCGCCATTAGCAGGCAAGCCTGTCCGTAAGCCGTGAATTCGTGACGCCGTTGTGGCTGCTTGTTCAACCCTTTGTTAAGGAACGAAAGGCAATTCCGGCGGCGAAGCGTCTCTTCCTGTGGACTATCCTGCGCAGCCCATTTAAAACGATCTTTGTCGAGAAGATGACTGCCCTTGATCTCTTTCCGAAAGCGGCTGAGCCGGTCGCCAAAGCAGGCCTGCTCCAAAGTCATGAGTGCCTGCACGAATGGCCACAACTTGCGCGTGTGAATGGCAATGCCTCCATGCACTTCGTAAGGCATGTTGCGGTGGTCGTGGCCGCTTTCGTCGAGACAAAGCAGGAGGCTCATGGCTTATTCAACTCGGCCGCTTCGCGGGCAGTGAGTTCTCTTGCTTCGCGATCAAAATTCTCGATCTTCAATCGCTGGAATCCCTCCGGGTTCCGCTCGCAATGCCAGAAGTAGCCCAAGTTCCGCAGATGTGGCAAAAATCGGCTAATTTCGGTTCATCAAAGCC